>NZ_CP013747.1:630469-1260939 GCF_001484605.1 Pseudarthrobacter sulfonivorans | reverse complement strand
GAGTGCATGAGACGTCGACGGCGGAACTTGCGTTGGGCATGATCATCGCCAGCCAGCGGGGGATCCCGGACTTTGTGCGGCATGCGGCGACGGGGACCTGGGACCACCGCGAGCGCCCCAGCCTGGCCGACAGGCGGGTACTCCTGGTGGGTTATGGGGGAGTGGGGAAGGCGATTGAGGCCCGGCTGCTGCCGTTCGAGACCGAGGTGACCCGGCTGGCCAGCCGCGGCCGCGACGATGAGCGCGGCCGGATCCACGGGATTGATTCCCTGTATGAGCAGCTGCCGCTGCACGACATTGTGGTGGTCAGCGTTCCGCTGAGCGAGCAGACCCGGCACCTGGTTGACGCCCGGTTCCTGGCGGCTATGCCGGACGGCGCACTGCTGGTGAACGTGGCCCGCGGGCCGGTGGCGGATACCGAGGCCCTGCTGCACGAGACGTCGTCCGGCAGGCTCCGGGCCGCCCTGGACGTGACGGACCCGGAACCGCTGCCGCGCGATCATCCGCTGTGGACCGTGCCCGGAGTCCTGATCACCCCGCACGTGGGCGGAGCGAGCTCGGCCATGCTGCCGCGGGTGGCGCGGCTGATCCGGAAGCAGATCGGGTTGCTGCAGGCCGGGCGAGAACCGGTGAACGTGGTGCTGGGCGGGGCCGCCGGGCGGTAGCTGGGGCCGGCGCATTCCGGGGGCGAGCCGTGTCTTTGGCCTTTTCTCCAACGAATTGCGCCTAGCATGACGCTGGTAGGCGCATCCACTATCTCCGAGTTGAAGGCCAGAGGCCCGGAAGCTATCCGTGACTTACGGAATGCGGTCCGATTGACGGGTGCCATGCCGCCCCACTGAATTCCTCACTGATTTCGCAATCCCGAGGAATCGCACAATCTTCGCGGTGCCGGACCTTCATCTTCAAAACACCTAAGGATCCAATGCGCAACCGCTATCTAATCCCTGCCCTGACCGCTGCAACAGCACTTATGCTGTCGGGTTGTGTGGACAACAGCGCCCCGGCGGCGGCGGATAAAGCGTCTTCTTCCGCGGACACCGCAGTCCAGAAGAATGAGGAACTTGCGGCTTTGCTGCCGGAGAAAATGAAATCCGCGGGCGTCCTGAATGTGGGCATGGCCAACAATTACCCGCCCAACGAATTCAAGGATGGCAACGGCGCCCCTGCAGGCTGGTCGGTGGACCTCACCAATGCGTTGGGTGCCTCGCTCGGGCTGAAGGTCAACTTTGATATCGGCACGTTCGACAACATTCTCCCGTCCGTCAAGGCGGGCAAGGACGACATGGGCATGTCGTCGTTCACCGACACGCTGGAACGCGAAAAGCAGGTGGATTTCGTGAACTATTACTCGGCGGGCATCCAGTGGGCGGCGCCGAAGGGCAAGACCGTGGACCCGGACAACGCCTGCGGACTCAAGGTTGCCGTCCAGGCCACCACGTATGAGGACACCCACGAGGTGCCGGCCAAGTCCAAGGCGTGCACGGATGCGGGCAAACCCGCCATTGAAATCTTCAAGTACGACGCGCAGGACCAGGCGACCAACGCGCTGGTGGTGGGCCAGGTGGACGCGATGAGCGCCGATTCGCCGGTGACCCTGTACGCAATCTCGCAGACGAAGGAGAAGCTGCAGACCGCCGGGGATGCCTTTGAAGTGGCGCCCTACGGGATTCCGGTGGACAAGGGGAGCGCATTCACTCCGGTGCTGCAGAAGGCACTGCAGGCACTGATCGACGACGGAACCTACAACAGGATCCTGTCCAAGTGGGGCGTGGAAAGCGGCGGCGTGAAGACGGCGGCGCTCAACGTGGCGTCGTCGGCCAAGTAACCAGCCGTGACTCTTCCCAAACACGCCGCCGTGGCGCGGCCCAACCCCGCAACCGGCGGAACTGACGCGCAGGGGGACGCCATTGTGGCGGTTCCCCTGCGCCACCCCTGGCGGATCTCGATCGCCGTCGTCCTCGTGTTCCTGCTGGCGCTGTTCGTCGTGGATGCCTCGCAGCGGCCCGACTACGGCTGGGCGGAGGTGGGCAAGTACCTCTTTGACCGCCGGATCAGCCAGGCGGCCTGGGTGACCCTGACGCTCACCATCTACGCCATGATCGGCGCCATCGTCCTGGGGCTGCTCCTGGCCATCATGCGGCTCTCGCCGAATCCGGTGGTCAAGAGCATCGCCTGGCTGTATCTGTGGATCTTCCGCGGGACCCCGGTCTACGTCCAGCTGGTGTTCTGGGGCATCGTGGCGCTCATCTACCCGGTGTTCACCATCGGGATACCGTTCATGACGCCGTGGATCACCATTCCCAACGACGTGTTCACCAACCTCTACATCACGGCGGTGATCGGACTGGCGCTGAATGAGGCCGCCTACATGTCCGAGATTGTCCGCGCCGGACTGCTGTCCGTGGATGAGGGCCAGGAGGAGGCGTCGACGGCGCTCGCCATGTCGTGGGGCCAGACCATGCGTTACGTGGTGGTTCCGCAGGCCATGAAGATCATCATTCCGCCCACCGGCAATGAGGTGATCTCCATGCTCAAAACCACCTCCCTCGTGGCGGCCATTCCCCTCAGCATCGACCTCTACGGCGTGTCCCGCGGCATCTCCGCCGTGACGTTCACCCCGGTTCCGCTGCTCATCGTGGCATCGATCTGGTACCTCCTGTTCACGTCTGTCCTGATGGTGGGGCAGCACTTCATCGAGAAGCGCTTCTCCCGCGGAACGGGACGACGGCAGGCGGGACCGGCGTCGGAAAGTGATCCTGGGGCGGCGGCAGTGACTGCTGCGCCAATGGGCAATGATTTGGGAGGCAAGGGATGAGCGCTACTCCGATGGTGACCGCGGACCGGATCTCCAAGAGCTTCGGTTCCAACAACGTGCTGCGCAGCATCAGCCTGGAAGTCCAGGCCGGCGAGGTGCTGTGCATCGTGGGGCCCAGCGGCTCCGGCAAGTCCACGTTCCTCCGCTGTATCAACCACCTTGAAAAGATCGACGCCGGCCGCCTCTTCGTGGAGGGGCAGCTGGTGGGTTACCGGCAAAAGGGCGACAAGCTCCATGAGCTCAAGCCCAAGGAAGCAGCGCTCCAGCGCCGCGACATCGGCATGGTGTTCCAGCGCTTTAATCTCTTTCCGCACATGACCGCGCTGGAAAACATTATCCAGGCGCCGATGCGGGTCAAACGCATTCCGAAGGCCAAAGCCACCCTGCGCGCCAGGGAGCTGATGGAGCGCGTCGGGCTCGGGGACAAGGCGGATCACTACCCGGCGCACCTGTCCGGCGGGCAGCAGCAGCGAGTGGCCATCGCCCGGGCGCTGGCCATGGATCCGAAGCTGATGCTCTTCGACGAACCGACCAGTGCCCTGGACCCGGAGCTGGTGGGTGAGGTGCTGGACGTTATGAAGGAACTGGCCACGAGCGGCATGACCATGATCGTGGTGACCCACGAGATGGGCTTTGCCCGCGAAGTGGCGGACTCCATCGCCTTTATGGACGGCGGCGTGGTGGTCGAGTCGGGCCCGCCGCGCGAGCTGCTGGGCAATCCCCAGCAGGACCGGACCAAGGCGTTCCTCTCAAAGGTGCTGTGAAGGCTGGACCTCAGGGAAGGTAATCCGGAGCCGCTTCGAGCTCGAAGTATTGCTCCAGTGTGGCCATTTGCCTGGTTTGCATGTCCAGGGCGAGCGCCTTTCCCACATAGCGCAGGTGCCATGGCTCGTAGGTGTATCCGGTGATGTCCTCGGCCCCGGCCGGATAGCGGATGATGAATCCGTGCTCCGGGCCGTGTTCGGCCGCCCACTGGCCCGCCGGCGTACTTGCGAAGCAGGCTTGCAGGGCGCAGGTTCCGCTGGCGTTGCCGATGTCCATTGCCAGGCCGGTCTGGTGTTCGCTGTGTCCGGGCCTGGCGGCAAGGGTATCGGCCGTCGTCTGTCCGTACTGGCGCACATAGCTGTCATAGAGGCTGGCCTGCTGGCTGAACGAACGGTAGCCGCTGATCGGCATGATGTTCACTCCGTCCGCCTTGGCGGCTTTGGCAAGCTGCTTGTAGGCGTCCGCGGCCTCAGCCCGCAGCCGTTCGCCTTGGACCCTGACCAGTGTCGCCGGCACATATGAGGCCGGGTTCAGTGCCCGGTGCTTGTTGACCACCACCTGCTGGCTGGAGGCGGAATCGATGTCGTAGTTCGTCGCGGCGACTGCCGGCACCGACGGCGCGATCAGGCCGAGCGAGAGCACCAGCCCCGCCACGGCACCTGTCATCCTGCTGATTCTTCTAAACACTGTGGCCTCCAAGAAGTGTACGGGACAGATGCGGGAACTTTAGCGGTCTGCGGGGGCTTAGTCGAGGTCAATTCGGAACCACTGCATGCCCGCACCGGTCCGGCTGGCGGCCTGAATTCCGCCAGGCCAGACGGCCCCCGGCAGGGGAGCAAATAGGGGGTTCGGGCTATGGACCCTTCGGGCCGGCATGCCTAGACTGGCCGGACCCCCAACGCCAGGAAAACATCCAGCTGCTCAAGCCACGGGCAGGCCCCCTGCACGCGAGGGTCCATCACAACACTCATGATTCATGGCGGCCCCACCGGGCTTCGCCGTTCTGACCAGAGGAGAGCACTGATGACTGGGAACAAAGCCGTTGCCTACAAAGAACCGGGCAAGGTCGAACTGATCGACATCGACTATCCAAGCTTCGAACTCCAAGACGGCCCGGGCGTGAATCCGGCGAACGTGGGGCGCACAGTACCCCACGGGGTCATCCTGAAAACCGTGGCCACCAACATCTGCGGTTCGGACCAGCACATGGTCCGCGGGCGCACCACGGCGCCGCCCAACCTGGTGCTGGGGCACGAGATCACCGGCGAGGTGGTGGAGGTTGGTCCCGGCGTCGAGTTCATCAAAGTGGGGGACATCTGTTCGGTGCCCTTCAACATCGCCTGCGGCCGCTGCCGGAACTGCAAGGAACGCAAGACCGGCATCTGCCTGAACGTTAATCCGGACCGCCCCGGCAGCGCCTACGGTTATGTGGATATGGGCGGCTGGGTGGGCGGCCAGGCCAACTATGTGCTGGTCCCGTACGCAGACTGGAACCTGCTGAAGTTTCCGGACAAGGACCAGGCCCTGGAAAAGATCATGGACCTGACCATGCTGTCGGACATTTTCCCCACCGGCTTCCACGGCGCCGTGACGGCCGGGGTGGGCGTCGGCTCCACAGTGTATGTGGCCGGCGCCGGGCCTGTTGGCCTCGCAGCGGCCACCAGCGCGCACTTGCTGGGTGCCGCCGTCGTGATCGTGGGGGACTTGAACGCCGACCGGCTGGCGCAGGCGCGCAGCTTTGGGTGCGAAACGATTGACCTCGCGGAGGGTGGCCCCGCGGAGCAGATCGAGCAGATCCTGGGCGTCCCGGAAGTGGACTGCGGCGTGGACGCGGTGGGCTTCGAAGCGCGCGGCCACGGCCATGACGCCAAGGAGGCACCTGCCACGGTGCTGAACTCGCTGATGGAAGTCACCGCGGCCGGCGGTGCGCTGGGCATTCCCGGGCTGTACGTCACCGGCGATCCGGGAGGCGTAGACGAAGCTGCCAAGAAGGGTGCGCTGAGCCTGAGCCTGGGCACCGGCTGGGCCAAGTCGCTCAGCTTCACCACCGGACAATGCCCGGTGATGAAGTACAACCGGCAACTGATGATGGCCATCCTGCATGACAAGGTGAGCATCGCCAAGAACGTGAACGCGAAGGCGATCACCCTGGAGGATGCGCCCAGGGGCTATGCCGAGTTCGACGCCGGAGCGGCCACCAAGTACGTCCTCAACCCGAACGGATACCTCAGCTGAGCCCCTCACCTGGCCGGCGGCCGCCGTCGGGAATTACGACGGCGGTCCACGGCTGGGGAGCTCCGCCCCGGTGGGCGTGGTGACCGTGGTGATGGGCGGCGCCTATCTGGTGTGGCTCCTCCTGCCCGAATCCCGGCGGCGCCGCTGAGCTGTTGCTTGGCTAGGCGAGGGAGGCGAGGAACTCCGTCGTATCTTCCGCCACCCGTTCCGGACACTCCCACAGCACCAGGTGCGCCACGTCGGGATAGACCTTCAGCACGGAGCCGGGGATCCGGGCTGCCAGGATATCCTGGTCGCTGCGCGGCAGCAGGTTGTCCTGGCCGCCCCACAGGATCAGCGTGGGGGCGTGGATGGTTCCCGCATCCGTGGGTGGGGTTGCTTCGGTCAGGCCGGCCAGGATGCCCTTCCAGGCGTGGGCCGGCATCCTGAGGCCGTCGCGCACGCGGTCCTCAAGGAACCACTGCGGAACGTCATGCAGCAGGGTAAACCAGGACAGGGAATCCCGGACCCAGCCCTCGTCGAGGGGGTCCGTCAGGCGGTCCACCTCGTCGGCGAAGGGCGCCCGTCCGTGGAGGCTCAGGGGACAGCCCACCAGCACCAGCGCGGCAACCTTGTCCGGATGGGCAATTGCCAGCTGCTGCCCGACGTAACCGCCGCTGGAGGAGCCGACGACGGCGGCACTCGGCACGTCGAGGGCCTCCAGGACCGCAGCGGCATCCTCAGCCTGCTCCGCCAGGGAGTAGCCACCCTCCGGTTTGTCCGCCTCGCCCTGCCCGCGCAGGTCCGGGGTGTAGACCCTGAAGCCGGTCAGCAAGGGTATCAGACGGTCAAAGCTGCCGCTTGATTCGCCCCACGCGTGCAGCAGCAGCACCGGTTTCGCATCGGCGTCGCCGTGGATGCCGCACGGCACCGTGATGCCCGTGCGGAGCCTGAGATACCGGACTTCGGAGTCCATAGGATCAGGCTACGCCGGGTGCCGCTCTCGGTAGAGTTTCGCGTATGGGTACCCCGGCGAGGGTTCGTTACGCGCGCGTCGAGGACGCTGCCGAGATGGCGCGCGTGAATGTGCGGTCGTGGCGCGAGACGTACCGCGGCGTGATGGCGGACCGCGTCCTCGACGACCCGGGGTTGCCTGCCGCCCGGGAACGGTTCTGGACTGCGATGCTCAGCGATGAGCGCTACCGTGCGAACCGCGTGGCAGTGGCCGAGCGTGACGGCGACGTGATCGGGATCGCGATGGCGGGGCCCTCGCAGAGCTCCGGGTCGCAGTGGGGTACTCATCTCTACGTGTTGTACGTCGTGGCGGCTGAGCACGGAACGGGTACCGGGGCCGCCCTCCTGGACACCGTCGTCGGACCTGACGAGTCGGCAGCGCTCTGGGTGGCCGATCCGAATCCTCGGGCGCAGGCCTTCTATCGCAAGCACGGGTTCGTGGCGGACGGGACCGTGAATGTGGAGGAGGGCGTGCGCGAGATCCGCATGGTGCGGATCTCCTCGGGGCGTGGCTCGCGTTCGTAATCGCGCAGATATGCCGGCTGCGTTCAACCGGTCAGACGGTATTGATCCAGTAGCGTCGTTTGCCGTTGCGCGTATCCTCGCAGACGCCGCCGTTCTTTTCGATGGTAGCCCGAGAACCGGCGTTGTTCTCATCGCAGGTGAGAAGAACCCGGGGGATTCCCAGGTCCCGGGCCATCGGCAGGGCGTCGGCCAAAGCGGCAGCGGCGTGGCCGCGACGCCTGGCAGAAGGCCGCACGCTGTAGCCGATATGCCCGCCCTCGTTGAGGAGGAAATCGTTCAGCTCGTGCCTGATGGCCAGAGAGCCAAGGAACGTGCCACCCTCCACAATCCACAAGTACGTGCAGGGCACATGCTCCGGCTTGCGCGGGCTCTCCGGCAGGGCATCGTTGACGAGGGCATCGACAAAGCGGCGGAACGTCTGGGCATCCTTGAGTTCTTCCAAGGACCAGTCCGCCGGGCCCGCGCCGTCCCGGTTGGCGCCGTCAAATTCCGTGGATCCCTCCAGCCAGGAGGCGTGATAGCGGACGTCCGGAGCGATAAGAACAGGCATCTCACGAGCGTAGTCGAAGGGTCCGCCTGGGTGGACGGCAAATCCTCAGCCGTTCTTGTTTTTGCCTTTTCCCTCGGCGCCTTTTGCCTGTTCCGGTGCAGGGGCTGGTGCCGGTACAGGTACCGGCACGACGGGCGCAGTGTTTTCCTGGGCGGCCTGCGCGGCGGCTTCCGCGTCGGCCTTGGTCTTCTCCGCTTCTGCCGCGGCGGCCACTGCTTCAGCTGCTTTCGCTGCCGCTGCGGCGGCGTCTACGGCGGCATTGAGGTCGGCCCTGACGGCGGTGATGCTGGTCATGATGCTCCGGCGGCGTTCCTCGGAAACCTGGCCGCTGCCGGCAGCAGTCGCCACGTCCGCTTCCAGGCTGTCCAAGGTCTTGAGCGCGGCCGTGTGATCGTTTGCGGCCGCTGCCTGGCTCACGCCGAGCACGAGTTCCTGGAGTTGGTGGGCAGTTTCGCGCTGCATGGCGGTATCGGCCAGGCCGCAGCCAGCGAGCGCGGCGGCCAGCGCCAGGGCGGCGGCAAGGCCAGCTCCCCGTGCTCCGCTGCGTTGGCCCGTGAAATGGAAGCGGGTCATGGTTCCACACTCTTCTGAAGTTCCTGAAGGTGGTCACCCAGCGTGCCGCTCACCGCAGGGTAAGGCACGACGTCGGAGGTGGACTCTGGCGCCTGGCCCGCTGTCAGTGCCGCGGTCCCGGCCGCCAGTGTGAGAACGACCGGGACGGCCACTGCCCAGAGCCGCACTTTGCGCCTCGCACGGACTGGCCTCTGTCGGCGCGCACCAGGAGGGCTGCTGGGCTGATCGGCACCAGGCGCCGGCCGTGACTGGGCGGCGTTGGCGGAATCCTCACCGTTGGGGCCTTCGTTGGTCGGCCTGGCCGGCAGATTAAGGGAGGGTGACTCTGCTGTGACGGACGGCGTCCTGAACGGCATGGCCGGCAGCACACGCGTGGTTTCCGGTGCAAGTTCGCCGGGAGTGGATGTTGGCGAGACAAGGGCCTGCCGCAGCGCCGTCTCGATGTCCGCAGCTGTCGGGCGTTCCAGCGGCTCGATTGCCGTCATCGAGCGGATCAGGTCGGCCCACTCGGCAGGGAGATCCGCGGGAATTTTGGGCGCGCGGTGCAGCCTGGCCACGGCAGATTCCACAGCGCTGCCGGGGTACTCCATTGTCTGCTTGATGCATTCGAGCAGGACCAGCCCCAGCGAATAGATGTCTGTGGCAGGGGTGAGCGGGGAGCCCATGGCCTGTTCGGGGCTGAGGTACGCCGCGGTGCCCACCATTGCCCCCGTAACGGTCAGGCGTGTTGCGTCGGCGATTCGTGCTATGCCGAAGTCTGCGAGCTTGGCCCGCAGTGGCTCCCCGGGTCGGGTCTGCACCAAGAGGATATTGCCCGGCTTGATATCGCGGTGGAGGATGCCGAGGCCGTGGACATAGGCCAGTGCGTCAGCGATGCCGGCTCCTATGACGGCGAGCTCGTCCAGGGGGACTTTACTGTGCCTGATCCGGCTGCGCAGATCCTGTCCCTCGACCAGTTCCATCGTCAGGAACGGCCGGGGCTCATCCGGGATACGTACGTCGACGCCGACATCGAACAATGTCACGAGGCTGGGATGGTTCAGCGTCGCCAGCAGCGTGATTTCAGCTTCCTGGCGTTTCAACGCGTCTGCAGCGGGGGCCTGGGGTGCGAAGAGCTTCAAGGCCACGTCCCGACCCAGATTCTTATCCCTTGCACGGTAGACGGACGACATGCCGCCGCGGCCGATCACCTCGCCCAGCCGGTAACGTCCGCCAACCACGTCAATTCTGATGGAGCTCGGCGATTCCGCCACCATACCCGTTCCTTCCGGCGCTGCGGCAATGTATGTATCAAAATCATAAGGCAACTTACTATATTGGCCACTCCGGGTGAGGCCAGCCATCACCGGATGGCCGTCGAAATCAGGAACCGGCGATGTGGTGCACCGCCAAGGAACCGGCTAAGGGCGCCCACATCGCCCCATGACTCACGGGCATATACTGAGTTTCCAGAACCGCGACTCCGGTGGGAGGGAGCCCGGCGTGGCACCTGCTGCAGGAGGCTCCTCATGTCTATCCAGGCCCAGCATTCGCTTCGCGCAGGCGTCGTGGCGATCGCGCCAGCGATCCTGCTCGCCGCTCTCAGTTACCACCCGTACCTGCCCGGCCTACCGCCGAACATTGATGCGTTGGTTGCGGAGGTCACCGCCGACCCAACGCGCTGGGGGGTTGTGCACTTGGCGTCGGGAGTCGCTTCAGCAGGCCTGGCCGTGGCATTCCTCGCGATCAGAAGTCACCTGCATGGTCTAGGCGAAGACCGCTGGAGCGCCGCCGCGCTGCCCTTCGTCGTCATCGGCAGCACGCTGTACGCGATGCTGCCAGCAATGGAATTCGCACCGCTCGCCGCGAGTGAAACGGGCGGAGACGTCGGGGCGACTCAAAATGCCCTGCTCCGATGGTTCATCCCGCTGCTGATCGCCGCGGCGGTCACATTTGCTGTCGGGATGGTCGGCTTTGCCATCAGCGTCTCGCGTAGCGGACTGCTGAGCCCTTGGCTTACCTGGGTCGTCGTCGTGGCGCTGCTCGTCATGGCCCTGTCGCGTGTTGTCCCGCTGTCCGCCGTCCAGTTCTACGTCCACGGTGTCGCCGCTCTCGTGGCCATGCTGCCCGTGGCGTACAGCATGTGGAAGCATCCGACAGCATCCGTCCCTGACACCCAGCGTGCCGTGTAGTCAACCTGACAGGCACCGACGTGCGCTGGCCTTGACTCTCGCTCGGACTTTCTCGGATTTCTTGGAGAAGGCCGTCCACCAGCGGGCCAAAATGGCCCGGAACCAGGCCCCAGCGGACGAGTTCATCCAACGGCTCAACGCACAGCCGTGACGGGCCTGCGCCGGTAGCTCTTCCCTGGCGGGTTGGCCGGACGTACGCTATGGATCGGAGAGCCGGGAAGCCTGGTCGGCCCGCGGGAGGCTGTGCCCGCGGAACGCCATGGCAGCCGCCTCGGTCGTTATCGCTGGACCGAGGAAACGGAACTCACCATGACATCAGCAACGGAACCGGTCATTGACGCCACCCTGCTCGTGAAGACTTTCGGCAGGACCCGGGCACTGGACAACCTTGATCTGCGCGTTGGTCCGGGCGAGGTCCACGGGTTTCTTGGTCCCAACGGCGCGGGCAAATCTACAACCCTCCGGGTGCTGCTCGGGCTGATCCGGCCGACATCGGGAACCGCGCGTGTGTTCGGGCTGGATCCCTGGCGGGACCCGGTCGGGGTCCACCGGGACGTTGCCTACATTCCCGGGGACGTGAGCCTTTGGCCGAACCTCTCCGGCGGGGAAGTCATTGACCTGCTCACCGGACTGCGCGGCGGATCCGATGAGCGGCTGCGCCGGGAACTTATCGACGAGTTCGAATTCGACCCGCGGCGCAAGGCCCGTACGTATTCCAAGGGAAACCGGCAGAAGGTGGCACTGATCGCGGCGTTCGCCCGCCCGGCCCGCCTCTATCTGCTCGATGAGCCCAGCGCCGGCCTGGACCCGGTGATGGATTCGGTGTTCCGCCGGCAGGTCCGGCGCGTCAGCGCGGACGGCGCCACAGTTCTGCTCTCCAGCCATATCCTCAGCGAAGTCGAGCAGCTCTGTGGCCGGGTGACGATTATCCGCTCCGGCCGGGCCGTGGAATCGGGGACACTGGCTGAGTTGCGGCATCTGAAACTCACCCATTTCAGGCTCGAGGGCGCTGACGCTGCACTGCTGGCAGCCCTGCCCGGCGTACAGGGGGTTCTGACCGACGGGGACGTGGTCGAGTTTGATGTGGACCCAGCGGACCTTGCCCCGGTTTTGCAAGCGGTCGCCGCGTCCGGGATCAGCGGACTGATCGTCTCGCCGCCGTCGTTGGAGTCCCTGTTCCTGAGCCACTACAGCGATTCCAATGGGCAGGTGCGCTGATGTCTGGAGTCATGACTCTGCTGTTGATTCAGGCGCGCAGGGACCGGATCGTGCTGCCAGCATGGATTCTGGGCATCGCTTTTCTGGGGTCTGCCATCGCAGGGGCGGTCGCCACGGAATTCGCAGACGAGTCCGAGCGGGCTGCGATCATCGGAATGTCCGCGGTGAGTCCGGCGTTCCGGTTCATCCGCGGACTGCCCGACGGCACCAGTATCGGAGCGTTGGTGTTCTTCCAGGGCTATGCCTTCACCGCCGTGCTCGCAGGATTAATGAGCACGTTTCTGGTCATCCGGCATACCCGCGCCGATGAAGAGCTCGGACGGGCAGAGCTGATCGGGTCCGTACCGGTCCGGCGCGCCGCGTCTTTGACGGCAACCCTGATCCTTGGCGGGGCGGCGAACCTTGTGCTGGCTCTGTGCGCGGCGGCCGGGTTCGCCGCCGCCGGGTTGCCAGGACCCGGGGCCCTCACCGCAGGGGCCGCCGTCGGCGTCGTCGGGGCGTTCTTCGTGGCCGCCGCCGCGGTCATGGCGCAGGTCATGCCCTCAGGGCGGGCCGCCAACGGAGCAGCAGCCGGTCTGGTCGGTGCAGCGTATTTCCTTCGCGGCATCGGCGACGCGTTCGGCACACCGGGCGCCGATCCGGCCCATGTCACCAGCGGGTGGGTTTCGCTTCTTTCGCCCATCGGATGGGGGCAGCGTTCCCGGCCTTTCACGGCCGCCGATCCCGCACCGCTGCTGGTGCTGGCCGCGGCCGCAGCCGTCCTGGCCGGTGCGGTCATGGTACTCAGGAGCCGCAGGGATCTGGGTGCCAGCCTCCTGCCCGAACGCGCGGGCCGGGAACGCGCCGGGGCCGGGGGTGCTTCGTTCCTTGGCCTTGCCTGGCGCCAGCAGCTGCCCACACTGTTCGGCTGGTCCGTCGCCGCAGCCCTCCTGGGAGGCATCGCTGGGGGCCTCGGGCCCGCGGTCAGTGACGTGATTGGCGGCAATGACTCCCTGCGGCAGCTGATCAACCGGCTCGTCCCGGGCGCCCGGGCTGGGATGATCGATGTCTTCACCGCAGCCTTGCTGGGCATCGCCGGTGTCCTCGCCGCGGCCGCCGGCATCCAGGCGGTGCTGCGGCTCCGTGCAGAAGAGGCCGAGGGCCGGGCCGAACTTCTCCTTGCCGTACCCAGAACCAAGGCCCGGTGGCTTGGCGCGAACCTGGTCCTCGCCGCCTCCTCGACAGTAGTCGTGGCCGTCGTCGCCGGGACCGCAGCCACCATCGGTCTTGCCCTGGCCGGGGCGGAAAACGGCCCGCCAGGCCTGCTGGTCGGCGCCGCTTTGGCGCACGTCCCGGCCGCCGTCGTCTTCGTCGCGGCAACCGCGGTCTTCCTGGCAGCGGCACCCAGAGTGAGTATTCCACTGGGTTGGGGCATGCTGGCCGCCGGCCTGGTCCTGGGCCAGTTCGGTGAACTTCTGCGCCTGCCTGCCTGGCTGCAGGACGCGAGCCCCTTCCGTCACTCCGCGGCGATGCCAGTCGAAGACTTCAACCCCGCGCCTGCCCTGACCATGACCGTCATCGCCCTCGCCGGGGCAGGGATCGCTGCCTACCTGCTCCGGCGCCGTGACCTCACCGCGTGATGCCGACCCGTGATGCCGACCGCAGAGGCGGCACCGGCCGCGTGCCTTCCTGGCGCACGCTTTTCAATAGTTGACGGGTGCCCGCCGTCGCACCAATCCCTGCCGGGCCTTGGGTGCTCCGGCGCAGCTACCCCAACGCCTAAGGTGAAGCATGGACTTTGCGGACGTTGTGGTGACGGTCATCGGTGCGGGACTGATTCTGCTGATGGCCGCAGATGTCTTTCACACGCTCCTCTATCCTCACGGCACGGGACCCGTGTGCAGGCTGATCATGCGTGCACTGTGGCTCCTGTCCCGACGATTCGTCGGCCGGGCCTCCACTGTCGCGGCACCCGCAGCCATGGCGGCGGTGATCGGCGCCTGGGCGTCCTTGTCCATCATGGGATGGGCACTGGTGTATTTGCCGCATTTGCCGGACGGGTTCGTCTACGCAGAGGGCGTCCCCCATGGAGGGGACCTTGCCGAGGCCATGTATATCTCGATGGTCAGCCTCTCCACGGTCGGCTTCGGTGAGATAGTTCCGGCGGCGCCATTACTTCGGTTCGTCGTCGCTGCGCAGGCCGTCACAGGCTTCGGGTTGCTTACGGCCACGGTCTCCTGGATTCTGCAGACGTACCCCGCCCTCAGCCGGCGCCGCGCCCTTGCCCACGAGCTGAACCTGTTCAGGCAGGCTGCCGGGCCGCAAGGCATGTCGACGTTGGAACACGGACATGCCGCTGCCTTGCTCGAATCATTCGCCAGAAGTGTAGCCACGGTCAGCATGGACCTGCTGGCGTTCAACGAAACGTACTACTTCCACGAAGCACAGCAGAGAGGATCACTGCCGGCCACCGTCGCCTATGCGCACCAACTGGCCTCAGAAGCGCAGGCAGGCACGAACATCGACCTGCAATTCGCCGGACGGATGATGCACGCGGCCTTGGATGACCTGGCCGAGGTCCTGCGCGGAAAATTCGGACACACCGGCCAAACTTCCTCAGAAGTGTTCCAAAGCTACGAAAGTCATCACCGGCACCGCCGGAACTAAGGAAGTGCCGCCCGCGATGCCCGTTGAAGAGTTCTCTTGCCGCTAAATAGCGAGCCCGCCGCGCAAGCAATGCCCCGGCGCTTTGCAGTCTTTCGTGAAAACAGATTCATGATTTCCCGAAATTTCGTCGGATGCCAGATCGTTCCGGCGAACCGCACGGTGCCGCGCGGTCTCTGCGAATCCTCCCCGAGGGACAAACTCTGCACGATGGGCTGAACTCCCCATTCAGACAGTGCCTCATCGGGAACCCGAGGTAGCGCGGAACTTTTTTCGCGTAATCACGGTGGGACCGTCCAAAGAGCTCGGCCAGCATGGCCTCTTCGCCGAGGACAAAGCGGTGTTCCACAAGCAATTCGGCCGGCAGCGTCGCGAGGACCCAGGATGAACCGGCCAAGGTTCCCGCGCCCAGTTGGATGAGCCGCCAGCCGACATACATCGGATGGCGGGTGATTGCATACGGCCGGTGATGACCAGCTCCACCGGCCGCTCCAGCGCGAAGGGGCCCGCCGAGCGGCGTCGCCGTTCAGCCAGCGCCCAAAGATTCAGGCCGACGCCGGCGAGCGGCAGTGCCGCCCCCGCTATCCGTTGGAGGGAGCGGGAACCGGGAAGCGGCATTGGACGGACCCGGTCAAGGAGGAGATCCAGGGCCAGCGCGGCCACGATAGGCAGCGGCAGCGGGAGGTTGTCGTAAACCTCCTTCAACCGCCTGGCTGGCGAGCTTGCAGAGCGGGCCGTCACAGTACGTCCGATGGCTTGCGGGCGTCAAAGAGGGAGGCGAGGAACGCCGTCGTATCTTCTGCCACCCGTTCCGGGCACTCCCACAGCACCAGGTGCGCCACATCGGGATAGACCTTCAGCACGGAGCCGGGGATCCGGGCTGCCAGGATCTCCTGGTCGCCGCGCGGCAGCAAGCCGTCCTGGCCGCCCCACAGGATCAGCGTGGGCACCTGGATGGTTCCCGATTCGGTGGGCGGCGTGGCCTCGCACAGGCCATTCAGAATGGCTTTCCAGGCGTGGGCCGGCATCCTGAGACCGTCGCGCACGCGGTCCTCGAGGAACCACTGCGGAACGTCGTGCAGCAGGGTAAACCAGGTCAGGGAATCCCGGACCCAGTTCTCGTCGATGGGGTCCGTCAGGCGGTCCACTTCGTCGGCGAAGGGTGCCCGCCCGTGGAGGCTCAAGGGACAGCCCAACAGCACCAGCGCCGCGACCCGTTCCGGGTGGGCAACGGCGAGCTGCTGGGCGACGTAGCCGCCGCTGGAGGAGCCGACGACGGCGGCGCTCGGCACGTTGAGGGCCTCCAGGATTGCGGCGGCGTCCTCAGCCTGTTCCGCCAGGGAATAGCCGCCCGCCGGTTTGTCCGCCTCGCCTTGCCCGCGGAGGTCCGGCGCGTAGATCCTGAAGCCGGTCAGCAGGGGTATCAGGCGGTCAAAGCTGCCGCGGGATTCGCCCCACGCGTGTAGCAGCAGCACCGGTTTCGCGCCGGCGTCGCCCTGGATGAGGCACGGCACCGAGATGCCCGTGCGGAGCGTGAGGTGGAGGACTTCGGAGTCCATGGATTCAGGCTACGCCGCGGGCGGCTCTCGGTAGAGTTTCGCTATGGATACCCCGGTGAGGGTTCGTTACGCGTGTCGAGGACGCTGCCGAGATGGCGAGCGTGAATGTGCGGGCGTGGCATATGCGAACGCAGCAACGGCACCCAGCGCGGCACGCTTGATCTTTCTGGCGGGGGCGTGTCCGTTGAATAAAGATGGAACGACCGCAGGCGTCGGAGACTACGCTGCACAGGCTGCAAAGGCGATCGAGAACATGCACTTTGCCTTGGAAGCGGCCGGGGCCAGCATTGAGGATGTGATCTCCACACGCGTCCTCGTGGCGTCGACTGAGCGGGCCGACCTGGTGTTGGCGTGGGACGTGGTTCGGGCAGCCTTCGGTGACCACGATGTGCCGAGCACGCTGATGGGAGTCACGGTGCTTGGCTATGAAGACCAGTTGGTGGAGATCGAAGCTATCGCCGCCGTCATCGATTAGGCTATCGCGACACGTGCGGGCCGGCGAAGGAACAGGGCTGTCAGCAGTGCTGCTACCAGGCAGAGGGCGGCGTTGATTCCAATTGCCGGCAGTACCGCGTGCAGTACCTGTTCCGGGGCGCCGCCGTAGGCGTACTGGAGCAGGGATGCGGCGATGATGGTGCTCATCACGGGGATTCCCATGGTGATGCCGATTTGCTGGCTCATGGTCGTCAGTCCGGTGGCGAGGCCCTGCTCTGAGTCGGGGAGCCCGGTGGTGGCGGTGACCATGAACCCTACGATCGCGGCGAGGTTCGCGACGCCGCCGATCAACGTGGCGATCAGCACGATAATCAGTGAAGTCTGGCTGGTGTTGATGAAGATCAGGGATCCGGTGGCGGCGGCCTGGACGGTGAGGCCGGCGATGATGGTGTTCTTGTTGCCAACTTTGCCGATGAGTTTCGGGGCGATGATCCCGCCGGCAACAGTGCCAATGCCGAGGACTGCGAAGGCCAGTCCTGCCCCGAGCGGTGTGTAGCCGAGGACCTGCTGGAGGTAGAGGGTCAGGACGAACACCAGGGAGGTTTCGGTGGCGAACGCCAGGATCCCGGCGATGTTGCCCCAAGCGATGTTGTTCCGCCGCAGGATGGTCACGGGCACGAGAGCGTGCGCGGTGTTCTTTTCAATGAAGAAGAACACGACGAACAGGACCACGCCTGCTGCCAGCGGTCCCCAGGCCTGCGGTTCGGCCCAGCCTTTTTCGCCGGCGGTGGTCAGGCCGAAGACGAGCAGCAGCAGGGCGAGGGTGACAGTGACGGCACCCGGAACATCGAGCTTTGTGCGGGTACCACGGGCGGATTCCGTCAGGAGTTTCGGGGCGAGGATGAGGACGAAGATGGCGATGGGGATGTTGATGAAGAATGCCCACCGCCATGACAGCAGATCGGTCAGCAGCCCGCCGAGGACCGCGCCGACGGTGAACCCGGCCGCCATCAGGGACCCGTTCAAGCCCAGGGCTCTGTCCCGCAGCGGCCCTTCTGGGAAGGACGTGGTGAGCAGCGACAGTGCGGCCGGGGTGACGGCCGCCGTGGCAAGGCCCTGGGCGACGCGGGCGGCGAGCAGCACACCGGGGTCGGTGGCGAGACCGCCGACGAGCGAGCCGATCCCAAGCAGCGCCATTCCGGCGATGAAGAGCCGTTTGCGGCCGAACAGGTCAGCGACACGGCCGAAGAACAGAGTGAACCCGGCCGCGCAGAGCGCGAAGGACGTCGCGATCCATTGCAGATGTTCCAGGGAGAACCCGACGTCGGCGCCGATCCGGGGCAGCGCGACGTTCAGGATGGAGAAGTCCACGGCGAGGGTGAAACTGGCCGTCAGCAGCAGCACCATGATCAGCCTCTGCCTCCCTGTCATCCGGGCAGAAGCTTCTTGAATCGGCGGTGCGGGCGGCGGTGCGAGCTGGGGGAGGGGGGTCGTGTCGTTTGCTGTCATCGCGGAACTGTCCAATCACTGGGTGCATGGGCGGGTATTCCTCTCCACCCTGCCGACACAGGTCAGGAACAGCCACGCCGTGTTGTGGGTAGCACTGGCAGTGCTACCCACGTTTGGGAATGTTCGTGAATACTCACACGTATGAACCAACCAGCAGTGATGGGCGATTTCCTCCGCAAACGACGGGCCGCCCTGAGCCCGGCCGACGTCGGGCTGATGGATTACGGCACCCGCCGCGTTCCTGGGCTGCGGCGTGAGGAAGTTGCCATGCTGGCCGGGATGAGCGTGACCTACTACGCCAGGCTGGAACAGGGCCAACACGTCAACGCCTCCGACGCGGTCATCAACTCCCTCGCCAAGGCCCTGGCCCTGACCGAGGTCGAAAGAAAACACCTCTCAGACATCTCCGGCATTAAACGTCGTAATCCCAAGTCCACTAGGAACCGGCCCGACCACGTGCGGCCAGGGACGAAACGCCTGGTCGATTCCATGTGCAGTGTTCCGTCTGTGGTGCTGGGCAAACGCACCGAAGTCCTGGCCTGGAACCGGGCCGGGCACTGGCTGGTCGCTTCGCACCTGGACTTCGACGCCCCGGACACACCGTCCCAGCGTCCGAACATGACCCGGATGCTGTTCCTGGATGAGGCCACGCGAAGCGTCTACCCCCACTGGCGCTCCGAGGCTGGCCGCGCCGTCGCGTCCCTGCGCCTGCTCTCCGGACGGTTCGCCGACGACTCCGAACTCGCCGCACTCGTAGGGGAACTGACCCTCAAAAGCCCCGAGTTCGCCACCATGTGGGCAGAACACCCCGTCGAGAACTGCATGTCAGGGAACAAGATACTGAACCATCCCCAGCTTGGGGCCCTGGAGCTCGGGTTCGAGGTCCTGACCATGCCCGACGATTCCGGCCACCGCATCCTCACCTACACCGCAGAAGCAGGCAGCGAAGCCGCTGCCGCACTCATGCGACTGCAACAGTCGAAAGGTTCCCGCACGCTGTGACTCCTGCATACTCGTGGCTTGTGGAGAGTCAGGGGATCTCCCGCACCTCCAGCAAGGGCGGGACCGCTGGTGGAGGGCCTTCGCGCCGGGCAGTTTCACTTGAACATTCCGGGCAGCACGTGTCGACGGCGGTGGTGACGCTTTGCGGTTCCGCAGCTACGCCCTGGCCGGCATGATTGACCACGCAACACACGTCTCCGCGCCAGGCATTGGTGCCTTCCCGGACGGCGATGGCGGCGATGACCAGTGCGGCCCCGGCGTCGGCCCACCACCAGCCCAGAGTGCTGTTCAGGACCAGCCCCACCAGCAGGACCGCTGAGAGATACGTACACAGAAGCGTCTGCTTTGAGTCGGCCACCGCGGTCCGTGAGCCCAGCTCGCGCCCCGCGCGGCGCTGCAGCCAGGACAAGACGGGCATGATGGCCAGGCTCAGGGCAGCGATAACGATCCCCGGCGTTGAGTGCTGTGCTTCCCCGCCGCCCGTGAGGGCCCGGACGGCGTCGACGGTGACGAACGCGGCGAGGGCGAAGAAGGACACCGCGATGATCCGCAGGGTCAGATGCTCCCGGCGTTCCGGGTCCTTGGCGGAGAACTGCCAGGACAGCGCCAGGGCGGAGGCCACCTCGATGACTGAATCCAGCCCGAACCCGATCAACGCCGAGGAGTCCGCGATACCGCCAGCCCACAGAGCGACGACCGCTTCAATAAGGTTGTACGTGATCGTCGCCGCGGCGAACAGCCGGATCCGCCGAGTCAGGACCGCACGGCGCTCCGGCGCCAGCGGGTCCAGTAGCGCCGTCATGCCAGGCACGTTCCGTCCGGCGCGCAGCAGGCCGGATCCACGGCGAGGACCACGCCGATCAGATCCCTGACCGCGTGGCCCAACCGGGCATCCGCCAGCTCGTACCGGCTTCGCCGCCCGTCAGGAACAGCGACCACCAGGCCGCAGCCGCGCAGGCACGTCAGGTGGTTGGACATGCTCTGCCGCGAAACTTCCAAAGTGTCGGCAAGATCGGACGGGTAGGCCGGCGCGTCCGCAAGGGCCAGCAGAATCCGGGCCCGCGTTGGGTCCGAGACTGCGTAACCGAACCGTGCCAGTACCGGTGCATGAGCGAGCGTTTCCATACGAATAAAGTACATCCAAGGATGTATTCACGCAATTGTGTACTGAGCCGGTTCCTACTCACTCAGCCCGTTTAGTGGACCACGGGGTAGCGCACGTGGGTGACGAGGGCGGTGCCGCTCACTTCAGTCGGCTTGAGCCGAAGGTTCGCGACGCCGTCGAGCAGCCGTTCGCCCGCCCCAGGATGATGGGCTCGAAAGCTGTCGCCGGATTCGCCCCACGCGTGCAGCAGCACCGGTTTCGCGGCTCTGTCGCCGTGGATGAGGCACGGCACCGTGACGCCGGTGCGGAGCGTGAGGTGGCGGATTTCGGAGTCCAGAGATTCAGCGTTCGCCGCGGGCTGTAGGGAAAGACGGAGTTGAGTGTGCCCGCGTCGAGCAGCAGAGTGGTTTCTGTCCCGTTGGCCTGGGCCAGAGCATCCGCGCCTTGATCTGCTTCTTGATCTGATTCTTGACCGGTGTGGGCGCCGGGGCATGTTTAACTCGCCCGGACCGCCTCAAATTGGCGCGAACGACTTCGCTACGGACTATGCGTCAAGTACCAGTCACGTGTTGAAACCCGCGTGATTACGGGATATTTAGCCGTAAGAGCCGCCCGAATGCCGTCTAAGAAACAGTGCCAGTCAAGTTCCCATCAAGTAAAACTTTCCACGCTGCGTGACTCCTTCAGCGCCAAGTTATTCCTCTGACCCTTGGAGCCCGACCGCAGCCCAAGCGGGCACATAACGCCGTAGTTTCGGCGCAGCTTCTGCATCGAACGGTGCAATGACTCCAGTCGCCACGGCTTCTCTGATAAGACGCGACGCTTGGGCACTGTTCTGTGGGGCGATACCGAATCGCTCCCTGACGGAGGTGTTTGTCGTGTGCTGGCGAGTCACATGGCGGAGGCATGCGTGGAGATAGACCGCCCGGACTCGGTCCTCCTTGTCCATCTTCGTTAGAGGACGATGGGCGAACAAAACTACACGGGTGTGGTTCTCAGTCACTTCAACCAGCGGTGCAGGCAACTGGTGGTACTCAGTTTGGAATACAATCTTGTCCCATCCGCTTCCGCGCTCTTCGCAGATTCCCGTCCTGCGCATGACGGAGGCAAGTGCCTCGTTCCGGGATTGGGGAGGCGTATCCACAAACCTTGCCGGGTCCATCAGGGGAACGCCCGGGCTGGTGAACTCAATTCGATCGTCGAATATCTCAAACATGGGTCCAGATCCGCCTACAGTGAAGTCTTGGTGGATCAGAGCATTGGCCAAAATTTCCCGAATTGCGAGGGAGGGAACATTGGGACGTCCTTGCGAATCGCCCTTCCAACGATCTCATTCGCGGGGAGAAGTGCTTCTATGTACCCGACGAGCCCATCGAAGCCGTTTGCATAACCTCGGGTGCCCACCTGCTCTTTGAGCGTGTCGATTCGGCCCGCGCCTCGGTACTGAATAACCCGGGCCGCTTTTCTCGCCAAGTTCTGAAAATCCGACAGATTTTTAGCGAAAAGCAGCGCACCGAGATTGGAGATGTTCCATCCTCCAGAGCCTGACAGTTCGATGAATTTCTCAGAGGAGAGGGCATTCAGGATTTCATTCGGAGTGCCCGGCAGCGGCTGATCCATCAGATCGAAGTAGGCGGGGTAGTCCAACATTCGCAGGACATCCTCACCCCGGACATTTTCGAGAGCGATGAGTCGCTCGAACGGGGTCCGATCAAAAAGCCGCCAGAGTTCGCGCTCCTTTTGGGGGAACTCTTTGAGCTTTTTCTTGTAGGTCCCGATCCTAATGAATTCAGTGTCTTGGAACCGAACAGGGTGACCGTATGCGCGCTCAATTCGAAGTACTACAACATCTTGCTCCTGCACGCTGACATTGAAGAACTCAAAATTTATTTTTGGAGACACCATTCTGAGCAACCAGTTTTCGATCTCCTCGTTGCCGATTTTCGCCTGTCCGGGTTTGAAGGAAGTGCCCACTATGGCGTGGTCGCTGTCCCTTATACCCCAAACCAGGTAGCCATAGACCTGACCTGCCATCGCCGCGGCATTTGAGAGCGCCGAAATGTACTCGCCGATCAGCTGTGGGTCTTCGTTGTTCTCCTTGAACTCCACCCATTCGGTCTCGTCAGGCAACGAAGCGAGTTCGATGACGAGATCGGAAATGTTTTTTTGCGGGACGGAGACGTTCACTGCGGATCCTTTGCGAGTGGGCTTTCACTACCCCTATGATTCCCCATTTCGCTGGTCATCTATGGATGTGCCGTCCGAGGCTGCATCGAACGATCGGACCGCCCGCCCGCTCCGCCGGCACCGTAACGTCCGACGATTGAGCGTCAGCCCGTTTTAGTGGATCACCCGGTAGCGCACATGCGTGACGAGGCCGGTACCGCTGACTTCCGTGGGCTCCAGCGTGAGGTTCGCGACGCCGTCGAGCAGCCGTTCGCCCGACCCCAGGATGATGGGCGCGGTGTGGAGCCGCAGCTCGTCGATCAGCCCCGCCGAGAGGAATTGCTGGACGGTCTGCGCTCCGCCGGCAATGGCCACGTCCTTGCTGCCGGCGGCCTCCCGCGCCCGGGCCAGCGCCGATTCGATCCCGTCGGTCACGAAGTTGAACGTGGTGCCGCCCTGCATCTGCAGGGGCCTGCGTGGCTGATGGGTGAGAACGAAAACCGGTGCGTGATAGGGCGGCTCCTCACCCCACCATCCCCGCCAGTCCTCATCCCACGCCCCGGGACCTGCGAACATGTTCCGTCCCATGATGTAGGCGCCGGCTTCGAGGATGCCTTCGATCGCGGCCGCGTTGGCCTCGGGTTCCTCAAACATCCACCGGTGCAGGAGTTCGCCGTTCTCGCCCAGCGGCTCCGCAGGGCTTTGGTTCGGGCCGGCGACGAAGCCGTCGAGGGAGATGGTCAGATCGCACGTGACTCGGCTCATGCGCCCCATCATGCCACCGGGTCATGGCCCTTGAGTAGGGCTCGGCTGCTCGATGGCGACGGTGCCGGCGTCGCCATCCACGCGGATCTGCTGGCCGCTGGTGAGCCGCTGGGTGGCCACTCCGGTGCCGAGCACGGCCGGGATGCCGTACTCCCGGGCCACGATGGAGCTGTGGCTCAACGGGCCGCCGACGTCGGTCACCACGGCGGAGGCCATCGCGAACAGCGAGGTCCAGGCCGGAGTGGTGATGCGGGCGACGAGCACCTCTCCCGGCTCCATCAGGGCGAAATCCTGAGGCCCCCTGAGAACGCGGGCCGGAGCGGTGACCCGCCCCGCGCTCGCGCCGGTGCCCTTGATGATGTCGCCGAGTTGGTGCTGCGAGCCCGCGGGCATCATGGACCCGAAGGCCTTTTCCATCCACCGGCTCTCCGGGAGCAGTTGCGGGGCAGCGGCCTTCACCTGGCCCCGCCACAGCATCCTGCGTTCCTCAACCGCGGCGGCGCGGACGGGCCGGTCGGCTCCGGTAATGGCCACGGCCGCTGGTGCTCCCGGCGCGGCCAGGCCGAACTCGACGGCGCTGCGCAGCTCCTGGTGCCGCAGCCAGAACACGTCGGCGGGCTCGACGATGACAGCGGAGTCCACCAGCCGCCGTCCTAGTTCCAGCAGCATCCGCCGCAGCAGCGGCCACGCGAGGCCGACGTCGGCCAGCGCATCCTCGCGGATCGGCGCGGTGTTCTGTGCCCACCGGAGCAAACGGAGGAACGCGGCCCGGCGGCGCGGCCCGAGCCGGGTGAAGATCCGGCTGGTGGCGATCTCCCTGCGGTCGGACGACAGCCGCTGCCGCTCATGGGGGTCAGCGCCATGCCCCCGCAGGTAGAACTTCACCGCGTCCAGCAACGCTGACGGATCGTCGGCCGGCACCGGGCTGGCGAAGTCCAGGTTGTACACTGCATGGCCGAACCGGCCGAGGTGGTCCTGGAAGCGGGGACGCCACAACTGCCACAACGACTCACTGAACCCGGCAGGTGGGAACCCCCTGCGCTGGGACTCGGCCAACGCCGTCGTCGGTTCATTCAGGATCGCAGAAGCGAGCCCGGGGACACTGCGGGCCCAGGCCGCGAGATCGTACAGCGACTTCTCCGCCCGGATGGGTTCGCTGTCGTAGCCGAGAATGAACGTCAGGGCGGGGGGATCCCCCTCGCGCCGGACGAACTTGTCGTAATACGCACTGAAGGAGATTTCGCTGGTGGCGGCGAGCGGAATGACTGACTGCACGGCTGTGTAGTACACGGTACCGGCGTCCAGCAGCGCCTGAACACCGTCCAGCAGTTCCGCACCGGAGAGCTCCGCGGCGGGCTTCGCCTGCCAGTCTTTGATCGCGTGTTCGTAGCGGGGATGCGAAAATTCGCGCCAGCCGGCCACGCCCATGTGCGCCTTGCCGCGGGCCAGTGCGCGTACCGCCGTCAGCGCCTTGCCCATCACCCGCCACATTCCCGAGGTGCGGTAGTAGTAATACGCGTAGCCGTTGATGGTGGGCAGTCCCACGTCGTCCTCGCGGATGACGTTCGTGCCCACGGCCTCGTTCATCAAGGCTCGCAGCGACCTGGACACCGAGCCGTCAATAAGGTCGGCAAACAGCGGCGAGAGCGGGTCGGGCAGCTGTTCCACGATGCTCGCGCGGAAGTAGAGACCCTTCGGATAGGGCACGGGCCAGGTATCCGGGGTGTCGGCCGCCGGTTCGGGGAGCGCGGTGATGGGCCTGGATTGCAGGATGAAAAACTCGCCCCCGGCCCGCGCCCACTCGATGTCCTGCGGTGCCCCGAAATGATCCGCACTCCGCGTTCCGTAGCAGGCGAGCTCGGCTGCGGCACGGTCGTCCAGTACGGGCGCACGACGGCGGGCTGCCGCCACCGGCTGCTCCCGCGTGCCGTGCTCGGCGTAGACGGTCATAACCGCCTTGTCTGCGGTCTGGCGCGACAGCACGGCGCCCGTCCCGGCGTCGACAACGACGTCATCCGGAGTGACCGTCCCGCTGACCACGGACTCGCCCAGGCCCCACGCGGCACTGATGGCGATCTGGTCGCGGCGCCCGTTGGCCGGATTGGCGGTGAACATGACCCCGGCGGCCTCGGCCTCGACCATCCGCTGGACCACCACCGCGAGGCGCACCGAGTCCGGTCCGATGCCTCCGCGGGCCCGGTAGGCCATGGCCCGCGCCGTCCACAGGGAAGCCCAGCAATCGATCACCGCCGCGGACAGTGCCTCGGCCCCGCTGACGTTCAGGTAGGTTTCCTGTTGCCCGGCGAAGCTGGCTGCGGCGAGGTCCTCGGCCGTGGCGGAGGAACGCACCGCAACGGCTGTTTCCCCGCCGTCGTCGAGACGCGCGTCACTGAGGCGCCCGTAGGCGGCGCCGAGTTCTGCTGCGATGGCGGCCGGCATGGTGCCGACCGCGAACAGAGTTTGGATCCGCTCCGAGCCGTCCGCGTAGTCCTGTGGCGTGGCCTGCGGCGACAGAGTGGCCAGTTCTTGGATGCGTGCCTCAAGTTGGTTGGTTTCTACAAAGTGCGAATAGGCTGCGGTGTTCAGCACAAACCCCGGAGGGACCGGCAGCCCGGCCTGGATGAGGCCGCCCAGTCCCACGGCCTTGCCGCCGGCCATGGCGATGTCGGCTGCTCCCACATCGCCCAAACTGTTGACGTAGGTCATGACCGCGCGTCCTTACTGCCCGGTTATGGGGCGCCTGCAGCGAACTTGATTCTCCACATACTGGCACTGCCGCAGACAAGAGGCCATAGCTCACGCGTGTCTTAGGATTCACTCCCGCCGTGGCGCACATAAGCTCGATACATGGGCAAAAACCAGCACAGCGAGTTGGAAGGGCAGACCTCCATCAACGAGCTGCTCGACAAGCCCATCGGCGACACCCACATCCAGCTGGTGCTGCCCATCCATGTCCAGCTCCGGCCAGGGGAGTTCCGCCGCGTGTCCTGACGGTTTCGGTGGTTGAGCTAAACCACGGGACCTTAATGGCGGACCTTCCTGACTCTCAGACCGCGCCGTCTCGACGGAGTTCCAGTGTTCTGGTCCGCGATCCGGCGGAGGCGACGCCAGCGGATGCCGTTACGAAGGTGAGCCTGGTCAGTGGGATGCGCCGGATGCACCGGCCTCGATCGACTCCTACGGTGCCGAGTCCGGAGGATAACCACTAGCGTCACGCCCAGCCAGGCAAACGCTGCCCCGATGACGAGGAAAACCGCCGGGATCGTGTCCATGGTTAAGTTTAGATCCCAACCCGTAAGCGCACTTACTGAACCTTAGGCACCTGGCCAGCGGCCGCCGTCGGGAATTACGACGACGGCGCACGGCTTGGGAGCGCCGCTCGCGTGGGTGCTTGGGCGCGCCGGTAGATGAAGTATTCGGCCACCGCCAGGCTGAGGACCCAGGATGCCCCAATCAGCAACGCCCGGGTCAGTTCGTCCACCGGTCCCACCAGGAGAATCCACGGAATGGTCACCACAACAATGGTTCCCTGGGCAATGCCGATGGCGTACGCCCGGGACATCCACTCACTGTGCCGGACGTAGTTCCGGCGCCGCACCGCGATGAATCCCAGGACAATGAACGCCACCATGGCAGACCCGAAGACCAGCCGTAGGACGAGCAGGAGCGGCCCGTCCAGGGGCGGGAGGTCATAGAAGACTGCCATCCACAAACCGGACAGGGCGGCAAGCAGGCCGGTGGGGGCAAGAATGCGTCCGGCAATGCGGTGCCAGCTGGCCTTGCCGCGCTTGCCCCGGCGGAGCGAGGGAACGAACTGAAACGCCCCAAGCACCAGGTAAACCGTGACAGTGGGAATGTGGATCAGCACGGGTACCGGCGAGTCGAAGAACCGCGCGTTGTCCGGCGTTACCTGACCTCCCGTCAGGTCGGTCAGGCGCACGGCCCCGGCGATGATCGGGACGAGGCTGAGGAAGATCAGGGCGGCGGGTACAAGCCACCGGATCCGGGGGTTTTGACGGGAGCGGGGAATGGTTGCAGTTTTCATGAGTTTTGCTCCCTGGTCTGTGCGCTCGCGCGCTCGCCCGGGGTTGGGTCAGTCCAGGAACCCCCAGCCTTATGCGCAAATCGAAGTTTCCGAGAGTTGGCGGCCGGAATAACGGTGCCCAACAGCACCCTATTCGCACGGCGTAGATTTTCAGCTAATGCGTCAGAAATGATCTCGTACGGCAGTGCTCCGATCAAGATCAGCTCAAGACTCAATCAACGTTGTGCGAGGTTCGTCGAAGTTTCGGTTTCCCCAGCTCCCCAAGAAATAGGCTCGGCATTTACGTGAAGTTTCAAGGAATGGGTCAGGCTAAGCACCCGGCCGTATTGGGGAAAAGAATGTCGAACTATCAGACCCTTTTCGGGTCAGCACCATCTGCTCCTGCGCCCGGACCTAATCCGCCCCGAAGGCCACGCGCTTCGACGTTCGTCGTCGGCGGCATCACAGCCCTCTTCATGATTATTGGTGCCTTCAGCGGCGGGTTCGGGGGCGCCCTGGTTGTCCTGGCCATCTCGGCGGCCATCACTGGCCTGTATGTCATGGCGACTGGACGCCGTTCCTGGGCGTGGCTCCCGGCGAAGCGGAAGGCAGGGGCCATCGCACTCGCCCTCTCCTTCGCTCTCTTCGTCGCCGGTGCAGTCGCGTTGCCACGGACCAACGCGGAGGATCTTCAGGCAGCCTCCTCGGACTGGAATGCCTCGACGGGAACCGCCACAGCGAGCGCATCTGCAAAAGCCACGCCGACGCCGTCGTCCGTTCCAACTGCGCAGGCGACGGGCGCCCCGCTCGATCCTGAGACTTCAAGCCTCGTTGCGAACGACGTCACGGCTCCGAAGACGCAGCCCGCCTTTGCCACGAAGGCGATCGACCTGCTGGCAACTCTTCCCATCAAGGGCCGGGCGCCGAAGACGGGCTATGACCGTGCCCTGTTCGGGCAGGCCTGGGCAGACGTAGACCGTAACGGCTGCGACACGCGGAATGACACCCTCAAACGCGACCTTACGGGGATCACCTACACCAACAGCGTCCCCTGCAAGGTGCAGTCCGGCACTCTGGCGGACCCCTACACAGGTACTACCATCAGTTTCCTGCGGGGGAGTGCCACCAGCAGCGCCGTCCAGATCGACCATGTTGTTGCCCTCAGCGACGCCTGGCAGAAGGGCGCGCAGCAGCTGACCACGGAGCAGCGGACAGCCTTCGCGAATGACTCTCTGAACCTCCAGTCGACGGACGGTCCCACCAATATGAAAAAGGGCGACGGCGACGCCGCCACGTGGTTGCCGCCGAACAAAGGCTTCCGGTGCGAATACGTGGCCCGGCAGATTTCGGTGAAGGCAACGTACAGCCTTTGGGTCACCCAGGCGGAGCACGACGCGATGGCCAGGATCCTGGCCGACTGCTCCGGCCAGCTCGCACCAACAAACGAGAAGGCACCAGTCGCCGCGGCGCCCGCGCCGGCACCTGCACCGGCTGTGGCAGCTGCTCCGGTTGCTCCCGCGCCTGTTGTGCCGGCGCCTGCTCCTGCAGCGCCAGCCGTCGCTTACTACGCCAACTGCTCGGCGGCCAAGGCCGCTGGCGCCGCACCGATCTATGCCGGCCAGGCGGGTTACCGGGCCGGGCTCGATCGCGATTCCGACGGCGTGGCGTGCGAGAGCTAGCCGCGTCCAAATCACTCCACCAATTTAGAAAATTTTCCAAGGGGGAAAAATGATAAATAGTCCAATTCCTGCGGCCAGCCCTAAGCGCCGTTGGAAGCCGTCTGTGCTTTTCTGGATTGTCGCGGCAGTGCTGCTGCTGGTGGTTATTCCTTTCGCTGTGGCGGGCGGAGTGGGGATGGCGTTGTTCATCCTTGGCCTGGTTGCCATGCTCACCGGGCTCTATACGCTGCTGTTCAAGCGTCGGTCGTGGATTGGGCTACCGCACCGGAACTCGGGTGGCGTTCTGGCCGTTTCGGGATTCGTTGCACTGATTCTGAGCTTTGGGCTGATTGGTGCTACCGCACCGCGAGTGGATAGCGACAAAGCGACTCTGGTCGGTCCCGTGCAACAGTCAGAAACTGCTAAGGCGACAGCCACACCGACCCCAACACCGACTGCCACGAACCCTGCAAATTCGAAGTGCACCACTGCTGCTGCGACTCAGAAATACAACAGCCAGACGTTGATCTGCACCATGGGCAGCGACCAGCGGCTGGTCTGGATGACAGAGCCCGACTCACAGCGCGTGCTCGCCGAGAAAGCTGCTGCAGACAAGGCTTCCGACGAGAAAGCCGCTGCTGAGAAGGCCGCCGCCGAGCAGGCAGCTGCTGAAAGAGCAGCAGCCGAAAAGGCTGCAGCTGACAAGGCTGCATCGGAGCAGGCCGCTGCTAAGGCTGAAGCTGGGACGGTCAGTCAGCGGAACGCTCTCCGGGCCGCCGCGGATTACCTCGATTACACGGCCTTCTCGCGCACCGGTCTGATTTCGCAACTGGAGTACGAGGAGTACTCGACCGAGGATGCGACTTGGGCTGTGGACCGCGTGAAGGTCGACTGGAACGTTCAAGCAGTCAAATCCGCCAAGGACTACCTCGACTACACGGCCTTCTCGCGCGCTGGGCTAATAGACCAACTGATTTACGAAGGCTTCACCCCGGAGCAGGCCGAATACGGAGTGAGCCAGACGGGTCTCTAGATGCACTAACCCGGTTGGTTGGTGACGCGATTGACTGGTGAGATCACCATGGGCGCAGGGTGCGCCCGTGGTGATCTGGCCAGCAGTTACCGGCTGAAGGGTTTGCCCGGGAATTCCCGACGGCGGCGGGCAGCATGAGTTTGAGCTCCAGACCGTGTGGTTAGTTCCGCGACGGAGTGTGCCAACGGTCCGCCCGGTAAAGAGGCAGCCGCCGAAGAAGGTGCCGCCAAGGCGTGGCAGCCGTGGGCGCGTCCGTCACCGGACCCTGCGGCCTCCCCGGCGGCGTAACGACACGGTATGTGGGAGCCGTCCTTCGCGAGGGCAAAGCAACCGTCTTTGTGTTGAGGGGATCCGGCCTGGCTGAATCTGGCAGTGAGGCTTGGCAGGGCAAGCCGGAGGACCTCCTGATCGTGCCAGCCGGGGGTGCACAGCCTAGAAGCTGAAGAGGACTCCGCGGTGCTGTTCACGCTGATCAAAACGGACCGCTTACGGAGAAGGCTCTGCTGCAGCTTCGAGAAGCTGCAGCAGGGCGTTCACGGGACGCTCGATGTGAGCGTGGACTGCGCCTTAGGCTGCTAGTTCCCCAACATGGACCCGTTGGCACGACGTAATGAAGCTGCCGATATTCTCTGCGACGTTACGGCGGATGCTTTTCATCGTGCTCAGAGGTTCCATCCTTTAGTGCGACTTACTATTTGGTGACGTGGACAACGACTCCCTTGGAAGTCGATTGCTCGCTTCCGGCATTATCAACACCTGTGACCGTCCAGTTGCTGAGCAAAAGAACGGTCTTGCCGGTATCAGAGTTGTAGATGACTTTTTCGAACCCCAGCGCCGACAGCTCGTCATCGAGTGCCTCTGCGTTCATGCCCGCTACGTTGACAGGAATGACCGCGGTAGCGGGAATCGCTAGAGCAGCCGCTGGAGCGACAACTTCGGCTGGGGCTGCTGTAACGGTGGCGGTAGCAGTCTGCGTAACGGTGTGGGTAACGGAGGGCGCTCCCTGGGGAGATCCCGACGCGCAACCGGCCAAGGCCATGCAGAGAAACGTGCTGGCAGCCAGCGTTGTTTTCGTTTTCAAAATTTAACTTCCCCCTGAGAACTTTGCGTATTCGAACAGACCTCATTCTTTGCCATCCGAGAAGTTAGTCGGCTCAATTATGCAAATCCTCGGCAAACATTGCGCATACCTTGATCAGCAATTCTGGTATTGACGAGAACTCAACCTTCCAGTTAGCTGGAGTCCAGCCCGGGAGACCGCCCGGCCGGCAAAACATATGGGGGCACCATGGCAGCGGATCAGCTTCGTGACGACATCCAGCAGGCAAAGGATAAAGCGGGGATTACTTGGGGGAGCAACAGAGAGTTCCGAAAGCTCGAATCCCATCTTTGGGAGGGTGAGAGAGTTGAACAGATTTTGACCGGCCAATACGCTGGAGGTCTAGGTATCCTGGTGCTATCGGACCGCCGGATTTTTTTCCTCAAAGATGGCGTCCTGAAGCAGGTCTCTGAAGATTTTCCTTTTTCTAATATCTCCTCCATGCAGTGGAACTCCGGCCTTGCCTTGGGTTCTGTAACCGTTTTTGTGTCGGGCAATAAAGCGGAAATCACGAACGTCGCCAAGCAGCTGGGTAAGGCTTTTGTCGATGCTGCAAGGGACCGGATCGCGCCTGCTGCCCCACGGGCTTCTGAAAGCCAAGTCGCAGCACACCCAGTGGTTCAGGAAACTGAAGACGTTTACGCAAACCTTGCAAAAATAGGACAACTGCGAGACGCTGGCGTCCTCACGCCGGAAGAGTTTGAAACGAAAAAAGCCGAACTCTTGGCCCGTATCTGAAAGCACCGTCCCGATACGTTGGAATATTCAAACCGGCTCCCGCCCAGGAAAGCGGGAGCCGGTTGCGCAGTAGGTTCGGCTAGCGGCACCTGGCCAGGGATCTTCCACTTCGACGCACCTCCCTGGCTTCATTTGGGCTCACTTAAAGTGAACACTTGGTTCAATCTGGGTCCGCAAGATTGGCTTGTCGGCCCGCAGCCGCGCGAGCAGCCACACCGTCCGTGGAATCGGCCAAAGGATGGCCAGCGCAAGGACCGGCACCAGAAAAATGCCGACGTCGGGAAACTGGCGGATGATCACAAACAGGTGGGTGTCGAACCGGGCGGGGGCGTAGCTGAGGCACAGCCACAGTGCGAAGCCGTCGAGCACGAGAGCCGCAACTCCCCACGCCAAGGCAACCCCGCGGTTCCGCGTAGGGACACGCCGCCGGAGCAGGAACCGCAGCGCCAGCCCCAGGCTCACCAGCTCCGCCAGCAGCAGTGCCAGTGAGACCGCCCAGCTGTAGCGCTGCAGCCAGTCCTCGAAGACAACCGCCGGCACGGGGGAGTGCCCGTGGAGGATCCGCAGGACGTTGGTGTCGATGGCCTTGAGCCGTGACGGGGCAGCGGTGTCATTGCCGTTGATGACCAGGGCGACGCCAAGGCCGGACTCCGGAATCATGGCCAGGTAGGTGTGGCTGTTGCCCCACTCGCCCTGGTGTTCCAGGAGGAGCGGCAGGTCCGCCTCCGGGACAGGGGGTGCCGCGGGATCGGCGGACTCCACCAGGGGACGGGTGAACCAGCCCATGGCATACCCCTTGGAGCCGTCCACCTGCACACCCGGCTCGAACATCGCCGTCACGCTCTCGGGCTGGAGGATCCGGGCATCGCCGAACCGTCCGCCGTCGAGCAGTGCGATCAGCTGGTGGCCGAGGTCCTCGGCCGAGGCGTACAGGGTGGACGACGGCATGCCGGTGGTGGGTGAGGGCACGTCGGTCTGGCGCCAGAACGAGCCGAACCACAGCGAGTAGCCGGCGGCCGCACTGTCCGCGCGCGCGGCAGCCTGCGTGGGATGGCTGTGGGTCATCTCCAGAGGCCCGAAGACGTGCTGATCCAGGTACTCCCCGAAAGGCTGGCCGGAGACTGTCTGCACCAGGAGGCCCAGGATGTTGAAGTTGGCGCTGGCGTAGTGGAAAGCCTCGCCCGGTTCGCCGGCCAGGGGAGAGCCTGACAGGGCGCGGACCCCTTCTTCGAGAGCCTCCGGGCCCTGCGCGTCGGAGGCTTCGAAGGCCGTGTCCTTCGACGCCATACCGCTGGCCTGGTGGAGCAGGTGGCGGACCGTGATGGCTTGCGAGCGGCTGTCGTCCAGGGTGAACCAAGGCAGGTAGGTCTGCACCGGCTCATCCAGCCGCAGCCGGCCGGCCTCCACCTGCTGCATCACGGCGATGGCTGTGAGGGACTTGCTGGTGGAGGCCAGCAGCACCGGCGTCTGGGCGGTCATCGGGCGCCCGGAGTCGTCGGCGCGGCCGAATGCGGCGGAGTGCACCTGAACGCCGTCCCGGACGACGGCGATGGCGGCGCCCGGAATCCCGAGGGTGTCCAGTTGCTCCCGGAGGAATGTGTCCAGCGCGTCGTAGGTCTGCTCGGGGCTCGCGGGTCCTGTGGCCGGCGGGCCGGCAGGGGCCGGTGCCGGTGTGGTGGCGCCGCCGAGGATCCCCACAGTCAGCAAGCACAACAGGAGACAGCGCGCTGACCAGGAAATAGCTCGCATGCCCGCACCTGCACTTCGGCTCACCGTCCCTTCACGGTATGGCCTGGCCGGGTGGAAAACAATGCATCCATGCCTTGGCGTGGGGGAGTACGACGGCGTCGCCCGGGGTTGGGCGCCGACGGTCGCCTCACGCGCCCGCTTGCGGGCGGCGGGTGGCACCCATGGCACACCTGTATCCTGACAATGCAGGTTGAGTGGCTCCAGCGGCCATCAAGCAAGCTCGGTTCGCGGCCGGATGACGGTCCGGAATCTTGGGCCGTCGCCTTCCACGTCGTGGAATCACCGCCGCAATCGTCAGTCGCCGATCGGCCCCCCGGACTCTTGGAATGGATCTAAATCACTACTGACACACCAGCTCCCGTGGGAATCCCGACGTCGGCCCTCCAGCCCTCGCGCACAGCTGCGGTGGATGATCCCGCCGTCGTGACGTGGGTCGAGGCGGGTGTCAGCATGACCGCGCGCTGGCGTTCGGCGAACGGCAGGCCGGCGCCGACGCGCGTCGAAGTGGTCACCGACTCCCTCACGGCCGATGAGGCGAACCGGATGGCGTCACAGGGGATCGCGATGCTGTGGCACGGTGACTTCCACAACGCGCGGCAGATCCTCAACGCCATGGACCGGCGGGTAGGCGCCGGAAAGAAGATCGCAGGAACTCCGGCCGAAAAGTTCTACCGGCATCGCCAGTCCCGCTCGCACCGCGCACGCATTCTCGGCCTGCTGCTGATTCCTCTTGATCCGGGCCCGGTGGTGCCGCTGCGCCGCGCACCGGATATCCGGGAGGCCGCCGCTGAAGCGTACGGCGATATCGGCGAATCTTCCGTTGTGTCCCTGCATGAGCTTGTCGGGGCAATTGGCGCCCACGAGTGGCGACGGAATGGCGTCTACGTCGATGCCCTGCAGGGCCGCATCCACCCGCAGTATGGCACCTTCTTCCCCACCCGGAGTGAGTATGTGGATCTCGTGGCCGCCGCGCCGCTGCCCTCTGACACGCTGGCGTTCGACGTCGGAACCGGCACCGGGGTGCTCGCTGCCGTCCTCGCGCGCCGTGGCGTCCACCGCGTGGTGGCGACGGACAATGAACCGCGTGCCATCGCTTGCGCCGGCGAGAATTTCCGGAACCTCGGTGTCCAGGACAATGCTGAGGCCGTCCTGACCGACATGTTCCCGCCCGGACGGGCACCGCTCATTGTGTGCAACCCGCCCTGGATTCCGGCCACGCCGCATTCCACCCTGGACAGTGCCGTCTACGACCCCGGGAGCAGGATGCTGTTCCGCTTCCTGAACGAACTCTCCGACCATCTGGAGCCGGGCGGTGAGGGCTGGCTTGTCCTCTCCGACCTGGCCGAGCACCTGGGCCTGCGGTCGCGTGACGATCTGCTGGCCGCCATCAACGCGGCTGGGCTGAAGGTGGTGGAACGGCTCGACACCAAGCCAACGCATCCGAAGGCATCGGACCGCGATGATCCTCTGTTCGAGGCGCGCACGGCCGAGGTCACGTCCCTGTGGCGGCTTGTTCCCCGGTAGGCACAAGCCTCTGAACGGCCCGCTTCTGAACGGGTTTCTCACCGAATTTGATTGCTGAGCCCGGGCGGCGGTGCAAAAATGATCGGAGCACCACAATTGAGCCGACATGACCCATTGGGACAGGGCTGAACCCAGCGTTCATTCCCCACGATCGGACCTTCGACTCTTCTCGACAGCCCGACACGATTGCCGGACACCTGGGCTTCGCCATCGCGGTGAGTCCAGCGCCAAGAACGGCGCCATCCGTCGGTGGCGTGTGACCTCCATTGGAGGAACCAAAGTGCGGGTATGCCAGCTTATGCGCCACTTCAATCTGGAGGCGGGGCGGCCATGACCCAGCAACCTCTCAAGAAACGCCGTCTCCGCGTTTCAGACGTCAATGTTGTTAACCACCGGACCCTCAGGAAAGCGCTCGGCGGGACCATCGTCGGCAACACGATGGAATGGTACGACGTCGGTGTGTTCGGTTATCTGATCACCACGATGGGCCCGGTGTTCCTGCCGGAAGCAGATAAAGCCGTGCAGAACCTCTTCCTGCTGGGAACCTTCGGGGCAACGTTTATCGCCCGCCCGCTGGGTGGCGTCTTTTTCGGCTGGCTTGGCGACAAGATCGGCCGCCAGAAGGTCCTGGCGATGACCTTGATGCTCATGGCCGCGGCGACCTTCGTCGTCGGCCTCCTCCCGGGGTACTCGGTGCTGGGTATCTGGGCTGCCGTGCTGCTGGTGATCACGAAGCTGGTGCAGGGCTTTTCCACCGGTGGCGAGTACGCAGGCGCCACGACGTTCGTCAGTGAACACTCCCCGGACCACCGCCGCGGCTTCTTCGCCAGCTTCCTGGACATGGGCAGCTATCTGGGCTTTGCCATTGGTGCCGGTCTGGTGTCCGGTCTCCAGCTAACCCTGGGCCAGGCCGAGATGGAGGCCTGGGGCTGGCGCATTCCGTTCCTGATCGCCGGGCCCCTCGGCATTATCGCGATCTACTTCCGGATGAAAATTGAGGAATCGCCCGCGTTCCAGGCAACCCTCGAGGCAGAGGCCGAAGTCGCCAGGCATCCCGAAACCGGTGAGGTGCTCGGCCCCATGGGCCCGGTGGGAATCTTCAAGGCCTACTGGCAGCGGATAGTGCTGGCCATGATCCTCGTGGCCGCTGCCAATACGGTGGGCTACGCCCTGACGTCCTACATGCCCACGTACCTGACCACCAACAAGGGGTACGACGAGATCAACGGGACGCTCCTGACCATCCCGGTCCTGGTGGCCATGTCCCTGTGCATCCCGCTGACCGGTCATCTCTCGGACCGGATCGGCCGGCGCCCCGTGCTGTGGATCGGTGCCATCAGCACGGTGGTGCTGTCGCTCCCCGCGTTCCTTCTGATCGATATCGGAACCGTCCCGGCCACGCTCACCGGCCTTGCCCTGGTCGCCTTCCCCGTCACGTTCTACGTTGCCAATCTGGCCTCGGCGCTGCCGGCATTGTTCCCCACGGCCCACCGCTACGGGGCCATGGGCATCGCCTACAACTTCGCCGTGGCGATTTTCGGCGGCACCACCCCGTTCATTGTTGCGAGCCTGATCCAGGTGACGGGCAACGATATGATGCCCGCGTACTACCTCATGGCCACCTCGGCAATCGCTGCGGTCACCATCTACTTCCTGCCGGAATCCGCCCGGAGGCACCTGCCAGGGTCAATGCCCAGCGTGGATTCGGACAAAGCTGCCCGCGAACTGGTGGCAACCCAGGACGATAACCCCATGCTGGACATGGACACGCTGCCCTTCGGCGCCAGCTATGAGGCCGCTAAGGCGGCACACGCGGGACCTGAAAAGTAGCGCGGGGGAGTACGACGGCGGCGCCCCGGGTTTGGCGCCGACGGTCGCCTTTAGGTGTACATGAGGGAGCCCGGGGTGGTGAGCTTTTCGCCGGTTTCCAGCCAGGTCTTCAGGCCGGAGAGGATCATCGGCCAGCCGCCGTAGAGCTGGTCGTTGGCGCCTTCGCGGAGCTGGTCGTGGGTGACGGTGAGGTGGCAGGAGTCGCCCACCGGTTCGATTTCCCAGGTGATGCGTGAGGTGCCTTCGGCCTTGACGTCCTCGCCCCACAGGGCGCGCATTGTCTGGACCAGGCGGCGCGGGGGATCGACTTCAATGTTTTCACCCTCGCCCAGGAGCGCTCCGTCCGCCTTCGGGTTGCCCATTTCGAAGCGGCTGCCCGTGGTCCAATCCGATTTGATGCTGTTGCCGAACTGGTATTTGCTGCGGATATCGCTGTCCGTAATGGCTTCCCAGAGCCGCTCCGGGGTGGTCTTGATGTAGATTTCGAAGATCTTTTCCATGGGACTTTCCAATCTGGTTTTGAGGTCGCTGAGGGCAGCGGCCCATGGTTGTGCATACTTGCTGACCCAGCGGTCGTGGATCAGGCGGATGGGCACCGGATTGAGGAAATGGAGTTTCTCGCGGCCCCGACGGCGGGTGACCACCAGGCCGGCTTCCTCCAGCAGCTTGAGGTGCTTCATGACCCCGTATCGGGTCATCTCGAAGCGGGCCTCGAGCGCATGCAGGGTCTGCCCGTCCTCCCGGAAGAGCTCATCGAGCAGGTCCCGGCGGGTGGGGTCGGCGAGGGCCTTGAATACGGCGTCCACGGTTAAAGAATAGGTGACCATTTGGTCACATGTCAACGGGTTTTTGGATGCCGTTCCCTTGAAGACCTGACGCGGGAAATGCGTTTCAGTGGGCGCGCTCAGGTGGGACGATGAATCTGTGGATCCCTTCTTCGATTTTGTCGCCCACTACTGGTGGCTTGTCTTTCCGCTGAGCGCAGTGATGGGCGGGTGGGCCAGGCAGTGGTCCAAAGCGAGCGAACGCCGCCACCGCCGCCGGGTGGAGCTCTACAAGCTCAAGAACCAGGCGGTGCAGGCCGAACAGGCCAGCCAGGCTGCTGTCCTCTCGCTGGTGGCAGCGCACGACGCCGTGAACCGGCGGTGGCTGGACTACGAGCTTGACGTGGGAAAACTCATCGACTTCCCGGTCATGACGGATGTGCGCGAACCCCTCACGGTCGCCTTCCTCCGGGCCAAGCGGGAGGCCGACGGGTTGCGGCCGGCCAAACCGGAAGAGATTTCGACGGCGGCCCGGCTGGCGGAATACCGGGCGGCCGTGCACAGCTTCGAGCTGGCGTTCGACGTTGCAGAGCGGGAAGCCAAGCGGATCAAGGACAGCAACTTCACCGGGCCCGAACGCCAGCGGCTGGCGACGGCCAGGAAGCTGCTCAACCTCGCCTTAGACAATGCCGCCACACCGGCGGAGCGGCAGACGGCGTACAGGCGCGCCCGGCGGGAGCTGGACGGACTGATCGTCCTGCCCGAGGCGACGCTGGCCGCCCTGGAGGAGAAGATTGCCGGCGAGCTCGACTCGCCGCACGCCCCCGAGTAGGTTCGTGACCCAAGGCAACGATGCACCAGACTTAGGGGCGTGACGAACAAACCCCGTCCCGGCCTCGCGATCGCCGCGCTCAGCCTCGGCACCTCCCTGAACCCGCTGAACTCGTCCATGATCGCCGTCGCGCTGGTGGTCCTCCGGGAGGATTTCGCGCTCGACGTCGCCACCGTCACCTGGGTGATCACCTCGTTCTACCTCGCGTCCGCGGCCGGACAGCCGCTGATGGGCAGGCTCGCGGACCGCTTCGGGCCGCGCCGCCTGTTCACGTTCGGGATGGCCCTGGTGGCGGTGACGTGCGCGCTGGCTCCGTTTGCGCCCAACTTCGCGCTGGTCTGCGTGGCCCGCGCGCTCATGGCCGTGGGGACGGCGACGGCCTACCCGTCCGCCGTCGTGATGGTCACCGAACTGAGCCGGCTGGCGAAGCTGCCGGCCACCCGCCCGCTGGGCCGGATCCAGATGGCGAACACGTCGGCGGCCGCGGTGGGACCCGTCGTCGGCGGTTTGTTGGTGAGCCTGCTGGGCTGGCAGGCGCTGTTCGCCGTCAACGTGCCGCTCGCGCTGCTGGCGCTGATTGTGGTGCACCGGGCGGCGCCGGCCGATGCCGGACGCGAAACCGGGAAGCTCTCCACCCTGATCCGCGACTCCGACATCCCCGGCATCCTGGCCTTCGTCGCCTCGCTGATGCTCGCGATGATGGCGCTGCTGAACGTGATGCCGGGATACCGCTGGTGGCTCCTGGGCGCGGCGACCTTCATTGCCGCGGTGTTTGCGTGGCGGGAGCTGCGCTTCCGTCCGCCGTTCCTTGATCTGCGGCTGCTCGGCCGGAACCGGCCGCTGCTGCTGGTGTATCTGGTGTTCGTCGTCTTCAGCGGCGTCTACTACTTTGCGTTCTTCGGCCTGCCGCAGCTGCTGCAGGAGGCGGGACATTACGACGCCGGATTGGTGGGCCTGCTGATGTTTCCCCTGGCGGCGATGTCCGTGCTGGTCACACCGGTGACGGTACGGCTGATTGAGCGGTTCGGCGTGCGTTCGGTGATGATCGCCGGTGCGCTGATCCTACTAGTCGCCTCGGGCGGGCTGGGGGCGTTGACGTTGTCCCTCTGGCCGCCCTTGGTGTTTGTGCTGACCGCGTTGATGGGTGTGCCGTACGGAGTGGTGAGCACGGCGTCGAACCAGGGCCTCTACGTGTCCGCCCGGCCGGAGGAGAGGGGAGTGGCAGCCGGTATTTTCCAGACCTGCCGCTACCTTGGCGCCATCACGGCGACGGTGCTGATCGGTGTGCTGTACGGGCCAGGCGTGAACCAAGCGAACTGGGGGCTGATGGTCCTGGTGATGCTCGGGCTGGGCGCAGTGGTGCTGGGGTTGGCGGTGGCGTGGAAGCGGAAGGGCGGGTAGGACTCGTGAGATGTGCTCGGCGTCCACGCCTGTGTCCGTGACAATGCGGCTTTCAGCTTCCGGCCGCCTGCTTCCTCGAGTAGCCCGGAATTACCGTTGCGACGCCTGCCTGAGAGCGCCGGAGATGGGGGGCGCCTTCTCGCCGCGTTCCTCCTTAAGCGTGCGCAGGCGGGGTTGTCGGTCCTGTCAGGCTGCGTCGAGTGTGGTCTGAAGCAGCCGGTCGAAGCTTGCGGTGCCATAATCGGGTGCAGTAGCAGCGACAATAACCTTTGTTGTCCGTATCCTGTCGTCCGTTCGGGCTATCGCTGCTATGCGCTCGGCACCTGGTCCGTCGCTGACGACGCGCAAATTTAGACCTGATACGCCGTTGACCGGCAACGGAATATCCCGGTCGGAACCCCGCAGAGCCACCAGATCTTTCACGGACAGCCTTGCATCCGCGTTGTCGGTGAGCTCAACAACGGCGTCATTCACCTCTGCCATGAGGTCGCTCATAAACGCCTGTTGGGGCGAAAGCTTTCCCGTTGACCAGATCATCGCTATGACTAAGCCGATGAATGCAAGAACGATTACCACTGTCCCGAAAACTCCGAGGTTGCAGAGGATGACGAAGGCTATGATGCCAGCCCACAGCCGCTTCCCTCGGAATTTGGCAAAGACGTTCACGGGTTTGGGCACGCTACTGCCATCCCACTGCACAGAAGTGAAACTTCTGATGACGATCTTCTCCGACTGCGTTTGTGTCACCGTCATTTCCCTTTCAGTTCCAGCAGCGCTTCGGCCAGGATCATAGCCCTACGGGCCTCGTTGAGGTCATCTCGAAGGCCCGGATCGGATGATGCCGCGTTCGCTCCTTGGGGTGTCCCGGCAACACCTGCGACGGCCTCGTTGAGCTTCTCGCGATCGCGCATTGTCATCCGGGACGAAAGGAGATTGAGCTTGCTTCTGTCCAGATCGAGAAGCGACTTGTTGATTTCATCAACATGGCTGCTAACAGCTGATTTTTTCTCGTCGATGCGCTGGCTGCGGAGCAGGAACATTGATTCCATCCTGAGGGCAACGTCATGGAGCTCGCGCAGCGAGTTTGCCGTGTCCATCGAAATGGCATCTTTCGCAACTAACTTGCTGAGCTTGATGCGTCGTTCTTCCCAGAGGCTGAGACCGAGCACATTCTGCTTGAACAGCAAAGTGACTATTTCAAGTGTCCGGTTCAGTGAGTCATGACGTGCCTGTAGCTTTTTCGAAGCGGCGGTCAACTGCTCGACGAACTGTGCATAGTTGTCCGTGAGCTCCGGCCCTTGCTTGGTCCTTTTCACGAGGCTGCGGTCTCCTTTCCGTACATCCAGAGCACGATGTCCATGACACGAATGTCGGAAATCGGATCGGAAATTCCAGAGAGCCTTCGAATTTCTTGAAGCCGGTAAGTGAGGCCTGTGCCGTCAGTTAAGGCCGTATGCCACTTCTTCCACTGACCCACGGAGTTCTTGGGCAGCCCCATTAGCGGACCCACGATTGAATCGTAGATTGGGATTAGCTGGGGGCGCTTTCGGGCCATGATCTTACTGGCCTTAGTTTCGCCAATACCCCATCGTCCGGTTGTCGTCGCCCTGAGCACGTGCCATAGGCACATTCCGGGGCTCCCTGTGCCAAGGTACTTGTCGAACTCGTCAGGGGTCAGATCCGCCAGGTCGACGTTATATGGCAGGTGCTTGAGGTTCTTTGAAATCTCCGGAGCATGCGTTTCAAGTATGCCGACTGCGGCCCGGGCTGGAATCTTGACCGACAGGAATGAGACTGCGACAAGATCATCGGCGACCACTCGGTTGGCCACGCCCGCCGCGTCCCCACCACCGGCCCAGCTGTCGAAGCGGCTGCCGGTTCTCGGCATCTCTGATGCGAAAAGGTCGTTGTAGTAAGCGCCCAGCAGTTTGGCTGCGGCATCGATATGGTCTTCATCCAAAATGTTCGGAATTGTCATTCGTCCCCCAATAGTTGCGCTTGACGTCGAGCCGGCGTCCTGGCGCGTCGCCGAGAGTACCAAGTCGCCAAGGCACTTCACGGTGGGTACGCTGGGGACGAGCGGCCACTACTTTGTTACGTGAACTACTACTGCCTTGTCGACAGCCTGCTCTGCCCCGGCGTTGTCTATCCCTGTAACCGTCCAGTTGCTGAGCAACAGCACGGTCTTGCCAGTATCAGCGTTGTAGACGACTTTCTTGAAGCCCAGAGCGGATAGATCGTCGTCGAGCGCCTCTGCATTCATTCCGGCAACGTTGCCAGGAATAATCGCAGTCGTTGGAGCCGCTGGAGCCGGAGCCGGGGCCGCCACTACGACGGGTGCAACAGGCTCGGCTGTGACTGTGGCGGTTGCCGTCACAGTTGCTGGAGCCGTCTGTGTAACGGTGTGCGTTACGGCCGGAACTGATTGCGGCGATCCCGCGGCACAGCTCGAAAGGGCCAGACACAAGAGTGCGCCGCTGGCCAGAGTTGTTGTGAGCTTCAAACTATTTCCCCCTTGATGAATTCAGTTCGGCAAGGTTGGATGCGTCATCCAGCCTGCCTGATGACCCAATTCTTCACGGGGATATGGTGCGCACAAGTACGTTCTCCGATTGCTCGGTGAAAGTTGCGGAGACCTTGAGCAGCCCTTGATCTAAATCTGCGAGACGGCTATCTATTCCCGCAGCACCCAGGCAGCGTTGTCCGGCTGCAGCCAGCCGGCCGTTTCCAGGGGCACAGCACTGGCCAGCACGGTCCCGGCGGGCAGCCGCACCGGCTCGGTTCCCATCGCCACGGCAACCAGGAACTTGGGGCTGCGCTCGCAGACCAGCAGGTTCCCGTCCTCCACACGCCAGCTGCCGCCGTCGTCCGCAGTGAACACGCCCTGCTCCCACAGCTGGCGGCGGAGTCCGACGGCGGCGGTCACCAGCGCCAGCGTGGAACCCGGGGCCTGCTGCTGGGTTTCGATGGCGTGCTGGCCCCAGCCGGCAGGTTGCGGCAGCCACGGGGCCGCCGCCGAAGAACCCAGCGAGAATCCATGGTGCAACGAAGGAGCCGCGGTCCACGGCAGCGGGACGCGGGCCCCGTCGCGGGTGATGCCGCCGCGGGCCCACATGGGATCCACGCGGGCGTCCACCGGGACATCCACTTCGGGCAGCCCGAGCTCCTGGCCCTGGTAGATGTAGGCGGCGCCGGGCAGGCCGAGCAGGGCCAGCAGGGCGGCCCGCGCGCGCCGGGTGCCCACGGCCCCGCCGCCGAACCGCGTCACGGAGCGGACAATGTCGTGGTTCTCCAGCGCCCAGCTGGGCGCCGCGCCGTGGGCCTGGCGCGCGGCCTCCAGCTCCGTCCCCACTGAAGCCCACGCCGCAGGATCCCAACCGAGCTTCACGAAGGCGAACGCGAACGCCTGGTGCATCTCGTCGGCACGGGTGTAGCGGGCGGCGCGGGCCGGTTCCAGGTTGACCTCGCCCACCAGCAGGCGGTGCGGCTGGTACTTCTCGGCGAGGGTGCGCCAGCGCCGGTACACCTCGTGGACGTCCTCCTGGTCCGAGACCAGCGGGTTGGACCGCAGGCCGTCCACCACAGCAGTGGCGGAGGGCGCATCCGGCAAACCGTCCGCCTTGAAGAGGGCATGCGCCACGTCGATCCGGAGGCCATCCACGCCCTTATCGAACCAGAAGCGGAGCACGCCTTCGAAGTATTCGCCCACGGCCGGGTTCCGCCAGTTCCAGTCCGGCTGCCCGGGGGAGAACAGATGCAGGTACCACTGGGTGTCCGTGTCGGATTCCGGGTTGGCGCGGGACCAGGCCCGGCCGCCGAAGACGCTCTGCCAGTTGTTCGGGGGTAAATCGCTGAGGGAGTCAGGGCCGGAGCTGCGGCCTTCGACGAAGTGGAACAGCTCCCGTTCCGGCGAGCCTGGCCCGGCAGCGAGGGCCTGCTGGAACAGCGGGTGGGCAGAGGAGCAGTGGTTGGGGACAACGTCGAGCAGGATCCGCAGGCCAAGCGAGTGGGCGAGCTCCAGGAGGGCGTCGAACTCCTCCATGGTGCCGAACAGCGGGTCCACGCCGCAGTAGTCGCTGACGTCGTAGCCCTGGTCCACCTGCGGGGAGGGCTGGAACGGGGTCATCCAGATCCCGTCCACGCCCAGCGACGCGATGTAGGGCAGCCGGGCCGCCAGCCCGGCGAGGTCGCCCACGCCGTCGCCGTCGCTGTCCGCGAAGGAGCGCGGATACACCTGGTAAATCACGGCTGAGTCCCACCACTGGCCGGTGACTGTGCTCGTGGCGGGGGTGCCGCCGTCGTGCGTCATTTGCCGGCACCTGCGGTGAGGCCTTCCACGATGCGGCGCTGGAAGACCAGCACCATGATCACCAGCGGGACCGTAACGATCACGCCGGCGGCCATCTGCTCACCGAACGGTGCCTGGAATTCGGTGGCTCCGGTGAACTTGGAGATGGCCACGGTGGCGGTCTGGACGGCGGGGTTGTTGATCATGGACAGCGCGATGATGAACTCGTTCCAGCTGTGGATGAAGGTCAGGATAGCGGTAGTGAACACGCCCGGTGCGGCCAGCGGCAGGAGGACCCTGCGGAACGCCTGCCACTTGGTGCAGCCGTCGATCATGGCGGCCTCTTCGAGGTCGAACGGCAGCTGTTTCATGAACGTGGTCAGGTTCCAGACCGCCAGCGGGATCGCAAAGGACAGGTTCGGCACGATCATCGCCTGGTAGGTGTTGATCCAGCCGATGTCTGTGAAGAGACGCAGCAGCGGAACCACCACTGAGATGCCGGGGAACATCGACGTGGCAATGATGACGCCGAGGATCACGGACTTGAACCGGAAGTTCAGCCGGGAGATGGCGTAGGCCGCGAAGACGCCGAGGACCAGGGCGAACACCGTGGTGGTCCCGGCGACGATCAGGGAGTTGAGCAGCGCCTGGCCGAACATGGTGGAGCCATCGAACACCTTGAGGTAGTTCTCGAGGGAGAACGGCGCGGGCAGCAGGGTGTTGTCGAAGATGTCAGCGGTGCGGCGGAGGCTGGAGACGATCATCCAGTAGAACGGCGCCAGGCAGTAGGCGAAGATCAGCGCCAGGCCCACGTAAACGGAGTAGGAGCGCCAGGTGCGCTTCTGCTTGGGGCGGAGCGGGGCTGCGGCAGCAGTCCCAGCTACGCCGGAATCGGCGGCAGCGTTGCGGAGGTCTGAGATGGTCATCGGGTGGCCTCGGCCTTCTGGGTGCGGGTTGCCTTGATGCGGGACTTCTTGGAGATGCGCTTCAGTTCCTTGGCGCCGGTGACGTCCGCGCCGAGCACCTTCACGAACACGATGGCGACGACGGCGACGTAGAGGAAGAGCATGACGGCGAATGCGGAGGCGGAGCCGTAGCGGAGCTGGTTGGATTCGTCCCAGGCGAGCATGGAGAGGGTTTCCACGGATTCCTTGCCCGGTCCGATCAACACGAACGGCAGGTCGAACATGCGGAGCGCGTCGAGCATGCGGAACAGCACGGCCACCAGGAGTGTGGGCTTGACCAGCGGGAGGGTGATGGAGCCGAGCTGGCGCCACCAGCCGGCGCCGTCGATCTTGGCGGCTTCGTAGACCTCGCCGGGGATGATCTGCATCCCGGCGAGGACCAGGAGGCCGATGAACGGAGCGGTCTTCCAGACTTCGGCGATGATGACTGCGAGCTTGGAGGCGTTGCCTTCGGCGGTCCACAGGATTTCGCTGCCGAGCAGGTTGTTGGCGATGCCGTCGGACTGGAAGATCCAACGCCACAGCAGGCCGGAGACGGCGGTGGGCACAGCCCAGGGGACCAGGATGCTGGCGCGCAGGAAGGACCGGCCGCGGAAGGCGCGGTTCATGGCCAGTGCCAGGCATAGGCCCAGGACAGTTTCGAGGAACACCGTGGTGACCGTGAAGAAGGTGGTGTTGGCGAAGGCGTTCAGGAAGCGCCGGCCGGATTCGCCCACGAAGAGGTCGGCGTAGTTGGCCAGCCCCACGAAGGACTCCACTTCGGAGACGAAGCCGTCCGCGTCCAAGCCGGTCTCGGCGCGGAACAGGGACTGGTGCACCGCGGAGAGCAGCGGGTACACGATGACCAGGGCCAGCACCAGGATGGTGGGGGAGAGCAGCATCGCGGCCATGCGGCCTTCGCCGGGGGAGCGGTTGCCGCGTTTGCGCGGCGTGGCTGGCTGGGGCGTGCCGGTCTGCGGGCCGGCGGACGGGGCGGTAGTAGTGGTCATGGCGCGGCTACTTGGTCAGCTCGGTGAGCTTGGCCTGCATGTCGTTCAGGGCCGTGTCCGTGTCCTTGGCGCCGGTGATGGCCGCGTAGGCCTCTTCCTGGATCGCCTTGGTGGTGGCGCCGTACTGGACCACCTTGGGGCGAGGCTGGGCGTTGTTCAGCGAGGTCAGCAGCGTGGGGAAGAACGGGCGCTTGGCCACGACAGCGGGATCCTCGAACAGCGAGGCGTAGACCGGGGCGCGGGAGCTGAGCGCGAGGCGCTTCTGCGCCTGCTCCTCGCTGGTGAAGAACTTGACGAACTCCAGTGCCGTGGCCTTGTTCGGGGTGAACGGTGAGATGGCGAGGCTGCGGCCGCCGAGAGTGGAGACGCCGGGTCCGTCGGTGCCGGGGATGGAGGTTATGTCGAACTTGCCGGCCACCTTGCTGGAGCCGTCCGTGGCGCTCAGGGAGGCGTGCAGGAACGGCCAGTTGCGCATGAAGACGAGCTTGCCATCCTGGAATGCGCGGCGGCCCTGCTCCTCGAGATAGGTGATGGCGTCGGAGGGGAACATTCCGTCCTTGAAGCCGTTCACCAGAAGGTTCAGGCCGGCCTTGGCTTCGGCGGTGCTGACGGTGGGCTTGCCCTCGGCGTCCACCACGGTGCCGCCGGCGGAGGCGACGGCCTCGGCAAAGTTGACCGTAAGGGCCTCGTTCTTGTCGAACTGGCCGGTGTAGCAGGACATCCCGGCGGCTTCGGGGAGGGCAAGGATCTTCTCGCAGGCTGCCTTCATCTCGTCCCAGGTCTTGGGCGGGGCGGCGATGCCGGCGGCCGTGAGCAGGTCCTGGCGGAAGTAGAAGAGCGCGCCGTCGGTGTAGTACGGGGCGCCCACCAGGGAGTCCCGGTACGTCGCGGCGTTGACCGTGGCGGGAATCATCGTGTCCGTGGGGATGGCGTCATCGGGCAGCGGCAGGATCCACTTGTTCGCGGCGAACTCGGAGGTCCAGACGACGTCCAGGTTCAGCACGCTGAAGGTGTCCAACTTGATCTGGGCGTTCTGGATAAGCTGCTGGCGCTGCTGGTCCGCGGAGTCCGGCAGTTCGATGAAGGTGACTTTTTCGTTCGGGTGGGCGGCGTTCCACTCTTCGATGGTCTTGTTCGCGGCGCCGGAGGCATCGCGGTTGGAGACGTAGTTGATGGGGCCCTTGCCTTCGAAGGACGCGGCGGCCTTGGGGCTGCTGCCCGCGTCCGTGGCGGTTCCGCCGCAGCCGGTGAGGGCGACGGCGGCGACGGTCAGGGTTGCGGTGGTGGCGAGAAGGGTCTGCCAGGTGCGGCGGCGCTGCCTCATGTGTTGCTCCTTGGGTTGGGGTAATTGCCTGTTTAGGTGGCTGGTTTTGGGCGCAGGGGAGTACGACGACGGCGGCGCGCGGAAGTGCCGGCTGTCGCCTTAAGCGGGGATTCGGTGAGTTGGGGTTAGGTCTGTTGGGTGGGCGGCGGCGGGGCGGTGGAGCCGCGTTCGATGAGTTTGTGGGGCATGATCCGCGGCCCGAGGTCGCGGGAGCGGAGGAGTTTCTTGACGGCCATCCGGCCCATTTCCTCCAGCGGCTGGGCCATGGTGCTCAGGGGCGGGTGGACGTGCAGGGCGGTGGAGGTGTTGTCGAAGCCGAGGACGGAGACGTCTTCCGGGACGCGGCGGCCGCGCTTTTGCAGTTCGTTCACCACGGCGGCGGCCATCTCGTCGCTGACGGCGAAGATGGCGGTGAGGCCGGGGTCCTGCTGCAGCAGGTGGTCCAGGCCGGGGGCGCCGCTTTCGTAGAAGAAGTTGCCCGTGGCGGTGACGGGTTCACACTTTGCCTCGGCCATGGCCTTGAGGTATCCGCGCTGCCGGGGTTGGGCAACGAAGATGGAGTCGGGGTCGCCGGTGAGCAGCCCGATGCGGCGGTGGCCGAGTTTGAGCAGGTGACGGGTGGCGTCATAGGCTGCTTTTTCGTCGTCGATGGCCACACTGGGTGAGCCCGACTTGTCGCTGATGGCCACGGAGATGACCGGGACGGTGGGTCCCAGCAGCTGCCGGATCTCGGGCTTGATTACGGCCGAGACCAGGATGACGCCGGCTGCCCGGTAGGTGCGCAGGGTCCGCAGGTAGCTGGCGATGTAGGCGGATTTGGCGCCGGTGCGGCCCAGCATGACGGCGTAGCCGCGCTCCTGGGCCTCCTCCTCCACGCCCTGCATCACCTGGGAGGCGAGTGCGTCGGACACCATGGGTGCGAGCAGTCCGATGACCGAGGTCTGCCGGGTCTTAAGGCCACGTGCCAGGGAATCGGTTTCGTAGCTGAGCTTCCGGACCGCGTCCTCCACGCGCTCGCGGGTCTCTTCCGAATAGCCCACAAGGCCGTTGACCACCCGGGAGACGGTGGCGGGGGATACGCCCGCGTGCACGGCGACGTCCCTGATGGTTACCACTGGTTCTCCTTGGCTGTACTGCGGTCTGGGGGCAGGTACGCAAACGGTTTACGTAAACGGTTACGTGACTTGCCTCATCAACAGTAAGGGGGGAGGTGCCGGAGGCGTGACTGTTTCGGAAACAACGCCTTACTGCCAGTTCGCGGCGCCCGGTCCGTCGAACAACCTGGTTCGCGAGGCCTTGAGTTGGGGTGCAGACCCGACGTTGCCCGCTGAACTGTTACCGACGTTCTCATTGCGGCCGCGGAGGCGAAGGTTCCGGCCCCGAGGCGTTGGGACATTTGCCGGCCCTTGTCGCGGAGCAGACACGCGCTGGGACGCCCACGTCCTGGACATCACGGGACAGGCCGAGCGAGCAGTAGCCTGAGCTGGACGGGCCAGCTCAATACCATCCGGGCTCGCGGCAGAAACTGCCACCCTGCTGCGCTGAGAGTTGAGCTTCCGGTCGGCCCGCGTTCCACCAACTAAGAACCCCGCAATGGTCTTGCCCTGTACGAATCCAAGGAAGATACGATCCAGATACGGCGAAAGATAAGACTCCTACGATGGCAAGGAGGCATGAATGCCAAGCGGTTATGGCAGTATGCAACAGCGCACTCGACCTAGGTGGGCTTTGAAACCGAAGCCTCGTAAAAAGCGGTCTTGGCGGGAACAGGATCCTCCCTGGTGGGTGCAAGACATACTCATTGCCTTCTTACTTGGTGTCATCCTGCTCGTCGGCCAGTCGTGGCTTGACGATCAGAGGTCGGATCGCGAGCTAAAAGCTGCCACGACCACGGCAGACGAAGCGGACAGGCGAGAGAATCTCCGCTTCGTAAGGGAACGATCGACAACGCAGGCGGCGGAGAGACCCTTTCACTCATTGGACTTGGCCGATCAAAACTTGTCAGGCCTTCTTATGAGTGGAGCTGACCTTGCAAATGCGAACCTCTCCTCTGCCAGGCTCGATGGTACAGACCTCACCAACGCCTTGCTTGTGGAAGCCGATCTTGGAAGGGCGAACCTACGTAACGCTATCCTCAAGAATGCCAACCTGACACGCGCAAACCTTACTGGTGCAAGGTTTGAAGGCGTCAACCTCGCTGGAGCTGACCTTAGCTCCGCAACCGGCTTGTCGGACGCCTATCTGTCCAGTTTCGGGGCGCAAGCAAAGCTGAATCTGACCGGGGTGAAACTCATAGGGGTCTCACTGGACAGAACAAACTTTACTTTTACGGACCTGACCAATGCAGACCTTACAAACGCGAGGCTTTTCCACGCCTTCCTCATTGGCACCAATTTCAGAGGGGCGACGCTTACGAACGCATTTCTCGGCGGGGCTGACATCTCAGGAGCTGACTTCAGAGACGCGGACCTCAGCGGCGCACACATCGGATCAGTAAAATATATCGGGGGATTTTGTTATAACTCCGCGACTGTCTGGCCTGCCGGCTTTTCACCACCCGCTAGCCGTTGCCCGTGATCTGCTGCACCCGCAACTAAGGGGAGATGTGCCGGAGGCGTGACGGTTTTCGAAACAACGCCCTTAGGGCGGGCTGACCGGCGAAAGAAAGAAATCTGGCTATGGGCCGGTGAGCTAATAGGTTTTCAAATGGACGACCAGTCCGCGGCGCCCGGTCCGTCGAACAGCGCGCTGGTGCTGCTCTGGGGCACCACGACGTGGACGGCGTTGCGCTGGACGGTGAAGTCAGTGGGCGTGGCGGTCGCAATCTCGCCGTCGAGATTCACCGGCAGCGGCTGGTCGGTGACCAGCCGGACACGTCTGGTGGTCAGGTGGTACACCCGATCGTGTTTGATGAAGCTTCCGTCCTTGAGCAACCGCGCGATACTCACATGCTCCCGGAGTGGCCCCGCCAGGATGGCGTAGATGTCCAGGGTGTGGTCGTCGATCCCTGCCGTGGGGGAGACCGTGTTGCCGCCGCCGTAATGCCGGCCATTGCCGACGGCTACCTGAAGGAGGCTGTCGAGCTCAATCGGCTCGTGGTCCCCGTCGGGGAACTCGAGACGGGCCCGGAACGCCTTGTGCCTGGCATAAGCCGTCAGCGTGGCGATGCTGTACGCCAATGGCCCGATGTATCGCTTCAGGCGGGGGCTGAGAGCTTCGGTAACTGCCACGGACAAGCCCGCGGACGCGACGTTGAGGAATGGCTCACCGTTGGCCCGGCCGAGGTCGATGTCCACTACTTTCCCGTCTGCGATGGTGGCGCAGGCCTCGGCAAGGTTGTTGGGTATCTCCAGTGTGCGGGCGAAGTCGTTGGCGGTGCCCAGGGGAAGAACGCCGAGCACAACGTCGGTGCCGGCAACCCGACCGGCGGCGTAGGACACTGTCCCGTCGCCGCCACCAACTACGACCAGGTCGTGCCCGTCCGCAAGCACCCGATCAAGCGTCCCGGCCAGGTCTGCCCCCGACAGCACGTGGTGCACGGCAGAGATGGGCACGCCTGCCTTTCGCATCGTGTCCACGGCAAGTTCGGGTGCCGCCCCTCGGCGTGATCCGGCGTTGATCACAACGGCGGCAGAGCGTGCGTCCCGGGCAGCTTTCATGTGGGCCATGTTAGGCGCCGGACCTGTGAATGCCCCTAGCCCGCCACCGCAGCCTTCGCCCTCGCCGCCTTCGAGGCCTGCATCCACTCCCTCAGTCACGGGGCCAGGACGGTCGACGTGATCCGGCAGTCTTGTCCGGTCTTTCGGTGCAGCGGGAAGAGCACGGCGTCGCCTGTTGATCAGCTCGCCCGCTCCAGCACGCTGGCTCCGCCGCCTGCTGGCCGCGCCGGAGTGGTTCAGGTTGGCAGGCCGGCCCTGATCTGGATGAGGGTGAGCTCCAACAGAGGCGTAGGGACGTTGAGGCTGCGGGCTCTGCCGGCAAGGTCGCCGAGGATGTGCTCGGCCTCCGATGGGAGCCCTGCGCTGAGGTCCCGGTACAGGGAGGAAGTGAAGGCCGATCCCGGTTCAGTCAGGATACCGACCGCCTGTGCATGACCGGCGTCGGAAACGGGATGTCCTGCCGCCGCCGCCACCGCTTCGGTTTCACTGATGGCCTCCAGGATCCTGGACCGCCCGCCGGCGTCGATGATCCGTCCAACCGGCGCCCGGAACAGGCAGTTGACGATTCCTGCGGCCGCGATGAATACCCATTTCTCCCACAGGGCGCCGGCTACGTCGTCCACTACCGAGAAGTCGACGCCGGGCACGTCCAGAGCTTCGGAAACATCCGTAGGGACAGGGTTTCCGCTCAGCCCGCCCACCATGAGGGAAGTGAGGGGCATCTGCTGGCGGACCACATCGCCGTCGAGAGTGGCGACGATCCGGGCCAGGCCGCCGAGCACCTGGCCCGGGTACAACTGCTCAAGCCGGTCCACATGGGCCATGCCGTTGAGGATGGGAATGATGCTCGTTCCAGGCCCGACGAAAGCGCCAATCTCGCCGAGTACGCCCTCGAACGCGGTGGCTTTGACCGTGACGAGGATCAGATCGAAGGCCTCTGACCCGTCCGGGGCGGTGATGGTTTTTACCGGGTGCGTCCGGTCAGCGGTGGGGGAAATGAAGCGTAACCCGTCCCGGCGGAGGGCCTCTTGCTTGCGCGGCCGCACCAGATACGTGACATCCCGTCCCGCTTCCTGCAGGAGCGTTCCGAACGCCCCGCCTGTGGCTCCGGCTCCGACGACGAGTATCCGCATGGATTCATGCTACGTCAGGCAGGCAGAACCATACGTGGGGCCTCTACCCCGCCACCGCCGCCTTCGCCTCCTGCTTGGCCTGCATCCATTCGCTCAGTCACGGGGCCCGGACGCTGGCGGTGATGCGGCAGTCGGCCACGAAGGTTCCCTTGGCGCCGGCGTCGATCCAGTCCGTGAGCGCGGCAAGGTCCGACAGTGAGCGGATGATCGCCGACTCGGCACCGAGCGCGCGGGCGATTCCGCTGAAGTCCACTTCGGGGATCAGCATGGGCTTTTCGGTCAGGCCCGGGGAAGTAGCCGAACCGGGGCACTTTGACACGGACACGCCGCGGATTGAGCCGTTTCGGGGCCGTGTCAGCATCAATGTGCCCCACCACGGCGCCCTGACGAGTCGCGAGGAGGACCTATTTCGCCTCCGTTATCGACGGAAGGTCCTCCTCGTTCCGCGCACCCCCTGGACGTCGCCGGGCTGAGGGGACAGGAGTTGATGCCGGGGTATGACCTGGGCTCAGCACGGTCCAAAGTTTCCAGAGGCATCCGCCGGATGATCGGTGGACTGGCCGCCCGTCAGCAGGTCCTTTGCGCGGTAGTGGAGAATGCGCGCAGCGGGCCGCACGGACTATGGCTGGCACGGGTCTTGCGTAGTCCCTTGCCAGCCATCCAGCTGAGCTACTTGGACCAGGTGCTTCCCGAGCAAGAGGCATGAGCGCCAGTGCCGTTGCCCGTGTTCTTACCTGCGCTCTTGCCATCGATCAGAATCTCGCACGTGACTGCGGCGGACGCATCGCTGTAGCTTCCGGTGACTGACAGGCTCGTAAAACCGAATTCCGTAGAGGTGATGGACTTCTTCCACTCTGACGTGACGTCTTCAGTTGATGTCCCGCCGGGGGTCCAGTACGAGATGCTGGCCGGACCGGTGGTGGTTACGATGTACTCCACCGTGTGCTCGGCATTGATGCTGTTGTCAATTGCCTTTGCTGCGGCACTCACTCCGGCCGTCACCATTGCGGCGACAATAACGCTGACGATGCCGAGGATGACTCCCGTTATTGCCATGCCCTTCTTCCGATTCTTCAGGAAGAGAGCGATGACGCCGAGGATGACGGCAATGGGGCCTAGGATAAAGGCGATCATGCCCACGATCGGGATCATACTGAACACTGCTGCGACGATGCCCACTACAAGAGACGCAACACCGAGGCCGTTTTTGCGCTTCTCCTCGACAAGTCGCACGAGCTGAACTCGTTCTTCAGGCGTTGCCCAAGGTGCCGGACCATTTTTGATATCAGACATAATTTTCCCCATTTTCTTGTTTCTGACGGACCCTGCTGATGGATACTTTCGTTCTGCAGAAGCTTGCGGACTTTGTGCCTCCGCAGGAAGACGCAAGGGATTTCTTTAGCGCCTAGGCATGCGTTTGAGGCGTGAAAAGCAGTACCTTCCGTGATCCATGCGTCTTCGGTCCACAACTCTTGAGCTGCATTTGCTCTACAACGCAACTTGGTGTTGGCGCTAAGCACCGTTTCGTAATCAACAATGGGGAACTGCTTAAGCGTGCGGCGCTGACCAAAGTTGGTGTGAGCTTCAAACTGATTTCCCCCTTGATGAAATCCATGTCAGCTAAGTCGGACGCAATATCCAGAATGCTGATGACCCAATTCTTCACGGGGAAAAGGCGGGCACAAGGCGTTCTCCGATTGCTCGGTGAATTTTGCGTAGTCCTTGAGCAGCCCTTGATCAAATCTGCGAGAGGGCTATCTATTCGCGTAGTACCCAGGCGGTGTTGTTCGGCTGCAGCCAGCCGCCTTCGCCCAGCGGCGCCGCGCTGAGAAGCCCCGATCCGACCGGAAGCTTTACGGGTTCAGTGCCCATCGCGACGGCGACGAAGAAACCGTGATTGTGTATGACTGGTGCATCTCGTCGGCGCGGGTGTAGCGGGCGGTGCGGGCCGGTTGCCGGAGGAGAAGAGGTGCAGGATCAATCAGTGTCCGTGTCAGAACCCCGGGGCGGCGCGGGACGATGCCCGGCCGCCGAATATGCTCTGGCAGTTGTACAGCGGCAGGTCGATGGGGGAGCCCGGGCCTGAGCTGCAGCCTTCGACGAAGTGGAACATCTCCCGTTCCGGCTATCCCTGGTGGACCTGTGAATTCGTCTAGGCCGCCGGCGCCATTCTTGGGAGCCCCGCTACGGGGCTAACCGCCAATCTCGTTGTCGGGGTGGTTGTCCTCAAGCCACTTGGTAATCCGCTGTCCCCGTTTCGCGATGAACTCCAGCGTGGCCTCCCGATACGTCACGTACTCCTCCGTTGTGGCCGGTGTTCCGCGTCGCTTGAAGTTGTCGAACGGCAGGAAGAACCGAACCTCGTCGTAGTCGGCAGTGACGAGGTCTTGCAGGTGGAAGAAGTCCACGAACTCCTTGAACCCGTCGAAGAGCGCGAAGAAGTCCGCGTAGGCGTTGAGGACACCGGCGAGGGGGCTCTCGGGCTCTCCTGCGTAGTGACGCCGGATGCACTCCAGGGTGAGGTCCATGCGGTCAGCGATCAGCGACCTGATTCCTCGTGCCTGGTTGATGGTGGGTCGGTCCGCCGTCCTGACGGGCCAGATCATTGCACTGCCGATGGTGTACGGCGGGTTGAGGTAGCGGGCCCGCTGCTCCTCGTTCAGCCCGGCAATGGCGTCGGCCAGAGGCCTCGGGCGCAGCCACTTGGTGTAGGAGTTCGTGATGGCGTCGCTGCCGTACCAATGCCTCCCCCCGGAGGTGTCGGTGAAGATGAGGTAGCCGTCCCCACGATTCGGCGGCACGGTCTGCGCGAAAAGGACACCGGAGTTCAGCTTCTTGGTCCACAGCAACTGATGGAGAGACCGGAGCTTCGGACTGTCCCTGTCCGGGTCGGGATTGTTCCTCGCCGGGCTGTCGGTCTTGTAGTCGAAGGACGTACTGCAGACCAGCATCTCGGGGGTGTTCGGCGGCCGCCCCCCGACTTCGTCGAGCACTGCCGTTGCCCCCGCCAGACCATGTTCACTCATCTTTTCCCCCATCATTCTGTGCAGCCAATGCCGTGATGCTAGTTCTTCATAGGAATGAAAGATTCGTTCCTGAGGCAATCTTGCGCTGATCTTTCGCCCGCCCCGCTCTGATCAGCCGCCTGGCGTATGACGTGAGCCTTCGCACCTTATTTTGAGTAGCTCACATTAAGCCGTAAAATTAGGTACAGGCCACCGTAGCCCTTGAGTACCGCACCGGTGAACATACCCGGGCCAGCGGGGCAAGCGATATAACGCGCAACCGCCCTCCTGCTTGAGCGGCACAAGAACCTGTATGGCACTCATCCCGAAACCCCAAGGAGAACCCATGACTTTCCTGACCGAACGCCCCGAAACCTCCTCATCCATCACCGAAACCACCCTTCAGGCCGCTTCCGCTAGCGCTGTCCCTGACACCGCAGTGCGCGGCGGCAGCTACGTGACTCTCCCCGCCGGCAGCGTCTCCGTCGGCGTCGAGGGCAGCTATGTCACCGTCGCTGGCGCCCGAAACCTGCGCCCCGTCACCCGTGGCAGCTATGTCACAGTAGACGGCACACCCGTTGTTGCCGCCAGCGTCATCGAGGGCAGCTACGTAACGCTTCCGACGGCGGCCTAGGGTCCAGCGCCCTTCGGCGGATAGCACCACCTCGCGGGCATAAAAGGAGGCCGACGGCGACACTGGGTGTCGTTGTCGGCCTCCTTTTCGTGCATCCGGGCAGCTACCCCGCCACCGCCGCCTTTGCAGCCTGCGAGGCCTGCATCCACTCGCTCAGCCACGGCGCCCGGACGCTCGACGTGATCCGGCAGTCGGCCACGAAGGTTCCCTTCGCACCGGCGTCGATCCATTCCTCGAGCGCGGCTAGGTCCGCCAGTGAGCGGATGATCGCCGACTCGGCACCGAGCGCGCGGGCGATGCCGCTGAAGTCCACCTCGGGGATCAGCATCGGCTTTTCGGTCAGGCCCTGGGAGCCGTACTGGTGGATTTCGGCTCCGTAGGCGGCATCGTTGTAGATCACGACGACGGCGCTGCTCGCCGCACCAATGAGCGATTCGAGGTCGGACAGGCCCATCAGGAAACCGCCGTCGCCGGAGGCCAGCACCAGGGTGCGGCCGTCCTCCACGGCGCGGGCTGCCCCGACGGCGCTGGCAAGGCCCAGCCCGATGGCCTGGTAGGCGGTCCCCACCATGACCAGGTCCTGCGGCCTCGGGATGCGCCAGTACATGGGCGCCCAGCCGACGAAGTGCCCTCCGTCCTGGACCACCGTGCGGCGCTCCGGCAGGACGGCATCCAGTGCCGTGGCCAGGGAGCGCGGGTCCAGCCGGCCGTCCGGGGTCTCGTCGGAGCCTGGGTGGTGGGCCGGTCCTTCGGCCAGGCGCTTGCGGGCTTCCCCGCGCCAGGCTTCTGCGCGGCTGGCGTCCGGAGAGGCCGGGCCATCCAGCATCCTCAGGATGCGTCCCGCGGCAGACTTCACGTCCGCGCTGACGAACATGTCCACCCGGGGGTGCGTCGGCTGCAGGGCGGTGTCGATCTGGATGACGGTGCTGTCCGGGCCGAGCAGGTGCCCGAACCGCATGGTGAAGGGGCTCAGGCTCGCCCCGGCCACGAGGACTACATCGGCCTCACCCATGAGCCCGGCCGCGGTGTCCGTGCCGAAACCGCCGGCGACGCCCAGGTACCCCTCGCCTTTGAGGAGGTTGAGCGCCAGGGCGGTTCCGGCGGTCAGTGCGCCGAGGCGGTCGGCGAGCTCGCGGAGCTCCGGGCCGGCTCCGGCGAGATGCGCACCGCGGCCGGCGATGATCAGCGGGCGCTTCGCCCCGGCGAGCAGGCGGGCTGTCTGCCCAAGGCCGCCGTCGACGTCGTCCGTCACCGCCGCTGCCAGCGGCGCCGGAAGTTCCTCGTCCCCGGCCTCGAGCGCCGCGAGGTCGTAGGGGATGGCAATCACGACGGCGGTGCGCTTGGTGAGTGCGTATTCCACCGCCTGCTGCGTGATGGCACCCGCGGCGTCGCGGGTGACGGTGAAGGTGGCCGCGCCGAGTGCCGCGGCGATTGCAGTCTGATCCACGTCCTGGGGCCGGGCGCCGCTGCTCGGAGCGTCCCCGGTGACCAGTACAACGGGGATTTGCGCCTGGACCGCCTCGGCGAGGGCAGTGAGGGCGTTGGTGTAGCCGGGGCCGTAGGTGGTGGTGCCCGCTGCGAGGCGACCTGAGGTCCGGTAGTAGGCGTCGGCCGCGGCGATGGCGGCGCCTTCGTGGCGGACGGGGGAGAAACGGAGGCCCAGCTGTTCCGCGGCGTCCAGGAAGTAGACGTTTCCGTTGCCCATCACACCGAAGACATCGCTGATGTAGCTGCTGAGAACCTGTGCCACGCGGCCGGAGACAGTGAGAGTAGTCATGCAGGAATCTTGTGGGCTGGTTCACAGATAGGCAAGACACATCAATACGGCTGGGATTCTTGGCAGCAGAAGACAGTCGCCACTGAAAATATGCACACGTGTGGCGTGCTTCACCTGCGTTTACTCCGAGGGGCGGGATTCCTGCTCCGTCAGCGGCTCAGGAGGCCGTCGTAGCGGGGCGGCATGAGTTCAACCACGGAGATGGCTGTGCTGGTGCGCTGGATTCCGTCGATGGCCAGGACGTGGTTGGTGATGCGGTAGAGATCGGCCGTACTCCGGGCCACGACCTTGGCCATGAGGTCCGCGTTTCCGGTGGTGGCGTGCACCTCGATGACCTCCGGGATGGCCGCGAGGCCCTCTTCTACCGAGCCCGCCGGGTCTGGCTGAGGGCCAGGGAGAGGAAGGCCATCAGGTCATAGCCCAATGCGGCGGGATCCAGCCTGCGGCTGAAGGGGCGGAGGGCGCCGCTGCGCTCGAGCCGTGCCAGCCGGGCGTGGACGGTGTTCCGTGCGACGCCGAGTGGCCGGGAGCGACTGTCAGCAGTGACCTGACCGAAGGAAGATCGACGTCAACTCCTTGATATTGTCTGTAGGCAAATACGTCACCGGGCGTTGGAGAGCACTTCGAGGGCCTGCAGATCGAAGGGAGACTGCTAGTAAAGGGCTTCGTCTACGCCAGAACTGCATTATTCGGACTCCTCAGGCGCTGGCCTTGATTCGTCATCGAAGAGCTGAAGAACCTGAGGGGCATACCAGAACTTTGTGCCGCCCCGACCGAAGGATCCCAAAGTGCTGAGCCAATGGCGACGTTCCAAAGACCTGAGCAGGTTCAATGCTCCCTGGTTCGATACGTTCAGCTGCAGTTGAACTTGGGCGGCAGTAACCACTGGGTTCTCAAAAAGCATGTCTACGACCTCTGGAGCGCGGCTGCGGACACCAGATAGGTCGGCGCGGTACTTTTCCCTGAGTTCCAAAAGGTGAAGTGCTCGGGCGAGCCCATCTTCGGCCTGAACATGCACAGCCGTGAGGAAGAACTGCAGCCATTCCTGGATCTCACCCTTTTCGCGAACATTTTGCAATCGGTCGTAGTACTCTGTGCGGTTTGCAGCGAAATAGGCGCTGACGTACAAAAGGGGAGCCGACAGCGCGCGCTCCTCCTCTAATAGGAGTTGAATCAGCATCCGGCCGACACGACCGTTGCCATCGCGGAATGGATGAATTGTCAAAAACTGATAATGAAGCAGGGCGATGCGTATCAGCAATGGCAGTCGTGGCGGCCTCGCGTGCCAGGTCTCCCAGTCGTCCAAATTCTCAATCATTGCCGGTCCGATCGGCGGAACGAATCGAGCAGTTTCTGGGCCCTTTGTGGGTGAACCGAGCCAAACAGGAGTGGTTCGCCATTGCCCGGGAGACATGTCTGAGTGGTTCCCCACAAGGATGGCATGAACGCGCTGAATAAGGGAGAGGTCGACTTTTTGATCTCGCACATATTGAAGGCCTTCATCGAGCGCTTGCCTATAGGCCTCTATCGCGCGGACGTCCTGGACGTAGGCTCTGGGGTTTCCTGCCTCGGATTCATACACGTCCGTAAGGGTCGCTTGGGTGCCTTCGATTCGCGAGCTTGCTACGGCTTCGCGTGCCGCGTACGGCCTGCTGATGAGTTCGGGATTGCGAAGCAGGCGCGCCACACCGTCGAGCCGCCCAACCGCCCCGTCCGCTTTCGACAGTGCCATCTGTGTTTCATCGCTTAGTTCTACGTCCTTTGGCAACGGGGAGGGCAAGAACCAGTTGAAGCCGTTGCTTGCATCCTTCTGCACGCTTCCGAACGCGGAAGTCTCAAAGTTCGAAGCTTTCATGCTTCTAACTTACAACACAAATGGGTGCTATATTGAATGTAGATGGATTTGTGACCTTGAATGTTGGATCTTAGGAGGCAGTTCGGTGGGGAAGACCGCTGTGATCGTGGACAGTCGAAACGTGCTTGGGCAGGTTTCGGCTGTGATGGGGCAGCGGCGTCGGCCCACTGTAGACGGCGTCCGCGCAAGCCTTGCCATGGTCGGCTTCGACGTGTCCCACGTCCACGTCGGGCTGGCGCTGGCGCGCGACAAGGACATAAGTACTCTCGCCGCTCAGCACGCTTCGAACGATAAATACAAAGAGTCTATCGAGTCTGACCTGGACGCCGAAGTCCTCCTCGGAGAACTACACGTGAAGAACAATAGCGACGGGACAACCCGCGTCGAGGAGAAAATCGTCGACGGCGCATGCAACGTGTGCATCACCAAGTACGTCGACGCCATCCTGCATGGAAGATCTGACGTTGAATCAGTAGTCGTCCTCAGCAAAGACATCGACCTCAGCCCCTCTATCGACTACGGACTGCAGGTCGGGGTGCCCGTATATGTCGCAGCCACCGATGTAGTTCAGCGCCGGCCTCACCCGCATCTCCTTCTCACGCCCCTGTTGCTGGAGGTCATGGCAGGCCTCAGTCCGGCCGCGAGCGGGCACGCGCTCCGCGAACTCGCTGCCATGGCGTTGACCGAACAGGTAGCTATGGACTGGACGCCGCGGCCAGGAAGAGACTCCGGGATGTACACCCACCCGACCGGGCTTGAAGGAATTGCCAAAAGCAGCCTCAAGTCTGCTCTCTCCGGAGATCCCGTTACACTCTACGCCGTCGACGTCGACTTCGCCGTTGCGAGTCATGCCGGATTCCCGGTTCTCGTCCTCGATTCAAAGCCGGCTGCCCATCCACCTGTCGAGAAACTCACCGTTGTAGGCCGGTCCAGCCTTCTCACTGTAACGCTGAAAGACGAAGACAATTCAGTTATGTCGTCGTCGTTCCCGGCCGGAGGTGTAGTGCCCGGCGACACCCTGGTGCGACACCTTACGACGGGAAGGTTGATCGGCAGGCTGGGGGCGGTGATGTCCCATCGGGCTTTTGACCCTGATGTGATTCACATCATACGGGTTGCTACGGCCTTGCCTAAAGGCGGCCATCTGGGAACCGATGCTTCAAACAGACGCGGTCTCATCCTCGGAACGGGTGACCATAAGCCTGGTGCACGATTCGCGGCCGTCCAAATTGACGCGAAGTCCAAGGGGCCTGTGTGGGTCGCCCTGGGTTCGCCCCTACCTCCCAGAGCTTAAAGCAGAAGAGGCGACTTGCGTCGCCTCTTCAGTTAAAGCGGGCCCATACGTCCCGCACTGAGTATGTAACGATACTAGGCGCGCGCTGCTGTTCGAGTCAATTCGAGTCTACAAGTGGTGCCGTTCAGATTCAGGTGCAGCAAAGGCGCGGCCATGTAGATGCCGGATCGAGCGCGTGAATGTTCGGTCCGTCCTCGCTGGCTTCCAAAACACTTCCCCACAGAACTGACGAGTGAGGATCATTCGCCGGAAGGGGAGTGGACGGTGCAAACACTACGAGAGCAGGACTCTCCCAAAGAATCTCAGGACTTGGCGTTCAGCGCAGTGTTGGTCACCCATACCGTCGTTGCACCTCAAGTTCGCGAGGTTCGCTCGGTACCTCGAAGGCTCCGTCGACTGGGAAAGGGGTCTTTCTTCGCAATCATTTATTACGGTCCGTAGAATGCTTGAGGCGGCCAGGACGTCCTCGACGCAACCGTCCTTAGAAGCCGAAGGCGTCGACGAGCTACGTCCAATCTGTGGCTTTGCTGTCTGGTCACGTCGCCTCCGCTCCTGGCTCCGAGCTTGCCATCCCCCACTGCTGGATGATGTCTCTCTGGTGACGACTGTGCCGTTCGCGCTGCAGTACACCGTCCGGGTACTCCTGCGGGTGCCGTCCTTGCTGTAGGGCAGCACCCCCTTCCCTGATTCGGGTACTGGACGGCTGAGGTCAGATGATGCGTCTGGTTTCTTAGATCGCGGATCTCTTCCGATGCAATTCCCACGAGGTCTCCGTAGACCGTTGTTGTCTGCTCCCACGCTGCCTCCAAAGTGGCGCGCGAGCCGCGGAGTCTGTGACAAGCAGTCGACGGGAGCCTGGACGCGAATCTGGTCCGAGTCGTCGTCTACGAATGTCAGGAAGGTGCCGAGAGCCTTAACGTGAGGATCACTTCTGATTTGTTCTGCATCGTGCACCGGGCATGCAGCGACACCGGCGGCGTCGAATTTTGAAAAGACAGCAATTCGCAGGAGAAAATCCTGTGCCCATTTGTAAGCCTCCATTTAGTTGCGCTGCGGGGATTCCTGCTCCGACAGCCGGCTCAGGAGGCCGTCGTAGCGGGGCGGCATAAGTTCCAGCACGGAAATGGCCGTGCTGGTCCGTTGGATCCCCTCGATTTCCAGGATCTGGTTGGTGATGCGGTAGAGATCGGCCGTGCTGCGGGCCACCACCTTGGCCATGAGGTCCGCGTCCCCGGTGGTGGCGTGCACCTCGATGACCTCCGGAATCGCGGCGAGCCCGTCTTCCACCGCACCCGTCCGGGTCTGGCTGATGGACAGCGAGAGGAAAGCCATCAGGTCATAACCAAGCGCGGCGGGATCCAGTCTCCGGCTGAAGGAGCGGAGGGCGCCGCTGCGCTCGAGCCGTGCCAGCCGGGCATGGACCGTGTTCCGTGCGACGCCGAGCGTCCGCGAGAGTGCCAGGGCGCTGGCTTCGGGATCCTTGTCGAGGGCCAGGATGATCCTGCCGTCGAGGGAATCCACGGTGCGGGGGTGCGGGATGGTCATATTTTCACCACAGACAGTAGAAGTTGAGCAGAAGTCCCAATGGGTTGAGCGTATCTTGCATTGTGCGCCGGGTCACAACATGATCGTTCCTCATGACCCGTGATCAGCTCCTGACCGCACCGGACACCGCGCTCCCCACCCTCCGTGGCGCGGTGGCCGGACTTCCGCCCTACGTCCCGGGCCGGCGCAGCGCCGGGACGGACATGGCAGCCCTCGCCAGCAACGAAAGCCACTACGAACCGCTGCCCGCGGCCGCCGCTGCGGTGGCCGCAGCGGCCGGTACCATGAACCGCTACCCGGACAGCGCCGCCGTCGAACTCCGTGAACGGATTGCCCGCCACCTCGGCGTCACGGCCGCGGAGGTCGCGGCGGGACCCGGCAGCGTCGGTGTCCTCCAGCAGATCATTACCGGCCTTTGCGATGCCGGGGATGAAGTGATCTTCGCGTGGCGCTCGTTCGAGGCCTACCCCATCCTGGTCGAACTGGCAGGCGCCCTGCCGGTCCGCATCCCGCTGGACGACCGTGAGGGCCACGACCTCGATGCCATGGCCGCGGCCGTCACTGCCCGCACGAAGGTGATCCTGCTCTGCACCCCCAACAATCCGACCGGCGTGCCGATCAGCCATGAACGGATCGAGGCGTTCCTGCAATCCGTCCGCTCCGACATCCTCGTGGTGATCGACGAGGCCTATGTGGAATACGCCGAAGCGGGCAGCGGCCCCGATTCCCTGGCCCTCTACCGCCAGTACCCGAACGTCTGCATCCTGCGCACCTTCTCGAAGGCCTACGGACTCGCCGGCCTGCGCGTGGGATACGCCGTGGCGGCGCCGGCCATCGCTGAGGGACTGCGCCGGACCGCGCTTCCCTTCTCCGTGAGCGCGCTGGCCCAGAAGGCGGCCGTCGCGTCGCTGGACGCCGGGGAGGAGATTGAAGCGCGGGTGGCCGCCGTCAGGCAGGAACGCGCACGGATGGCCGCGCAGCTGGAAGCCCAGGGCTGGAAACTGCAGGCGAGCCAGGGCAACTTCCTGTGGATCCGTGCGGATGACGATCTCTGCGCGAGGCTGGTGGACGCGTTTGACCGCGCAGGCATCCTGGTCCGGGCGTACCAGGGGGACGGTGTGCGGATCACCGTCGCCAGCCCCGCCTCCAACGATCGTGTGCTCCGGCTTCTGGAATCCCACTCAGCCTGAAAAACGACTGACCTGAAAACCCAATCCGTTCCGCCTACAACCAGAGGACTCCCCATGGAACAACAGACAATGACGTCTGGCCGCGCACTGGGCGCCGCACTCAAACCCCGCCAGCTCACGATGATGGGGCTCGGAAGCGCCATCGGCGCGGGCCTCTTCATCGGCTCCGGAGCCGGCATCCAGGCTGCCGGCCCGGCCGTGCTGATCTCCTACCTCGTGGCCGGCACGCTCATCATCCTGGTGATGTGGGCCCTCGGCGAGATGGCCGCCGCCAACCCGGACAGCGGCGCCTTCTCCGTCTATACCGCCAAGGCCTACGGGCCGGTGGCCGGTGCCACGGTGGGCTGGCTCTGGTGGCTGCAGCTCGTGGTGGTCATCGCCGCGGAAGCGCTCGGTGCGGCGGGCCTGCTGTCCACCATCTTCCCGGCCCTGCCGGTGTGGCTGATGGCCTTCGTGTTCATCGTGGTGCTCACCGCTGTGAACCTCACCAGCGTGAAGAACTTCGGCGAGTTCGAGTTCTGGTTCGCCCTGCTCAAGGTGGCGGCAATCGTCGGGTTCCTCCTGGTGGGCGCTGCCCTGCTCTTTGGCTGGCTGCCGGGCGTTCAGTCGCCGGGCCTGGCCAACTTCACCGGAGACGGATTCGCGCCCGATGGCTTCGCCGGGATCGCGACGGCGCTCTTCGTGGTGGCGTTCGCGTTCGGCGGCACCGAGATCGTGTCCGTGGCGGCAGCTGAGACCGCGGAGCCTGCCCGCAGCGTGCGGACAGCGGTCCGGACGGTGCTGTGGCGCATCCTGGTCTTCTACATCGGTGCGATCTTCGTTATCGCGGCAGTGGTTCCCGTGGGTTCGGCCGGGCTGAAGAGCCCGTTCGCCGCAGTGCTGGAAGCCGCCGGCATGCCCGGCGCAGCCACAGCCATCACCCTGGTGGCCGTGGCGGCGCTGCTCTCCGCCCTCAACGCCAACCTGTACGGCGCCTCCCGGATGGCGTACTCCCTCGCCGACCGGGGTGAAGCACCACGCCTGCTTGCCTCAGTGTCCAAGGCGCGTGTGCCGGTTGTCGCAGTCCTGGCCAGCGTCGCTTTCGGCGTTGTCACGGTTGTGCTGGAGCTGGCGTTCCCGGAGAAGGTCCTTCCCGTCCTGCTCAACATCGTGGGCTCGACGTGCCTGCTGGTGTGGACATCCGCGCTCCTCGCCCAGCTCGCGCTGCGTCTCCGCGCCAACCGCGAGGGTACGGAGCTTCCCCTGCGGATGCCCGGCTTCCCGTGGCTCACGTGCTTTGGCCTGCTCATCCTCGCGGCGATCTTCACGGTGGGCTTCATCGGCGAGGATTCCCGTCCCCAGCTCCTGAGCACTTTCGCGCTCGTGGCGCTGCTGGCGGTGGCAAACTGGCTCCACCACCGTTCCGGGAAGGTTGCGGGCCGGGTTGAAGCGGCGGAGGGTGACAAGCAGCCGGTTCTCATCGACTGAATCAGGTGCTTTGAACCCATTCGTGGGTTCGGTGTCCCTCGGAGGGCGCGTCCGGTCTGGCCGGGCGCGCCCCTAGCTCCGGGTCTGCGTGTTCAGGTCATCGTGCTGGACGAGCGAGCGTGCAGCACGATGACCCATACGTTCAGAAGGAAGTCATCCAGCTAGCCTACTAATCGGCCGTGGCAGAGCCTTCCATTGATAACAGTCCTGAGGTACTAGACGGTGACGTTGAACTGTCGTCCGCAGTGTCCGCACTTCATAAGGCCACCCGTGAGACGAGTGAAGGGCCCGAGTTTGCGCCCGCACCCGGGACAAGGAACGTAGATCAGCCCATTGACGCGTCGTGTTGCCATGTTTCATCCTTCCGGAACGTGCCGCGTGTGCGCCGATGTCGCTCGATGAGCGCTGTTTAACGGTGTACTGAGAACGATGAGTTAGCTTTCAAGCCGGTCCCACGTCCCGTACCGCTCGGCTTCCCCGACGGATGCGGGGTCGTGCTACGTTCCGCTTTCACTCTACGAACGGGGTGTGACAATAACATGCTGCGCACCAGCTGTGCCTGTGGCTTTGCTCGCTGGATGATTGGAGGGCTTGATCGATTTGCGTCATGCCTGCTGGTATAGAGACACCCTTGCCTGTGGGGCGTCTAATGCAAGCGGTGTTTGAAACCACTTTGTTCCAAATTCATGCCATGCAAGACGGCCATCTGTTTCCAAGTTCATGCCATGCAAGACGGCCTGAGAGCCGCAGGAATTTGAGCTACCTACAAATCACTTAATGCCCCCCACCAAACATTGAAATCCAGCGCCGATGCAGAATGCCGACGTGCTACCGGGATACCTGCGAAGGGCCTCGACCGGGGCGCCCCGGCTATGTGCGGCTGATGACAATGACGAAAACCTCAGACACTTGGCATTTTTCTGAACCGCGGAAGTATACAAGGTTGGCGCTCAAGCCGCGCAACTAAACCGGACCGATTGCGCGGTGTCTTCTTTGCCTGGAGCCTCCACTGCCTCGCCTCAGCGGTGGGACTGTCGCCACACCCGGCCACTCACTGCCGAGCCGGTGGAAAGTCCACAGTGGCGCACCGCATAACCTCTTCTCAGCGTTCCTGACCGAAGGCCATTGTCTTAGCCTCAGCCTAGGAAAAGTCAGTCAAGTTTCGTCGCTTGTTCTCTCGATTCCACAGGTCTGCGGATCCGGGATCGACCGGGTTCTATCTCTCCCCGATCTCGCAGTTTGGCGATGTAGTCTCCGACTGTACTTGTGTGCACCCCCACTCGTGCGGCTATCTGGGACCGAGTCCACCGTTGCTCGTAAAGCGTCTTGGTTAACGCCATTCGTTCCGTAATCGTGTCTCCCTTTGAGGTTGTTGGTATCGCGCGAAGGGCCGAAGTGCGGCGTTCGGTCTCCTCCGCGGGATCGACCTTTCTCAAACGTCGTGCTCCTAAAGCGTTGCGTTGCATCTCAGCCGCTGCGGCACTGGTGTGCCGCTGTTCTGGGGTCAAGCCGTCGCGGTTCAGCGGCGGCTTCAGCGACGCGCGCAGAGACTTCTCGGTGCTTTCCACGAGTGAGGCCGAAACGACTACAAAGGACATGGATAAGTTATTGTTCATCCAGCCTGTTAACTGCATCTCGTGTTCCCGGACTAGACCAGGATGCGCTGAATTCCCTCGCCACTCGGCCTGCAAACCCATTAGCGACGCAAGCGCCCTCCGGAGAGTTGACTGGGATGTAGGGAGTTTATGATGCTTGGCGCGAGTGCGGAGAGACGTCGCTCGTCCGAAATAAATCAGGTCACCCTGCCGAATGGGAGTCAGTGTAGGAGGCCAATTGAAATCCTTTGGGAGATCGCCCTGGAGAAACCACCTATACACACCTGACAACGGTGGCGTGGCGACCCAGGCCTTTTCACAAGATTCGATGTCCGTCCATTCATGACCTCCGGGTGATGCTTCCATCGTCAAATGTTAGCCAAAGCTGCAAGAGATTCTGAAAGATGGGGCGTCGGCGTTGTCGGACTTACCTAGCGGCGCCGTGTTCCTGGCCGGCCCGGTGGTGGCGCAGTTCGCCTCCCGCCTCGCCGCGCAGGCCAGCGCGTCACGGTTGCTGTACGCGATGGGCCGCGACTCGGTCCTGCCCAAGGCGGTCTTCGGCAGGCTCAGCGAGAAGTTCCACACCCCGGTGGCGAACCTGGTGATCACCGGCATCGTGGGCCTCATCGCGATCTTCCTGGACGTGGCCACCTCGACGTCGTTCATCAACTTTGGTGCCTTCACTGCCTTCACGCTGGTGAACGCCTCGGTGGTGTTCCACTATGTGCGCCAGCGCCGGGCCGGGCACCAGCTGAACCCGGTGTCCTACGTGATGGTCCCGGTGATCGGCGCCGTCATCTGCGCCTACCTGCTCTCCCAGCTGGACAGTAACGCCATTACGCTGGGAGTGTGCTGGGTGTGGTGGTCCTGGCCCTGATCACCCGGGGCTTCAAGGCTGCTCCGCCGGAGATGACGGCCACTGAGAAGGCGACGGTCGAGGCGGCCGCCTGAACCTGACAGTTTGTTTTGTGACCGCCGGGCCGAGGGAAGGAACAGCCGTGAGGATAGCGCTGGGGGCAGTTGGAGTCGGGCACCGACATCCGGGCGAACCTCGCCGCGATCGACCGTTTCGCCGCCGAGGCCACCCTAGACGGCGCCGGGCTGGTCGCCTTTCCGGAGTACGCCACGTACTCCCGCCATGAACCCGCCAGCCAGGTTCCCGCGGTAACCCGGGTGATCGAATCTGAACTTTGTTGTCATGCTGCCATCAGACTGGCGTTGAGCAAATCTCTGTGACTGTGGGACGACCCCCTAGCGCCTCTGTTTATCGCCATGACAGAGAGAAGGTCATCCCGCGCGCGACACCTTGTGGCTTCGGTTTCTTCAATGTCAGCCGCCTGGACAGAGGGGCAGATGACTACCGCCACCGGGTGATCATGGGCAAAGCGCTGCACCCATACGTCCTAGGGCGCCGTGTCAGGCCAGAGAAGCGCATCAAGCGTTTCGTGCATCAGGTTGCGCGCATCTAGGCCGCCAGGTCGGTTCTTCGTGCCGTAGATCCTGACGCCAGGAAGCTTCATCTCATCCGTAATCAGGAGGCCTTCCACGAGATGCACTATCTTGTGTTCCTTCACGTCAGGAGCTTCTGGGTCACCCAGCGATACTTCGTATCGGCGCCGAATCTTCTCCGTGACCTCGTCGTACCGGGCATTGACCTCCGAATGTGACATCGGGATTGGGCGCTCAGGGTTCACGGTGGTGATCTCTACTTGCTCGAGAACTTCCCTTTTGTCACGGAGTCTTGCCATCGCGGCAGGGTCAGCGAGCAAGAAAAGCGACTCAGTCTTAAAGCCATCCGATAATGTCTTCGAGCTGAGCGCTGAGATACTGCCAGGGTTGGTTTAGGTCGAGGGTTCGCGCGCCTATTCGATTGCCTTGGATTACGACGTCAAGGTCGGGCTGCTCTACGGCATCGGTACGCGCGTATAGAAGCATTCCGCTGACGGACCCGTCGCGCAGGGTGTCCTCGTTCTTCACATATGAAAACACTTGGTACAGATTCGTCGAATGGACGGTCGCCTTGCCCCATGTTCCGGTCTGCATCGAATGGCTGTAGTACTTCGCGTCGATGATGAGAGTGCGCCCGCGGTTGCGGAGCGTGACGTCGGTACGCATCAAGGGCAGTTGCAAGTTTGGGCTCCGCGGCTCATCGAGGTCCCAATCAACGGTTGGCGCGCCGGAGGAGACCTCGGGATGGTGGACCCGGTAGTACTCACGCAGGAACCGTTCGTACAGAGCGCTCATCGCATCATCCGAAACCCACGATGTGAGCTTCGAGGTTCCGGAGTCCTGGGTGGGGAGGAGTCCGCGGACGATCAGCTCGCAGACGCCGAGGAGCAGCCGGTAAGTGGCGTTGGCGCGGTGGTATGTGAGCATGTGCCACCGGATCGACGTCGGTGCCACCAGCGTCACGGCGTCCAAGTATGGCAGGAGCCGCCGCAGAGCGTCTTTGCGCGCCATGGCGACGTCGCTGTGGCGGATGAGGAGCACAATGACCGACTTCAGTGCCCGGTTATGGGGCGTGTCTGGTTCGTACTCGTCAAACTCGCACACTAGCCGCCCACGGGTGTTTGAGCGGGTGGCAATAGTGCGAGTCACGTCGATCCGGCCGCGGACGGTGGCAATTTCGTCGCTGCGGTGAAGGTAATCTCGATGAAGACCGCGCTTGACCTGCGCGCCGACGCCACGTACAAGGATCTCCGCTAGCAGGTCATGAATGTGATCGAATGGCTCGGCGGCAATCCTGTCATTGCCATCGCTGCGGATCGCTCGGAATGCATACGTCATCATGACGTACACGTTGCGAATCATGATCGAGCGGTCGTTCATGCGACGGCACTCCGGAGCTTGCCCGCCCACTCCTCGGCCTTGGTGGGCTCGTCGAACCAGTACTCGTCGAGCAGTGGAATGAGTTCGTCCTCGACGACGGAGTAGAGCCAGGCGTCGTCGGCGTCGCTGCCCGCAGGAAGTGTGAGGTAGCTGTGCCCGATCGCAAATCCCTGGCCGAGTGCTGGGTCGTTGGTTATGGCCCTGTTGAGGTCGACGACGGCGGTGATGAGGCGGTCGAGGGTGGGGCTGCCGGCCTCTTGCTGCCACCGGGTGAATCCGTCCGAGCCGAACCCGGGGGACATCTCGAAAAACCCGAAACGACGGCGCAGCGCGTAGTCGAGCACGGCCAGGCTTCGATCTGCGGTATTCATCATCCCGATGATGTGGACGTTCGCCGGTACAGAGAAGGTCTCGTTCTTGTAGACCAGGCGCAGTTCTTGTCCGCGCTTGTCGGCCTCGATGAGCATGAGCAGCTCGCCGAAGATCTTGGAGATGTTGCCGCGGTTGATTTCGTCGACGATGAAGAAGTAGGGCCGGTCATCGTCGTCGGCGCGGGCTTCCTCGCAAAACCGGTAAAACGCTCCCTCGGCGAGCGTAAATCCGCCTGTCTCGGTGGGCCGGTAGCCCATCATGAAATCTTCGTAGGAATAGCTCTGATGAAACTGAACTGTCTGGATCCGGCTCGGGTCCTTCACTCCTAGCATCGAGTAGGCCAGGCGTTTGGCCGCGAAGGTCTTGCCGACACCCGGCGGACCAGCGAGGATGACGTTCTTCTTTCGCAACAGCAAGGAGCGCAGCCGGTCGTAGCCGGTATCGGATAGATAGACCTCGTTGAGAAACGCGGCCCTGTCGTAGGACGGGAGTGGCGTCGCCGGGAGGGGTGGCCCCGGCTCAACATCGCCGGTGACAAGAGCCTCAAGTTTCTCGACGTAGTCGCGGTACGTCGTGATGTCGGTGAGCGTTTTTGTTGCAGCGTCCCCGGGGTGCTCCCAGGACCCCGTGTGGGTCCACTTCACCGAACGGACGTGGCGGAACGAGGCGCGGTCCGGTTCGAACCGTCCGCCGGAGGTGACCTCGCCGCGACCGACGATCTCACGGCGGCCGCGTTTGGCGTAGACGATGTCGCCCAAGGCGATCTCGTTCTGGAACTGCCACACCGCCAGGACGGCGTTCCTCATTGAACCGCCACTCTCCTCGACGTCGAGGGCCTGACGGATCGCCTCCCGGTTCGGGTACGAAGCCAGGTTGTCCAGCTTATCCCAGCCGATCGCCATGATGTCGCTGGCCGAGAACTCCGGCCACTCCGAGGCTTGCGCTCCGGGAGAGTAGAGCCAGTAGTGGCGCGGACGAGGTTCGGCCAACGCGGCGATTTCGGCGGCAGCAGGGTCGTTTTCGCCGGCGGAGGAGTCCCAAAGCTCTACAACACCCGGGGTCCAAAAGTGGAACTGTCGCTCGACCGAGCGGGCCAGAGCGGTGCGGATGGCCAATAGGTCACGGTCGATCGACGCTGGGTCGCTGCCTGTCACTCCACCGATTTGATCGGCAAGTCCGTCGCGGATCCTTTGCTTCATTCCCGCGGATGAGATTGGTTCGAAGACGTCGGGACGGGCGAGGAACTGCAGCGCGTTCCGGATGTCGGAACGGTCGTTGCCGGAGGAAAGCATGGCTTGTTGGAGCTTCCACGGATCGGCCCGGGCGACCTCCCGTTCGTCCTCGGGCAGACCGTTCCAATAGCGTACGAAGGAAGCTATCCAGATGACGTGCCGCCACATCGCGCTGTTGTACCAGGGGCCAGGTTCGAAGCCAGCGGTCCCGGTTGGGCGGCCCAGCCACTTCGACACGTGTTCGGGAACCGTCACAGGTGAGTCGAGGTGGGATAGAACCCTATCGACATGAGCTCGACGAGTCTCGGGTAGAGCGGAGCGCAGCGGATGCTCGCGCAGGAAGACGATCTCGGCCGCTAGAAGAACGACCTCGTGCGGCGCACCCTGAAGTTGCTGATCGAGTTTGTCCCACTGTCGCTGGTCCGATCCGACAATCAGATTGTCCGCGATCCTGGCCCGAAGCTCCCCGGCTGCCTCGGCCGTCCAGATCGTGGCGTTCGGGTCAATCACGGACCGACCATCTCCGAGCATGTGAGTGATCACCTCACCGGCCTCACGCGCTATCGCCAGGTCAGGGGCCGTGTGGGATGAGGCAACAGCCGCATCCTGATCGTTCTCGAACTGTTCGTTAGTCACTGTCTGCAGTCTCCTCGTCGGCTGAGTCCTTGTCGGGTGATCCTCTCGGGCAGAGCGTACACGCCCCCACAACGGCTTCTGCCAGCTTCGCAAGCAACAAGGGGGTCCGCTGCAGCTCGCTGATCAACCACTGAACCCGGTGGACAGTAGAATCGCGTTGTATTTTTGTGCTCGACGGCGACGAGGGTGACTACTCCGATCTGCGGCCGTCGCAGCGCCGATGCTCAGGATGATGACCCATGGCCGCGAGTCCGCATGCTCATTGCCTGATGGGCGGCATCTTGGTGGCCGTGTCTTGCGTGACCCAGCTGATCTACTCCGGCGAGGTGTTCAAGATTTGGCGTCAGCCGCCAGCTCCATCGCTTTGCCGGAGGCAGCTGTTCGGTGCCTTGTTCCAGGCCGGCCTGGTGGTGTACTTCGACTCTGGCCTTGCTACACAGGCCAGCGCGCCCCGCCTGATGTATGCGATGGGCCGCGACTTCGTCCTGCCCCAGGCCGTCTTCGGCGGGCTCAGCGAGAAGTTCCACACGCCGGTGGTGAACCTGGGGATCACGGACATCATTGGAGCTGATCGGAGATCTTCCTGTACGTGGCCATGTCGTCGTTGTTCATCAACTTCGCCACCGTCACGTTGGCAAGAAGCACGCCATGCTTCAACCCAAGATCAGCTTCCACTGCCCCAACGGATCCACCGACACGCTCCTGCCCGACGCTCTTCTGAGTCCACGCTGTCGCGTCGAAGCCCCCCGGCGCGACGGAGGAGGGGGTCTTCGACATAAGGTCCACGATCAATGGTCTTTGACAGGCCAGTTGCCCTCGGACTTCAGCCGTTTCTCCATGTCCCGAACGTAAAAGGAGGCCTCGCGCACTTCGCCGTTGGGCGCCCTGTTACCGTCCGGCCCCGGGGATCTCTTTTCGTCGAGTTTCAGGAGTCTTTCCCTGTACTCCTCAACACTGGTCCGGCCGTCATATGAGTGCCATATGGCCGTGGCAATGTTGGCCTCTGGAAGTTCGTCTCCATCTTTGCCGCCAGAGCCGAGTCCGTGGGATGCCCCGTTCCATCTGTATTCCCCGCCTTCGTGAAATTCGGGAAAAGAGGATTCCTCGGCCTTGCTCGATGTCTGGTCCTTGGGCCCGCCTTGATATCTAAATATTTTCATTCGGTAAAAGTAGTTCACAACTACGTGCGCAACTGGTCCAACACACCGATTTTCACTGGCAGGCTTTAACCGCTATGCGTGCTTGCTGAAGTTCGAAATGACTCACGTACATGTGTCTTTCGCATTAGTTGAGGCATTCAATGAGACCCTGTTGGTATTTTCACCTCTTGGCTCTTACCCTGGCGCAGTGACTAACTTCATTGGGGGATCGGCACCGAAGCAGCTGCCCGAGGGCTTGTACGAACTTCTAAATACAGATGTGCTAGGCGACCGCTTGCAAGCGACGGAACTGCAGCCTATCTTCCAGGGCATAGATGACGAAGACACTCCGGACATCCTCTCCCGTCACGTTGCTGAGGCCGTCCGCAGGGCCCTGTCCGTTGCCCATCCAGCGGATAGGGTCGGCCTAGCCAACCGCCTTCTCCAAACGCTGCAGAACAGCGACCGCATAGTAGCTGGCCCGACACAACTCCAGTCCCTCCACCGCCCGGACACCCTAAAGCGCCGCCAACTCCGGCGTCCCACCACCAAGCTCAGTGACTCAGCGCTGCTGACAAACAGCAAGGATGAACCGAATCTCGCCGCGGAGCTCCGGGCCGAGATCGAGTCCGCCGACACTGTGGATCTGCTCTGTGCCTTCGTCCGGTGGACGGGCCTTCGCCTGCTCGAGCCCGCCCTGGAGCAGCTCAAGGAGAGGGGCGCCCGCCTGAGAGTCCTGACCACCACCTACATGGGCGCCACGGAACGCCGCGCCATCGACGAGCTCGTCAACCGCTATGGCGCCGAAGTGAAGATCAACTATGAAACCCAAGCCACCCGGCTGCACGCCAAAGCTTGGCTATTCCGCCGGAACTCCGGCTTCGACACGGCCTACGTCGGGAGCTCCAACCTAAGCCAGGCTGCGCTGCTGGATGGCCTGGAATGGAACGTCAGGCTCAGCTCAGTTGGCACGCCCACTCTCTTGCAGAAGTTCGAGGTCACCTTCGACAGCTACTGGGAGCAGCGGGCGTTCCAGAGCTACGATCCGGAACGCGACGGCGAAAAGCTGGACGCAGCATTAGAGCGCAACGGCGGCAGGCGCACCGCAGCGCCGGACGCACCCACCGGGCTCGAAGTCCAGCCGTACCTCCACCAGGAGGAGATGCTTGAAGAGCTGGAAGCCGAGCGGCTCAAAGGTTTTAACCACAACCTCCTGGTCGCCGCCACGGGCACGGGGAAGACAGTCATTGCTGCCCTGGACTACAGGCGCCTCTGTGAGTCGGCCGGCCGCGATCTGAAACTGCTCTTCGTCGCCCACCGACAGGAAATTCTTAAACAAGCCATGCGTACGTACCGTGACGTCATGCAGGACGGCGCCTTCGGTGAACTCTACGTGGGGGAGCACAGGCCGAAAGAGTGGAAGCATATCTTCGCCTCCGTCCAGTCGCTGTCCGCGCTAGGCATCGACCAGCTGGAACCGGACTTCTTCGACGTCGTCGTCATAGATGAATTCCACCACGCCATGGCGCCCACCTATCGACGCATGCTGGATCACCTGAAGCCGCAGCAACTTCTGGGACTCACCGCGACGCCGGAACGCGGCGATGGAGTCGACGTCGCCAAGCAGTTCTTCGACGGGCGCACCGCCAGTGAGCTCAGGCTTTGGGACGCCCTGGACGCGGACCTCCTGGTGCCGTTCCACTACTTCGGCGTCTCGGACGACGTCGACCTGAGCCAGCTGGAATGGAAGCGCGGCAACTACGACACCGTTCAGCTGAACAACGTCTACACCGGTAACGACGCCCGAGCCGCCAAGGTGATCCGCGAACTCCGCGACAAAGTCACCAGCACGGACCAGATGCGGGCCATCGGCTTCTGCGTCTCGGTCCAGCACGCCCATTACATGGCAGAGGTGTTCAACCGTGCCGGCATTGCCTCCGTCGCCGTCGATGGCAGCACCAACGACGCCGACCGCGCAGCAGCGCTGGAGCGCCTCCGCCGGCGGGAGATCAACTGCATCTTCGCCGTCGACCTCTTCAACGAAGGCTTGGACCTGCCGCAGGTGGACACCATCCTGCTGCTCCGGCCCACGCAGAGCGCCACAATCTTCCTCCAGCAGCTTGGGCGGGGGCTGCGCCGTCACGAGGGCAAGGCCGTCCTGACGGTCATGGACTTCATCGGCCAGCAACGGCGAGAGTTCCGCTTTGATCTGCGGTACCGCGCGCTCACAGGCTACGGGCGCAAGGAGCTGGAGAAGGCCGTCGAGGACGAATTCCCTTACCTGCCGTCGGGCTCGCAGATCGTGCTGGACCGGGTGGCGCAGAAAGTGGTGCTGGACAACATCAAGGCACAGCTGTGGTTCAATCGGGCGCAGCTGGTCCGGGATATTGCTTCGTATGCGGAGACCGAGCTGGCGGCATATCTTGAGCAGTCCGGAAATGATATGAAGACGATTTACCGTTCGACCAAGGATTCGTGGACTGGCTACCTCCGCCAGGCTGGCCTGATCGAGGGATTCTCACCTCTGGAGTCGGTCGTCAGCGGGACGATCCAGGACCTGACTTATGCCGACGAAAGGAATCTCCTCGGCCGGATGGCTGCGCTGATTCATGTGGACGATCCGGAACGTGCCGAAGTGTACGCCATGCTCGTACACCGGGAAGCGCCCCGATATGCAGATCTCAGGCCGCGCGAGCAGACGTTTGTGCGGATGCTGTTTTTCACTATGTGGCCAAACGGGGGCGGTTTTCAGACTTACGACGCCGGCCTGGACTTTCTGCGCGGATATCAGTTCATCTGCAACGAGGTCCGCCAGTTAGCGAAGTTCGGAGCGGCCGCGACCAAACACGCGGCCAAAGGCCTGGGCGTCGGGCTGCAGCACATTCCGCTAATGACACACGCCACATACGGCCGCTATGAGGTCTTGGCGGCACTTGGTGCAAAGTCGCTCGAGACCTCTTCGGCTCGAAAGCGAATAAGTACGGGCGGCGTTGATTGGTGCCCAGCCACGGCCACGGATGCGTTCTTCGTGACACTGAACAAGAACGAGAAGAAGCATTCCGCCACCACCATGTACAAGGATTATGCGATCAGTCCGGAGCTGTTTCACTGGGAGTCGCAGAACACGACTTCGCCCAACAGCCCAACCGGGAAGCGGTATTTGGACCGCATGGGGCATGGCTCACACATCCTGCTCTTCACGCGGGATACGTCAGAAGATGAGACCGGCCTGCCCGTTCCGTATAAGTGCCTTGGCCAGGCGGATTACGTGCAGCACTCAGGGGAAAAGCCGATCGCCATCACCTGGAAACTGCACCGGCCAATGCCCGCAGACGTGTATGCGACGGCTGCTGCGGTGGCACAGTGAACACGACGCCTAACGACTGCCCCATCTTTCAAAGCAGGCGGTGCGACGTTCTCGGCGACGACGTCCGTGGACCTCAACCCGTGTTGTAGGTTAAGCCAAAAGATCAGATAGTCAGAAGGGGGAAGCATGGCAAAGGTGGTCCGGCCGAAGGGTAACAAGGGGCAATGTAAGGTCTGCCGCAAGATGTTGGCCCAGGTATCTCCCGGCGGAATGGCGACGAAGCACACTGATCGAAGGGGAGCTTTTTGCGACGGGGTTGGGAAACCAGTTATGGCTGTCGGGATATTGGAGTCGAAAAGCAACCGGACACGTCGCGAATCCGCCTCTGTTCGTACAAAAGGCAAGACCACAGGTCAGATAAAGTCATACGGACGAGCCATAGGCGTATTTCCGAAGGAACGGCCGCCCGTTTTGCCGAGCAGGAAAGCACACGATAATGCGGAGCTGCCGACCACCAGGATTATGCCCCAAAGCGGCGCGTATCTACTCAGCGACTCACCTCGCGAGGATCTCGAAACGGACATGGCATGGCGTCGTGTACGGCTCGGAACGTCGCAAGGCACCGGCCGGCGTCGTTGACGCTTCGCGCCACGGGATGAACCCCTGTTTCGGGACACCGAACTACCGACTAACCTGACCTCGTCCTATATGATCGGGCCTATGCCGCAAACAACCGAGTCACGTCCCATTGGCTGAGCCTTGGTCCTCGGTGGATGACGTTGCGGAGCACCTCGGCGTCAGCAAAGACACTGTTTATGCCTGGCTTTCCAGACGCGAGATGCCAGCTCACCGCGTCGGAAGGCTGTGGAAGTTCAAGCTCAGTGACGTTGATGCTTGGGTCATTGCCGGCGCGGCGGCCGAAGGCGGACCGTCGGATTGAGCACAGTGGAACGCTACAAACTCTCTTTCACAACGGGCGGACTCCTAGCTAACGAGTGCCGCGTCATCGCTGCAGAGTATCTGCGTATGGGTGACTGGCAAGAGGCCAGAGCTTCCGTGAGAGCGAACAACCTCATCCAAAAGCGCACGGCTTCCGCCGTCTTACGGATCAGCCGAGAGGCGATGGACCGTGCCAGTATGCTGAACGACTCGGAACTGGAGATCGTGGTCAGCGGCAACGCTCCCGAGCGCCAGCAGCTTGTTTGGCTGGCGATCTGCCTCCAGTACAGTTTTGTAGCCGAGTTCGCCGAAGAAGTAGTCAGGGAACGGTACCTGTCTATGAGCAGTCAGCTTGGACCTGATGCTCTTGACACTTTTTTCGTCAAGAAGTCGTTCTGGCATGGTGAACTCGAGGAACTGCGACCATCGACGAAGCACAAACTTCGCCAGAATTTGTTCCGGATGCTCCGAGAAGCGCACATACTGTCCGAGGTAGGCCTTATCCTTCCTCAAGTGATAGGAGAACGGGTCGCGGAAGCATTACGCAGACGCGGACCCGGATCGTTTTTGGTCTATCCCGTCACAGACTTCGAGATTGAAAGTTTGATGCATGCATAAGAAGGTCTCAGATTTGCCCCTCGCGAAACGCGAGGAACACCTGCTCAAGGCGCTCACAAGCCGCCGCTTCCTTGATAACAAGGTGCCCGGAAACGAAGTCCCTTTCTTTATTTGCCCCTTCGCGCCTGCTGAGGCCCTTGCAATGGAGCAAGTCCAGAAACGGCTCCAGAACCGTCTGAAAGTCGAGGGCATCGAGGTTCTCGAGATCAATCTCTACGACCTCACTGTGGAGATTCTCCGAGAACGAGAACTGTGGGACAGCGTTCTGGAGGCGGAGCCCCAGCACTCCAAGGATGAGTTCAGAGAACTGTTTCAGCAGATCTTCGATCCTGCACAGGAACTGGCGCCTCGAGTGAGGGAAAAGCTAGCGGCTCCGCACGACATCTTCTTCCTCACGGGGATTGGCGAGGTCTTCCCGTACATACGGTCCCATACGGTGCTGAATAATCTTCTGAGCATTTCCAAAGATAAGCCAATGCTTATGTTTTTCCCGGGCGAGTATCGCCAGTCAGCTTCTCAGGGGTCCTCGCTGGTCCTCTTCGGGCAGCTCACGGATGACCAGTATTACCGCGCGTTCAACATCTTCGATTACCACGTCAACTAGGGGGAACCATGATGCTACATGACATCTTTGCGAAGGATATTTCGCGAACGATTGAGGGCGTTGTCAAAGCCGACGACGAGTCCCAGATCGACACCGAAGTGAGTGAGTACGTTCTCACAAACGAGGCCAGCCAGCGCATGGAATCCCTTCTGGATGCCTATATCAACTATGCCGGCGCAAACGGCGCCTGGGTTTCCGGGTTCTTCGGATCCGGAAAGTCACACATGCTCAAGATGCTGGCACACTTACTGGGCGACGTCGACGGGCAGGAGGTTTCGCGGGACCAAGTAGTCGACAGTTTCATCGAAAAGACTGACGGCAACGCTATTCTTCGTGCGGCCATCGAAAAGTCCCGGCAAATCCCGGCCAAGAGCATCCTCTTCAACATCGACCAGAAGGCGACTTTACAGAGCAAGGACCAGCCGGACGCCCTGCTCAGCGTTTTCGTCAAAGTCTTCAATGAGTCCTGCGGGTTCTACGGACAGCTGGGCCACGTCGCGAAGTTCGAGCGGGACCTCGTCAAGGAGGAGCTCTTTGAGAGCTTCAAGGCCGCCTACAAGGAAATCTCCTCCAAGACGTGGGATGAGGGGCGCACTCTTGGCATTCTCCAGGAGGGCAACATCGCCAAGGCGTATGCGCGCGTGACAGGCCACGACGAGACAGCCCCCACTCAGATACTTTCCAAGTATCGGGCCGAGTACAGCATCTCAATCGAAGACTTTGCCAACGACGTCAAGGAATGGCTGGACGGCCAAGATGGCAACTACCACCTCAACTTCTTCGTCGATGAAGTTGGACAGTTCATTGCAGACAACACGAAGCTCATGCTGAATCTCCAGACCGTCGCAGAGACCCTCGCCACCAGATGCAATGGGCGCGCGTGGGTGTTGGTCACGTCCCAAGAGGACGTCGACGCGGTTATTGGCGACCGTACTAGCAAGCAGGGAAACGACTTCTCCAAAATCCAGGCGCGCTTCAAGAATCGCGTCAAGCTGACAAGCGCGGATGTGGAAGAAGTCATCCAGAAGCGCCTGCTAGACAAGACTGCCAGTGGATCAATCCAGCTGGGCGGTATCTACGCAGCAGAAGCCAACAACTTCAAAACACTTTTCGATTTTGCCGACGGATCACGTAAGTACCGTATCTTCCAGGACGAAGAACATTTCACGTCCAGCTACCCGTTCATTACGTACCAGTACACATTGTTCCAGGACGCTCTCAAGGGGCTCTCTGCCCACAACGCTTTCGAGGGAAACAACCTAGCCGTCGGTGCTCGTTCGATGCTCGGGGTTTTCCAGGACGTCATCCAGCAGCTGCAAGACACCCCTGTCGGCGAGCTCGCGACATTTGACCGCATGTTCGAGGGAATTCGACATTCCCTGAAATCACAGCTCCAGGGCGCCATCATTACCGCTGAGGATCACGTCAGCCAGCAGAATAAGTTCGCGGTCCAGGTGCTTAAAGCGCTCTTCCTGGTGAAGTACGTACCGGACTTCAAAGCCACGCCGCGAAATCTCACCATCCTCATGTACAGCCGCTTCGGCCTGAACATGGTCGACTTTTCCAACAAGGTGAAGGACGCGCTGAACCTCCTGGAGCAGCAAACATACATCCAGCTCAATGGCTCCACATATGAGTACCTGACAAGCGACGAGAAAGACATCGAGCAGGAGATCAAGTCGGTTGAACTTGACTCAACCAAGTTCGGGTCAGAGTTCGCAGGCTTCCTGACCGGTGACATCTTGAAGTCAGCCAAGGTGCGCTATGTGTCAAACGGCCAAGACTTCCCGTTCGGTGTTCGTCTTGACGACGGCCCGTATGGTCAGCAGAAGGAGCTAACTCTTCATTTCATCAGCCCAGAGTATGAGTACGCTGATTCGCTCGAGACCTTAAAAGCACACAGCTCTGGCAAGGATGAGCTCCGCGTAGTTATCGCCAACGACGGCCGCCTCATGGCAGATCTACGGCTGTATCTCAGGACTGAGAAGTACCTCAAACTGAAAAGCTCCAGCCAGCAATCCGACGCTGTGCGGCATATTTTGGAAGTCAAAGGGCGGCAGTTAGCAGAGCGGAGGAAGGAAGTGGTCGGTCGCCTTCGGAGTCTGATTGCAAAGGCGACCCTGGTAGCCAACGCCTCGGAGATCGCAGTTACCTCAGAGGACCCGGCAGTGAGGATTGACCTGGCATTCCAGGATCTCATTGCCCGAACTTACCCGATGCTGTCGATGCTGGGCAGCACGAAGTTCACTGACGACCAGATGCAGAAGAATCTTAAGGTCCTGGACGGCGCGCTCGAAAGCGATACTGCACAAATGCTCTCGGCAGGGGAACAGGAGATCCTGAATTGGGTCACTCTGCAGAATGCCCAGGCTGCCAAAGTAACTGTGAAGACAGTTGATGAACACTTCGTGCAGAAGCCTTACGGATGGTCGACCATTGCCATTCAGGTGCAGCTCGCAAGGTTGATAGGCCTTGGCAAAGTTGCCGTGAGCCGTGACGGCGTGAAGTTGGCACGCACGGAGGCCGGATCAGATCTGAAGAACACGGCCCGCTTTCCTGTCCTGGTTCTGACTGTTCCAGTTGCCTACCGGTCGGCGGATGTCCGCGCGCTGGCCGACTTCTACAAGGATTTCTTCCTCGAGCCACAGCCGACCGCCGACTCCTTGGAACTGGCCGCCGCCACCAAAGCCCGTTTGCAGTCCCTGCACGACAAACTCAAGTCGGATCAGGCAATGTTTCACTATCCGTTCATGGGCTCCCTTTCGGCCGCTGTTGAGTCGCTGGCCAAGGTGTGCGGTCACGCGGACGATTGGTACCTCACGTCATTCCGGGCCCACATGGATGAGCTGCAAGACGTCAAGTCAGATCTCGTTGACCCCATCGAAAGCTTCCTCAACGGACAGCAGAGGAAGATATACGACGACGGCGCCACGTTACTGAGGGGCGAGCAGGCAAATTTGGCGCAGATTGAGTCTGAGCTGCCCGGGATCATCGAGGGACTTCTAGATGATCCGATGATTTTCCGCGGTGGAAAGATACCCGCGCTAAACACGCAGCTCCAGCAGCTTCGCGTTGCGCTGGAAGTGGCCGTCGATGCAGCGCGCACGGCTGCCCAGGACGCTGTCGGAAAGGCGGCGTCGGCCGTCACTGCCAGTGACCATTTCCGGAAGGCGACAGATGAAGCGCAGGCCGCCGTGCTCAAACGCATTCAGAGCTTTAAAAGCGGGATAGCGACGGAGAAGCAGGTCGTTACGTTGAAGGGTAAAGCGAGCGCATTCCATGACGAAGTCAAGCCCGGGTTGTTCCAGATCTTGGCCCAAAGTCCTAAACAGCCGACCACTGAACCGCCGAGCGATCCGAACGGTGATCCGGAGCCCAAGAAGGTCGTCAAAATAGTGCCCTTTGGTTCACTTGAACTGGATTCGGATATCCAGCTCATCGAGACTGCCGACGACGTTGAGGACTTCGTGGATGCAATTCGCCGTGCTCTGAACGCCGAAATCTCTAGTGGAACCAAGGTGACTCCCTGATGGATTTGTCGTTGTTGCGTGGGTTTGCTGCTGGTGTTCGGGTTGAGTTGGTGGGTGTTGTTGCGGCGCGGTTGGCTGGGGTGTTGTTGCCTGGGTCGGTGGAGCGGGTGGAGTTTCCTGAGGCGGTGCGGCGTCTTGAGGGTGTGATTGCCCGGTCTGGCCGTGATGTGGTGGTGGATCAGGTGGCGTATACGTGGTTTAACCGTTTGGTGGCGTTGCGGTTTATGGACGTGAATGGTTATACGGGTGTGGGTGTGGTGTCTCCTGGTGGAGGTGCTGTGGCGGGGCAGCCGGAGGTGTTGGCGGATGCGAAGGCCGGCCATGTTGATGCCGGGGTGGTGGGGGAGAAGGTCCGGGACCGGGTGATTGGTCTGTTGTCGGGTTCTGTGGTGTCCCGTGATGGTCAGGGGGAGGCGTTTAAGCTTCTGCTGGCGGCGTATTGCAATCATTGGGCGGGTCCGATGCCGTTTATGTTTGAGCGGTCGGGGGATTTCACCGAGCTCCTGGTGCCCGATGATCTGCTCTCGGACCGGTCGATTGTGGCCCGGATCGTGCGGACGCTGACGCCGGAGGTCTGCTCGGATGTTGAGGTGATCGGGTGGCTGTACCAGTTCTATATTGCCGCGCGGAAGGATGAGGTCTTCGCCGGGTTCAAGAAGAACAAGAAGGCCACCGCGAAGGAGATCCCGGCCGCCACTCAGTTGTTTACGCCGCACTGGATTGTGAAGTATCTGGTGGAGAACTCTCTGGGCCGGTTGTGGCTGCTGAACAACCCACACTCGGAACTGGCCTCCCGGATGGAGTACTACATTGCGCCGGTGGAGCCTGAGACGGACTTCCTCAAGATCAGCGGTCCGGAGGAGTTGAAGGTCCTGGATCCGGCGTGCGGGTCCGGGCATATGCTCACGTATGCGTTTGATCTGTTGTTCCTGATGTATGAGGAGGCAGGTTACGCGCCCTCGGACATTCCGGGCCTGATTCTGAAGCAGAATTTGTTTGGTGCGGAGATTGATCCGCGGGCGGGTGCTTTGGCGGCGTTCGCATTGGTGATGAAGGCCCGTGCCCAGCAGAAGTCTTTCCTGAGCCCGGGGAAGGGCACGGAGCCGAATATTTGTGTGTTGCAGCCGGTCCGTTTCTCCGCGGATGAGCTGGAGACTTTGGTGACCCGGGGCGGGGACAAATCTGCGGAGACCGCGTTTTGGCAGGCGTTTGAGGATGCTGACACGTTCGGGTCGTTGATCCGCCCGAACCACGACCTCATCGCCCCGCTCACTGCGATTGTGGAGTCGCTGGGCGCGGCGGAGACTTTGTTCGGTGGGGATGTTCTGGACCGGGTCCGGACCGTGATCCGGCAGTCGGAGTATCTCTCGACCCGGTATCACGTGGTGGTCGCCAACCCGCCCTACATGGGCAATCGAAATATGAATTCGAAACTCTCCGATTTCGCTCTATCTGGCTATGAGGAATCCAAAGCCGACCTCTTCGCCATGTTCATCGAACGGGGTTTCGACTTTGTGAGTCCTTCCGGCTACTGCTCGATGGTGACAATGCAGAGCTGGATGTTCATCTCTTCCTATACCGGACTGCGGGAGAAGTTGTTGCGTGAACGGCATATCGAGTGCATGGTCCACATGGGGAACATGGTGATGGGCATTGCATTCGGAACCGCCGCGACAGTGTGGAGAGCCTCAGGAGCAGGTTCCCGAGCTGCCCAGTATGACTTCATTGAAGCCAAGGATCTAGAGGGCTCGAATCCCAGAGAGTTCCCAGTTGTTGGAGCCCGGCATGCCAGAATCCCGGCGAAGGCGTTCAGCGTTCTTCCCGGGACGCCAATTGCATACTGGTTAGAGGATTCAGAGTTCAGCCTATTTAAATTTGCTCGACAACTGGGCAGCGTAGCGCAGCCGCGCAAGGGCATGGACACAGGCCGTAACGAGCAATTCCTGCGGTTCTGGTTTGAAATCTCTTACGCGAAGCTGAGACTGGAACGGCGTGATACTGCACGCAAATGGGTTCCCTACAACAAGGGCGGAGCGCTAAGACGGTGGTACGGAAACCGTGAGTACGTTATCAACTGGGAAAATAGTGGTCACGAAATTAAAGCGCGATTAAGCCTGCCGGCGCAGAAGCCAACAATAAGGAATGAGAAGGACTTCTTTAGAGAGGGCTTTACGTATTCAACCGTTACGTCCTCATCCTTTTCCGCTCGCTGGACTCCGGATAACTCCATCTTTGATAACGGTGGATGTACCGTGTTTTCCGATGTGGGGCTGGGGGCGATTGGCGCTTTTCTTAATAGTAGTTTGGCCAAGCGCTATTTTGAGTTTCTCGCGCCAACTTTAAATTTTCAGCCGGGTGACATTTCCCGGTTGCCCATTGCCGAAGGACTCTTTGAGGTTCCTCTCGAATCGAGTCGCTGTGTGGCCATTGCCAAAGAGGACTGGGATACGTATGAGTCGTCATGGGATTTCGGCCGCAATCCACTGGTCATGTCCGGGGCTTCCGGTTCTCTACGTCAAGCATCCGAGATAACGCGACGCACACAATTGGATCGTGTATCAGAGCTGGCCCAGCTCGAACAACGAAATGACGCGATTCTGGGTTCGTTGTATGTTTCGGACAGCTCCTCCGCACCGGCGCCGCGCTCCCGGCCCGTGACGCTTTTTGCCAATCCTGAGTATCGATTTGGCGTTTCGAAGGATGACTCCTCGTACAAAAGGATGCAAAGTGCTGCCGACGCTGTAGATCTCGTATCCTATGCGGTGGGTTGTATGTTTGGACGTTACAGTCTCGATGTCCCGGGGCTGGTACTTGCCGACCAAGGTGACACCCTTGCACAGTATTTGGCGAAGGTGCCGTCGCCGTCGTTCATGCCCGATGAGGACAACGTGCTGCCTGTCCTGTCGGACGGCTGGTTTGGGGATGACATTGCCGAGCGGTTCCGGGCGTTCTTGAAGGTGTCCTTCGGGGACGAGCATTTCGAGGAGAACCTGCGGTTCATCGAGGATGCTCTAGGGAAGGATATCCGGAAGTATTTTGTGCAGGACTTCTACAAGGACCACGTCCAACGGTATAAGAAGCGTCCGATCTACTGGATGTTCTCCTCACCGAAGGGCTCGTTCAATGCCCTGATCTACATGCACCGGTACCGGCCCGACACGGTGAGCGTGGTGCTGAACGATTACCTGCATGAGTACCAGGCGAAGTTGCGGGCGCGACGGGCAAACCTGGATCAGGTAACGGTGTCGACTTTGTCGACGGTGAAGGAACAGACAGCTGCACGTAAGGAATCAGAGCAGATCGGCAAGACGCTGCTGGAGCTGGAGGAGTGGGAGCAGAGCGTGCTGTACCCACTGGCAACCGAGCAGGTTGCTATAGACCTAGACGATGGGGTCAAGGCCAACTACCCCAAATTCGGGACGGCACTGAAGAAGATTGTCGGGTTGGAAGCCAATGAGTGAGATTCATGAGCACCTGAGTGCGGCACTGAAGAAATCGCGCATTGTCGTATGGAACGATCCGGCTGGAGAGTTTCAAACGGACTTCGACACATTTGTTGAAGATGGCGTTGAAAAACGCGAGATCAAGAACGACGAGTTCGCGCGGAAGTTTGAAGCTCTTCGTGGAAATCCCGTGCCGCGCTATGTTCTGTATCGGACAGGTGCCGTGAAAGAAGGGATCGACAACTGGCTGTTCGACGTCGAACTTTTCTACGCAAAGTTCAGCGCCAACAAAGTTGACCTTGCCGCGGATGTCAGCGGTCTGCCGCCAGAGCTTAAATACTTGGTTCCTCAACATTCAGATTTCTTCGCCGACGACGCAAAACGGCTAAGCCTGAAGGCGATGCTCGCCCCAACGGATTCTGCGATCGATGTCAAAGCGAAGATGTTGGCGGTCTGTTGCGATGCTTCGGACCATCGGTTAGACGAGATCGTAGGGGTTCTGCTCGAGGCCTCCGCGAAGAACAAACATGCACCGATCAAGAAGATCAAGGACTGCGGCTTGACGGAGTTTTTGTTCCAGGGACTGCAGACGATCTACGGGTACAAGTCGGTTGAACCGAGTCTTGAGGACTTCGCGCTTTGGCTCTTCAAATCCACCTTGAACGGATTCGAACCGGAAGCGGGGCACCAGGCAAGGAACGCGCGGTTGTTCTTCAGCGCATGGAGCCACGATATTCGGCACTCCGAAGCGTTCACCGAACTGTCGGAGGGCGCTTCGAATACTCTCCAAGTTGAGAAGACGATCGACGGCACTGTATACACTGAATTGCTCGAAAACCTGGCTTTCGAAGTAGTGGACCAGAAGATCCTCTCAGTGACGTCCCGCTTAGCGGCCGACAAGGCCTTGACGAGCAAAGAGTTCGCGAACGTCTTGCGGCACCGACGTCGGTCACTGTGGTGGTCCGAGTACCAGGACGTCTATCTCGCTGTCGAAGCCGGCGTCGCTCTTCTTGAGGAGGTCGACGCATTCCAGGTCCAAATCAACTCTTTCGACGACGGTCTGACAAAGTACTCACAGACGTGGTGGCGGATCGACAGCCTCTATAGACGCTTCATCTACCGAGTGCGTAAGACCGAATTCGGCAAGCCGCTGGAGAAGCTCCGCGACATCGTCGAAAGTCACTACTCAAACAAGTTCCTGATTCCGCTGAACGACTCGTGGCAAGTGCGAGTGGATGCTCTGGAAGAGTGGCGGTCAGCGGTTGTTCCATCACAACGGGACTTCTTCGCGAAGTATGTACTGCCGCAGCTGGCCAAGAAGACCAAGGTCTGCGTCATCATTTCTGATGCCATGCGTTATGAGATTGCCGAGGAGCTCGGCTCCCGTATCCGCCAAGAAAACGGCTACGACGCCGTTCTCGAAGCGCAGTTGGGCGTTCTTCCAAGCTACACACAGCTAGGAATGGCATCCCTACTTCCGCACGCAAAGCTTGAGCAGCAGGCCGGCAATAATGCTCTGGTCCTACTGGACGGCGCACCATCCGGTGGCACTGAGAATCGGTCTAAGATCCTGTCACACGTCGCCGGCAAAGCCATCAAGTCGACGTCGTTCGTTGACCTGACTCGCGACCAGCAAAGGGAGCTTTTCAGGGACAACCAGGTGGTCTACATATACCACGACACTATTGACCACACCGGCGATAAATTGACTACAGAGACCTCGGCATTCCAAGCAGCGGAGCAGGCTTTGGTTGATCTTGTTTCGTTGGTCAAGAAGACGGCGGGCGCCAACGTCAGCAATATGCTGATCACGGCTGATCACGGGTTCATCTATCAGGACAAGGCCATCGACGCCAGCGACTTTCTGTCTGAGACCCCGCACGGCGATGAGTTCTATTTTGAGAATCGAAGATTTGTCCTTGGACGCAATCTGAAGGCTTTGCACGGCCTTCGGACGTTTACTTCGGCTCAGCTGGGTCTCGAGGGTGACATCGAAATCCAAATCCCCAAATCCATCAAGCGCCTGAAGCGTCAAGGGGCAGGTGCCCGCTTCGTGCACGGCGGCGCGTCGCTGCAGGAAGTTGTTGTACCCGTACTCCGGGTGAACAAGAAAAAGGCAGGAGACGTCTCTCTCGTCGACGTCGAAATCATGCAGGAGAAGGACTCGATCACAACCAACCAGGTAGTGGTCAATTTGTTCCAAAAGGAACCCGTTAGCGACAAAGTCCAGGCCCGGCAACTGAAGGTGGGCCTGTACTTCGGTGACCGGCTCATCTCCAATGAGGTGATCCATGATTTCGATTTGGCTAGCTTCGACAAACGCGAGCGGATGGTGTCTCTGCAGCTCGTTCTAAGTAAGGACGCCGACGACCTCATGAAGGAGAACGTCGAGCTCCGGCTCATGGCGAAGGCCCCTAAAACCACATACTGGGGAGTGTATGCATCGAAAACACTTAAGCTCAGCCGCTCCTTCACCAGCGACTTTGATTTCTAGGGGATAAGTAATGGATTTGTCGTTGTTGCGTGGGTTTGCTGCGGATGGGTTTGAGTTAGTGGGTGTTGTTGGTGCTCGGTTGGCTGGGGTGTTGCTGCCTGGGTCGGCACTGTACAAGGGGTTGACGGGGATCTGATGGACGTTGAGGCGGGCCTGGCGACAGACCGGGCAAAGGGGAATAGCGTGGAATCGCTCGACCAAAAGATAAACGGAGTCTTTGCTGGCTCTGTGGTGCGGAAAGACCTCGTCAAGACTGTCAAGGGCAACGCCATTGTCCCCTCGTATGTTTTGGAGTATCTGCTCGGCCAGTACTGCGCCACGGATGACGAGGCAACGATCCAGGGTGGTATCGGATCTGTGCGAAGGATCCTCGCCGACCACTACGTGCACCGCAACGAATCCGAGCTCGTGCGCTCGACTATCCGCGAACGCGGGCGCCACAAAGTGATTGACAAGATCAGCGTCACGCTCAACGACAAAGACGATGTCTATGAAGCCAGTTTCTCGAACCTCAAGCTGAGCAAGGTGCTTGTCGATGCGGGGACGGTAAAGCAACACCCCAAACTGCTGGTCAGCGGGGTATGGTGCTTGGCTGACGTTGAGTACGAGCACTCGCCTGACAAGGGCCAAAGCCCGTGGATACTGGCGTCCCTCAAACCAATTCAGCTCTCCAGTTTTGACCTGGACGCGTATTTGTCGAATCGGGCTGAGTTCACCACTAGCGACTGGATTGACTTGCTCATCCAGTCGATCGGCTTCAATCCGGAGATGTTCGACCGCCGCGCCAAACTCATCCAGCTGATTCGGCTCATTCCCTACTGCGAACGTAACTTCAACCTGGTGGAGTTGGGCCCAAAAGGCACCGGCAAATCCCATATCTATTCGGAGTTCTCGCCGCACGGGATGCTGATCTCCGGTGGTGAAATCACGGTCCCGAAGCTCTTCGTGAACAACGCCAACGGGCGGCTGGGACTCGTCGGCTACTGGGACGCCGTGGCATTCGATGAGTTTGCAGGCAAGACGAAGAAGTCGGACAAAGCACTCGTCGACATCATGAAGAACTACATGGCGAACAAGACGTTCTCCCGGGGCGTGGAGACACTCGGTGCGGAGGCCTCGATGGTCTTCGTGGGCAACACCCAGCACACGGTTCCCCATATGCTGAAGCACTCGGACCTCTTCGACGAGCTGCCTCCGTCGTACCACGACGCTGCCTTCCTCGACCGGTTGCACCACTACATTCCGGGTTGGGAAGTCGACATCATCCGGGGCGAGATGTTCTCCGACGGATATGGGTTTGTGGTCGATTACATCGCCGAGATCTTGAAATCGCAGCGGGTCCATGACTACTCCGACCGCTACACGGAGTTTTTCAGCCTCTCGACGGATATTTCTACCCGCGACCGCGACGGGATTCATAAGACCTTCTCGGGGCTTATGAAAATCTTGTACCCCCACGGTGTTGCAAGCGTAGACGAAATCGAAGAAATACTGCGCCTGGCAATTGAGGGCAGGAAGCGAATCAAGGACCAGATCCTACGAATCGACAAAACGATGTCGGCCGTGAAGTTCGGCTACGAGACACTCGACGGCGAGTGGCGGGGCGTCGCGACGGCCGAGGAACTTCAGTACCCCAGTATCTACAACCGGATGGGCGGCGTGCCCGTGTCTGATGGTGGCAATACTCAGCAAGGCGCCCTTGGGACAGACAACGGCGGAAGCCCGTCGACTTCCCTTACCCCATCTGAGCAGGAAGCTGTGTCGGGTGGCTCGCGGCCGTCGTCGCAACCGTTGGGGCAGACCCTAACGTTCCAAAACGGCGAAACTGGCGCGAGCTACGAGAGGATATTCGGCCCCTATCTGGACGGCGCGACGAGCGTCATCTTGGAAGATCCGTACCTCCGTACCCCGCACCAAATGCGCAACCTCGTCGACTTTATCGCCACTTGGGCGCGGCGGATCCAACCAGGCGATGAAGTAAAGCTCTTCGTAAAGACAGTGCAGGATGACGACCCCGGCTATGCCCAGAGACAGCTCGGAGATCTCGTGCAGATCAAGGGATCGGTCGAGGCCGCTGGGATAAAGATGGACGTGCAGCTTCTGGAGCCGGCGGAGCTACACGACCGTTGGGTCAGGACTGACACGGGATGGGACATTTCGCTCGGGCGCGGGCTGGACATGTTCGAGAGGTCGGAGAAGCTGCTTTATCTCGGGCAGAGTTTGCAAGAGTTCCGCAAGGTCAAATCGTTCAATGTGATTTATCAACGATCGTCTCAGCAGGCAGCGGCTACTTAGCTTGTGTGTCGGCGCGTCGCAGGCTTGCCTCCACTTTACATCTCTCTCGTGTGGCTATGTTTACACCAATGCCTCATGAACATGGCGTCCGATCTCAAAGGCCGGACTTCTGAAGTCGAAAGAGAATGTCCTTGGAAATACAGCCGGAGAAGCAAAACCTTGACCAGACATTTTCAAATACGGTCTATCACATCGACTTTTATCAGCGAAGCTACAAATGGGACGAAGAGCCCGTCCAGCGACTCTTCGATGACATCTTGTACGAGTTCGAGGAGTCTTGGAAGAAGAACCCAGATCTCGATCCAAACCGGGCGAACATCGACGCCAATTATCCTTGGTACTACCTCAATACCTACGTCACCAATACTGTGGAGGGCCGCGTCTTTGTTGTGGATGGTCAGCAGAGGCTGACCACGCTAACGCTGACGCTCATCAAGTTGGCCCATATGGCGCAAAACTTCAATTCTCCGACGGGCCCTTGGCTGGAGAGTCGGATTGCGGGCTACTCGGGCATGGAGCGGTCGTTCTGGATGAACCACGAAGGACACATCGACGTCCTCAGGGCGCTACTCCAAGGAGACGATCCCTCGACCATAGATGTCGCATCCGGGGTCACGGCAGAGAATCTCGTCGCCAACTTCCAGACCATCAGTCATATTCTCGATGCCAAGATTCAGGGCCAGCGCAAGTTCGAGGTGTTTGTTCATTACTTTCTATACCGCCTCGTCTTGATCAACTTGTCTGTAGACACGACGCACGTCCCAATGGTGTTCGAGGTAATCAATGACCGCGGGGTCCGCCTCAAACCCCATGAGATTCTTAAGGGCAAGCTCCTTGGACAGATCGACAAACGCGAGCTCGCAGCAGGGAGATACAACGAGCTGTGGGATGAACAGGTTGAGCGGCTCAACCGCTTCGGACCTGACACTATTGACAGCTTCTTCCGGTCTTGGCTCAAGGCAAAGTTTGCCGCCAGCAGAGGTTTGGGCGTGCGCTTTGACGGAGACTATCACCGCGAGATCTTCAAGAGGGACCTGAATGACCTCTTGAATTTGGACCATAACGCCCTCGCCGTTAAAAAGTTTATAGCGGGCGAGTTTCAGTACTTCTCGTCGCTTTATAACAAGGTCTTAGCCTTCGCTGGCGAAGAGACCTCGCGGTTCCCGGCCGTCTTCTTCAACGGCAGGCTTACAGATATGAACACGCAGATGCAGCTGATCATGTCCGCCTGCGTAGTGAATGATCCTGAGGAAGACGAGAAGATCGCCTTGGTGTCTGAGGGGCTCGATAGGGCCTTCTCTCTGTTGCGGCTGCAGGGCCAGTACGACTCCAACGAGTTCGTGGGGCGAATCTACGAGATGAGTGCAGTCATCAGGGAGCAGCCTGCAGACAAGATTCGGGACCTCTTAGATCAGCAGCTTCTCGCAGAGCTTGAAGAGCGCAGGAAGACAGGTGCGACTGAGCTGTTCAGCTACCAGCTCTTCCGCCCCATGACAGTGGATAGGCTAACCAGCCGCTTCGCACGCTACTTCTTTGGAAGGGTGGAGCGCTACATGGCGCAGGGCATGGGGCGGGAAATGAAGCATTCTATATACGACCTCGTCGCGAGGACGGGAACCCGCAACGGTTTTCATATCGAGCACGTGCTGTCTTATAACGACGTAAATTTAGGGCACTTCGACGGGAATGAAGAGCTTTTCGAGGTCGAAAGGAATCGGTTGGGAGCCGTCCTTCTGCTCCGGGGGCGCGACAACATTTCCAGCAGTAACGAGCCTTATGACGAAAAGCTAAGATCTTACGCGAATACGCTCTATTGGAATGAGACTCTTCGCGAGGACACGTACAAGAGCAAGTTGGATTTCCTCGATTTCACCCGCCGTGAAAGTCTTAATTTCCGTCCACTCGAGACTTTCGGGCTGGACGAGGTCGAAGCACGGCACCGGTTGCTCTTCGAAGTTAGTAAGAGGATCTGGGATGTGGTCTAGAATCGGGACTCGACCGTGGACTTAGATTTCGTTGCAGGCCTGAGCAGCCAGGCCTGGGCCAACTTACTCCAGGCCGTAGCTGTCCTCGTTACGCTCGTCGGCGTCGGTGTAGCGCTCGTCAACGGCGGTAAGGATCGGAAATCCGCCATGAGGCTCGCGGCCTCAGATAGGTATGCCACCGATGAACGAGCCGCGGACGACAGGCGCGCCGCGGATAGCCGGGCAGAGGCCGATAGACGGCACGCTCGAGAGCAGTTACAGCAGCAACTCCTCGTTCAACAAGCTTTGCGCTTGATGCAGCTAGTTCATGAGGGGAGACCAGATAACCCCAGCCTCCAAACGGCCTGGCAAGTCGAAATTTACAGCCTCCTTAACGTAATTGGTGAACGGGAGCTGCCACTAATGTGGCACAGGTTCATGGTCCAAGGCGCCCCGTCTACGGGCGATGATGCATCCAAACGCGAGGTGGCTGACTTCGTCCAACAACTCGGACGGGAAATGAACTGCCGCTCGTGCTACCACAATCATTAGCAGTTTCGCCCCAATCGAAGGAAGGGACTAACTGTCGATTGACATGCACACGGGGCGCGCACGGGGGTCGTGGCGGAGTCCATACCGGAAGCCGTCGGTGGGCGCTCTGTAGTGTTTTGGTTTCCAAGGTAGCTGCGATCCTCGTTTAGAGAAATCAGATTCGGGGTCCAGACCACGGTGGAGCCGATACTGTTGCCGTGGAGGTGGTCGAGGTGCAGACCAATTCGTAACTGACCAGGGAGGCGGGATGCGTTAGTCCACCTGACGTCGTTTGCCCAATTGCGGTCGACGTCTCCGGCGAGGACCACGGCGTCGCGGACGTTGGCGTCCACGAAGCCCTGGATGATGCGGCGGCGGAAGGAGGCGCATCCGTCCCAGCTGTCCACTGAAACGTCGTCGATCTCGGACGCGCCACTCCGTTCTTTTCGGCGATGAAGACCTGCCGGCCCGGGATGGTCCGCGCTGAGTGGAGTTCTTGGATCCGTCCAGTAACCGCTTCTCCTGCTTTGGCGCCGGCGAAGGGGCGATCGCCAACGCGGCGTTCGGTGACGTTTTTCTTCCAGCCGTCTTTGGCGACGACGAGGCGCAACCCCAATGCGGACGGCCGTCGACGTTTTGGCTCGGAGCGCCGCTCAAGATTGTCGGTGCCTTCCTTTATCCTTCAAACTGACTACTTGGGCCCGCCGTTTCCGAGGTTGGGGGATATCACAGGGCACACTACTCTGAGCTGAGTTGATGGTCGGCAATCGCCGAAGATGGGGGAACACAATGAGGCATTCCAACCGTGAGTACGTCGGCCGTGCTCTGGACACCTTGACGGCCAGTCTGGGCTCATATATTGAGTCCGTCTTGGTACCACTGGCGCCGGGCGTGGCCTGGCCAAAGATTCTGGAGCACAAGGATGCCAACGCGGGTAGAACTGCGAATAATTACTCAGCCCAGGATTTGAGCGTCCAGCTCCGGACGATGACAGAGGCTTTGGGATCGCTCGGTTATCCATTCAATCTCGCCCACGACGCGCGCAGCTACACATCCGAGCTCCGCCAGACCCGTAATCTCTGGGCCCATAACGAGGACTTCGATGATGCAGACACGTATCGCGCGCTGGATACCGCTGGGCGGCTAGCCAAGCACTTGGAACTAACTGGGGCGGCTCAAGACCTTGGCGCTCTCCTCGACGAATTCAAGACGCGTGGAGAAGTCGTCGTAGTCCTCGAAGCCCCAGAGGCGAACGTTGGAAGCGAAGTAGATCAGCCCATCGGCCAACCCGACGCAGACAACCACAAGCTCCTGCAGCATGCCGTCAGCGTCGAGATCACGGCGGCGGAGTCTCTGAGCTACGCCATGGTGCACAACGGCTTCAAGTTCGTGCGGCAGATCAGGATCACCAACCCGGGTGTTGAGATCCGCGGTGCCGTCGTCCGCGTCGAGGTTCATTCCAGCGCGGGCAAGATTTCAGAAGACTTCCAGCAGTACGTCGATCTTGCTGCGGGCCAGGCGATGGTCCTGGACGATGTCGATGTGCACGTGTCTGCCACGACCATGTATGAGCTCAACGACAAGCAGCCAGGGCGCGTCCTGGTAACGATCGAGTCAGCAGTCGCCGGAGCGCAGGCCGCCGAAATCGGCAGGGCCGAAGTGAGTCTGCAGCTCCTCCCTGCCCAGCTCTGGATCGCAGGCAAAGGACTCGTCTCCTACGAATTCCTGGCAGCTTTCGTCCAGCCACACCATCCTGCCATTGCTGAGCTTGTCTCCGAAGCAGCCGATGCCCTGGGAAAAGCCACAGGCCGGAGCAGCTTGGACGGCTACACAGAAGGTGCAGAGCGCGTGGACGAAATCGTCTTCGCTCTGGCCCAGGCAGCGAGCAACCGCGATATCCGATACAGCATGCCACCCACAAGCTGGGGCGTGGAGGGCCAACAGGTCCGTACACCGGCCCAGGTTCTTGAGGGACGCTTGGGTACTTGCCTCGACACCACTGTGGTGATGGCGGCAGCGCTGGAGTTCTGCGGAATCGCGCCGCTCTTGTGGCTGGTGGACGGTCACGCGTTCCTCGGATACTGGCGCGAAGAAATGACTCTGCCGACGGCCGCGTCGGAGGACGCCCTCGAACTCGTGAGTCTCGTCCAACGAGGCTTCATTGGCTTGGCCGAGACCACCCTGCTCACCGGAAGTCAGCCGATCACACCGGCCTCATTGAGGAGCGGCCCCGAATCCGAGTACATCGAAACGGGTCATGAGAAGATCCAAGCCGTCACCGATGTCCGGCGGGCGCGGTCGGACGGCATCTACCCACTGCCGGCTCGGACAAACAACGAGACCGGATCGCCCGTAGTCACCAACTACGTCCCGGAAGCCAAAGCGGCACCAGTAGCACCCGAAAAACACGGCCGGGGAGCGGCGCCCGGCCGGTCGACGTCGAGCATTCCGCCCCGGGTAACCCAGTGGAAGAACGCACTCCTGGATCTCAGCCTCCGCAACCGGCTGATCAACTTCACGGACACAGCCCGATTCCCGCTCGCAGTTCCCAGCTCGTGGATGGGCCGGTTTGAGGATCTCGTAAACAACGGCACTCCCATCAGCCTTCTTCCGTCAAACCAGCTGAGCGCCATTCACCAGGAACGGGGTATCCGGTTCGGCAGGGATCTCCCTCAGGACGAGCTGATAAGCCTTCTGAGTTCGAAGAAGGCCGTGTTTGCCGAGGTGACTGAGGACGCCTACAACGCCAAGATGCGGGGCCTGGCGTACAAAGCCAAAACCCAGCTGGAGGAGACCGGCGCCAACAACCTTTACCTGGCCTTGGGAAGCCTTCTCTGGGAACTCGATGGCCGCACCCTGCGCTCGCCGCTGGTGCTGGTACCCGTGAACCTGACCTCGGCCGGCAGGCAGGGCCTCTATCGGGTCACCCTTGACGAGACGGGTCAGTCAACGCCGAATTACTGCCTGCTGGAGAAGCTGTCCCAAGCGCATGGGCTCAAGGTTCCCGGGCTGGCCGAACCGGCAGAAGACGGCTCCGGTATTGACCTCGACGCCGCTTTCCACGCCGTCAGGGAAGCCGTCTCCGCCAAGGGCCTCGCTTTCCGGGTGGAGAACACGGCTGACCTGTCCATGCTGCAGTTCGCAAAGTTCCGGCTCTGGAAAGACCTGGACGAGAGCTGGGACGAGTTCGGGAAGAACCGCCTCGTGGACCACCTCATCAGCAGCCCTACCGAGCTCTTCCAGGATCCCGTGAAAGCAGCTGAGGAGCCTGACCTCGACGCGCTCGCCGCGACATGCCCGATTCCCGCGGACTCATCCCAGCTGCAGGCCGTCGCCTCCGCCGTCGCCGGCCAGACGTTCGTGCTCGAAGGACCTCCTGGGACAGGCAAGTCCCAGACCATCACCAACCTGCTGACGCGGGCCATCGTCGAAGGCAAACGGGTCCTCTTCGTTGCAGAAAAACGGGCCGCCCTGGATGTCGTCCAGAAGCGCCTCGAAGAGGTGGGCATGGGTCCCTTCTCCCTTGACTTGCATGACAAGGGAAGCAAACCGGCCATGGTACGCGCCCAGATCAAGCATGCGTTGGAACTTAGCCTCAGTTCGGATCAGCAGCGGCTAGATACTGCCTCCACCGATCTTGCTGCTGCACGCAGGGGACTCGTTCGCTACGCAAGCCACCTCCATGAGGAAAACGGCGCCCAACTGTCGCTGTACAGCGCCCGTACCAAGGCACTGACATTCGATCCAACCGACCCGGTGCTCCCGCTGAGTACGGAGTTCACCTCCACCGCTACTGACACGGTCCTCGAACCGGTTCGTGCGCTGCTCCGTGAGCTACCTGAATTCACCGACCGCGCTCGGCCAGCGAAGAACCATCCGTGGCGCTTCATCGTGACTGCACCCGATGAAGTTGAGACCCTACGGATTACGGGCGCGGGGCGCCGTATTGATGCAGCCCTCGATGCCGTCCGCTCAGTTGATGAACTTCCTGCAGTTGTGGCGTCGGCGACGTCCTCCGCCGAGCTTCGCGTTCTTGCTGCCCTGCTTGAAGACCGCAGCGTCCCGGTGGGAACCCTAGACGACGTTAGGTCCGGTCAGTGGTCAGCGGGGGCGCAGCACCTTGAAAACTTGGTGGCAGCGTTCGCCGCTGTGAATCATCCAGGATTGGACAAAGTTCGGCCGGAAGCCATGGACTTGCCGCTTCCGGAGATTCTCGGACACGCGGAGCAGGCGGCGGCCAGCGGCTTCTTCGGGCGCAAGAAGAGGCTGCTTGCGGTGGCCGCCGAGCTCGACGCCGTCATGCACCCGGGTGCCGAGATCCGGCCCAAGGACCTTGTACCGCTGCTGCGGAATCTCGCAAATACTCAGCATCAGATCCGTGGTCTCCAAACCGAGGCTCATGGCATCCCTGGTGTGGCTGTCCCGGAGGGCTGGAACCCTCTGACTGAGCCTGCCAAGGAGGCTCTCAACCGCAGGCTCGGCTGGCTGCGGTGGGCGGCGCAGGCTGTCCAGCCAAGCGCCGGCAATGAGGCTCCCTTTCAGGCCCGACTGCGTGCGTTCCTCGAAACCGGCCGACCCGTGCATGAAAACGTGATCGCGTGGCTGTACGAGCTGGCCGCTTCGTGGGATGCCCTTACGGAGATTCCTGCCGTTGACGCCGCTGAGCTGCACCGGTGGACAGGAACCACTCCATTCTTGGAAGTCTGGGCCAGTACTCGTGCCGCCCGTGCCCTCGATGCCACAGGATCCCGCAGCCTGGAGCGTTGGCTTGAGCTGCTGCGCCACGTGGAGCCGCTGCGCTCCAGGGGCCTCCCGGACGTCCGGTCGTCGATACTAGATGGCGAACTCGAAGCCGACGATGCGGCAACGGCCTTTGAGCGCGGACTCGCCGAGAGCTCTCTCGAAGAACGGAAGCTGGCAACCGGACTGCAGGATTTCGACGCCAGTTCCCACGAGCGCACTATCGACCGCTTCACGACCCGAGCCACGCTGGTACGGGACCTCCTGAAGCGCAACCTGGCAGCCGGCGTCGTAAATTCCCGGCGCGTCTCCTCGTCCTCGACCTCAGGCCGCATGGGGGAGCTGCAGCGCCAGTTGACCAGGCAACGCGGTGGCCTCACCGTCCGCAAGCTGATGGAGAGCTATGCCGACCTGATCACACAGATCATGCCTTGCACGCTCGTGAGCCCTGATTCGGTGGCGCGGTTCTTCCCGGCCCGATCGGATCTCTTCGACATCGTGGTGTTTGACGAGGCCTCACAGATCCGTGTGGCAGATGCTGTGGGTGCCATGGGGCGCGGCGCGTCAGTGGTAGTGGTCGGCGACAGCAAGCAGATGCCGCCTACGTCGTTTGCTGAATCGTCCAGCGATTCCTTGGACGATGTGGAGAGCGAGATCACCGCCGTCGAGGACATGGAGTCGATTCTCTCGGAGTGTGTCGAGGCGCGGGTGCCCCGGCAGTGGCTTTCCTGGCACTATCGCAGCCAGGATGAATCCCTGATCGCGTTCAGTAATCAGCAGTACTACGACAGCAAGCTCTCCTCATTCCCTGGCCCGTCGCATGGGGCTCCCAACCCGGGCCTCCATGGTCACGGCGTGAACTTCGTGCGGGTCAACGGCCAGTTCCATCGCTCGGGTCCCTCCAAAGTGCTTCGGACTAACCCTGTGGAGGCGGCCGCCGTCGTGAAGGAGGTCCGCAAGCACTTCAACGGCGCCAGTGACTCGCCGTCGGTTGGCGTAGTCACGTTCAACTTGCAGCAGCGGGCGTTGATTGAGGGCCTGCTCCGAGATACCGACGACGCACGAATTATTAAAGCCCTCGATGACGACCCCGAAGGACTGTTCGTCAAAAACCTGGAAAACGTCCAAGGTGACGAACGCGACGTCATCCTCTTCTCGACGGGCTTCAGCAAGAACGACAAAGGCTACCTGCCGCTGAACTTTGGACCGCTGAACCGGGCCGGGGGAGAGCGGCGGCTCAACGTTGCCGTGACACGTGCACGCCGGCAGGTGATTGTGTTCTCCAGCTTCAGCCCTTCCGAGCTGCGGGCCGAGGAAACTAGTTCAGTGGGCATCAAGCACCTACGCTCCTATCTTGATCTGGCCGAGCAGGGGACGGGCGCTTTGCCCTATGACGGACGCCGGAGCCCTGCGGTGGACCTTCACCGGGAAGAGATCGCGGACGCACTAAGGGACCGCGGCTTTGTGGTTGCCACTGACGTGGGATTGTCCGACTTCAAGGTGGACATCAGTCTGGCCACGCAGGACGCGCCTGGCAGCCCACTGATGGCTGTGCTTCTAGACAGCCCTGCGTGGGCCGCACGGCGAACGGCCGGAGACCGGGATGGCCTGCCCGGCGATGTCCTGACCCGTATGATGCGCTGGCCGGCTGTTGAGCGGGTTTGGCTGCCGGCGTGGATCAGCGACAAGGACGCGGTGCTGGACAAGCTGGAGGTTGCGTTCACGAAGGCAGCCGAGTCCTCCTCCAGCAACGCATTCGAACTTGAATCTGATAGGGACGAAGCACTTACGGCTGAAGAGGTTCCGGATGTCCCGGTTCCGTCGCAGTCTGAAAGAGCTCTGCAGGACTACATTGCCGCTAGCGGTGGACTGCTTCTGAAGGCGCACGAGGGGCACCGGAAGCCGGATGATATCGCTGCGGAACTTACGCGTGCAGGCTACAAGCCCTGGGTCGTATTGAACTTCGGAACGATAGACGTGTTGGACAATTTGAAGTCTCGAAGGTCGGTCGCAGCCGTCCGCGAAGCCATGCAGTCAATTGTCGAGGCCGAGGGGCCGATCCATGTTGAACGTCTCGCGAAGCTGACATGCGCCGCGTTCAATCTCAACAAGGTGAACGCGCAGCGGATGAACTCGGTACTGCAACTGCTTGACCGGAGCGCGCATCAACGGGACGCAGACGGGTTCGTCTGGGACGCGACAATCGACAGAACTGCGTGGGAAGAATTCCGGCCCAATGGGCCTGACATGGCTCGCAAGCCCGAGCACATAAGCGTTGTTGAGATCCGCAATGCCATGGTCGAAATTGTCCGGCTCTCCGGCGGCATCTCCGTCGACGAACTCCACCGTGACACGATCCGCGGCTTCGGAGGCAAGCGGCTGACGGCGGGCGTCACTGCTCGGCTGAACGAAGGCCTGCAGTATGGAGTGGACACAGAACGCCTTGAATTGCGTGGCGAGTTGGTGCACCTTGCTGGGTAGCTCAAGCGAGCCGCATTGGCTTTCTCATTTCGGACGAAAGTAGAGGCCGATGGGCTGGCGGGCATCAGGCGTTGCAATTGCTTGGGTTGCCTTCTGTATTGCCTTTGAGCAACCTCTGCTAGCCGTTGCCTTGGCATGTTTGGCCGGTTGGCTCTTCGGACGCGGACGGGAACAGGCGATGCCTGCGCCCCAAAAAGATGCTACCGATGCCAGTACGCCCTACGGATTGACGCCGTATAGATCAGCGAGAAGTAGCCATACGCCTCATACGCTTGTTGCTTTTTCCCTCGGGGAATATTGACGACGAAAGTGGCTGTCCTCGGCACGGCAAAAAATACACCACTGACGAAGTTCGCAAGATCGAAGATCTTTACACCGGTGGCCTCAGGCTCCGCTCCATTGCAAATGAGGTTGAGCGAACGCAGCTAGGAGTTGGGTGGAAACTATTGAACCTCCATGTGCCGAGCGTTCCAGCGAACCTGCGCGGGAACGTCCGCTCTGACCTTTCTAGCTAATTTTGTGCAGGCGTGGCCGGTGCTGGGAGGATCCGACACGCCTACACGCTGCCATGTGAGCGCAACGGTTCAATTCAGGGGCCAGAATTGCGTGACGCACTCACGCGCGGCCGTTACGGCTCAACGAGGCATCCGTCAAATGTGCTGGTCGCTGGGATACCCTGTTGAGACGTCAGCCGGTTGTCTAAAATCTGGCAACCTAGCTAGACACTGAACCCACTTGGGAGGACTTGCCATGCCCGAAGCTCCGATTGACGCTGTCCACGTCGATGCCGCCGTCGACGACGCCAATGATACCGACCGGGAGGTTGTCGAGGATGAGCGAGCCGAGCTGCGGGAGTTCGTTACGGGGCTGAGCCCGGACGACATCAAGTCGGGCGGATGGTTCACCAAGCTCATCGCTCAGGCCTTGAGCTCCTACACCGACAAGGTCACATGGCAGTACTTCCAGGAGCGGTATGTGGGTGTACCCGCGGACGCCATCGTCGATCAGCGGATCAAGATGGCGGCCCGGTACGCCGCGCTCGAAGGTGGGCTTTCCGCTGGCGCCTACTCGGCGGCCATCTTCGCCACCATTGGGAGCCTTGGCGGCGCCAGCCCCCTTACTGTCCCGGCCGCAGTCGTGACCGTCATGGTGGATGTCGCGTTTATCACCCAGCTCCAGATCCGCCTAGCCTACGACGTCGCTGTCCTCTATCGGGTCCCGCTTGACCTGTCCGATCCCGAAGACATGTGGAAGCTCATCCGGGTGGCCTTCACGATCAAGAGCGGGGAAGTCGTGAGTGGGGGCGTAGTCAAGATGGTCCCGGCCATCATGCGGCCCCTGATCAAGCGCTTCTATTCGAAAGGCGTCCTGGCCGCCGCGAAGGGGCTTCCCTTCGTCGGAAAATTCCTCTTGCAACGAAACGTCATCAAGATCGGCATCCCATTCGTCGGGATTCCGCTCGCGGTGTTGGTGAACCGCTACACCACGCTGCTCGCGGGACGGCACGCGCAGGACGTCTTCCGGAACGAGGCGCGGGTGATCGAACTCGCCCAAAATCTGAGCAAGGAGAGTCAGCACCCGGAGTTGATGCTTTGGGTCGCGTGGCTCGTCATTATGGCGGACGGCAAGATCGCCGACGAAGAGGCTCTGTTGATCCGTCACCTAGTGAGGCTGGTCCGGGATCAGCATCAGGTGGTCGATGAGCAGCTCGCCCACCTCGTCGATATCGACCCCGCCGAGGTATGGCGGCGGATGGACGCCGAGTCAGGTGACTTGAGCGATATCCTCGGCGTGGCCAAGCGCGTGGCCGCTGTGGATGGCACCGTCAACTCGCTCGAGAAAGCAGTCATCTCCGAGGTTCGAGATCGGGTCACGCGAGTCTGACACTGTCTTGCGGGCGCGGGAGGTTCGGGATTGAACGTTAGGGCTCAAGCCGCCATGCCTGCTGTGCCGAACGACGAGTAGCTCGTCACTGCTCGTCGTGTCGTTCGATGTCCACCCGAAGCTCGAGAAAAGGGCCGCGGACTTGGTACACGGATGCGCCAGCCCAGTCGAGCGCTCCCGCTACACTAAAGCTGAATTAGCGCACCTGGCACCCGCCGGACACGCAAACCAACTGGAACGGAACCCAAACCGTTTCAAGGCAAAGGGGTCCGATGTCCGAACCTAAATCACTCAAGTCCGTCGCGCTCATTGCGTCCTTGGTGGCGGTGGTACTGACCGCTTTCCTAGTAGCCACCATGCTCGGATACGGCCCACTTTCGAACAAAAGCGAGCGGAGCCAGACCGTGCTTCTGAAGTCGGTCAAGGAGGTGAGCCAGCTCCACAGTGCGATCGGTACCTTTGAGCTGGTTGTCGACACCGGAGACGACGATGCGGGTATGCCCGACTTTATTTCCGGGCGCCGGGCTCTGTTCGTCGCTGCCGGTACGGTCAATGCTCATGTCGATCTCGCAGGTTTGGCTGAGGAGGATCTGAAGTTGTCTGCGGACGGCAAATCGGTGAAGGTGCGGCTCCCCGAGGTGCAGCTCGACAAGCCCAACATCGATCTCGACAAGTTTCGTGTGTACAGCCAGGATCGTGGCTTGGTTGACCGGATTGTAGATGTGTTCGAGGCACCGCAGCAGGTGGAACTCTTAAGGCTGAGCGAAACCAAAATGGCTGCCGCTGCGGAGGAGTCCGAGTTACGTGAGCGAGCTGCGGAGAATGCCAAGGCCACCCTCACCGGCTTGTTCGGTTCGCTCGGATACGGGGTCACCTTTGAGGACGAGACATCTGGCTAAGTTGTGCCGTTGGGTCGTTTGAGATCCAAACCTCGCAGGGCGTAACTAATCGCCACCGGGGGCAGGCTCGATTATGGCTGACTCAACCACCGACTCCGGCGGGACGCCCGGAACGACAGATAGCGCGGATCCCCACGACCCACGAGCCGTCCAAGCGCATCGGCTGCCTCAATATCCGCGGCACCCATATCCGTGGTCAGCCACCGGATGAGGAGCCTGGCGTCGCCACTGGACCGCACGGCCGATCCGAGGGCCAGGTCCAATTGGTCCCGGAGCAGCTGAACGGCCAGAGCGCCCGAACGGCTGAGCAGGGGAGCCCGGTAGGCCTCCAGAGCGTCAGCCACTCGCCCCTCGCGCAGCAGCCCCAGCACTCTCCCCGAATCCGAACGTCCAGTCAGGCCGGCGACGAACCGGTAGGGGTTCGACTCCACGGTGTCGCCCAGCATCGACCGGACCCGGAACATCTCGGTGCGGATGGCCGCCGTGGTACCCGCATCACCGTACAGTTCGTAGGCGAGCTCGTCGGCGGTCCAGCCCTGCGCACGTGAATCCAGCAGCGCCAGGATTTCCGCCCGGCGCAGCGTCAGCGGCACCCGGCTGCCGTCCCGGAACACCGCGGCAGGTTTGTCCCCGAGCAGCTCCAGCGACTCAACCGCCGCAACCGGCTGGCGGTCGGCCTGCCGGGACGCGCGAACGGGAGACAAGGCACCTAAGGGCGTCCCGCCGTCGGGCGTTCCCAACAGCGCCTCGGCGACCCTCACCGCGCACCGCACCATCCGCAGGGTGTCCGCGCTGAGGGTGTCGAGCGGTCCGGAGACGTCGAGCACGCCCAGCAGCCGGCCCGTGGCCGGGTCGGTGATGGGCGCCGCCGTGCAGGCCCAGTCATGGTGGGTGCGGACCAGGTGCTCGGCGGAAAACAGCTGCACCGGCCGGTCGGTGACCAGCGCCTCGCTGATGGCGTTCGTTCCGATCCCGGCCTCGGACCAGTCGGCCCCTTCGGAGAACTCCAGCCGATCCGCCCGCCTCAGGACCTCCGGGCTGCCCACCCGCCACAGGATCTCGCCACGGGCGTCGGTCAGCACCAGCAGGTGCCGGCCGGAAGTGGAATCGTCGGCCAGCAGGTCGTTCAGCGCGGGCATGACCTGCTGCAGCCGGTGCTCCTGCCGCAACTCCAGGACGTCGGCGGCGTCGTGCAGGTGCCGGGGGCTGTGCTGGTCCGGACTGATGCCCAGGGCCATGGAGCGGCGCCATGAATCCGCCAGGTCGTTGGGGATCTCCGGGCGCGGGACGCCGGAGATGACCAGTTCGTGGGCGCGACGCAGGGCGCGCGAGTACTTCACCGGGTCCGAAAACCGCAGGCCGTAGTCCAAAATAGTGTCCTCCTCACCGGCGGCGTCCTTGCCGGCAGTGCCCGTGTAACGCGGTTGAAACCCCCACTGCGTTCCAATAGTGATGCAGCTCACGCCCGTCCCAGCCTATCGCAGGGGATTCCGGCGGGACGGGGCCGCCGGGACCACCAGAGACACGGACCATACGACACAAGGGAGTGGACATGACCGAAACACCCACCGCAGCCGCGCAGGCCTGGCTGACGGAGCTGGATACCGCCCTGCAGCGGCGCGACGTGGACGCCGCACTGGAGCTTTTCGAGGACGAGAGCTACTGGCGCGACTTCGTGGCGTTCACCTGGAACCTGAAAACGCTGGAAGGCAAGGCGGACATCCGGCAGATGCTCGAGGCCACGCTGGACCACGTGCAGCCCGCCAACTGGACCCTGGCCGAGGACGCCACCGGCGACGCTGGCACCACGGAAGCCTGGATCACGTTCGAAACCGCCGCCGCCCGCGGCTACGGCCACCTCCGGCTCCGGAACGGCAAATGCTGGACACTGCTCACCACCATGCAGGAGCTGAAGGGCTTCGAGGAGAAGAAGGGGACCCGCCGCGAGAAGAGCGTGGCGCACGAGATCATCAAGGGCCGGCGCTCCTGGCTGGAACAGAAGGAGGAGCGCGAGGCGCGGCTCGGCTACGAGGAGCAGCCCTACACGGTGATCATTGGCGGCGGGCAGGGCGGCATCGGCCTCGCGGCCCGGCTGCGGCGCCTGGGCGTCCCCACCCTCGTCATTGAAAAGAACGAGAAGCCGGGCGACTCCTGGCGGAACCGCTACAAGTCCCTGCACCTGCACGACCCCGTCTGGTACGACCACATGCCCTACCTCAAGTTCCCCGACGACTGGCCGGTCTTCGCCGCCAAGGACAAGATCGGCGACTGGCTGGAGCACTACACCCGGATCATGGAGCTGAACTACTGGGGCGGCACCGAGTGCCTCGGCGCCGAGTACGACGACGGCACCCAGGAATGGGTGGTCAACGTCGTTCGTGATGGGTCGCCTGTGACCCTGCGCCCCAAGCAGCTGGTGTTCGCCCTGGGCGTCTCGGGCTACCCGAACATTGCCGCGTTCGACGGCGCCGGGTCCTTCCTGGGGGAGCAGCGGCATTCCTCGCAGCACCCGGGCGGCGGGGACTGGACCGGGAAGAAGGCCGTGGTGATCGGCTCCAACAACTCCGCGCACGATATCTGCGCGGACCTGTGGGAGCACGGCGCCGACGTCACTATGGTGCAGCGGTCCTCCACCCACATCGCCCGGAGCGAGTCGCTGATGGACCTGGCGCTGGGTGACCTGTACTCGGAGAAGGCTTTGGTGGCCGGGGTGACCACGGAGAAGGCCGACCTGCTGTTCGCATCGCTGCCGCTGCGGATCCTGCCCGGGGCGCAGGTGCCGGTGTACCAGGAGATGGCTGCCCGGGATGCCGAGTTCTACTCCCAGCTGGAGGCCGCCGGGTTCGACCTGGACTTCGGCGTGGACGGGTCCGGATTGTTCGTGAAGTACCTGCGGCGCGGCTCCGGCTACTACATCGACGTCGGCGCATCCCAGTTGATCATCGACGGCCGGGTGCAGCTTCGCTCGGGGGAGGTTTCCAAGATCACCGGCAACGCCGTGGTCCTGAACGACGGCAGCGAGCTGGAGGCGGACCTGATTGTGTACGCCACCGGCTACGGCTCCATGAACGGCTGGCTGGCGGACCTGGTCTCGCCCGAGGTGGCCGACCGCGTGGGGAAGTGCTGGGGCTACGGCTCCGACACCCCGAAGGACCCGGGCCCCTGGGAAGGGGAGCTGCGCAACATGTGGAAGCCCACCAACGTGCCCAACCTCTGGATCCACGGCGGCAACCTGCACCAGAGCCGGCACTACTCCTCGTACCTGGCCCTGCAGCTCAAGGCCCGGATGGAAGGGCTGGACACGCCGGTGTACGAACTGCAGCCGACGCACCACACCCGCTGACGCCCGGTGGTTGAGCCTGTCGAAACCCGACGGGCCCAACCACGGCAGGCCGCCGTCGACCCCTCCAACGCTCTATCTATTAATGTGGGTTTTCCCTCGGACGCTCTCGCACTTCCCGCACCTTTCCCGAAATGCTCTATCACTCTTGGGGCGGCAAGATGGCTAGCCCGTTTGCTCGGCTGGACCATTGCCCCTGGAGACGCTTGCCAATCGAAACAGTTTTCGTCATGGATGCTCCGAGGTGTGTCTCGTAACTAGCGGTGGATGCAGCGATTTAGCCAGAGGGTTGTGAGGCATAGTTACGAGAATCTCTGGCCGTGCACGAACGCGTTCCATCCATGAAAAAAGAAAGCGAGGGCCGTCACGGTTGTTCAATCAGTGAGACGTCTCAAATCACAAGGGTTACGAGACGTAGGCTACCGCCAGATCTCTCGGGCTAGTTAGACCCGGGCGGTGAAAAGCTGCCTCAAATCTGGCGTTTCCTCAACACTGCTTCAGGGCGCTCCTGTCATTTCGGGGGATTGCATGAGTCGAAACTGATCTCCATACAACTCTTCATTGTCACGGGTTCTGTGCCGGAGGAGACTTGAGGCGACGGCATCCCGTCTCGGGCCGCCCGCGGGGCCACCCGGCTGCGGGGCCTCACAGTACCCTGTAGCGGCTTGGTGGTTCGATGAGCTCCATGACACCCCTCGAAAAGGCCGCTCAGCGGTCGCGCCATCTCCTGCCCTTGGTGGCTATCGCACTGATTGGATGTCTCGGCGGGTGCGAGTATGAGCCCGACGACGTCTCCTTCCCGTCCGCCTCCTTCCCGTCCGCCCGCTTTCCGACTACGGAGGCTGACACGATCGCACCGTTCCCGGAGCGCGGCGTCCTCGACGCCGGCACCTACCTCGTGACCCGCTACCCGGGGCCGTTTGAGATCACCGTCCCAGACGGCTGGGTGACGTACGACGGTTCGGGCCTGGGCAAGGACGACCCGGATCTCCCGGATGAATGGGATATCGCCGTGACTTTTTGGCCCGCCACCCATGTCCCGACGGACGCCTGCGCCTGGAGGGGCGCGCTCGTCCAGGTCGATCCGACGGCTGAGGCGTTCGTCGATGCGATGACGGCGCAGGCGTCAACGGTAAGCACCCCTCCCGTCAAGGTCGTGGTGGGCGACTACTCCGGCTTCGAGTTCGACCACGCCGTCGAGAGCGACGTCGACATCACCGACTGCGACGGCGGCAAGTTATGCATCAACTCGGATTTGGCGCAGGGCTGCGACGGACGCGAGTACCGAAATGTGGGCTGGCGCGAAACCTACCGAGCGGTCGACCTGAACGGCGAGCGCGCCGTGATCGTGCTGGGCCAACCCCACGAATCGATCAATCCGGAGCTGACGAGAGAGGCACGCGCCATCTTCGACTCGATCGTGTTCAGGTCCCACAAGGACCAGCTGATGCGATAAGCGATCCCGCCCGCGGGCGCCGACTCCTTCTCTGAACCCACCTGGGTGTCTCATAGCCTCAGTGTCTCGAAACGCTACGGTTTCGAGGCACCTAGGGTGTCGCAGATAAGGCGCCGACGCGGGCAGGTTCACCGGGCGGGTCATCCGGACGCCAGGACGATGAAGACAGCGCGGCGCACCGATCAGGAGACCCGCAGACCGATAGCCGACCCCCTCACGGGCGGCAGCGAGCCTAAGAGCCCGACACCCAGTGATCAGGATCCAACCACCGCAACGCGGCACTGTCACCCTGACACTGATTCGAGCCTATGGGGCGTCTCGAAGGCACAGCCGCGGTCACTCGCGGCATGCCGGGGCGTAGGGCCGAGCCCCCAAGAGCTCACCCCACTCCTGTTCGGTCAGTATTCTTCCCGCGATCCGACACGCGCGTTCCTCCCACGCCGTCGGCTCGGCGACGACCACCTGCGTAGTTCCGTCGGACTGTTCGAGCGCGACGGTGCGCTCATCGAGCTCGGCGGGTGCATGGTCCCGTAGGTGCAGGTCGGTGCGAAAGGCCGCCGACCAGTCCCCGAAGTCCGACGTCATGATCGCGCCGTCTGCTCCGGCGGTCACCAGCTTGCCGGTCGGTCGAAACTCGACCGCGGTGACCGCTCCGTCATGATCCCGGAGCGTCTCCGCGATGTCGCCGGTCTCGGTGCTCGCCACTACGACGTCGTTGCCGGCGGCGATGGCAAGCTGAGGGCCGTCGGGGCTGAAGTCGGCCACCGTTGGAAAGGACGACAGCGGGACGGTGATGGGTGCTGCTTGCCCGGAGGAGTCGACGATACGCACCGCGCGCGAGCCATCTCGGACCGCGATCCGGCGGCCATCCGGACTGACGGCGAGAATCCCGTTGCCGGGGATCCGATGGAGCTCCTCGCCCGATGCCGTGTCAAGTACGACGGTCGGTCCGAAGCCACTGACGTACATCCGCAAGCCGTCCGGCGAGAACTTCACCGCACTGTACTGCCAGCCCGGCCCGGGCGGGGGGCCGGGATCGGAACTGATCACGCCCAGATCCAGGAGTATCGGGCCGGTCGGGTCCCCCGCGCCGCCTCGCCAGAGGGCGATGCTCACGGACGACTCAGACTGCTGTGTGACCGCGAGCGCTGCGAACAGGGATCCGTCGGCGGAGTATTCGACGTCTATCGCGGACCCGCCCATCCCCTCGTAGGTCGACAGGCCGGAGCGTCCCTGCTCTGCGAGATCGAGCGTTCCCGTCCGCCGGCCATAACATTGGGCGTCGGTACAGGGGTCGGATGTCTCGCTGAACGCTACGGCGCCGGAGACGGGGTCGACGGCCGATGTCACCACTTTCTTGAAGAACGGCGCGTACTCGCCGAGCTGCGATCGGTCGTCCAGATCGAACAGGCGCACGTCGTGGTCGCTGTCGATCACCGATGCCCGGGTCCCGTCCTCCGCAAGGGACATGCTCACCGCGGCGACTCCGTCTTCCGGGATCCGGATCACGCTCGTCAGACGGGGTGCGCGCGAGATGACGCGCACGAGGTTGACACGAGTGTCGGAATCGTCCCAGGTGTGGATGGCCTCCACAGCGAGTAGCAGCGCACGGTCGAAGTTCGGCTCCTCCAGCGCCAGCCCAGCGACCCGCCGGGCCTCTGCGACCGTCGCGCGCTCCCCGGCGAGGTTCGCCTGGAAACCGGCAACGAGGCTCGCCGTCACCGCAAAGATCGCGAGCGCGGCCGCGCCCACGGACACCCAGGAGAGTCGCCGCACCATGCGGCGCTCCTTGCGAAGCTGGTTCTGCGCGGCAGCGAGTCCTGCGGTCTCATTCGCCGCGGAGGCATCGAGGAAGTCTCGTTCGACCGCCGTGAGTGCGGGAACGACCGCATCCCGCCAGTGCTGGGCCGCCGTCAGTCGGCCCCCGCGATAGAGCTCGCTCTCGGGTCGTCCCATCGCATCCCAGGCGGCCGCCGCGGAACCAAGGTGTCGCATGATCCGCTGACCCTCGACATCATCGGCGAGCCATTCCTTCAAGCGTGGCCACTCCCGTGCGAGCGCTTCGTGCGAGAGCTGCACCGACGCCTCATCGGTCGTGAGCAGTCGTGCGTCTACCAGCCGATCAACGATTTTGGCATGGGCGGCGTCGATGGCGATCCGAGTGCGCTCGACCCGACGAGATATAACCGCACCGTCCGCGGATGCTTCGACGAGGCGGAGAAGGATGTCGCGCAGCATCCGCGCGCCCTCCGCCGTGAGCGTCGCGAAGACCTCTTCCGCGGTCTTCGCGACAGCACCGTCGATCTCACCGGACGCCCGATACCCGTCGACCGTCATGACGCGACCCTCACGGCGTGACCACACCTGACGCAGGGCGTGCGACAGCAGCGGAAGGGTTCTTCCATCAGCGTCGCGGAGGAGTATCTCGACGAGGCCCGGCTCGAGGATGAGCCCGGACTGCTCGGCGGGCTTCTCGATCATCGCTCGGAGTCCGTCAGGGCCGAGAGCGGTGAGCATGAGCATGTGCGACTGGATGATTTCGGCGAACCCTGGGTGATCCGCCAGGTCTCCGAGGCGGTCGGCGCGGATCGCGACGACGAGCATGCCGCGGAAGACCATTCGCGACAGAGCGTCGAAGAACTCCCGGATCTCGGCGGGGTCGTCCGCCGCGAACGCCTGCTCGCATTGATCGACGATGAGCAGCGACTCTCCCGCCGGAAGATCGACATCACGAAGGGAATCGATCGGATGCTCGCCGGGCGTCACGATGGCGACCTCGATGCCGCGCGCGAGGAACCGGGCACCGATTCCCGCCCGAACGAAGGAGGACTTGCCGACACCCGATGAGCCCGCGACGAGCAGCACGCCGTGCGCCTCGAGCGCCTGGACCGCCCCGGACAGCTCATGCTCGCGACCGAAGTACCGCTCGGCGTCCGCCACACCCGCGGGGGGCAGGCCGAAGTACGGACACTCCGGGCTCGCGGCTCGGAACACCTGGTCGGACAGGAGCGATGGATCCTGCCTGAGGATTGCCTGCTCCAGCTCGGCGAGCTCCGTGCACGGATCCAGTCCGAGCTCCGCGGCGAGCAGCCCCCGCGCCCTGCGCACTGTGGCGAGCGCGTCCGCTTGCCGGCCCTGGCGGTACTGCGCCACGCTCAGCACGACCCAGCGCCGCTCGCGCAGTGGCGCCTCGGCGACGCGGGCGCGCGCCGATGCGGCGACCTCCTGAACCTCACCTGCGTGGAGCCGTGCGTCAAGAAGCAGCTCCTCGGCCCCGAGACGCATCTCCTCGAGGCGACCGGACGCGATCTGAGCCGGCTCCCAGTCGGGGAGGTCAACGTAGGGTTCGCCCCGCCAGAGCGCGAGCGCCTCCGAGAACGTGTGCGCGGCACGGTCGGGCTCACCCAACTCCAGCTGCTGCGTACCCCGCTCAACGAGTCTTTCGAACCGTTCCGCGTCGACCTCGACGTGCTCCGAGACCAGTCGGTACCCGTGCGGGGTGGTCTCGATTCGGGCCGGCGCGATGAGCCGGCGCAACCGCATGACGCACCCTTGGATGACCTTCGACCACGACGCCGGAAGGTCCTCCCCCCAGAGCGCGGCGGCGAGAGATTCCCCCGAGAGGGGTGCACCCAGGCGGACCGTAAGCGCACTCATCACCGCACGATCGCGCGGCGCCAGCGGAATCCTACCGTCGTCGAGTGTCAGCGCTCCCAGAACGCGAACATCCATAGGGCCACTGTGCGCCCGGCTCCCGCATCCGTCAAGACGGCTGGTACCGGGCCGATACCGGGCCGACGGGAGCCGGTACCGTGCTGATACCGGCGCGTACTTGACTGATAGAGCAGCCACCGTGCTGCAGGGATCGAAGGAAAGGACGTGACATGTGGAATTCAATCCGGCGCTCCCGCGCCGCTCAGACGACACGCTCGCGGCGGGTGGGTGTTGTCGTCGCTTTACTGGCGTGCTTCGGTCTCGCCGCGTGCACCGCGACCGAACCGCCGTCCCCCGCATCGACCGCGGAGGCTAACACGATCGCACCGTTCCCGGAGAGCGGCGTCATCGACGCCGGCACCTACCTCGTGACCGGCTACCCGGTGCCGTTCGAGATCACCGTCCCAGAGGGCTGGGAGACCTTCGACGGCGCGGGCCTGGGCAAGGACGACCCGGATCTGCCGGATTCATGGAATGTCACCGTGCTTTTTTGGCCCGCCACCCATGTCCCGACAGACGCATGCGCCTGGAGCGGCGCGCTCGTCCAGGTCGATCCGACGGCTGAGGCGTTCGTCGATGCCATGACGGCGCAGGCGTCAACGGTAAGCACCACTCCCGTCAAGGTCGTGGCGGGCGACTACTCCGGCTTCGAGTTCGACCACGCCGTCGCGAGCGACGTCGACATCACCGACTGCGACGGCGGCAAGTTCTGCGTCTACTCGGATTCGGCGCAGGACTGCAATAGCGCACGCGTGTACGCAAGGGAAGGCGAGCGCGAAACCTACCGAGTGGTCGACCTGAACGGCGAGCGCGCCGTGATCGCGGTGGGCCAATCCGACGAATCGATCAATCCGGAGCTGACGAGAGAGGCACGCGCCATCTTCGACTCAATCGTGTTCAGGTCCGACAAGTGACCAGCTGATGCGATAGGCGATCCCGCCCGCGGGCGCCGACTCCTGCTCTGAACCCACCTGGGTGTCTCATAGCCTCGGTGTCTCGAAACGCTAGGGATATGAGACGTCTCAACGACTGAAGGACGGCAACTATGCAGTATGAATGAGGACATGACCAGCAGCTCTCAAGAGACACCAATGAAGGTATCCGTCTTTCCTGGGATGAATTTCTGGTGGGCTATCCAGTCGGACAACTTCCCGGATGTCTTTCCCGACGGGACGCTGTGGGCACCGCTGCGAGGCAGTTCCGGACAACGGGTTGCCTCCTGGGACGCGTTGCACAACGTCCGACCAGGGGACCTTGTCCTGCATTATTCCCGTCCCGCGATCCGCGGCATCAGCCGGGTGGCCACGCTGCCGGCGCCAGGATTTCCACCGCCCCGCGGATACAAAGAGCCTGCGGACACGGAGGGGACACTGGTCCTCACGGACCCTCTATATGAAGTCCATATCCCTTGGAAAGATGTCCTCGACATTTTGCCCGCGGGACAAGGCCCTCTGACCGCATTAGGCACGTTGAACAGGGGCTACTTCTATAACTTGGACAGCGAAGGTGCTCTGAAGTTGCTGCAGCAGGCAGGGCAGGAGATCACCGATGACCCTGGTGAGGGTCGGCACGAGGCCGTGTATGGCGATCAATACTTTGGTGGTCCGAGCGACAGATGGGCATCAGGGGCAGTCCGGACAGAACAGCGTTTTCTGCGGAACCAGCAGCTGCAGCTTAGGGGCAGTTCCTGCTCGCTTTGCGGACATTCCTTCCCGGAAGAGCTCCTGGTCGCCGCCCACATCAAGCCCCGCTCGGCCTGCTCTGAGAAGGAGCGCATGGACACCCGCAACGTCTCTATGCTCGCGTGCCTCTTCGGCTGTGATGCGCTGTTTGAGCTTGGCTACGTCGTCGTCGCTGAGTCTGGCGTCATCGAAGCAGGCAAACCCGGGCCCGGGCAGGTTGGAGACCGGATCGAGGGCTTCGTGGGCCGCAAATGCCGGGCTCATGACGAGCGATCGCGCGGCTATTTCGCATGGCACCGGCAGGCCCATTCCGGCAAGCTGATCAAGCAGTCGCAAAGGACTCCCGACCTGCCGCAGCATCCATCACCGTCGTAGGGAGTTCCGCACAGAACGTCCCGTGCCACGTCCCAGCTCTCTCTGGCGTCGCAAACGTTCCTCCTCAGACCAGTTCGTCCCTTGCCAGGCCGAGGTAGCGGTAAAGGGTGGTACGGCTGGCCCCGACGATCTTCCCAATATCGGCCGGCGTGAGTCCCCGAGCCTTCAGGTCTCGGGGCGCGCTTGACCCTCGCGTGGGCGGCTGTGACTTCCCTGCCCCGTCCTTCCGCCGGTGTTCGGCGGCCGCGGAATCCGCCTCAATGCATGGGAGTGCTTGCACCTCGGTGAGTGTCGGCTCGCATCCCTACGGACGGGTGACCGGAGCCGGCCACGTCGCCCCGCTTCTTGTGGCCCCCGGTGAGGTCACCGAGCGCGTCCTGGCGTTCTGGGCGGAACAGCACAGATGAGAGCGGCGTTGGGTTCTTAACTCGGAAGGGCGACGGCGGCGGCAGGCACCTGGGGGCGTGTCGCCGTCGTCAGCTGGAAAGCGTTGCCCCGTTCCTGCCGGCGGCGGTACGCTCTTCGTCCCGGCCGTGCCCCTGGAAGGATCAATCATGAAAGTCCTGGCTGCAGTCTCGCTGATAGAGATGATCCTCCAGCTCATCGGAGCGCGGAAAGCCATCCGGGACGGGATCCCTTACGACGCGCCCATTGGCCGGGGCAAGCCCGAAGACGTGGCGCGCGACATGTGGGGCATGGGCAGCGGGCTGTCAGCGCCGTGGCACACGCTAGCCGCCCACGCGGCAGGGACCGCTTTACTGATATAGCTTCAGGGCTTGCGCTGTCCGTTGCCATGGCACTGCTGGGGCTCGGACGGAAGCGGCGGTAGCCGGTCGCACCCTTCGGCCTTCGCGCCACCCCGGAGTTTTCACAGGTCATGTGGACAAATTTCGGTGCCCGCCAGCCCAGGAATTCCTTGTCCGTATGCGGGGTCGTCCTCGCTTCCGGCCCAGACGATACCGCCTCCAGGGCAGGGCATCACCTCGAACGCAAGGCCCTCATGGTGGGCCCGCAGGTGGCGCCCGTCATCCTCAACCACTTCCCAGCCCGCCTCCGGCAGCGCTGAACGATAGTGCTGCAACACATCGACGTCTTCTGAGATCGCAAACCCGCGGCTACAGCCGCCCACACCACTCATGCCGCCACCGCTGTAAAGGCCAATGTGTTCGATGGAATCGAACGCCCGCTGGGACTCGCGGTCTGCACTGGCCATGGGCTCATCCATACCCTCGATCACGCACTGGGGAGAGGAGTCGTACTTGCCGATCTTCTGCCCCAGGGCCAAGGGGGTGACGGCGAGCATCACGAGCAGCATGAGGACCGGGATGGCCACGGCCGTCAGTCGCATCCACAGTCGTGGCGAGAGGACCAAACCGACCACGGCAACCACCGCGACCGGACCGAGCGCCATTCCGGAAGGACCTGCCGTCAACCCCCAGGCGAGTCCTTCGAACGCGGTATCGGCAACACGGCCGTACACCGCCATGAAACCGCTGTGGACCAGCACAGCCAGCAGTGCCAGTACTGCCTCGACGGCGAGCAGTACCACAACAGAGACAGCTCGGCCGGTCATGGGCATGGCTCATTGTAGGTTCCGCCTGACGAGGTGTCCACGGGAGCCGATCGTGGCTTAGAAGCCGAACAGTTGGGCTGCCAGCGAGTATATTCCCCACAACCCAGCCGCTAACAGGATGCCCAGGTAGGCCAAGACCAGCCTCGTATCGCGGAGGTAGCACTTCGACTTCGTCAGGCCCCTCCGCCGTGCTTTCCAATAGCCTGCGAATCCGACTGCGGCGAACACGGCCAGTGCCACCGGACCGGCTGCCCAGCCGAGCAGGGCAACGGTCGCGAAGATGCAGAGCCGCAGCGGATCGAAGGCCGGAGGGGACTGCGGATCCGTTTCAGGGTCAGGACTGTGTCCGTGCCGGCCTGCGTGCTTGGAGCGCACCAGCTGCGAGGGCAACGGCCCGGCTGCGATGCGACGTGCGTCAGAAGCGGAACTCATGATTCCTCCCTATCGCTGACTCAGACCTGGCGGACTGGGAGAAGCTCCCGGCCTGTTGCTGTGCTCATTCGTTGCCTGGCCAGGGCCGGCCACGCCTGCACGGCACAGAACGGAGCACACTGGTGATCGCCGGCGTCGCTCTTTGTGCCCACGTGGACGCAGCATTGTGTGAGCCGTTCCTCGATCATGGTGGAGATGTCCATGAAGGGTTTGACCATGATGCGGGTGATCCGTTCGGCGAGCAGTCGACGCAGCCGCTGTTGCTGCCCTGGAAGCTTGCCGGCAGCCAGTGTGGTGAGTGTGCCGATGCCGAGGTCGCACTGGGTGCAGATGTTCTTCCAAAGATCCATGGTCCGCGGGTGGGACAGCGATGACTGCTCGCTTAGCAGGTCCAGCAGGGATGACTTCATGAGGCTTCGCAGCTCAAGCGGGATCGCGCTGTCGGCGATGCGGTTGGCGATGCTGTCAGGATTGAGTTCCAGCCAGGCGAGCAGCTGGTCGTGCCCGATGAGGGCTGTCAGCGAACGCCAGACCCCTGAGTCGTCCTTCAGCATGTAGCCCACGGACGCGCAGTGCGGATGTGAGCACGGGAGTGCTGTCAGGTCGTGCCATGAGACCACCCCTCCGGTTTGCTCGGCGAGCCGTTCCAGCACGCCTGTGTGGGTGAGCCTGTCCGTGGGGTCGATGCCGTGGCCGCGTCCGGAACCGAACACCGGCTGAAGCGCAACCCCACCCACGAACGGGGTTTCCAAAGCCCTCATGACGACGGCGCCTACCTCACCGTCGTTGACGCCGAGTGTCGCTGTCATCGTCAGGGTGGTGAAAACCCCTGCCTCGGACAGGCGCACGATGGCCATGTCCTTGAACCGGGTCAGGTCTCCGCCTCGGTGGTGGATGGATGCTTCTTTGGACGGGCCGTCGTATTGGAGGTAAACCTCCACGCGGTCCCGGTGCCTGGCCAGCAGTGCGAGCAGTTCGTCGTCGGTGGCCATGAGCATGCCGTTGCTGTTCACCATGATCCGGACGATCGGCCGAGCAACGAGCTCATCCAGGAGTTCGGCCAGCTGGGGATAAAGTGTCGGCTCGCCGCCGGAGAGCATCAGCACGTCCAGCCGCCCGTTTTCGCGGGCAAGCCGGGTGTCGATATTCTCAAGTACCTCGCTGAGCGGCGCCACTCCCTGCAGCTGGGGGCCGGAGGCGGTGAAGCAGGTGGGGCAGCGCAGGTTGCAGTGCTCGATGATGTCCTGCAGGAGGATGCACGTGTGCTGGGTCTGCATGGCGGGCAGCCCGTAGGCGTAGGCCTCCGGTATCTGGCGGTAATTGCCGGCCTGGTCCGGGATGTGTTGCTTGGTCGGCGCCTGCCACTTCTCCAGGTAGCGCAGGATTTCCGGTGACTCGTCGTACAAGGTGCTGACGAGGCCGTGGTCCGGGCAGCCGCGTTCAAGCCAGACCCGGTCATCGCGGACCAGCAGTACGCCGGAGAGGCGCCGCACCTGCGCGAGCGGGGGGTTTGTCTCGTGGCAGCGGGGACAGAAGGCTGTGACATACCGGTGGATGCGGTCACCACGGAGCGGCTGGCCGGGGCCGGGCAGCGCCTGCCGGGAAGAGTACGGTGACGGATTCATCTCAGGCTCCCATCTGCGCGAGGGCTCCGACGCAGACCCCACCGCCGAGCAGGGTGAAGATCCCCAGACCAATCAGCAGCCCCGCACCCCACCGGGATGTGGGCGGCCAGACCGCCAATATAATCGCTATCGCCAGATAGCCGGCGATGGGAACGAAGGCGGACGGCCCGGTCAGGAAACGCATGTTGTACGGTCCACCGAAAACTATCGGTACCCCGAGATAGAGGGCATAAAGGGCAGTAGTCCCCAACAGGATTCCGAACCCCATGGGGCCGAGCGCTGGTTCTGGGGGCTCCTCCTCTTCTTTTTGGGGCGGTGGGTTGTCCTTGCTCATGCCACTCTTCCTTCCAACTTCGGGCGGAGTGGTTTCCCGAAGACCGGCAGCATCCGCCAGGACAGCAGGGGGAGAATCATGAGGAGGAACCATTGGGGCCGGCTCATCCCCAGCCAGAGCACCTCGTTGCCGCGGACGAATTCGACTCCGAACCGGAACAAGGCGTAGGAAGTCACGTAGCAGATGAAGAGGTCGCCAGGACCAGGCAGGCGGTCCCGATAACGCCACATGAGCGCGAATGCTGCAACATGGAACACGATTTCATAGGCAAAGGACGGATGGAGCCCTACACCGGGAAGTCCGCCCAACATCGCAGCCTGCCCGTGCGTGAGCGATATCCCCCACGCACCGCCAGTCGGGGTGCCGGGCAGTTCCGTGAGAAGACAGCCCACCCGCCCGATGACCAGCGCCAAGGCGACCGCGGGCGCAAGCAAATCCCCGGTGGACTCGCGGTAACCTGTCAGCCGTTTACCCAAATGAACGCCGAACCACGCGCCCACAAGGCCCGCGAGGATGCTGCGGTCGCCGTTGCCCCACCAGTCCGCCAAGGAGACCTGCCGGGAAACATCCCACGTGAGGACCCTTGAACCGATCGCCCCGAAGGCGACAGCGAAACCGGCAATGGGCCACAACCGTGGGTCGGACAGGCCGCGCCGGCGCTTTTCATAGGCGTAGAACAGCAAGGCTGCGAGGATTCCCAGCCCTAACAGGCCGGCGTGCACCAGCCCGTCTCCCGCGAAGGGAAGCCCGATCATGAGCAGAGTGTAGCAGTGACAATTCCTGCCCCTCCGGTCCATGATCTGGACGTTCGCGGGAACTTGGGAGGCTACGTCGTGACGGTTGTCGTGGCTGTTCTCCGCGGCGAAGCGGAGGGCGATCGGATCGAACCGCAATAGTTGGGTGAGAGGTTGAGCCGAAGAGCGAGGCTTGATGCGGAAGGGGAAACCGTGATCGCAGTTCTGAACCAAGTCCTCGGTTACATCGAGGAGCACCTCACCGAGGAGATCGACGTCGCTGGCGTGACAAGCGGCCTCGGCACGACGGAGTATCACGTCCGCCGGATGTTCTCGTCACTGGCCGGCATGCCGTTGTCCGAGTACATCCGGCGGCGGCGCATGACCGTCGCCGCGGCCGAAGTCATTGGAGGCCGCGACCTGTTGGGGACTGCGGTGAGATTCGGTTATGGCTCCACCGAAGCATTCAACCGGGCCTTCCGGGCGGTGCATGGCGTCAGCCCCGCCGATGTGCGCCGGGACGGTGGCCCCCTTCGGACACAACCACAGCTCAGGTTCCGCCTGACGATCGAAGGAAACACCACCATGGATACCCGCATCGCCGATCGACCGGCCTTACGGCTCGTCGGCCACACGGCTCGCGTTCCGCTCATTCACCACGGCCCCAACCCGCACATCCAGGCGCATATCGCGTCGCTGCCCGAAACGGAGCACCTTCGCCTTAAAAAGCTGAGCAACACCGAACCGGCCGGACTGCTTCAGGTGAGCGCCGACGTCGACCCCGACTACACCGAGGGCAGCGAGCTGACCTACCTCCACGGCGTCGCCGTCAGCGAAGGAACGCCGGTGCCCGAGGACCTCGATGCAATCGAGGTCCCGGCCGGCACCTGGGCGGTGTTCCGCACCACCGGACCCTACGGCGAGCCTATCCCAGTCGCACCGGGCATTCCGCGGCAGATGTTTAACTGTCGTGCCGGCTGGAGTCCAGGGCGTCGAACTTCTCCTGCCATAGTGTTAGCTCGAGGTCCACAGACTGCCGATGGGACGCGGTCCATTTGGGCCAGATGTCGGCTGCGGCGTGGGCTGCGGATGCGGGCTTGATCTTGGCCGCGGGCCGGTTGGAGACCCGGGGAGCGTTTCTCTTGGGACCAGCAGCGGTTGTCGGCCGCGCGTTCGGCTGGCTTTTCGGCCCAGCGAGCCGGGGCTTCAGGTCCATCAACCACAGTATGAGGTTGGACAGCAACCAGAAGGTTCCTGCAAGGACCAGGGCGACGAGCAGGAAGGCAATCCAAAGCAGGAGCCCGAATGCGGAGATGACCACCACCATGGTCCATTTTACGGCTAAAGGGGAGCTGCGGCAGATAGCCGCTGCCCCCTATCCGGCCCGTGATCAGACCGCCCCCGTTGGCTACAGTGTCTCGGGAATCGGGCGTCCCGGAAAGAGCGTCGAGTACTGTTTCCGGTACATCCTGCGCCCGACAAGTCGGTAGGCAAGCCGGACCGGCGCCGGGATCTCCTTGAACAGTTCCTTCCGGTCTGCGGGCGGATTCGTGGCCAGGACCATCCCGAGGTAGCCCACCAGGAACTTGTTGCTGACCTGGCTGCTCCCGTGCTCCGCGGCTTCCTTCAGTTCCTTCTGGGTTATCACCCTGTCCACGGCGGGCATCACCTCGGTGACCTCCCGGCGCAGGTGCACGTTGAGGACAGACGACAGGTCTTCGTAGAGGCCGGCGAGTTCCTCGCCGGCCTCTACGTCTGCCGTTTCCATCCAGCGCAGACGGACCGGCTCGATGGCTTCGAGCCGTTGTGTTACCTGCCGGTGCTGCCCGAGCATCTGCTCAACGTGCAACGCGCATCCCGGGGCCCGTTCCGCCAGTTGCGGATACATGAGCTGGTCTTCACCCTCATGGTGGATGTGGAGCAACTTGTCGAAGTTCCCCAGCACTTCCCCAACGTAGGCGGCGCGGGCGGTGTCCCCGGCCCCGGCAGAACGCACGAGGCCGGGCGCCTCGCCGTATGCCCAGAGGAACACGCGGTGGATGCGCCGCATGGCCGCCGTCCCGGTGCACAGGACGGGCCCCGGTGGCACAGGGGCCGCGGTCTCGCCAGGATTCATGGTGAAGAAGTCGGTCATTGGATTGCCCCTAACGCTCGTTATCCGGCACCAAGACCTCTCCCCGGCAGCATCGTATCGTTTGCCCTTCACGTCGCACAATGGCGGGACGGGCCCGGTGGCGCGTCCCGCCGTCGGCCGCCCCCTATCTTGCGGAAGGCACTATCTCGCCGGGGGAATGAGGCGCAAAATGGCTGGATGAAAAAGTCAGTGGTAGCTGGTCTTGCAGCAATGGTCATGGCGTTTGGCGGAATCACCCTGGCGGCCCCGGGCGCCGCCGCAGCGGAGCCGTCCCAGATTACGGGGCAGATCCTGGTCAAGTTCCGCGACACCGGCGCGGCCGAGGGTGTGCTGCGCGGGCACGGTCTCACTGAGGGCCCCGGAATCGGCAGCACCGGCGCCCACCTGATCAGGGTTCCCGAGGGCAAGGAACTGAAGCTCATCGAGGCGCTCAGCCGGAACCCCGCCGTTGAGTACGCCGAGCCGGACGAGGTGGTTACTCCTGCTACGGATGACCAGTATTTCCAGCGCCAGTACGCACTGCACAATGTTGGCCAGTCCTTCACGAACACCGCCGGCACGCTGACCATCGCCGCGGGGAAGCCGGACGCCGATGTGGACGCCGTGGAAGCGTGGAGCACCACGCCGGGGACTGACATCAAAGTTGCCGTGCTCGACTCAGGCGTGGCAAACGACAACCCCGACATCAACACGAAAGTTGTTGCGCGGGCCAACTTCACCAACGGGGAAACCGGGGACGACAACTACGGCCACGGCACCCACGTGGCCGGCATCGTCGCCGCCAGCCACGACACCGTGGGGGTGGCCGGGACGTGCCCGGGGTGCACCATTCTGGACGGAAAAGTGCTGAACGACAGCGGGATCGGATCCAGCTCAAGCCTTGCGAACGGCATCAACTGGGCGGTCAGCAATGGCGCGAAGGTGATCAACATGAGCCTTGGAGTGCGGGCGTCACGCACCCTCGAAACTGCTGTCAACAACGCATGGGCCCGGGGCGTGGTGCTCGTCGCCGCGGCAGGCAACGGCGGTAACCAGACCAAGATCTACCCGGGCGCATACCCCAACGTCATCGCCGTGGCCGCTACCGACAACTTTGACGCCAAAGCATCGTTCTCCACCTACGGCGCCAGCTGGGTGGACATCGCAGCACCCGGAGTCAACGTCTACTCGACGTTCCCCAACCACAAGTTCGTCCTTGAGGGGCAGTACAACCGGTCACGGGGGTACGACGTCGGCAACGGCACCTCGATGTCCTCACCGGTCGTCGCTGCCACTGCCGCCCTTGTGTGGAGCAGGAACACTGGCGCTACCAGTGCGGTGGTCCGGGACAAGGTCGAATTGACGGCGGATGCTATTTCTGGCACCGGAACGTACTGGAAATATGGCCGCGTGAACGCTGACAAGGCCGTCCGGTAGTCATTGTTCGGGGGTCGCGTACCGCGTCTTGCGGAAGCGCTAGGGCCGGCTCACCCGGGCCGGCCGCATCATGGAGTTGGTTGAGGCTCAGCTCCGAGGGGAAGCGCCAGGGTCTGCGGTGACTGCCTCGAGCAGACGGTCGAAGCTTTCCACTCCGTAATCGGGCGGCGTGGCTGCCAGCACGACGTATGTGGTGGTGATCGGTTTCATGATGGGTTTTGCATGCTTCGAGGGCTTCGGTGAAGTATTCCGAATGACTTTGAGCTCCAGACCAGCTACCCCGTTCACAGACAGCGGCCTGGTTTTGCCAGTGACGAGCAGCAAGCGCAAATCGTCGGCCCCGAGTTGGGCAGCGCTGTCGACGGAGAGTTCGTGGAGTACTTCGTTCACAGACGCGGTCACCCCCTGGAGAAATGCCCGCTCTCGAGAACTCCTGGCGAGGATGCTCAGTGCCGTGAAAGTGGTTGCAAACGTAGCCACGAACAACACCAAGGCGGACACGTCTCTCAGGCCAGGAATCAGGAGCATCAGGAGGAAGCACAGGGCGAGTCCCACAACCGATAACTTGCCGAATAAAGCACCCGCTCCATCGTCTGGCCTCCCAGTCCACTCCTTGTCAGTGAAACTGCAGACGACCCGGTGCTTAGTTTGTGGGTTCTTCATGATCAGTTCCCTTTCACCTCCAGCAGGGCCTCGGCAAGAATAATGGCCTCCCGGGCCTCACGGAGGCTGTCACGAAGGCCGGGGTCGGGGACGCCGAAGCTGAGATTGTCGGCGGAGACCGACAGGTCCGCGGCGATTTTGCTGAGATTCTCCCGCTCCTGGGCGATCCTTCTCGATGACGCTAATTTGACCGTGCTCTTGTCCAGTTCAACAAGCGCCGCGTTGATGTGGTCCCGGCGCGCCCGGATCCCGCTGCACACCTGCTGGAGCCGCTGCGCGCGATTGGTGAACATCTGCTCCATCTTCAGGGCAACCTCATGGAGTTCGCTGAGGCTCCGGTAGGTCCGGGCCTGCTGCTTTGCGGCTTGGAGGTTGAGGAGCTGACGGACTCGAGTGCGTCGCTGACCCCAAAACTCGACGCCTGCGTTGTTCTGGTCTAAGAGGAGTCCGGCGGCGTCCAGGGCCGCGCTCAGGGCATCCCGACGGGGAGTGAGCTTGGCGGCCGCTGATTTCAACCGGCCGATGAACTCGCCATAGTTGTCGAGCGGTACCGCAACCGCGTCGTCCCTGCCGGCCAACTGAACGGAGGGGCTGGACAGGGGTTCATTTGCGGGCGTTGGAGATCCCTCCGCTGCTCCGATCCTGGGCGGGTTGGCAGGCATCCGCGGCGGGTCAGGTCGCGGGTCGCGACCGGACTCAGGTGCGCTGTTGCTCATGAGTAGCCATCCCATTCATGATCAATCACGGAGTAGGAGCGTGATGCGCGCGCCTACTTGTGAATAGTCATTCTAAAGCTCGAGGCTGCCGTTGTCTCCGGCAGGGGATTGACAGCCCAACCGCCGGGTTTCGACGGACTCAAGGACGCAGCCGCGACTGTCGTCAGGACCGTTGTACTTTTGATTAGAGCAGACGCGTTACATGTAACATTGACCTATGAGCGTACGGGATCGCGTTGCACGCCACAGGCTCGCCATGCGCGAGCGTGGCTTCCGACAGATTCAAATGTGGGTGCCGGACGCACGCACGGAGGAATTCAAGCGTGAAGCGCGCCGGCAAGCCATGGCAGTTGCCGCCGCAGACCGCGCCGGTGACGACCAGGATTTCGTTGAGCAAATTTCGGAAGACTGGCCGGAGTGAATCGAGGCGAGCTGTGGACGGTCTCAGGCGGAACAGATGCGCAAAAACCAAGGCCAGCACTGATCATCCAGGATGACCTTTTTGCGGCGTCAAAGTCGATCACCCTCCTGCCCTTGACGTCGCAACTGACGGACGCCCCACTGCTGAGGCTGACGGTTGAACCCGGCCAACTCACTGGCCTGGAGCGCGTAAGTCAGATCATGGTGGACAAGCTGACCACGGTGCGTCGCGCCAACGTTGGCCAGCGAATGGGGCGAGTGGATGCCAAGACCATGGTCGCAGTCGAGCAGTCGTTGGCCGTCTTTCTTGGTCTGGGACGCTGACTCACACACCTGGTGTTGTAGGTTCAATGGCTAGGTCTCGGCGGGGACGACGCCCTGACGGCACTCCTCGATTCGGCCGAATACTTCGTCCAACCCGGCGGGAGGTCGCCGACGTCGTGCGGTGGTTTCGACGGGCTCAACCACCTACCAGCCCCGGCACGCCGTCCTGGATCGCGAAGGAGGCCTTCGTCGATACGGGGGATCCCGGCGTCGTGACGTAGTCCAGGACCCGGAATTCGGCGGTCATCGCCTCTTTCGTAATGCGGGTGTTCACGTAGCCGCGGTTGTCGTTGTAGAACTTCGGGTGCGGGTTCCAGGCCATCACGGGATCCCCCGTTGAGCCGGTGCCGTTGCCGGTGGTGGTGATGGACGTGCACACCAGTTCCGGACGTTAGCGTCCACCCAGCCCTGGGTGAGGCGGCGGCGTGAGGAAGCGTAGCCGTCCCACCCGTCCATGGAGAAGTCGTCGATCCCCGGTAGCCGTTCCTGTCCTTCTCGGCGAAGAAGACCTGCTGGCCCAGCAGGTCCCAGCGCTGGGTGGACTTCCTGAAGCCTTCCAGCAGCCACTTCTCCTGCTCGGCGCCGGTAACGGTGCGGTCCTCGGCGAGGTGCTCTTAGGCAAAATGTTCGTGCCGGACCATAATGTTCGACAGTCAGTCCGCTGAGGTCTAATATCTGGAGCCTCGCCGTTATCATTTGTATGGCACACGGTAGTGCAGCTTCTATTAATGCTCGGTAATCACTTATGGCTGCTCCTGCGGTAAGAGGCATCCTTCGTACGAAAGAACAGTGCAGATGTCCACACCGCCGTATTTCCTTAAAGCCGCGACGTCCGTATTCCTTGCCTCAATGGTTCTATCTCTGGCCCCTGCTGTTGCTCATGCTGATTTTGCAACTGATCCGCCATCTGCCACTGTTCCTTCTCCTTCGCCCTCTGCTCCACCCGCAGGAGAGCAAAGGTACATCGTGAAATATGGCAATGATGTGAATGCAGAAGCGGAGTCCACGTCCCTGCGGCAACAGGGGATTGAAGTTAAGGCGACTCTTTCCCATGCAATGAAAGCTTCGGTAGTTGTAGCGACACCGAAGGAAATGGAGTCCCTGAAAAGATCAGAAGACGTGGCCTCAGTTGAACTTGACACTCCCGTTTCAATCTCTGGTGCCACGTCTATTTGGGGGCTTGACCGGGTAGATCAGCGATCAGGGCGAGATGGGCAGTACAGCATCGGCGATGAAGGTGCAGGCGTGAACATCTATGTTGTTGACACTGGGCTGCACGTTTCCCATACGGAATTTTCCGGGAGGATTCCTGCTGTCTGGTGGGGAGTTCATGATGGCAATGGAATCAATGACTGTAATGGTCATGGGACGCACGTCGCTGCAACCGCCGCCGGAACAACATACGGCGTTGCCAAGAAAGTCAGCATCATCCCCATCCGGGCGCTTGAGTGTGATGGAAGCGGCTGGGCGTCAACAATCATGGCAGGCATTGACTGGTCAGTTCAGCACCACGTGGCCGGTCAGCCAGCAGTACTAAACCTCAGTATTGGCGGTTTCACCAATTCTTCATTTGACGAAGCCGTTCAAAGTGCTGTTAACGACGGGATGACGGTAGTCGCATCAGCAGGCAACGCTGGCGCTGATGCCTGTGCTACTTCTCCTGCTCGAGTTCGGTCTGCCATTACCGTTGCAGCTACGGATATTAACGATGCTCAGGCGTCATGGTCCAACTACGGCTCTTGCGTTGATATTCAAGCGCCGGGAATATCTATCAGGTCTGCTTGGAGCAACGCTGCTACCGGCTACAACACTATGGACGGTACTTCAATGGCCGCTCCACACGTTTCCGGTGCGGCTGCAATCCTGCTTTCCCGTGACCCTTCGTTATCCCCGGCACAGGTTCACCAGTCGATGACCAACAACGCGGTGACGGGTGTCATCAGTGCCAATAAGGGCGCAACCCCTAACAGGTTGCTATTTATCCCCGCGCCTAATCCACCTGCTCCCTCCTGCTCCAATCTCCAGCCTGGTGATTCATGGGCGGGGGTAGGTACGCATTGCGGGTTGCAGGGATCAGCAGCTTCTACCCCGTCTACCGCTGAAGCTCCCCCCGTAACCGCTGATGAAGCTCCCGCTCCCCTTGCTACGACCAATGCCGCCCCGGCACCTGCTGCAACTGCCCCAGCTCCAGGGCCCGCGCAACCCGCTCCCGCGCAACCGGCTCCCGAACCTGCTGATGCTCCCTCCCAGCAGGCTGCAGCAGCATCGCCCCTAAATAACCCTGCCGCTGCGAATGCGACGCAGGCAGTGGCAATTGCTGAACCTGGAGCGATCTCACCTGAGCCGGTGGTGGACGAAGCCACTCAACGACCCGAAACCACGTCTTCGGAAACACCGGCAACAGTGGCAGCGAACTCCAACCCTGCCCCATTACCAAGTGGCGGTGCCACCATTGTCCCTGTAGCGGATACATTCGATGACGCTGCGGCGGATACCGTGACCGCTGCAGCGAACAACTCATTCTGGGTAATCACGATCGGACTGGTCCTTGGTGGCGTGGCTGCTGCATATGCAATCAGGAGGCTGAATCACCGACGGCGGCTGACAGTATGACCTCACCTTCTGTTTGATTTGTAACGGTCAGACACGGAACGGCTGAGGTCTCGTTTCTGCAGGAAGTTATGCACCGGTTCACTTTCATGCAGTGGGCTGTTGGCGGCGGGTGCGGCGTTCCCTGCCCTCACGGTGTCGAGGAACTTCTGTTTCAGGTCTCGTGCCCGTGGAAAGCAGGACGCTGGCCGCACCTGCCCTCTCGGGTTCGAGCGGCACCGGGCTAAGCAGCACCGCGGCATGCGTCCCAAGAGCCAAGCACCCGGTCCATCCAAGCGCAGGGGTGGGCAGGCTGGCCGCCCCTGCATCCGCACGATCGAACCGCGCGATTCGAGGATCAGAAGCGCGACGCCGTCCCGGATCCGGAGGGATTGCGTCCGAGCGGGACTCCGCTCGTGTCCGTCGCGATGCCCAATTGCCCGCTCGTTGTCCCCTGGTAGGTGGGGGTGCCGGCGGGGACGCCGGTGGCCCGGGTGCCGCTCTTGAGGGCTCCGAGGGTGATCGTGAGGGTCTTGCCGTCCGCGCTCAGCGAGACGGAGGACCGTGGGAGGGTGCTGGTGCCCTTGAAGGTGAGGTTTCCGCCGGTGCTGGTGGTGTAGTGGGCGCCGAGGTTGACGGTGCCGAAGTTGTTGGTCGTGCAACCCGTCGAGAGGGTCAGGGTGTCGTTGGGGGCGGAGGTGTTGCGGCTGATCAGCACGCTGACGCTGTTGCTACTCTGGGTCCACGGCCCCGTGGTGCTCGTCCAGGTGTTGCAGAACGAGCTCGGGCTCATCGGCTCGTTGAACGCGACCACGACCTTGTCGTTGGTGTCCGCTTTGCCGGCGGTTCCGCCGTTCTGGAGCGTGACGGACACGACCCTCGGGCCGATGCGGCTCGTCGCCGTCGTCACAGTGCTGATGTTGCCGTAGGTGTCGGTGGCTTGGGCCGAGAACGTGACCGGTCCCGAGTTGAGGGTGCTTAGGTTCATCATCGCGGACCAGTTTCCCGAGCCGTTCGCGGTTGCCGTGGCCGTTAGGCTATGATTCCCCGAATCGGTGGCCGTGAGCGCCACGGCTGCCCCCGGATCGGAGGTCCCCGCGAATGGCACGGCCGTCACTGTGTCGCCCGTGATCTGGGACGGCACGCTCGTGAACTGCGGTGCCGTTGCGGTCGTCTTCTTCGTTCCGGTCTGCGCTGCGGACGCGCCGGTGTTGCCGGACGTGTCCGTCGCGGTGGCCGTGTATGTGAGCTGACCGTCGCTCAGACTCGTCAGGTTCAGTGCTGTCATGGACCAATTCCCGGTTCCGTCCGCGGTCGCGGTCGCTGTGACGGTGTGAACGGCGTTGGCGTCCGTGACGTTGAGCGTGACGGTCGTGCCGGCCTCGGCGCTGCCGCTGACCGTCACGGACGTGGCGGTCGCGGCGGTGACCGTGGCGGGGGCTGTCAGTGTCGGCGCGGCGGGGGGCGCGGTGTCCTTGGGGACCGTTGCCGTCGTCGCCGGGCTGACGTTGCCCGCTGTATCGGTCGCGGTTGCGGTCAGGGTCACGGTGCCGTCGTTGAGGCTCGAGAGGTTGAGTGTCGGAAGGGACCAGGCTCCGGTCGAGCTGGCCGTGGCCGGTCCGCTCACGGTATGGCCCGCGCTGTCGGACGCTGTGACGCTCATGGTGTCCGCGTCCCCGGCGGTGCCGGAGACGGGCACGGCATCGACGTTGGCAACGTTGACGACGGAGGGTGCGTCTAACGTAGGCGCGGCGGGGGGCGCGGTGTCCTTGGGGACCGTTGCCGTCGTCGCCGGGCTGACGTTGCCCGCGGTATCGGTTGCGGTGGCGGTTGCGGTCAGGGTCACGGTGCCGTCGTTGAGGCTCGAGAGGTTGAGTGTCGGAAGGGACCAGGCTCCCGTCGAGCTGGCCGTGGCCGTTCCGCTCACAGTATGGCCCGCGCTGTCGGACGCTGTGACACTCACGGTGCCCGCGTCCCCGGCGGTGCCGGAGACGGGCACGGCATCGACGTTGGCAACGTTGACGACGGAGGGTGCGTCCAACGTGGGCGCGGCGGGGGGCACGGTGTCCTTGGGGACCATTGCCGTCGTCGCCGGGCTGACGTTGCCCGCCGTATCGGTCGCGGTGGCGGTCAGGGTCACGGTGCCGTCGTTGAGGCTCGAGAGGTTCAGTGCCAGAAGGGACCAATACCCGGTTCCGTCCGCGGTCGCGGTCGCGGTGAGGGTGTGAACGGCATCGGTGTCGGTGACGTTGAGCGAGACGGTCGCGCCGGCCTCGGCGGTGCCGGAGACGGGCACGGCATCGACGTTGGCCACGTTGACGACGGAGGGTGCGTCCAGCGTGGGCGCGGCGGGGGGCACGGTGTCCTTGGGGACCGTTGCCGTCGTCGCCGGGCTGACGTTGCCCGCCGTATCGGTCGCGGTTGCGGTCAGGGTCACGGTGCCGTCGTTGAGGCTCGTCAGGTTGAGTGTCGGAAGGGACCAGGCTCCGGTCGAGCTGGCCGTGGCCGTTCCGCTCACGGCATTGCCCGCGCCGTCGGACGCTGTGACACTCACGGTGTCCGCGGGCCTGGCCCTGGCGGTGCCGGAGACGGGCACGGCATCGACGTTGGCCACGTTGACGACGGAGGGTGCGTCCAACGTGGGCGCAACGGGGGGTGGTGCCGGGCTGACCGTGATGGTCGAGGTGGTTGAACTTGAGCCGGTGCCGTTGGTGGCGGTCAGGGTCGCGGTGTAGGTTCCGGCGGCGGTGTAGGTGTGGGCCGGGTTCTGCGCGGTGGACGTGTCGCCGTCGCCGAAGGCCCAGGACCACGACGTCGGCGAGTCGGTGGAGGTATCGGTGAAGGCCACGTCCAGGGGCGCGGTGCCGGAAGTGGGGGTGGCCGTGAAGGAGGCAACGGGCGCCCTATCGTAAAAGTGCCAGTACCGGCTGGTGGCGTTCACATCGGCGAGCACCAGCAGACCGCTGTTGGCCGTGCCCCGCGCCGCGCTGTTGAGGTTCTGCTTCGTTGACGTCACGTTGTGGACATACTGGTCGGCGTCCACGATACGAGCCGTCTTCGTCGCGGTGGTGAAGTTGATGTTGTCCAGCGGCGAGGACTTCTCGTAGATCGCACCCCCCGAGTTAGAGCAGACACCAGCGTTCGTCGTGCCATTCGGCTTCGGATAGGTGGCGAAGGTTCGCAGTCTCTGCGTGCTCTCATCAATTAGGACGATCACCCGGTTCGGGCACTCCGACACAGTCGCGATCGTGTGCGCTGACCACGTCGTGCCATTCAATGCCAACAGCTGGATCAGCGGCTGGGGCGCCGCCGTGAACGACGTCTTGACAGCGGCGAAAACCCGACCGCCCGAGGAGTCCAGCCACTTCAAATTCATGTGGTCGTCACCGCTGGCCGGCCCCGACACCGCCGCCACAGGTGCGCTCCAGTCGGTGTTCGACGCTCCATCGACGTGGTCGCTCCAGTACATGCCGTCCGTGGCGTCACCGACCTCCCGGCTCCACATCAGACCCATCTTGCCGGGTCCGAATGCGATCACGGCCGAGGTGTCGTCGACAGACACGTTGCTCAACGACGCAGGATGCGGGAACGGCGTGCCCCATGTTGTGCCGTCCGTGCCGGTGACGTTCAGATAGATCTTGTTTCCCTGCTGCCACGTGGCCCACACCCGACCCGTCGAGTCCTTATCGATGGTCAGGGTCTCAACCTTGTAGTTGTTGATATTTGTAGAGGACAGCAGCGAGTAAGTCTTTGTACTCGAGTTGTAGCTGTAACTTCGCATTGTCGTCGGAAAGTTCGGCTCGGCCGGCAGGTTGTCGGCGACGAACCGATAGCTCACCACGTACAACGTCGTCCCGTCCCACAACACGTCATGATGGGTGCTCGCCCGCTTGTCCGTCACCACGCCCGTATTGACCCACGAACTCGTCGCGGCATTGAACCGGAAGATATGAAAATCCGAGCTGGCAGTGTCCCACAGGTTCCCCCACCAGAGCCCGTCGTTGAACCACAGCGAACTCGTCGCCCGCTTCGTACCTGTCGGCGTCCCCGTCCCCGAATGCGACGGACCCTCAAACCCAACATCACCCTCAGCAGCCGACGCCGCAACCGGCACCACCAGAACACCACCCAGCGCAAGCAGCAGGGCTGTCAGCAGTGCATGGAGCCGCAGACTCCGCGACCCGCGTAGACGAAGACCAGCCGATGCATCGTCCAGCAACGTTGCTCCCCGGAGTTGAACGTCGATCCCCAGGGCGAATGCCGTGATGAACGCGAGCAGGGTCTTTCTCATGGTCTCTTCCCGGCGGATAGTGGATTCTTCGGTTGCCGCCGCTGTCACCGGCGACGGGCATCAGGTTCCATGAAATTCTTCTCCCTTCGATTTTTGTCAGGCGTCGCGGCAGGCGTCTGGTCAGTGTATGCCCGGGTCAGGAGGCCAACCAGCGTGGTGAGGGGCTGCCGTGTACTCGTATTTCTCGCAGGCACTACCCGTCTTTCAGCCCGGACTACGCGGCTTTTACTACGGTGCGGAACGCGTACCTGCGTCCGTGCCCGACCCCGACGTCGGAACGAAGTTCCAGTCGAAAGACCCGTCGTCTCGGAGTGTCATCCGAAGGAACCCGTGGGTATCGCTGAACCGCTTCACGATGTACGACGGACTACTAGTGAAGGAGCGGAGATCGATACCTCCCGTGGAAACCTGGAACGCTGTCATCCCGTCACTGACGCACTGGTCAGCGTTGTTCACCGGACATGACCGTTCGTAGTTGTGCTGTGATCCTGACAGGGTCAGACGGACCCGGTGCTTCCACATCACGTCGATCCACGGCTTGTGGTCAGCGGCCCGCTCATGTTCGTTCGTGTTCGACGTGAAGTAAGGTTCGTGGTATGCGACTGCCAGGTGCTTACCCGCCGCCTTAGCAGCAGCGAGGTCGTTGTCGAGCCACGTCGTCAACGCCCGAGCCTGCGTGGGGTTGTACCGCCAGTGCGCGGACGACAGGAACGCGAAGTGCCAGTTCCCGAAGTCCTTCGAGTACGGTTCCCCGTTCCCGATGAACCCACGCTGCTGGTTGATCGCAGCCTTTTCCGGAGACCCCGGGCATTGGCCATTCATGAAGTTGTCGAGGTCTTCGTTGTGGCCGGGTTGCCAGTCGTGGTTGGGGGCGGACACCCAGTACAACTTGGGCATCGTGCCACCCCACAACGGCGTCCAGTAGTTCACGTAGTCATCGCAGTACGCCGTGTCGTACTGGAAGTCCCCGAGCCCTAGGAACGCGTCAATGTCGTTGTTCTGCACGAGCCGCGTGATCGCCGCACCGTTCCGACCGGGCGGGCTATCAGGCGCATAGTTCTTGACGCCGTTCATGTCACCGACAGCAGCGATCCGAACATCGGTCGCTGCGGGGGACTGAGTAGACGGGGACTGCTGGTCAGGCGGCTCCGGAGCGCTGGTGCAACCCGCGGCAGAGACCGCCAGAAGGGCTGCGGCGGTTGCGGCCACACTCCGGAAGGATCTGAAACGAGTGAGCGCTGACTTCATCCGATAACCCTCAGATGTGTCGGTACCCGAGGTACTCGGTGACCTCGAGGACGGAGCCGGGCGGAGGAGGCGCGTCCGGGCTCCACGTCCTGCTGGAGATGCCTCCGGTGATAAAGGTGCCCAGATGGTCTCCGTCCAGAAGGAGCGCGCCGTCCGGTGCCAGCACCCGGAGGCCGGTGATGTCCTCACCCCTGCTGCTGACGACGAACGACCCGTCATCCGCGGTGATCTGCAGTTCGTGACCGGCGAGTTCCGGGGTGCTGACGGGGCCGGGTTGGAACGGCACGCGGCTGGTGCGGAGGATGTTCTCTGCGAGCACCCGGAAATCGACAACGAGCGAGGTGAGGCTGCCGTCGGCGGTCAAACCCCAGTAGCACGGGTAGGTCCCGTCACCGTACCCGCTCGAGACCATGACCGCATCAGCCACCTCGCCGGCGAGGCCGAACATTGTGCCCGGTGTTTCCATGAGCCGTTCCACGTGCTCTTGAAACATCGCCTCGACGCGCTGGGCCTGACACTTGACCAGCGATCCGACGTCGAGGATGGCGACGTTTCCGGCGTCGACCCCTACCCCGTGCGTGCCGTCGGTGAACTCGGCGGGGTGCCAGCTGACCGCCGGCGCCTCGGAGAGCAGCAGCCGTACTGCGACCGTCATTTCCGCCGCCGTGGCGACTTCGACGGCATACGTCCCCGGCATGATCCGCCGCGCCAAGGGGACGAAGTGCGCGTCAACCGAACCCAAGTCCAAGACCGTGAGCACCCCGGAGGCGCAAGTGAGCTTGCCGAGGTGAAGGACCTCGAGCGGCGCCGGTTCGCCGAACGGTGCGACCACCCGGCCCGCCGTAAACAATCCCGGTATGTCGAGCTCCAGCTGCGCTGGTAGGTCGGGCAGGGTGGCATCGGGTGTTGCACTCTGCAAGAGTGCCTCGGCCCGGGCCGGATCGATCAACGGTGTGCCGGGCGGGTCGAGGAAGGTCGAGAGATGGGAGATCCGCCAGCCGTCATCGCCTCGCAGCAGCTGGTACTCGTAGTAGAAGGTGGTGTTCCCCGCCGTTTGGATGACCGAGCGGACCGTCGCCGTGTCCTCGTCGACCTCGACGTCGGTGATCTGCTCGGCGGACGGGTGGTGCGCGGGACTGGAAGACAGTGCACCTTCCTGGCCGGTGCGGACTCCCGGGGTGCAATGGGTCGCGACCAGGTCCGCCAACTCGTCGGCCCAGGCTTGGAACACCGCAGGGTCGAAAGCGAACATGCCCGGCGACTTGCCTGACCGCTGCCACCTCGAGTGGAAATCGGCCACGAAGGCCTCGATTCTGCCGCGAACCTCGTCCTGAGTCATGCGGCACATCCTACCGCCCCACGGTGGCCCCTCTTCCTAAGCCGGACGAGCGTGCCGTGGGTCCGCCGTCGTCGTTCATGGGGCAGTGCCCTGTCCATACGGAGTGTTCGTACAGGGGTTCAGGTTCACGACGGACTGCACTACCTTTCTCCTATGGCCATGGGCAAGCAAGGGTGCTCTGACCCCGTACAGGAATTTCTACTCAGAAGGAGTGGGATAGGTCATGAATCAACGATCCAAAATATTCTTTGCTCTCGTCGTCCTGTTGCTTGTTGTTGGCGGGGCGGCACTTTTTGTCTTCGACAACACAAAAAGGAGCAGGGCCGCGGAGTACGATCCGCAGATCAACCCGGCCGATTTCACCACCAAAATTACCAATCAATATTTCGCCCTCCCCGTCGGCAAAAAAATGACCTACGAAACGACCGAGCAAGGACGCGTCACCGAGAGGATTGAAATCGAAATCCTGCAGGAGACCAAGACCATAGAGGGCGTTGAGACGGTCATCTACCTGGACAAGGAATACAAGAACGGGCAGCTCGTAGAGGAAACCCGGGATTACCTGGCACAACACAAGAACGGTGACGTGTGGTACTTCGGCGAGGACGTGAACAACTATTGGAACGGGATGTTGCTGGACCACTCCGGCAGCTTTCTCCACGGAAAAGACGGCGCAAAAGCCGGCATCTGGATGAAGGCCGAGCAGCGCACCGGCGATTCCTATAGGCAGGAATTTTATGTTGGTCATGCAGAAGACATGCGGGACACCGTCGCTACCGGCGAAACCGTCTCCACGAAAACCCGCACCTACACCGGCTGCATCAAGGTTTATGACTGGACGCCGCTTGAAAAGAATTCCCGGGAGCATAAATATCACTGCCCCGAGGTCGGTGCGCTGGTCCTGACCGAGGACCTGCAGACCGGAAGACGGTCAGAACTCGTGAATGTTGTCCAGCCCTAGCCTTCCAACGGCACGGTGGAACGTCCGCCCGGTGTGCCCCGGCCGGACGTTCCAGTTGTGGGGCCTACCCCTGTGCCTGCAGTCCCGGGACTCCGTCCTGGATGGCGAAGGAAGCCTTCGTGCTGACGGGGGATCCCGGCGTCGTGACGTGGTCCAGGACCCGGAAGTCGGCGATGAGGGCGTCCTTGGTGATCTTGGTGTTCACGTAGCCGCGGTTGTCGTTGTAGAACTTCAGGTGCGGGTTCCAGGCCATTACGGGATCCACCGTTGAGCCGGTGCCGTTGCCGGTGGACGTGATGGACGTGCACACCAGTTCCGAGCCGACTACGGGGGAGGCCGGGTCCTTGTAGTCCACCTTGAGGTCGTTGGCCCAGTTGCGGTGGACGTCGCCGGTGAGGACCACGGCGTTGCGGACGTTGGCGTCCACCCAGCCTTGGGTGATGCGTCGGCGGGAGGCGGCGTAGCCGTCCCACCCGTCCATGGAGACGTCGTCGATATCCGGGGCCTTGTTGCGGTCCTTTTCGGCGAAGAATACCTGCTGGCCCAGGATGTCCCAGCGCTGGGTGGAGTTCTTGAAGCCGTCCAACAGCCATTTCTCCTGTTCGGCGCCGGTGATGGTGCGGACCTCTGCGAGGCGTTCGGTGACGTTCTTCTTCCAGCCGTCGCCGGCGAGCTGGTCGTCGCGGTACTGCCGGGTATCCATCATGTGGAAGTTGGCCAGCTGGCCCCACTGGATGGTGCGGTAGATCTTCATGTCGAACCCGGCCGGCACGGATGAGGCCCGCAGCGGCATGTTCTCGTAGTACGCCTGGAACGCGGCGGTCCGGCGCTGCCGGAAACGCTCGGTGGTGTCGTTGAGCTGGCTGGCGTCCTTGTTCTCGGGGACCTCGTCCGCCCAGTTGTTGTCCACCTCGTGGTCATCCCACACAACCAGCCACGGCGCGATCGCGTGCGCGGCCTGCAGGTCGGCGTCGGACTTGTACTGCGCGTGCCGCTGCCGGTAGCCCTGCAGAGTGGAAGTCTCGGGGCCCTGGTGGTCGCGCGGGTTGCCGCCGCCGATCACGTAGCTGTCCTTCTTGTACTCGTAGATGTAGTCGCCCAGGTGCAGCACCAGGTCCGGGTGGTCCTGGGCCAGCCGCGAGTAGGCGGTGAAGTAGCCGTGCTCGAACTGCGAGCAGCTGGCGAACGCCATGGCCAGCGCCGCCGGCGTCTCGTGCGGCGCCGGGCTGGTGAGGGTGCGGCCCACCACGCTGACGTGCCGGCCGGTGCGGAACCGGTAGAAGTATTCGCGACCCGGGCGGAGGCCCTTGAGTTCGACGTGCACCGAGTGCGCGGTTTCGATCCGGGCATGCTCGACGCCGCGGGCTACTACGGTGCGCATGCCGGCGTCCTCAGCCACTTCCCACGCCACCGCGACGTTGCGGGAGGGCATGCCGCCCAGGCCGTCCTCGGCGATGGGGTCCAGTGCCAGCCGGGTCCAGATCACAAAGCCGTCCGGCCACGGCTCGCCGGAGGCGATACCCAGCAGGAACGGATCGGTGCGGAGACCGGCGTCGTCCGCTGTTGAAACGGCGACGGCGGCACCCGGCCAGGCGGCGACGAGCCCGGCCCCGAGGCCGGCGGAAAGGAGGGATCTGCGTGAAATGTTGTCCATGGGTTCGACCGTACGGAGGCCTGTTGGACATGTTGTGAGAGCGGCGTGAATGAGCGGTTAACTGCGTGACAAGACCTGTCGATTTGGAGCAGTTTCTACTTGCTGGAGTTCAGCGCGTCGAACTGCTCCTGCCAAAGGGCCAACTCCTCATCGACGTATCGCCTGTGGGCAGGAGTCCATTTGGGCCAGATGTCGGACGAGGCTGGGGCTGGTGCGGGCCGCGGTGCCCGGTCTCGAACCGGGGGTGCTGCCCGGGTCGGAGCCGGGTCCGGGACGGGGCGTTGGACCCGGGGTGGGTCCGGTCTGGCGCTGGTGACTTTCTTCTGACTGGTCAGCGGCTTCAGGCCGGTAATCCAGAACGCCAGACTGGACAGCGCCCAGAGAATGCTGGCCAGGACCAGCCCGACAAGAAGGAAGGCAATCCAGAGCAGGAGTCCGATGGCTGGGAAGACCAACATGGTCCATTTTAGCTACTTAACCCTCGTTTGGATCAGGTTCCTCAGTGATACTTGACGTTGATTGCTAACCGCGCATGGCCTGCCCCGTTGCCTCTCGAGCGCTAAGTTCAGAGCCTTCGATGCAGGCTGGGATCTCGTACCAGATCAGCAGCCCAGGGGCGCGTCCCGCGGTGGAACTCCATACCGTCGGGCAGCCCCTCGATGGTCGCGTCGGAACCGGAGATGTCGATGGTGATCCGGCCGCCGGCCATGGGCGCGTTGGTGATGTGCAGGTCACCATACGATTCCGGAAGCACTGGATCCATCCACAGGCCGCCGAGGGCAACGTCGGCGTAGTAGCCCATCAGGCTTCTTATCAGCATGATCGGGGTGGTGGCCGCCCAGGCCTGCGGCGAACAGGCCGTCGGGTAGGGGACGGGTTCCTCGAAGTGCTCGCGGCTGAAGCCGCAGAAGAGCTCTGGCAGCCGTCCTTCCGAGTACTCGGCCGCCTCCAGCAGGGCTGTGGAGATCCGCTGCGCCTGCTCCACGAAGCCGTAGCGCAGGAGGCCTGTCGCGATGATCGCGTTGTCGTGGGGCCAGACCGATCCGTTGTGGTAGCTGGCGGGGTTGTAGGCGCCCATGTCGCTGGCCAGTGTCCGCACTCCCCAGCCGCTGAACATTTCCGGGGACATCAGCCGCTCCGCTACCAGCGGCGCCTTGTCCTCATCGATGATTCCGAACAACAGGCAATGCCCCATGTTCGAAGTGCATGCATCGACCGGCCGCTTCCTGCCATCCAGTGCGATGGCGTAGTAGCCCCGCTCGGGCAGCCAGAACTGTTCGTTGAATTGCCTCTTCAGCCGCGCCGCGCGTTCCCGGTACTCGGCGGCCAGGTCCGCGTCGCCGGCGTCGTAGGCCATCCAGGAACGGCCCAGATACGCGCCGTAGAGATAGCCCTGCACTTCGCACAGTGCGATGGGCGGTTCGGCCAGGCTGCCGTCGGCGAAGTTGATGCCGTCCCAGGAATCCTTCCAGCCCTGGTTGATCAGCCCGCGGTCGTTGAGGCGCTTATATTCGACGAAGCCGTCGCCGTCTTTGTCGCCGTAGTCCCGGATCCAGTCCAGCGCCCGATCCGCGTGGGGGAGCAGGGCGGCGATGGTATCCGCGGCGAAGCCCCAGCGGCTGACTTCACCGAGCAGGGCCACGAACAGTGGGGTGGCGTCGACGCTGCCGAAGTACGCGGACTTTCCACCCAGGGCCAGCCCGGTGGAGACGCCCAGCCGGACCTCGTGCAGGATCTTGCCTGGCTCCTCCTCGCTCATGGTGTCCACGACGCGGCCCTGGCGATCAGCAAGTGTCTGGATGGTGCCCAAGGCCAGGGAGGGGTCCACCGGAAGCGCCATCAGCGACGCCCACAGCGAGTCGCGTCCGAACAGGGTCATGAACCATGGGGCGCCGGCGGCCACCACGATCCGGTCCGGGTGGTCGGGATCTTCAATCCGAAGTGCGCCCAGGTCGTCGTAGCTGCGCCGCAGGGTCCTTTCGATGGAGCGGTTGCCCATCTGCAGCACCGGAATCTTCGCCACCCACTCCCGGCGGCGGCGGTCGCTCGGAGACACTTCGCCACCGGCCGGACGAACAAACGGTTCCACTGACCCGGCGCCGTCGACGGTGGGCATTACGCTCACCCGGGTGCTCCATTCTCCATGCGGGGGAACAGCTATCCGGTACGTCAGAGCCTCCGCTGCGACGTCGGCACCGCTGGCCGACACGACAACGCCCTTCCGGACGTCCTGCCAAGCGGCCCGGATGGTCAACGAATCGCGATCCGATTCGCGGAACTGGTCCCAGCGCCGGTGGATACGGGCTTCCTTCACCTCGAAAAGGTCCGCGAAATCTGCCTCGATCCTGAGGGAAACCACGCACTCGGCTGCGTCCGCTGAGTAGTTCCGGACCGTGATCTTCTCAAGGATTCCGGCACCCACTTCGCGAAGCCGCTCCACGATCAGCGGGCTGTCGGCGTACCCGTCGGAGCGGGGAACGCGGCCGGCAAACAGCGCCCGGTACGGCTCCTTCGTCTTCGCAGCAAGCGGCTCCAAGGGCTGGCCGTTGACGGTCAGATTCCAGCGGGACAGGATGCGGGTGTCCTCGTAGAAAACCCCGTGCGGGTGCTCCGGATGGATGTCCCCGTTCGCCAAGGAGATACAGAAGGATGAGCCCTCCACCAGCGTGACCGTTCCGGCACCAAGTGGGCCGGCAGCAGTGTCGGCATTCCATCCAGTCATCCCGGCTCCTTCAGCGGATTGACTTCAACGGCTTGACCCCAGTGGGTGGGCGCCGGTGCAGACACGTCAACCTCAGCACCGCCTTGGTCTGTCGCATTCGACGCTACGCTCAGCAGCTCCCGGATACCAGTAGGCAGTTGACTCCAGAGAGCCGCGACCGGTTGATGGTCATGAACGAGCGAGGTCAGCACCTGTTGTGGTGGGCAGCTTCCGTACACTTTCATATTTCAAGGCTGATCGCGACCGGCTCGCTGACGCTGAAACAAGCAGAAGCGTAGCCTAGTGGCCTATTTCAGACAATGCGGGGGTTGTCGGACAGAAGCGTTGAAATTCCCAGAGTTGGCCATTGTGAGAAATAACTCAATAGCCTAAGCTTCTTTCTATCGCGGATCCCCTCGCAATGCCTCATGGAAGGCTGCGTGCCCGGGATTCACGAGCATTACAAACTTCGCATCGGCTCTCGCACGCCTACTACCGACGGCGTGCTCTAGAAAGGCACACATCATGGCAACTGCCAACGAGGCGTCAAAGACGACCGACCTCCGAGCTAAGCCCTCAGCTTCGTCCCAGCTGACCGTCCAGGAATTACTTAATCAAGCCCCCTTGGGTAACAGGCGGCGCGTGATTATCCTTCTCGGGTTCCTGACGATGACCCTCGAGGGAGTTGAAATCGGCATTTGGGGATTTATCTACCCCCAAATAATCACCCAGTGGGGTACCTCGCTGGCAACAGTTACAACCTTGGTCACACTAGGAGTTGTCGGGCTTACAGTCGGTTCGATGGTGGCTGGTCCGCTATCTGACCAGATTGGCCGAAGGCTCCCGATCATAGTCGGCACGGCCGGGTTCGGACTCGCCACTTTAGGGGGCGCGCTTTCTCAAAACGACCTGACCTTAGGAATCTTCCGGGTAGTGGCCTGCCTGTTCCTAGGGGCTGTTATGCCCCTGGTCATCACTCTGGTGGCCGAGTTCGCGCCTGAAAAACGGAAGGCGGCCATTGTGGCCATCACGTTCACCGGCTTCCCTTTAGGGACAGTAATCACCGGCTTCTTGGCATCAACCATTATTCCGACTCTGGGCTGGCAGTGGCTGCTGGGGACCGGAACAGTCCTCGCATTGATACTGCTGCCCGCCCTGGTGTGGGGCCTGCCGGAATCTACTGTCTTCATGATCCGACGGGGAGGGCGGACAGAAAACGTGACAAAGGTTCTGAGTGCCATCATTCCCGGTTTCGACGTGAACACGGTGGATCTAACAGGGGCGCCCCCCACTGGCGGCAAGAAGCCGGTTGGAGGCGTCAGGGCGGTGCTTTCAAAGAAACTTGTCGTCGTATCGCTGTTGATCTGGCTTTGCTACTTCATCTGCGCCGCAGTCGTATACATGTTCCTGAACTACCTGCCGCTCATCGTCAAGCAACTCAACATCGACGCCGCGGGTACAGGCAATGTCGTGTCGATGTTCGGCCTCGGCGGTGTCGTCGGAGCTTTGGCCATCGGTTTTGCCATGGAGAAGTTGGGCAGATATGTATCCATCGGTGCGGCCTTCACACTGGCCGCGGGAGCGGCATGGATCCTGGCATCAGTCAGCCTGACCTTGCCCCTGCTGCTGGTTCTAGGCTTCACCATCGGAGTTGTGCTGGTGGGAGCCAACAGTGGCATGAACGCACTGAGCACATCGGTTTTCCCCACCGAGGCCCGGGCAACCGGCGTGTCCTGGATGCACAGTTTCGGCAAGGCCGGTTCCATCGTTAGCGGTTTGCTGGGTGGCGTGATGCTGGGTGCAGGATGGGACGTGGCTCAGATCTTCTTCGCCTTGGCGATTCCGCTCTTGGCTGGAGCTGCGGCCGTCGGTGCAGTCAAGGCTATTACCACAAGGCGTTCGCGCGCAGGCTCATAGCGCGGCCTACGTTCTCCGACCCGATACCGTCGGCCGAATAGCGGTCCATCCACTGTAGACGTTCGTACGGTCACCCGTGCGGGAGCGATGCATAGTCCAGTCCGAGCCACCTTGCCGACGTTCAGGAGCAAGGTGGCTCGGCTGTTGGCTGAGGCAGCAGGAGGAGTCATGTCCCGCAAGCGCAAGACCATGGACGGGTCCCAGCGGACATACAAACGCCCACTAAAATCGCCGGTGAACCGTCTGAGGAACCGTTCTACAACTGAAGTCCGGGTGAAGCCGTGAACGCGCAACCTTGGGTAGGTCCGGGTGCGAATCAGCGCCCCGCCAGCAGCACCGGGAGCGAAACCGCAACTTCACGCTAGCCGGCGGTGCAGATGGCACGAGGGGGAACCTGGACTGTGGACTTAACGAAAGAGAGCCGGCGGCAGGCCGGCTTTGAGGTGGTAGCGGTCTTTGAACCGCAGGCTTTCCTACTCGATGCCTCGGGACAGGGATGTTCCGGATGCGCTGGACGACGGCACGGTACTTGAAGTTGCTCGGGGGCGGCGGGGCCCACTCGGCAGGCTCTTTCTGCAACCATTTCCCACAACCCAAGCCCCCGCCGTCGAACATTGCATTAGGCGCTTACGCGCCTGACATTGCTGTGGGGCGGCCGTGTCGCAGAGTCAGCGCCGTCTACGTGCGCGAAAGACGTGTACAAGCGTCCGCATCCCGATACCAAGAACAAAAGCCGTCGCTAGGCCTAAGAGGACCCAAGAGATGACTTCCGAGCCGGCAACGCCGAGGGTGCCGAACCATCTGATGCCGTAGCTCGCCGACGTTGACACCGGGAATGTGAATATCCAGAACGTCAGCGCAAACTGCAGTCTGCTGTACTGGGGAATCAAAAGTACCTGCATCAGAATCATCATGAAGAGGATTCCCGTGAGGCCCAACTGGATGATTCCGGAACCGTCCGGGCGGATGACTATCCACGCGACGCAGGCCGTGGCCGGAGCGGCCATGTATCCGGCCAAGACAGGCTTCAAGTCGTCCGGCATTTCAATTCCTGCCATGAAACGGACTGTCACCACAGTCCCGATCATCAGCCAGAAAAAACCAGCGGTTCCCCACGCTGCGATCGCCGCTTGGGGCCAGCCCATGGTGGAGAATCCGATGCTGGCGATAAAGGGACCCGCAGCAACGGGAAGCAGGTAGCCAGGGTGAACCCATTCCAAAGTCACTCCGCCGGTCAGCCAATGGACGAGAAGTCTGGCTCCGAGGAGCGTAAGGGCGACGATGAAGAACAGGCACAGCGCGGACCAGAACGCCTTGTTGTATTCGGTGTAGTGACTGCTCAGGAGGATGCCCACCAAGGGAATGAAGGACGCCGACGGGCCAGTTCCGGGGTGTCTCAGTTCCTTGTCGAAGTGTCCGTTGAACTTGGACCGGAAACTTTTCGCCAGGTACCAGGCAAGCAGGACGGACCAGACAGCGGCACTGATCCCATAGAAGACTTCCGCAGGCCACGCGGGGGCCTGAAGTGTCAGACGGGCCGCCTGCCAGGCACCCCCCAACCCGGTGATGCCTAGCGGAATGGCAAACAGGTTGAAGGGGTGCGTCGGAGGCTTTGGCGAAGGTTCAGTGAGGAGATCGGGATGGACACCTGCTTCCGAGGCCGGCGCGGCGGGCTCCATCGTGGACGCCGGGTGACTGGTCAACTGAGCAGTTTCAGGGCCGCACCCCACAACGCGCCGGGGTTTATCCGATCAGGATGAAGCGCAAGCATTGCCGAGAAGAACTCCTCCGGCGTTGGTTCCTCGGCCAGGAGCTTTGATGCATCCAAAAGGTACCCGCGGGTCTCTTGGATCTGTCCGGGCAGGTCCGGTGATGCGGGTTTCTTGTGTCCCGCCACCACAAACTTTGGCTCGAGGCTCTCCGCGATATCAAGCGCCCGCAGCCAGGATTCGATGCCCCCATCCTGCGACTCCGTCAGGTAGGGGTGTACCCCGTTGTACACGGCATCCCCAGCTACCAGGAGCCCAACGGATGGAACGAACAGCATGGTGGTGTTGTCAGTATCGGTATGGCCCACTTCAACAATCTGCAGTTCATGACCCTCAAGTTCAAACGACCCACTCTCGACTGCCTGGGTCACTGTGGTTGTGGGCGGAATCTGGTCCGGGAAAATCGAGTCCCAAAAAGAGGCGCGGAACCCGGGGGAGCCGTGCATCGCCATCTCCTGAAGCGTGCCCGGGGTTGCCAGTACTGTGACGCCCGGAAACCGCTCCGCAAGGGGACCTGCGCCGAACCAGTGGTCGCCGTGGCCGTGGGTGATGTAGATGTGGCTGAGGGTCTTCCCCGATGTTTCGATCCAGTCCCCGACCCTCCTTGTCTGTTCCACCGTCATGGGCGGGTCAACCAGCACCGCCTTCTCCTGTCCGGAGATCAGCGTGGAGGACAGCGGGGACCAGATGCGCGGGTCCCCGTTCGGGAGTGTTCCTCTTCCTGTTTGAGGCAAGGTGCCGGAGACGAAGACGTCGTAAACGAGCTCGGCTGTGGGTGCCATAGTATGTGTCACTTTCCCTGAAGTTGGTGGGGGCTTAGAGATGCTGCAAAAACCAGCTGAGGGCGGCGGAACTTGAGTCTTCAAAGTTCTCGACGTACGGCTCGAAGTGGCCCCCCGGAAGCATCACCAGGGATTTGGGCTCCTGGGCCTGTTCGTAGGCTTCGAGGGCCAGGTCCGTGCCGGTCAGTTCATCGTCAGCGGCCACGATGAAGAGCAGCGGCTTCGGCGATACCCTTGATGCCCAGACCCCGGGTTCGTAGAGGCGGGCTGCCCGGGTGGACTGCAAGGTGACGGTGTTGTCCCAGCCGTATTCTTCCGGGCCGGGTTGCGTGTAGAAGCGGACGGCGGAGGGTAGCCGGTATGCGGCAGGCTGGCTTGGATCACTGCTCACCACTGCGATCATCCTGGGTGCTTTACCGGCGGCCTGGTCCCTTTCGTCGTCGATGAAGGACTGTTCCAGCGCCGTCCTGGCGTCGCCTACCGCGCGCCTGGATCCGGCGACATGGCCGTTGATGGCGGGCACCTGGGAGACTACTGCTTTGAGCCGCTGTTCCGTGGCTCCCAGAACCAGGGCGTGCCCTCCGGAGTAGCTTGAGCCCCACAGGCCTATGCGGGAGGCGTCTACTTCCGGCCTGCCCTCAAGATAGGTCACTGCCCGGCGCCAATCCTTGATCTGCTGCCAGGGATTGATGTCGTGGCGGAGTTCCCCCTCGCTGGCGCCGAAATTCCGGTGGTCATGGACCAGAACCACAAATCCGTTGTCGGCAAAGCGGGAGGCATACGCAGCGAGTCCGTGGGCGCTTGTGCCCGCATAGCCGTGGGCCATGGTGATGGCGGGATGAGGCCCCGGCCCACCCGGGAGGTAGAGCCAAGCACGAAGCTTGATGCCACCCTCGGCCATGAATTCAACATCCAGTCGTTCTGCCATGAGTCTCTCTTTTCTCTCCGGTGTTCGCGGCCGGGTAGGTGTGAAACCGCGGGAGCCACGCCGCGCGCCGCGGGGAATCTTGTGATGAATCAGTTGCGTGGTGGCTGAAGGGCCTGAGTCCTGGCTTCCAGCGGGAAGACCAAGCCCTTGCGATGCAAGATATGAAATAAGCGTACATGGTTAGACTATGTCTTGCAACGATTTTTTAGCGTATGCTCCTCACATGGCCGCGGGCCGGCCCCCCTCCCAAATTTCCCCCACCCACGCGCAATGAAAGGCAGATCGATGGCAAGCAGCTTCATCTACGACGGGATCCGAACCCCCTTCGGAAAATTCGGGAAGTCGATGGCGGGCATCCGTCCGGACGACTTGGCCTCCCATGTCATCCGCGAAGTGGTAGACAGGCAGCCAGGGCTGGAAACTCAAAGGATCGATGACGTGATTCTGGGCAACACCAACGGTGCGGGAGAAGACAACCGCAATGTGGCGCGCATGGCTGCCCTGCTCGCCGGGCTTCCGACGTCGGTGCCTGGCGTCACGGTCAATCGGCTGTGCGGTTCCGGCCTCGAGGCTGCCATCCAGGCCAGCCGAGCGGTGGAAATCGGAGATGCCGATCTGGTTGTCGCCGGCGGCGTCGAATCCATGAGCAGGGCGCCCTGGATCCTCGCAAAACCCGAGCGGGCCTATCCCGCCGGCCCTGAAACCCTCCACAGTTCAACGCTGGGTTGGCGGATGGTCAACCCCAAGATGAACCAGGCCTGGACCATCTCCAACGGCGAAACGGCGGAAAACCTCGCCGACAAGTTCGACATTTCGAGGGTGGAGCAAGATCAGTTCGCCGTTCGCAGCCACCGGCTGGCCGCGAAGGCCTGGTCCGAGGGCATCTACGACGACGAGGTGGTGCCCCATCCGGATTCACAACTCCTCACCGACGAGGGTGTCCGGCCCACCACCTCGGGGGAGGCCTTGGCCGGCCTGGCTCCGGCATTCCGTGACGGCGGCTCAGTCACTGCAGGCAATTCATCTCCGCTCAATGACGGGGCAGCAGCCATGCTTATCGGCCGTGAGGGCGCCCTGGAAACGGAACCCCTGGCACGCATCGTTTCACGCGGGGTGGCCGGCAATGATCCAGACATCTTCGGCATTGCGCCCGTGGAGGCCGCCAACCAGGCCCTGGCCCGGGCAGGGAAGACCTGGGCCGACGTCGATGTTGTGGAGCTCAATGAAGCCTTCGCGGCCCAAAGCCTGGCATGCCTGCGGCTGTGGCCTGACCTGGATCCGGAGAAGGTGAACATTCACGGTGGCGCGCTGGCCGTGGGACACCCGCTGGGCGCGTCCGGCTCCCGCGTCCTGATCCACCTGGCACGGGAACTGAAGCGCCGCGGGGGAGGGGTTGGAGTTGCCGCCATCTGCATCGGGGTGGGGCAAGGCCTCGCTGTTGTGCTGGAGCGCTAGTTGCGGTCCCTGATCCGGGGCGTGACCGCCATCCTGAGGCATTTTCGAATTCTGGATCAATGCTCTTGAATGACATAGGTAAACTAGGTACGCTTACTTCAGTTGCTGATTCTACAAAGCTCTAACACTTCCTCCACCGCAGGCCGCGCCGATGCAGCCTCAGGTCGCGTTTCCTCTTGGGAACGCCAACACACACACTGACAGGGAAAGATACAGGCCCTCCATGATCATCAATAGCGCGGACCTCGACGCCACAGACTCCTACAAACTCCTCATCGGGAGCATCATTCCCCGGGCCATCGCTTGGGTGAGCACGATCTCCGAAGAGGGTGTGGCCAATCTTGCGCCCATCTCCTTCTTCACGGCTGTGGGACGGAAGCCGCCCATGGTGTCCATCTCGCTGCAGCCACGCTCAGACGGCACGACACTCAAGGACACGTTCGTCAACATTCGCGAAACGGGCAACTTCGTGGTCAACGTGGCCACGCTTCCACAGGCTCACGCCCTGCACTCCTCAGCCTTCGAATTCCCCTCGGGAATCGACGAGTTTGAGGCGGTTGGGCTTGAAAAAGAGGCTTCACAGGCCGTGACAGCACCCAGGATCAAAGACGCGCCGATCGCGATGGAATGCATCGTCAACCGCATCATCCCAGTGGGAGACATGAACGATCACGTCGTCTGGGGCGAAGTGGTCCGCTTCCACGTCAAGGACGAGTTGTACCTGGAACGGGGGCGGATTGACACTGCGGCGGTCACGGCTGTGGGCCGGCTGGCGGCTGAATACACCTTGGTTGAAAACGTGTTCACCACACCCCTTGAGGACGAGCTCCTCAAGTCCAAGCACAAGCAGCGCATGGCACGGCTGGACGGTCAGCCGGATGACTGGTCGCCAATTAATACAGCAGCCTGGTCGGCGTCCGGATCGACCCTCACCAAGGAGCAGTAAGTGACTACCGTAATTGAGCAGTTGCAGGAGCAGGATCCCTCCCTGACAACCACTGGCAGCGGCGATGTGGCCGTGCTTTTCATCCACGGTTTCCTGGACGATCAGACTGTCTGGGACGACGTCGTCTCCGAACTCGCCACCGCGGACGCCCAGTTGCTGAGGCTGGACCTGGCAGGGATGGGGGACCGGAGCGGGGATGAGGGCCCCTACAGTCTGCAGCGGTATGCCGACGACGTCGCTCGCGTCGTGGCTGGGCTGGACAAGCCCGTAGTACTCGTCGCGCAAAGCATGGGAACGCTCGTAGCCGAGCTCGTGGGTGTCCGCCACCCGGACAAGGTGCTGGGCGCAGTATTCGTTACCCCCGTTCCCTTGGCAGGGACGCACCTTCCCGAGGAAGCTGTCAGCTCCTTCCGGCAGCTCGGTGGCAACGTAGAAGCACAGCGCGGGGTTCGGATGTACCTGGGCGGCGGGCTGAACGAATTCGGGCTGGACAAGCTCACCTATATAGGCAGCCGCATCCGCCCGGAAGTGGTGACCCACCTCGTCGACTGCTGGAACGAGGGGATCCCGGACGCCCCTGAGAAGAGTGAATTTAGCTCACCTGTACTAATAATCCGCGGTGAAGCCGACGCTTTCGCCACCGCCGAACTGGTATCTTCAGCGGTCGCCCCACGATTCCAGTACGTCCAGGAGGAAGTACTCAGCGGGGCGGGCCACTGGCCCCACGTCCAGCAGCCCCAGAACGTGGCCGGACTCATCGGCCGGTTCCTCCAAGAAATTTCTGAAGCATCTGCCGCTGCACCCGGCGGAGCCGACGCTCAAGGCTGGATCAACGCCTTTGCCAGCAAGTCCGCGGACGACTTTGGCGAGGCCTTCCACCGCGACGTTGTCCTTGAGGCTTCCGTCATCCGGTCTCCGATCACCGGCCGGGAGAACGTCAAAACGGTGATGAGCGCAGCCAGCTCCATTTACGAATCATTGGAGTTCACGCAGCAAACCATTAATGGTCCGCGCACCTATCTTGAGTGGCAGGCGACGGCCTTCGGCGGTCTCAAACTCTACGGAATCACCATCCTCACCAAGGACGAGAACGGTCAGATAGTCTCAGCCGCCATCCACCACCGACCGCTTGACGCGGCACTCCGCTTCTCGGCTGAACTCGGTAAGCGGATCGGAAAGGCCGTGGGTGAATCCCGATTCTACTCCGCCGACTGAATCCTGCGGCACTCAGCCTGTTCGCCACTACTCCCTCAACGAAAGGGCCTAAGCCAATGACCCACCTCACGTTCACTGTCCAGGATCAGATGGCCACCATCGTCCTGGACAATCCGCCCCAGAACCGAATCGACCTTCAGATGGCGGATGAGCTTTCCGAAGCTATAACCGCCATCGGTAGCAGTGACGCCCGTGTGGTCATCATTCGGTCTGAAGGCGCGGACTTCAGCTTCGGAGGTGACATCATGACGTGGCCGGGCGCCGAAACGCGGGAACTGCGTGCCTTGTTTGAGCGCTACATGTCAGTCTTCAACCAGCTCGAATTGCTGCCCATGCCGGTCATTGCCGAAGTTCAAGGTCTTTGCTTTGGAGGTGGATTTGAACTCGCTCTCCGTGCAGACCTCATCTTTGCCGCAGAGTCAGCGGAGTTCGGGCATCCGGAGCAAACTCTTGGCATCGTTACTCTCCTGGGCGGAATCTATCGGGTGGCAGAGAGGGCAGGCAAGGCGCGGGCAGCAGAATGGGCGATGACCTCGGAGAAAGTACCGGCGTCTGAAATGAGCCGGGCCGGAGTAGTGAACCGCGTCGTTTCCGACGACAAGCTCCGGGAGGAAGTTTTGGCTTTTGCGCAGCGAATCGCCACCGGCGCCACACGGGCATACGCTGCGCATAAGGCGCTCCTGAGGACCTGGTCGCTGGGCGGCGTCGCTGCGGCAGACCAAGCCATGTTTGATATCGCCATGCCCTTGTTTGACCGCGAAGACACCCAGGCGGGGCTGAACTCGGCAGTGGAAGCCCTGAAAGCGGGAAGGCCACGCCCTGTGTTGGAATTTCAAGGTCGCTGATCGCACTTAACATAGTGGATGGCCAAGTGCCCTAGAAGTCGGCGAAAGAGGATGCAGTGAGCGACTGGAACGCGACGCAGCGCTATGACATGGAAAGTGCTCCTGGGGGGCTCGGTTTTGTGCATGACCTGCTCAACACGAAATCCGCCGGAAAGCCGCGAAGGTCCGATTTATTGCTTGACCTTGGGCTCGCCCAAGCCTGGGTGGACGCGGGGCTGAAACAGTGGGCACTGGCAACCGGCAGGCGCTATGTCGAAGTCAGACTTACGGAACGCGACCTGGAACATCTGCGGTACTTTCGTGACGAACTTGCAGGCACGCTAAACGCCGAAGGGGACCCTGACGCCGTCGTCGGTTCCGACGTCGACGCCCTGCCCACAGTCTGGACAGCCGCCACGTCCTTGAAGCTCAAATCCAATGGAATGCTCCAGGCAGAACCGCAGGGAGCGGGCGCCGGGCACATCGAGTCCCTGGCCATGACAGAGATTTTCCAGGCCCAACTCGCGGGAACCTGGCACCGGCTCAAACTATGCCGCAGCGAAAAATGCAGGGTTGCGTTCTTTGATCGTTCACGCAACAACAGCGGCGTTTGGCATGACGTGAAAATCTGCGGCAACCCGGCAAATCTTCGAGCGCACCGGGCGCGAAAACATGAATCAAAGCTCGTGAATTGACTCCCGTCCCTGTTCCTGGGTGAACAGGTTGGCAAGGGGGAGGTCTTTTCGCTGACGGGCTATCAATCCCATCAAAGGACCTCAATGCAAGCCTTACCTCCAGACAATTCTGACCGAATCGCAGAGTACGCACATTCCGACAGGTTGGTCACCGCCGAATGGCTTGTGCAGCACATGGCCGACCGCAGGCTGGTCATCGTGGAATCTGACGAGGATCCGCTGCTGTATGAAGTGGGCCATATACCGTCGGCAGTGAAAATTGATTGGCATACGGACCTGAACAACCAGGTGATGCGCGACTATTTGACGGGGCAGGAATTTGCCAATCTGATGACGTCCCGCGGTATTTCACGGGACAGCACCGTTGTCATTTATGGTGACAGGCACAACTGGTGGGCTGCCTATACGCTCTGGGTGTTCAGTCTCTTTGGCCATCCTGACGTCCGCTTGCTCGACGGCGGACGTGAAACCTGGATCTCCGAAGGGCGTCCTCTGGAGACAGCGCCGCCGCCCGCCAGGAGCGCAACGCCGTATCCGGTGGTCACGCGCGACGACGCCTCCATCCGGGCGTTTAAGAGTGACGTCCAGGAACATATCGGCCTACCGCTGATAGACATCCGCAGCCCTGAGGAATACACGGGTGAGCGCACGTCAATTCCCGATTACCCCCAGGAGGGTGTCCTCCGCGGCGGGCATATCCCCGGGGCGCGCAATGTCCCGTGGGCGCGGGCTGTTTCCGACGATGGGACTTTCCGGCCGCGGCGGGAACTCGAGGAGATCTACTTCCACGAAGTAGGCCTTCGAGCCGACGATGAAGTCATCACCTACTGCCGCATCGGCGAGCGTTCAAGCCACTCGTGGTTTGCCTTGACTTTCCTGCTGGGCATGGACAGGGTGAGGAACTACGACGGCTCTTGGACCGAATGGGGCAACGCAGTGCAGGCTCCCATAGCGGTAGGAAGTTCAGGCTCCGGTTCCACCGCGAATGTCGCTGCCGTCTCTCCATAGCCATGGATGCCGCAGGCGCGGTTTCGGTGCTCAACCAAACCGGGGTTCCGACAGGCCCTACCCCTTTACCTGCAGCCCAGCTACTCCGTCCTGGATCGCGAAGGAGGTCTTCGTGCTGACGTGGGATCCCGGCGTCGTGACGTAGTCCAGGATCCGGAAGTCTGCGGTGAGCGCGTCCTTGGTGATCTTCGTGGCGTTGATACCCGTGGCAGGATGCTACGCCCGACCCTGCACCTCCGCTACCTCAACCGCCATCCCCGCATCCCGGAACTTTTCACCTCAGCCGGGTCGGCGCCGTCGTCCGTTAGCAGGGTCCCGGGCAGCGCGAGCCGCGCGTCCCGAGGGCCGCGTCACCGCGGGCGTCTACAGCGCCTGCTGCTCTGCTAGTTCGGCGAGTTGCCTCGTGACGGTACCCCACCCGTCGTAGAAGCCCATCTCTTTATGCATGTTCCGGTCTGCGTTGTTGCGATGCATCACGTTGGCGACGTATTCGGTACCTTCCGGGTGGTCCTTCAGTGTGATGATCGCGGTCATGAATGGATCTTCAGCCGGTCGCCAGCCGCCGACCAGGGAATTCGTGAAGACGATTCGCTCGAGTTCATCGATTGCGAGAAAGCAGCCACTGATGTGCGGCATGAACTCGCCGCCGTTCTCGCTGATCTGGGTGAGGAATGATCCACCGGGCCGGAGGTCCATTTCCAGGACCTTGCAGGCGGCAGGCGCAGGCACCCACCATTGCTCGAAGCTCGCTTTGTCCGTCCAGGCCCCCCAAACGACGGAGCGGGGCGCGCTGATGATTCGCGAAATTGTCAGATCGAGATCCGGGTGTGTGGCTGAGTTCATTGTTCCTGTTCCTTTTCATGGGTGGTGGTGACGAAGTGCTCAAGCCGGTCAGTGCGGCCTTCCCAGATGTCGCGTTGTTCGGACAGCCAGGCTTCGACCACGGCGAACGATTTCTTTTCGATGACGCAAGTGCGCACCCGGCCCTCCTTGCGCGTCTGGATCCAGCCGCTCTCCTCCAGAAGGTGGATGTGCTTCATGAAGGAGGGCAACGTTATATCGAAAGGCTTTGCCAACTCGCTGATGCTTGCAGGGCCCTCACCCAGCCGCCCCAGCACGGCACGGCGGGTGGGGTCGGCCAGCGCCTGGAAGACGCTATTCAGCTGCGGATACTTAGCCATATGGCAAAGTAACACGGGAGGAACACTAAGTGCAATGGCTAAGTGATGCAAGGAATGTGTCGGGCTCGATCTCGGCAGCCCACGCGGCATTCCTTTCCTGGCGGCAGGCTTTCCTTGGCTTCCCCTACATCGGCCGCGGGAAGGTCTGGCTCATGGGCCAACCGGTGGTTTCGACAGGCTCAACCACCGCGGGTTTCGGCAGGCTCAACCACCGACGGCGGCCACCTCAACGTCGACCCCTGCGTCCCGGAACTTCTGCACCTGACCCGGGTCGGCGCCGTCGTCCGTTACCAGCGTCCAGGGGAGCGCGAGCCGCGCCCACGCGTGGAAGGGCCGCAGGCCGAGCTTGGAGGAGTCCGCCAGGACATACACAAGATTGCCGCGTCGGGCCATGAGTTCCTTGAGGCGGGTCTGGGAGTGGTCGGCCTCGCAGATGCCGTCCTCGGCGGTGACGGCGTCGGCGCCGAGGAACACGCGGTCAAAGCTCATCCGCTCCAGGGCTGCCTCGGCCAGCGGACCCACGAAGCTCTGGCTCAGGCTCCGCAGCCGGCCGCCCAGGCAGTCCACCTCGATGCCCTGGGACTCGGCCAGTTCCTGCATGGTGTTGATGCCCGGCGTGGTCACGGATAACCGATCAAAAGCGCGCAGCTCGTGGGCGAGGGCACCCACGGTGGAGCCGGCGTCGAGCAGGATGTTTTCCCCGGGCCGGATCACGGACGCCGCCCAGCGGGCGATGGCGTGCTTCTGCTCAAAGGCCTCGCCGGTGCGCTGTCGAAGCGACGCTTCCGGGTGGGCGCCCAGGGCCATGGCGCCGCCGTAGGTGCGGGCCAGCCGGCCCTGCCCGTTCAGGAGCGCCAGGTCGCGGCGGATGGTGGAGGCCGTGACCTCGAACCGGGCGGACAGTTCCTCCACGGAGGCCAGGCCGGTGGTGACGGCGAGGTGGTAGATCTCCTCGCGCCTGGCATTTGCCGACAGCATTCCCGGTTTCCTTCCCGTGGGCGTGGTTACCATGCTAGTTCCGGCCCCGGCCGTACCGGGTTTCGACAGGCTCAACCACCGACCACGGCGGGCCGGGTGGCCATCTCCGCCGCCTGGTGCAGGGCCTCCACCATGCTGCGCGAATCGGCGATCGCCTTGCCGGCAATGTCAAAGGCGGTGCCGTGGTCCACGGAGGTGCGGATGACAGGCAGGCCCACGGTGATGTTCACGCCGGCCTCGATGCCCAGCACCTTCACGGGGCCGTGCCCCTGGTCGTGGTACATGGCCACCACCAGGTCGTAATCGCCCCGGCCGGCCAGGAAGAAGAGCGTGTCCGCGGGCAGCGGGCCGGTGACGTCGATCCCGGCGGCCTGCGCGGCCTTCACTCCCGGCTCGATCTTCTCGGCTTCCTCGCCCTGGCCGAACAGCCCGTTCTCGCCGGCGTGCGGGTTGATGGCGCAGACGCCGATCTTCGGGTTCGGGATGCCGGCGCGGATCAGGGCCTCGTGGCCGCGGCGGATGGTGCGTTCCACCAGGTCCGGGTTGATCTTGCGGATGGCGTCCATCAGCCCGATGTGCGTGGTCACGTGGATGACGCGGATCTTGGGCGTCGAGAGCATCATGGACACTTCCTCGGTCCCGGTCAGCTGCGCCAGCAGTTCGGTGTGCCCGGGGAAGATGTGCCCGGCGGCGTGCAGGGCCTCCTTGTTCAGCGGCGCGGTGCAGATGGCCTGCACCTTCCCGGCCATGGCCAGCTCGCTGGCCACCCGGATGTATTCATAGGCAGCGTGCCCGGCCACGGGGGAGAGCTGGCCCCAGGGCAGGTCCTCCGGCAGCAGCGCCATGTCGATCACGTTCACCCGGCCCGGCATGAACACCGCGTCCTCCACCGAGGCGATGGTCCGGATATCTGCCTCGATGCCCAGGATGTCCGCGGCCTGGCGGAGGCGCAGCGCGTCCCCGATCACCACGGGCCGGCACTCGGCGTTGCTCTGCGGGTCCAGGACCGCGGCCACCACCACCTCGGGTCCAACACCGGCGCCGTCGCCCATGGTGACGGCGATATGGGGGAGGGCGGCCTGCTCGGTCTTGTTTGCTGCTGCGGTGGTCATTTCTGCTCCAGGTCTTTCGGAAGTCTTGCTGGGAAGGGTGTTGGCGGGCGCGTCTGCGGACTGGCCGCGGCGCTCCCGGATTTCGTTGTAAAGCTGTACAAGGGCGAGGTCATCGCCGAAGCTGCCGGGCTTGGTGCCCACCAGCGTTCCGTCATCGGCGCGGCTGAGCACAGCGCCGTGCTGCACGGCCGCGAGCGGCACCAGCCGCTGGAGGCCGACGGCGTCCAGGACTTCGCGGGCCGTCTCGCCGCCGGTGAGGATCAGGTCCGCGCCCGATTCCGTTGCTGCCTGTGCGGCGAAGCGGGAGAGCGCCTGGACAATGCGCGCGGCGTTTGACGGGTCCACTTTTGCGGCGGCAACCGTGATAGCCACGCAGGTTCCGGCTGCCAAGGACCGCCAAACCTGGGCCAGTTCGGCGGCATAAGCACCGGCTGTGTCTGCGGAGTCCGGGTTGAGCCGGACCACGGTGAAGCCGCGGTCCTCCAATTGAGCCAGCTGCTTCTGCGCAGTCCCGGAGGCGGAGCCGACGACGGCGAGAACGGGTCTGGCGGTGAGCTTCCGTTCCGCACTGGTCGCGTCAGCTCTTGCCGCCGCCTGCGCATTTCGCGCAAGTTGTGCGGCCAGCCGCTTCGCGAGCGTGTCCGCTGCTCCGCCGGTGCCCACCAGCACCACGCGCCTGCCACCGGCGCTGAAGCCAAGCTCCAGCAGGGCGTCCACTACGATCTGCAGGTCCGGGACCGTTTCGCCGTCAACCACCACCAGCGTTGGTTCGGTGGATTCCAGCTTTCCGGCCAGCTTCGCGGCGAGTGATCCGGACCGAAGCTCGGCCAGGTCCACGGTCTGCACCGAGGCAGCCTTGTCCGGGCTGAGAAGGGAAAGGATGTCAGCGGGCGGCGCGGAAATCTCGGCCTGCCACAGCTCGGTCTGCCCCAGGGGGACCCCGGCAGCGAACGGCTTTCCGTCCCGGACCGAACGTTCCAGCTGGGGGAGTGCCCCGGCAATGACCGCGTGATAGCCCAGGCCTGTCAGCGCGGCAACCTCGGCGCGGATGTTGCCGCGCCACAGGGAATCGGTCTTTTTGAAGGACACCTGAGCCTCCGAAGCGGCGGAACTTGAGAAAGCCTCGGTCGCCAGCGCTTCGGCGGCGGCTTCGGGAAGGCCGCGGGAGTGTGTATCGACTACTACAACGTCGGTGACGTTCCCCGGCGAGGAGGCGCCGCCGTCGGGCGTTCCCAGCAAGACCTGCGTAGAGAGCCCGTGCTCCACAAAGCAGTAGCCAACCTCGGCGGCGCCGGAGAAATCGTCGGCCTGCACAAACACGTGAGCCACGTTGTTCCTCTCCATGGGTACGTCATTGGCTGTGACCCCGCCGGAAGCGGGATGCTTACATCATGACACGGTTGCACGAATTGCGCTAAGCGACTTGCGCGTTACGCGCAAAGATGCCAGAGTGATGGGGAACACGGCCGGAGATCAGCGATAGCGTCATGGTCCGATCTACCAAGCACAGCAACCTCGAGGAATCAACGCATGAGCAAGCAGCCCGAAGGCACCCAGGTGGACGGCCTGAGACTCCCCATCTCCCGGCTGGTACTGGGAACCATGACGTTCGGCGACACCGTTGACGAGGCCACCGCGGGGCGGATGGTGGAGGAGGCGCTCGACGCCGGCATCACCACCATCGACACCGCAAACGCCTATGTGGGGGGAGCCACGGAGGAAATGCTGTCCCGCCTCCTGAAGGAACGGCGCGGCGAGGTCATCCTCGCGTCCAAGGCCGGCATGCCGCACCCGGACCACGGAGCGAACTCACCCCTGTCCCCGGCCGGGCTGCGCAGCAGTGTGGAGGGCAGCCTCCGCCGGCTCGGCGTGGACAGCATCGACCTGTTCTACCTGCACCAGCCGGACCGGGCCACGCCCCTGCACCAGACCCTGTCCACGGTGGCGGAGCTGGTTGCCGAGGGGAAGATCGGCGCCCTGGGTGTGTCCAACTTCGCCGCCTGGCAGATCGCCGACGTCATCCACGTGGCGCGCGAAGTGGGGGCGCCGCGGCCCGTCGTCGCGCAGCAGCTGTACAACCTGGTGGCGCGCCGGGTTGAGGAGGAGTACCTCGAATTCGCGGCCACGCACAATGTCCACACCATGGTTTACAACCCCCTGGGCGGCGGCCTGCTCACCGGCAAGCACAGCTTCGAGGCCAAGCCCACCGAGGGCCGCTACGGCGACTCCAAACTTGCCGCCATGTACACCCAGCGCTACTGGGACCGGCAGCTGTTCGACGCCATTAACGAACTTTCCCTTGTTGCGAAGGAGCTTGGCATCACGCTTGCCGAGCTGTCGCTGCGGTGGCTGGCCTACCGCGACGGCGTGGGCTCCATGCTGCTGGGCGGTTCCAAGGTGGAACAGCTCCAGGCCAACATCGCCGCGGTGGCCAACGGGCCGCTCCCGGCCGACGTCGTGGAGGCGTGCGACGCCGTTGGAGCCGGACTCCGCGGCCCGATGCCCGCCTACAACCGCTGACGCATTCTGGGATATCTTCCTGCATTACCTATCCCGATCCGCTTTTCCGAACACCCGACCTGAAGGTAAAAGATTCCGTATGACATCCGAACTGGCCCTCGAATTCGCCCGCAAGATCCGCGCCCGGGAACAGGCGGTGGGCTACTGGGCAGTGCTGGACGCGCCCGTGGCCACCGAACGCATCGGCCGGCTCGGCTACGACTACGTGGCACTCGACGCGCAGCACGGTCTGCTCGGCTACTCGGGTGTGCTCAACGGTCTGATGGCCATCGACGCCGGGCACACCGCCGTCGGCATGGTCCGGGTGGAGGACAACAACCTGACCGCGATCGGAAAGGCCCTGGACGCCGGTGCCGTGGGCGTCATCGTTCCGCTGGTCAATACGGCAGCTGATGCGGCCGCCGCCGTTGCCGCAGCCAAGTACCCGCCCATGGGCGGACGCTCCTACGGACCCATGCGCTCCGCCCTGCGGATCGGGCCGGTGCCGGCCGAAGCCAACGCCACCACGCTGGTGTTCGCCATGATCGAAACACCGGACGGTCTGGCCAACGTCAAGGAAATCTGCGCTACCCCGGGCCTGGACGGCATCTATGTGGGCCCGTCAGACCTGGCCATCGCCGTGGGCGGGGCATTCCCCGGGGACCCCGCGATCGAAACCGAATTCAACGCCGCGCTGAAGACCATCGCCGAGGCCGCAGCCTCCGCCGGCATCGCCGCGGGCATCCACACACCCGCGGGGGACGTGGCCGCACTTCGGCTCAGCCAGGGCTACACGTTCACCACCATCGCCTCGGACCTCACCCACCTGGAACAGATCGCCAAGGCCCATCTCGCCGCCGCCACCAGCGCCGTCAACACTAAGGGCTGACCCGAAACTTTCTGACCCGCGTCAGGCATGACACTTTCCGTCGAACACGCATCGATGGATCCACACACTTCGCACCGATGACGTGCGTCCGCTTCACCTCATTTTTCCCCTGTTTATCCCAACCCATATTTCGATCTGCGGCGGCCGTTTGGTCCCATATCAAGGAGTCCCATGTCAGCGACGACAGTAACCGTTACGCCCCCGGGCGTGCCCGACCCCTATGTGCTCCGTAAAGAAGACGCCCTGGAGCCGCCAACAACCTTCCGTGGGCGGTTCCGCTACCTCGGTCCCGGGATGCTGTTGTCCGCCGCGGTTGTCGGATCCGGTGAGCTCATCACCACAACCGCCCTCGGTGCCCAGGCTGGCTTTGTCCTCCTCTGGCTGGTGATTATCAGCGCCGCAGTGAAGGTATGGGTGCAACTGGAGCTCGCCCGCTGGTCCATTCTTTCCGGCAAGACCGCCCTCGAAGGCTACGCGCAGGTGGGGCCAAAAATCGGCCGCATCAGCTGGATCAACGTTCTGTGGATCGGCATGGACATCGCCAAGATGCTCCAGCGCGGAGGGATCATCGGCGGGGCGGTGACTGCCTGTTCGCTACTCCTTCCGATCGTGGACAAGCCGCTGAGCTTCCCGTCGCTCCTCATTTGGACTGTCATCATCCTGATCGTGACTGTCGGCGTGGTGTACCTGAACCGCTACAGCCTCATTGAACGCATCGCTGTCATCGCCATCGCGTTCACCACGCTGGCCACCGTCGCACTCGCCGTGGGCCTGCCCTTCACGGAGTTCTCCTACGGCCCCGTGGACCTTGCGACCGGGCTCGCCTTCGCCATCCCGGTGGGCACGATCGGCATCGCCGTCGCCATGTTCGGACTGACGGGCGTCGGGGCCGACGAGATGACGACCTACACGTATTGGTGCCTGGAGAAGGGGTACGCGCGCTGGATCGGTCCGGATGATGGCAGCGAGGCGCGGGCCAAGCGCGCTGAGGGATGGCTGAAAGTCCTGAAGCTCGATGTCCTGCTGAGCTGGGTTGTGTGTACTGCATGCACTCTGGCCTTCTACATCATCGGCGCCGCAGTGCTGCACCCCCAGGGGCTGGTGCCCAAGGGCATGGAGATGATCAGCACTCTCTCGAAGGTCTGGAGCAGCGTGCTCGGCGACTGGGGCGGAGTCTTCTTCCTGATTGCCGCGGCAGTCATCCTTGCCAAGACCTTCCTCGCATCCTGCGCAAGCGTCCCACGGCTGTGGGCCAACACGCTGGGACTGCTGGGAGTCATCGACTGGCGCAACCCTGAACAGCGTCAGCGCACCATCCGCGCCCTGGTCCTCATCCTCCCGCCGATCTGGGCGGTCTCGTTCCTCTTCATCCAGTCCCCGCTGCTCATGGTCCAAATCGGCGGGATCGCCAGCGGAATCTTCCTTGTCGCCGTCGTCTTCGCTACCTGGCACCTGCGCCGCGAGGTCCCGGAGCGCTTCCGCGGGGGCATGCTCAACACAGGCATGCTGGTACTTTCGAGCCTCGCCATCACTGCGCTGGGCATCTACACGATCACGCAGGTGTTCGGAGTGAAAATTGGTTAAGAACAGCCTGAGGGGACAGACGATGACGGACCTGGAAGACGGGCCCGGCCTTGCACTGGGTGACGTTCTCATCACCACGCCGAGCTTCGGACAACACTCGGAGGAGCCCTGGGACGAACTGCGCCGGCACGGACTGCAGGCGCGGCGTGCGTCCGGTCAGCACCCTTTGAGCACGGCGGACCTGGCCCAACAGGTCGGCTCTTGCGACGCGCTCTTGGTGGGTCTTGACATTGTGGATGCGCAGGTCATGGATGCCGCGCCGCGGCTCCGGGTGATCGCCAAGCACGGTGTGGGCACAGACAACATCGATCTGGAAGCAGCCCGCAAGAGAGGTATCACGGTGGTCAACGCGCCGGGTGGCAACTCGGACGCCGTGGCGGACCTCACGCTCGGACTTCTGCTGGCCCTTGCGCGCCAGATTGTGCCGGCACATGCGAGCGTAATGGCTGGCCGATGGGACCGATTCTTCGGCCCGCAGCTGTCCGGGCGGACCATGGGCGTTGTGGGGTTTGGCCGCATTGGGCAGGCCGTCGCGCGGCGGGCCCAAGGGTTCGGGCCAAGGCTCCTCGCTCACGACCCGTTTGTGCCGGCTGAGGTGATGCACGCCGCAGGAGTAACACCTGCCTCGCTCGACGAGATCTTCCTGCTGTGCGACGTGATCACTCTGCACCTGCCCAGCGCCCCCAATGGCACCCCGATTGTCTCCGGGGACGTTCTGCAACGACTGAAGCCGGGAACGCTTCTGGTCAACGCGGCACGCGGCGACCTCGTCGATGGCCCTGCGATCGCCGAGGCGCTCAGCTCAGGAGCGCTCGGGGGATACGCGGCGGACGCCTTCACGCCGGAGCCCCCGCCCGCGGATCATCCGCTGCTGAAAGCCCCCCGCACGCTGTTTACGCCGCATATCGGAGCATTCACCGACATGTCGAACGCCGCGATGGGGACGACAGTAGTGGGCGACATCGCGCGCGTGTTGAACGGTGATGCTGCGGTCAACGCAGTCGTCTAGACAGGCTCGACCACCGGTGATTCCCCGCCGTGGACCTCGTACCGGGCCTTGCCGCCGAGCTTGGCCCGGTACATGGCCGAATCGGCCTGCCGCAGCAGCTCCGTCACGTCCGCGGTGTCCGCGGTGCGCTGCGCGACCCCCATGCTCAGTGACACCCGCAACGAGCGGTCACCAATCACGAACGGCTCGCTAAGAGCCTCATAGATCCGCTCGGCGACGGGCCCCGTTGCCGGAGTGCCGTCGTCGTTATCCAAAACCACGACGGCGAACTCGTCGCCTCCCAGCCGGGCCACCAAGTCGTGGCTGCGGACGCTGGCCCGCAGCCGCTCGGCCAGCTGGGCCAGCAGCGCGTCGCCGCCCTCATGGCCCAAGGAATCGTTGACGTCCTTGAAATCGTCGATGTCGATGAACAGCAGGCCCTCGTGCCGCGTCCGGCGGTCGCTGTCCGGCTCGAAGGACGCCAGCAGACGCTCGGCCAGGGCCGCACGGTTGGCGAGCCCGGTGAGGTCATCGTGCGTGGCACGGTGCGTCAGGGCTTTATGGCTGTCCTGCAGCGATGCGGCCATCCCGTTGAACGCCACGGCCACCTCGCCCAGCTCGTCGCGCCGGGCCACGTCCAGGCGGTGGCTGTAGTCGCCGGATTGCAGCTTCAGGACGCCCCGTCGGAGGCTGTTGACGGGCCACATCAGGTCCTTGACCACCCGGCGGCGGAAGTACAGGGTGGCGCCGATGGCCACCACGAACAGCCCGATCCGGCCAACCACCAGGAGGCCTTCGAGCTCGCGCGTGTCCACGAGCCCCCTGTTCAGCGCCTGGAGGGAGGACTGCTGGATGGCGGCCAGCTGCGTCCGGACGGACGAGCTGGCAGCGGCGAAGGCAGGGGCGTTAGCCGCACTGTTTCCCGTGAGCTCCAGAACGTTGGAACTCCAGAGGCCACCGTTCTCCAGGCCGGCCTGCCAGTCCTGCTGTGCCGCGGACAGGGCATCGGGCCGGCCTTCGTCCGCAGCCTCGGCTGCGGCGGCCGCCCGGAAGAGCTCCTCAATTTCCTTTTGTTCCAGGACAAATGCCTCCCGGTTCACGGGTGCCGCCGCGAGCAACTGGTGTCCCAGCTGCTCATGCGTCTCAAGGGCGGCCGTCAGCTCCGCGACACTGCCGTACTCGGCCTGGAGCCGGGCGGTGGCAGCTTCCATCTCGTTCACCACAAACCGGACTCCGACGACAGTGACCGCCGCGCCGATGAACAGGGCCAGCAGCATCAGCGTGAATGCCCCGGACCATTCACGCTGCAGGCTAAAGGAGCGCGGCGTGGTGGACGGAGTGTCCTTCACGCTTCCGGCCCGTTGGCAGAACGGAGGTACGCCCTGGCTGTTGCAACCTTCATGTGAAGCCTCAGGTTATCGCCTCCGGTTGGGATAAATCCGTGGCGGGTGTACCGGCCCACCAAGCCAGGATTGTCGGCCTCGACCACGATGATCTGGCCACCACCGAGCTCCGCGGCATCCATGATTGTCTCCAGTGCCACCCGCAGAAGCTGCCAGCCCCACTGGTTGACCTTGTCGCCGCGCAGGGAACTATCGAGGGCCAACTTGGCCAAGAGCCACCCTGGGCCATTGCGCAGTTCTTTTCGCTGGAGCGGTTTCGGCATGCCGTCGCGGACTACCAAGGTGGGGCAGATCGCGAAGTATCCGACCACCCGCTCGTCCGTTTCAGGGCTGCCCTCCAGAAGAAGGTAGACCATGCTCGAACCGGCCTCCACGGCTTGCACCGAGTGGTCCGTCAGCCACTCGTTGTAGGCGGCTTCGCCGCAGTCAAAGGCCCCCAGGTCATACCCGGGGGCCAGTTTCGTGGTGTGAAAAGTCGGTTTGTTCATGGGCCGATAAGCCGCGGCAGGTGGGCGAGTGCGGCGAGTTCTGCGGATTCGTCCGGAGCGTTCAGCGATGCCATCATGGCGTCGAAGACCTCGGGTGCCATGAGAGTGATGTCCGAACGCAAGATGACTTTTTGTGCGGCCTGCCGGGCGGCCTCGGTGACGAACGCCGACTTGGACACGTGCAGAAGGTCGGCAGCCTCCGTGATTAACTCATCCGTGGTCTCATCCGTGCGCAATTCCAAGCGCCGTGTTTTAGTGCTTGCCATCGTCTGTACCTCCGTCAGTCAAGGTACGGCATTTGTACGGTTGCGGCTAGGGCTCGAAGTGTGTGCGGGAAGGCCCTCCGGGGAGCGTGGCGAGGATGTCGTCGGCCAGTTTGCGGATTTTGATGTTCCGGTGGCTGGATGCCTTGGAAAGAATCGTAAACATCCGGCTCCGACGCCAAGCTGCCGCCCTCGCCGGCGCCAGTCAAAGCGCTCAGGCCCGCCGGTCAGTCCGGGGAGGGGCTGGCAGTTGGTGCCGCGTGCGGGATCTGAGCTGCAGGATCCGTGCAGCGCCGGCAACAGCGACGAGCACGCCGCCTCCCACAGCAGCTATAAACAGCGCGACACCGGATGCGATGGTGCCTTCGAGGCCGATGAACCGTACCGTCATGTCGTCCTGGTTCTGGACGATGAAGATGATCAGAAGGATCAGCAGGATCAGTGCCGCCACCGTCGCTGCCCAGGCCATTCCAGCCCGCGTAACGGCGATGCGACTGCGGGTGCCGGCGTTCTCCGGCGGGATGCCGCTAGCACCTTGGCCGGGATCAGGGCTGGGGGCCGGTTCTGTACTCATGGTCTTCCCTCGGTTGAAGGACGTTACTTTTCCTGCTGCCCGCGCGTTCGTATGGCCTGGCAGGGGATTCAGTTCGGTGCGGGATTGTAATGGCATCTCCCGTGATTGTGACCGGTCTGGAGACTCCAGATTACTTCCGTGTTCTTGGAAAGGACAGGCCACCGGGAGTTTCGCCAGGCTCGGATTCGACGGAGGCCGAACAGGACATCATCGAGGTGGTCAATGAGTTCCTGCCGGCCGATGTCCCGTTGGTTAGGCCCGGTGAAGGCCTTGATGAAGAAACTGACGGCCAGCGGGGCGTTCTGAGCGCGGAGCAGGGACCACCCCGCGTGGTTCTCACGCAGTGCGTTAATGGCGTAGAAATCCATGGCGTCCTCGGTGCGGGGGCTGTTATTCCTAAGCTACACGGGGACGGTGACAATTTCCGTCGAGGCCGGCGGTTCCGGATTCGGCAGGGCTCAACCACCGGGGGAGAGGACGTTCAGGCCGGCCTCGACGGCGGCAGCCAGGAGCTCGGCGTCATACGCCACCATGACGTCGGACTGCAGCCGGATGGCTGCCGCCAGATGAATGGCGTCGGCGCTCCGGAGCTTGCCGGGCAGGGCTGCCGCGTACATAAGGTCCGAACGGGCAAGATCGACCAGGTTGATGGCGCCGAGGACCGTATTGACGGGCTCGCCGGGAAATCCGCGACGATGGGCCGCGCAATGAAGTTCCGTATAGAGGAGCATCGAAGCCACCAGCTGGTGGCCCTGGGCTGCCGCGGTTGAGAGGTAATGGGCGGCCGCGGATGATGCTGGCTCTTCGACCACAAGCTTGAGGACAGCCGACGTGTCCAGATAGATGATCACCGGTCCCCGCGGAGGTCAGCCAGGATCTCAGCAGTGCCTGCTTCGGACGGGACGCGCGGCAGCGTCTGGAAATCGACCGGCCCCTTGGCGGCTGGGCGGACCTGGCCCGCCAGCAACAACCGCTCAAAGGGTGACGCCGACGGTGGGATCAATGTAGCGGCTATTTCGCCGTTGTTCGTGACGTCGATCGTTTCGCCGTTCTTAACGCGCTCCAGGATTTTGCTGCTCTGGTTGCGCAGTTCCCGGTGTGGGATTGTCGTCATGGTTACCTCCGTAGCAAGCGTAGCAATCTGTGCGCCCGAACGAATAGGGTCAACCACCGCGGGTTTCGAGAGGCTCGGTTTCGACAGGCGCAGCCACCGTGCCGGCTTCCGCCTGCTCCCAGTGCCGCCGGAGCAATTCAGCCAGCCGCTCGGGCTCGATCCGGTGTGGCGGGTCGAAGTGGTGGCGCTTGGGGAACACTTCCAGGTGGAAGTCCGGGAAGAAGACCCTCGACAGTCGGCTGGCAATATCGCCGTAGTCATGGGGATTGCTCAGGCCGCCCAAGGCGAAGTAGACGGGCTGGCGAAAGGCAGCCAAACGCGCCCTCTCCAGGTCATAGTCTTTGAAGGTCCGCAGGAACGCCCTGATACCCGCCGGCCGGTTGGCCATCCACGGCGGCGGGGGATCCGGCGGTGGCGGAAGGACGACGTTGGGCTTAACTCCCAGCCTCATGAAGGCGGACATGAACTGTTCCGGCGGGAGTGTTTCCAGCTGCTCGTACTTCTTCCGGAGCTCCGTGTACGCAGGGCTCCAGTCCCAGTTCCCGGCCCAGGCAGGTTCCAGCAGCGCCAGGCTCAGCAGCCTGCCCGGGTGCTTGGCAGCGAACGCCAGCGCCGCCGCGCCGCCACCTGAATAGCCCGTTAAGTGGAACGTCTCCCATCCCCGGGTATCGGCTTCGCGCAGCACGCCGTCGATCTCTGTGTCCAGGCTCCAGTCCGCCGGCGGCCCATCTTCCGCGTAGAGCTCGAGATCCTTGGCGATTGCCTGGACATCCGGCCCGAGGGCTGCGATGAGTCCGCCGAAGGCGGCCTGGGCGGGGAGTACAGCGCCCGGTAGAAGAATGGCCCGAATTGGTCCCATGGGAGAACGGTACGCCTGGGTTTCGACAGGCTCAACCACCGGATCGTGGAGGCTCAGCCACCCGTCTCGTTGGCCGGTGGTAAATGGTTCCGAAAATCTCCTGTAGTGTTGATCCTGTTGTTGTGTTTATGCGGTTGGTAGTTCAGGCAGTACGCGCGGTCGAAAGTCCGCGTCTTTCTGAAGTAGCGGTTTTGAACACCCCACACCGGAGGACCCGAAAGTCGGGACTTTTCCTCCACCTTCACGAAGGACAAAAATAATGGCTACTGGTACCGTCAAATGGTTTAACGCTGAAAAGGGCTTCGGCTTCATTTCCCCCGATGACTCCTCACAGGACGTTTTCGCTCACTACTCCGCGATCGCCTCTTCCGGCTTCCGCTCACTCGAAGAGAACCAGAAGGTTTCCTTCGAAACCGAGCAGGGCCCCAAGGGTCCCCAGGCCGTCAACATCCAGGCACTCTAATTCTTTAGAGATTCTGGGGCCTTAGGGTTTCATTTTCAAAGCAGGGCCGGTCATTAGACCGGCCCTGCTTTTGTTAACCCGGATGTGCTTCAAAGCGCCCGACTGGCAACTTGCGAGAAACCCCTTCAAGATAGTCAGTGGGCAAGCAGGGGGGTGATCGAGTCCATCCCGCTGCACAGAGAGGCCCGCACTTCGTGCCAATACCAAAACGTCAACTCAGTCCGCTCATCCGCAAGTACGTCAACGGCAGCCGCCCCGCCCACGCAGAGACCAGAGGCCTCGGCGAGCTCAAGCCGGTGGAGCCCGCCGCCCGCCGGGAGGGGGTGCCCGTACTGGGCGATGACCAGGTCTATGTGATGAAATACGGGACGGTCTATCACACGGCGTGGTGTCCGGTGGTGGCCGACAGCTGGGACCACGCCCCCAGAAGACTGCTTGTGACCCTATTGGCCGCTGTGGGGGAGCGAACCCGGTGCGCGGAATGCAACCGGCACGCGAAGGCAGCCAGGGCGTCAGCTGCGCAGGAATACCACCAGCAAGCCCGGCCCACCCCCGAACCCCCACCGCCTGACGCCGTGGTCCCGCTGAAAGTCATTGGGCTGGCCCATGGGATACTCTTCCTGGCCGCAGGGCACGAGTATAGGGAACGTTTTAAGGAAACCGCCGTGGAGCCGGCTACCCCGCTGTGGGTGGACGGGCGGCGCGACGGCATCGTGGTGCGGCTGGACTCCGCCAGCGACGAACCACTCGTGCTTGTCCAGTTGGACCCCCGCGCCACGTTCCGGAACGGCCCGTACCAGGTGCGCCTGCGTCATCCGCTGCGGCGGTCGGCCACCAAACCCTATGCGGTTGAGTCAGTTGAGTCAGTTGGGTCCGTTGAGCCTGCACCATGACGGATCCCCGGCCGCACTCTGGCAGATTGCCTCCATGCAACTTTCCGTTCCCGCCTTCGACCTGCAGATCAGCATTACGGACACCGAACCGTTGATCTGGCGAAGGCTGCAGGTCCCCCTGACGCTGACGGTTCCCGAGTTCCACCTCGCGGTCCAGGCCGCCTTCGGCTGGGAAAACAGCCACCTCTACGCCGTCCGCTGCGTGGACCGCGCCGGAAAGCCGCGGGAGATTGTGGGTCCCCAGGACCTCACGGAAGATCTGGACGCAGAGCCGGCCTCCGGCGTCGTCCTTTCCGAACTGCTGGATGCCCAAAAGCCGGGAAGCGCGCTGGAATACGAGTACGACTTTGGCGATAGCTGGACGCATCACGTGGAGGTGCTTGGTTCGGCGGACCTTCCGGCCGGGGAACTGCTGTGCGTGGATGGCGCCACCCGCGGACCCGTGGAGGACTCCGGCGGGCCCCACGGTTACCAGCGACTGCTGCAGATCGTGGCGGACCCGGAGCATCCGGAACACGCGGATGCGACGTCCTGGATCTTCGGCGTGACGGGCGAGTACGGCAGCCACTTCGCCCCCGCAACGTTCGACCGTCAGGCCGCCAACCGCAAAACTCCGGCTGCTCAGCCTCCAATGGTGGCCGCAGCCACTCGCCGACGCGGAGCGTGACGCCGTGCTGCTGCCGGTCCGCTGGCTGTTGGAAAACGCCGCTCCGGACGGCCTGGAACTCACCAAGGACGGCTACCTGAAGCCCGCCATGGTCAAGCGCGCCATGGACGAGCTCGGCTGGAGCGATCCCATCATGGGCAAGGGAAACCGCGAGACGCACGCACGGCTGGTGCTCACACCGCGCGGCAAACGCTGCCTGGAACGGCCCGCGGAGCTGTGGGACTACCTCGTGGATGCCGTCGGCCGTCAGGAACACGACGCGGTCCGCCTGGTCACCCGCGTCCACATGGACTGGCACCTCAGTGGCATCGCGCCGACGTGGAACCGCGAGATGGAGGCGATCCGCGGCGCCATGCTGGCCGCCGGGTTTGTCCGGCGTGAAGTTCCTGCTGGCGGTCCAGGCTGTGGGCCGCTCGGTTTAGGTTTCTACAGGCTCAATCCCCGGTCACTCGTCCGGGTTCGGATTGCGTACGTCCTTTTCGCCGATATCCGCAGCACCCAGAGCGGCCGCGGCAGGGCTGTGGGAGGTGTCGTGCGCGCGGACGCTGAGCTCGGGGTGGTGGAGGTCCAGGGCGGGACGTTCCGAACGGATCCGGGGCAGGGACATGAAGTTGTGGCGCGGCGGCGGGCAGGACGTTGCCCACTCGAGCGAGGCTCCGAAGCCCCACGGGTCATCCACCTCAACGCGCTCCGTGCTGCGCGCCGTGATGTAAACATTCCAGAAGAACGCAATTGTCGAGGCGCCGAGAAGGAATGACGAGATGGTGGAGAACTGGTTCATCCAGGCGAAGTTGTCCTCCACCAGATAGTCCGCGTAGCGGCGGGGCATGCCCTTGACACCCAGCCAGTGCTGGATCAGGAAGGTCCCATGGAAGCCCAGGAACAGCATCCAGAAGTGGATCTTTCCGAGGCGCTCGTTGAGCATCTTGCCGGTGAACTTAGGCCACCAGAAGTAGAAGCCTGCGAACATCGCGAACACCACGGTGCCGAACACCACGTAGTGGAAGTGCGCCACCACGAAGTAGGAATCGGAGACGTGGAAGTCCAGCGGCGGTGAAGCCAGGATGATGCCAGTCAGGCCGCCGAAGAGGAAAGTGATGAGGAAGCCGAGGGCCCACAGCATGGGAGTCTCGAACGTCAGGGAGCCGCGCCACATGGTGCCGATCCAGTTGAAGAACTTCACGCCGGTCGGCACCGCGATCAGCATGGTCATGAAGGCGAAGAACGGCAGCAGCACCGAACCGGTCACGTACATGTGGTGCGCCCACACGGTCATGGACAGGGCTGCGATGGCGATGGTGGCGTAGACAAGACCCTTGTAGCCGAAGATCGGTTTGCGGCTGAAGACCGGGAAGATCTCGGACACAATGCCGAAGAACGGCAGCGCAATGATGTAGACCTCGGGGTGGCCGAAGAACCAGAACAGGTGCTGCCAGAGAATAGCGCCGCCGTTCTCCGGGTCATAGATGTGGGCACCGAACTTGCGGTCCGCCCCCAGTGCGAACAGGGCCGCGGCCAGCGGCGGGAATGCCATGATCACCATGATGGCCGTGACCAGTGTGTTCCAGGTGAAGATGGGCATCCGCCACATGGTCAGGCCCGGGGCGCGCATGCAGATGATGGTGGTGATGAAGTTGACCGCACCCAGGATGGTGCCGAATCCGGACAGCGCCAGGCCGAAGACCCAGAGGTCACCGCCGATGCCAGGGGTGAAGGTGGTGTTGTTCAATGGCGCGTAGGCGAACCAGCCGAATGCCGCAGCGCCCTGCGGGGTGATGAAGCCGGACACGGCGATGGTGGAGCCGAAGAGGAAGAACCAGAAGGCCAGGGCGTTCAGCCGCGGGAACGCGACGTCGGGAGCGCCGATCTGCAGCGGCATGATGACATTGCCGAAGCCGGCGAACAGCGGGGTGGCGAACATCAGCAGCATCATGGTGCCGTGCATCGTGAAAAGCTGGTTGTACTGTTCCTTGGTCTGCAGGACCTGCATGCCGGGTTCGAAGAGTTCGGCCCGGATCAGCAGGGCCATAACTCCGGCCATCAGGAAGAACACAAACGAGGCGATCAGGTACATGTACCCGATGACTTTGTGGTCGGTGGAGGTGAGCCAGCCGACCACCATGGAGCCTTTGCGCCGCGGCACTACAGGGGGAGCAGCGGTTGAGGCAGTCCCTATTCGTGAATGTCCGGTGATGGCCATTTTTCACCTCACAGATTTGTCTTCACGGCATGTTTGGACCCTTTGCATGAGCCCCTACTTGCAGGCTACTCACTAACGAGGCGTCCCGAAAGAGTCAGTGCAGGCCCATCGCGTTCCGGACCTCGTCCAGGATGTGGTGGACGGCGGTCTCCGCGCCAACCGCGTCCCCCCGGGCCACTGCCGCCGCAGCATCCTCGTGGGCCTGCAACGCTTCGGGCCGCGGTTTGAAGGGCATCAGTCCCTGCTTGGTCCGGCTGGTGAGCACCTCGGCCACCATGCCTTCCAACGCTGTGAACATCTCGTTGCCGCAGCTTTCGAGCAGCAGGCAGTGGAACTCGATGTCGACGGCCAGGAACGCCTCGAGTTCGCCCGCTTCGCCCAGCCGCCGCAGCTCCGCAGCCAGGAAAACCAGCCTGGCCCGTTCCGCGGCGCTCGCCCGGCGGGCAGCACCGGCAGCCGCAATGGGCTCGACGGCGATGCGCAGCTCCGTGAGGCTGCTGTACTGGATATCGCGCCGGACAGAGCCCAGGCGCCAACGCACCAGCTTGGGATCGAAGACATTCCACAACCTGCGCTCCTGGACCACGATGCCCACCCGCCGGCGCGAATACACCAGGTTCATGGACTCCAGGACCTTCATGCTGTCCCGCGCAACGGTGCGGGAGATGCCGTACTCCTGCTGGAGGCCCTCAAGGGTCAGCCGGCTGCCCGGAGGGAGGCTCCCGGACGCGATGGCAGAGCCAACCGCCTCGAGAACGCGTTCATGCATAGCGGGGGAGGAGGCCCCGCCGTCGTGCGCGTTATCCGCGTCCGGTGCTGGTGTCGCCGTCGACATCTTTCCTGCTTTCGTCTGCGCCTGCGCCCTCCAATCGTACCCACAAAGGTTCCAAAGGTATGATTTATGACACCAAAAGATAGTATCTGTGGTGCTGATTGGTGATACCTTATTTCCCAGCGCAGTTCCCTGTGAGACGCGCTAATAGCTTTCTTCACTTAGCCAACGGCGTCTTCGGAGGTAAAACATGCAGTATCCAGCCACGCACGTGGTGGTGATGGGCGTTGCCGGTTCCGGCAAGTCCACCATTGCGGCAGCGCTTTCCCAGCAGCTTGGCTGGGCCTGTGCCGAAGCGGACGAGTTCCACCCCCTGTCCAACATCGACAAGATGAGCCAGGGCATTCCCCTGCAGGACGAGGACCGCTGGCCCTGGCTGCGGGAAATCCAGGCCTGGATGACCGCAAATGCGGCGGCCGGGGAGAGCACCGTGCTCACCTGCTCCGCGCTCAAGCAGAGCTACCGTCAGTTGCTCTCCGACGCGCAGGGCCGGGTCCTGTTCATGCACCTCGACGGCGGGGCCGACCTGATCGGCCAGCGCATGCAGGGCCGCGAAGGCCACTTCATGCCGCCCACGCTCCTGCCCAGCCAGCTGGCCACCCTGGAGCCGCTGACCGGCAACGAACTTGCCGCCGGCAGCCTCCGCCTGGACATCTCCAACTCCCCGGAGGAGATCGTGGCCGCCGTGCTGGCTGGCCTCACGCTTCCCGCTCAGTCGGAGCTCAGCGCCTGCTGAGCCGGGCTGCTGAGCCCGCCCAATTTTCCCCCAATATTTCATTAGTTCTGTTTCAAAGGAGAACCATGGTCATCGAAGGATGGACCCAAACGCTGGGCGCAGGCCCCCTGCTGCTCATCGCCGCGGCATCGATCGTCGTGCTGCTGTTCCTGATCATCAAGCTGCGGATGCACGCACTCGTCGCCCTGATCGTGATCAGCCTCGCCACGGCATTCGCCACAGGAATCCCCGCCAACCAGGTGGTTCCTGTGCTGATCAACGGGTTCGGCACCACCCTGGGCACCGTGGCGCTCCTCGTGGGACTGGGCGCCATGCTCGGCCGCATTGTTGAGACCAGCGGTGGCGCCAAGGTGCTGGCCGACTACCTGATCGGTGTGTTCGGCGAAAAGCGTGCACCGTTCGCGCTGGGCCTGGCCTCGCTGATCTTCGGCTTCCCCATCTTCTTCGACGCCGGCCTCGTGGTTATGCTGCCCGTGGTCTTCGCGGTGGCCCACCGCCTGGGCGGGGGAGTGCTGCGCTACGGCCTGCCCGCCGCCGGCGCGTTCTCCGTGATGCACATCTTCCTGCCGCCGCACCCGGGTCCGGTCTCCGCCGCTGCCTTCTTTGATGCCAACATCGGGCTGGTCCTGATCGCCGGCCTCATCACCGCCATCCCCACCTGGTATGTCACCGCCTACCTCTTCGGACTGTGGACCGGCAAGAAGCTGGTCCTCCCGGTGCCGGAAATCCTGGGCCACGCCAGCGCCGAAGCCGAATCCCACCCGCCGCGCTTCCGCACCATCATCGGCCTGCTGCTCCTGCCGCTCGTCCTGATCTTCATCAACACCGGCCTGAACACCCTTGCGTCCTCCGGCGTGCTCTCCGAAGAGGTCAAAAGCGAGCAGTGGTTCCAGGTCCTGCGCACCATCGGCGAAACCCCGGTGGCCCTGCTGATCGCCGTCCTGGTGGCCGTGTTTGTCCTGGGCGCCCGCCGCGGCAAGGACGCTGGCGCCATCGAGAAGCTGCTCGAATCCTCGCTGGGCCCGGTCTGCTCGGTCATCCTGATCACCGGCGCCGGCGGCATGTTCGGCGGCGTCCTCCGGGCTTCCGGCATTGGCGACGCGCTGGCCGATGTCCTGGGCAACCTGGGCATCCCGCTGATCCTGGCCGGCTTCCTGATCGCCGCCATCCTGCGCATCGCCCAGGGTTCCGCCACGGTGGCCCTGACCACCACTGCGGGCCTGATCGCCCCTGCCGTAGCCACCGCCGGTCTGACCGGCATGCAGATCGCAGCCCTGGTTATCGCCGTCGCAGCAGGCTCCGTGGTGGTCTCCCACGTCAACGACTCCGGCTTCTGGCTGGTGGGCCGCTTCTTCGGCATGGACGTCAAGACCACCCTGCGGACCTGGACCGTCATGGAAACCCTCATCGGCGTGATGGGCTTCGCCATCGCCGCGGTCCTCTTCCTGCTCGCCGGCGTGGCGGGTTAGCGCTCTGACTCCAGCCACGGCTGACTGAAGTACGACGGCGGGGTGTCCAGGGAAATTCTGGCCGCCCCGCCGTCGTCGTACTCCTGGTCCGCCGCTACTTGCGGGGTTTGGCTGCCTTGGGCGCTTTCGGCGGGAGCCCCGCGACGTACTCGAAGGCCTTCTCCACCCAGGCGCTTGCTCGCGCGTCGTCGCCGTCGCCTTCGGCGTTCCACACCTCCGGCAGCCCGGTGTAGCCGCCCATGGGCCGCTCCGCCGGGCCGAACGGGACGGTCCGCTCGGTGCTTTCGAGCACCTGCCGGTCTGCGTCGGAGAGCTTCACGCCGATGGTTGAGCCGAAGAGTCCGGCGAACATGTTGCCGTTCACGAAGGCGCCCAGGTTGCCGAACATCGGCTTGACCACCACCTCGGGGTTGTCCGGCACTACTGAGCGGAAGCGCTCCTTGGCTTCGTCGGACGCTTTGGCCATCTCCATGTCGCTCTCTCCCAGGGTTGCGGTGTGATTCCTTGTGCAGCTTATGCCCGCCGGTGCGCCGGGGACAGAATTGCCGTACCGATAGGCTGGCAGGAGTCCGCACTCACCTCCCAGGTTCCACCCAACCGAAGGACACCCCTTGACCCAACGCACCATCGTGATCACCGGCGCCAGCGACGGCATCGGCGCGGCAGCCGCGCGGACGCTGACCCAGTCAGGCGACCGGGTGGTCCTCGTCGGCCGTTCCGAGGAGAAGACGCAGGCCATCGCGAAGGAACTCAACGCCGACTACTTCGTCAGCGACTTCGCCGAGCTGGACCAGGTCCGCACGCTCGCCGCGCAGCTGAGGGACGACTACGACCGGATCGACGTCCTGGCCAACAACGCCGGCGGCATCATGGGCAAGCACCAGCTCACGGTGGACGGCAACGAGTCCACCTTCCAGATCAACCACCTGGCGCCGTTCCTGCTCACCACGGAACTGATGGACGTCCTCACCGCCAGCAACGCCAAGGTCATCAACACCGCCAGCGCGGCCAACGGCTTCGGCAAAATGGACCTTTTCGACCTCGCGTCGGAGCACACCTACTCCACCAACCGCGCCTACGGCACCGCCAAACTCGCCAACATCCTCTTCACGTCCGAGCTGCACCGCCGCTTCGGCGAGCAGGGAATCACGACGGCGGCGTTCCACCCGGGCGTGGTCCGCACCAACTTCGCGGCAGAGTCCACCAGCCCCATGCGGCACGCCTACAAGACGCTCCTCAACCGCTTTATGCTCACCCCGGACCAGGGCGCCGACACCCTGCTCTGGCTCAGCAACGGCACCCCCGGCACCGACTGGATCTCCGGTGCCTACTACGCCAAGCGCGCCCTGGCCAAGGCCAACGCCCAGGCGTACGACGCCGAGCTGGCGCAGGGTTTGTGGGAGGCCAGCGAGGCACTCGTCGCGCGCTGATCTTCCAACCGGGGGCAGGTCACCGAAGGTAACAAGTGTGCAATATGAACAAGTTTGCATGATTTTAGCGAGCGTAATTCGGTGATTGTGCTAATTTCTCTCTGTTGACGTGCAGATCTTCGGTACCCGGGACGGGACAGGGGAGTGCGCCCGGCTGCCGCACACCTGCTGACCACCCCTCCTGGAGACGCCCGTGGAAACCCCCTCACCCCTGACGCTCGACGCGACGCCCGCCGGGCACGCGCCGGTCCAGCCCGGACTCCGGAGATCCATGGGCACCAGGCACCTGGTGATGATCGCCATGGGCGGCGTCATCGGATCCGGCCTGTTCCTCAGCTCGGGCTACACCATTTCCCAGGCCGGTCCGCTGGGCGCTGTGCTCGCCTACCTGGTGGGCGCGTTTGTGGTGTACCTGGTGATGGCATGCCTGGGTGAGCTGGCCATCGCTTATCCGGTGTCCGGCGCCTTCCACATCTACGCCGCCCGCTCCATCGGGCCCGCCACCGGATTCGCCACCGCCTGGCTGTACTGGCTTTGCTGGGCGGTGGCCATCGGCTCCGAATTCACCGCGTCCGGGCTGCTTATGCAGCGCTGGTTCCCGGACGTTGACGTGTGGATCTGGTGCCTGATTTTCGCTGCCGTGCTGTTTGGCTTCAACGCGGTGTCCGCCAGGTTCTTCGGCGAATCCGAATTCTGGTTCGCCATCATCAAGGTGGGCGCCATTATCGGCCTGATCGTCCTCGGCGGCGCCGCACTGTTCGGCTTCCGTCCGCTCAGCGACGGCGGCAGCCACCCCTTCCTCTTCGAGAACTTCAACACGGCCGGCGGGCTGTTCCCCAACGGCTTCACCGGCGTCCTGGTCACCGTCCTCGCCGTCTTCTACGCCTTCTCCGGGTCCGAGCTGATCGGCGTGGCAGCAGGCGAAACCAAGGACCCCGCCACCAGCATCCCCAAAGCCATGCGCACCACAGTGATCCGGCTGCTGATCTTCTTCGTCGGCGCCATCGCCGTCATCGCAGCCACCATCCCCTACAACGAAGTGGGCCTGGACGAGAGCCCTTTCGTCACTGTCTTCTCCGCCATCGGGATCCCGTTCGCAGCCGACATCATGAACTTCGTCATCATCACAGCCCTTCTCTCCGCCGGAAACAGCGGTCTCTTCTCCTGCGCCAGGATGCTCTACTCCCTGGCCGACGAAGGCCACGCGCCCCAGGCCTTCCGGCGCCTCACCCGACGCGGCATCCCGCTGATCGCCCTGTCTGTGAGCATGGTGGGCGGCATCGCGTCCCTCATCAGCAGCGTGGTGGCCCCCGAAACGGTCTACCTGGTGCTCGTGTCCGTGGCCGGATTCGCCGTGGTGGGCGTATGGATGTCCATCACCGCCTCGCACTTCTTCCACCGGCGCGCCTTCGTGCGGAACGGCGGAGACGTTGGCGCCCTTGCCTACAAGGCCCCGCTATTCCCGCTGGTGCCCATCCTGGCGTTCACACTGTGCGTCATCTCGCTCGTGGGCATCGCCCTGGACCCCAACCAGGTGGCCGCCCTCTACTTCGGCATCCCGTTCGTGGCCGCCTGCTACGTCTACTTCTACTTCCGGCACGGCCGGAAACGTCCGACGGCGGCAGTCCAGTAACCAGCCCCAAGTCACCTGCGTCACCGACCCCGGGCCCCGTGGAAGAATAGGGCGAGCACCGGCAGTGAGGGGTAACAAGCGTGGATTCGTCCGCTGACGCGTCATCGTTGGCGCAAGGGCTCCGGATTGTCCGGCTGGTGGTTGACCGGGAGAAACGCGGGCGGCAGCTGCTGGGCGTTTCCCAGCTTGCGGCGGAGCTGGACATGGACCAGGGCCGCGTGTCGCGGCTGGCGCAGGAACTGTGCGATCTGGGTTTGCTGGAGCGGGTGGACCGAGGACCCTTCCGGACCGGGCCGCGGTTCTTCAGCCTTGCCGCCTCGCTCAACACCGGCTGGGTGCGTGAAGCCAAGCCCGAACTCGAGTCATTGGTTTCCGCCCTGGGGCTGCGGGCGCGGCTCTCCGTCCGGGACGGGTTCCGGGCGATCCTGGTGCGCGCCTCCAGTAACGACGCCGCCCTGGGCAGCTTCGTTGCGCCGGGCATGGTGACGCCGGTATGGTGCACCGGCGCCGGCAGGGCTTTGCTCTGGGACCATGACCTGCCTGCCCTGGACCAGCTGCTGCGCGAGGTGAACTTCATCGGCGTGGGCGGCCCTGGCGCGGCGCACTCCGTCGGTGAAGTCTGGAAGCTGATGGCCCGCGACCTGCCACGCGGCTACATCACCTCCGACGAGGAATTTGAGCATGACATCGTGGAGCTGGCCGTCGCGGTCCGTGACGGGGGCGGCAACATCCTGGCCGCACTCAGCGTGCTGGGACGGCGGAACGAATTCGGCCATGACGCTGCGGGCATTGCCACTGTTCTGCGCGGCGCCGCGGACCACCTCGGCTCCCTCGCCGCCGACCGCTAGCTGGTCGCCAGAGTGTCCTTACACGAGGAGCCCCGGCCCCTTCTATTTGCGAGTGCGGGTGCGGGACAATGTTCCTACAGCGCCCTCGTAAGGTTGGTGCTGGCAAATGCCTGAAAGGTCCTTTAGGGAAGGGTGTGGATAAGTATGTCCGAAGAAAACAAGGCCTTGGCGCGTCGTTCTTGGGAGGCCCCGGATAACCTGGACATCATCGACGAGGTGTACGCCCCCGATCTCGTCTGGCACGACCCCGGTCAAGAGATCCACGGCACGGAGGAAGCCAAGCAGTTTATCGCCACGTACAAATCCGCTTTCCCCGACATGAGCGCAACCGTTGAGGACGAGATAGCCGAAGGGGATAAGGTCGTCACCCGCTGGACGCTACGCGGCAGCCACCAGGGAGAGATAGAGGAGTTTGGCCCTCCCACTGGGAGGCAAGTAGAGATCAAAGGCATTTCCATCAGCCGCATCGAAGGAGGCAAGATAGTCGAGGAGTGGAATAGCTACGATAATCTGGGCGTGATGCAGCAACTTGGGCTCGTCCCTGAAAAGTAGCACGCCGACAGTTGGCTGCTTACTGGCCGGGGTCCTTACCCAGACTCTCTGTGGGGGCTTTGGCTCTGGCTATCCGATTTCTCTAGTGAGTTGTTCTAGGTCACACCCTTAGACCCGCGACCCCTCCACACGCTCAGGAGCGGCAACATCCAGATCCGCTAGCCTTTGCCCGGGCTGGTAGCCAAGCCTGGTCTCGAGCCATCGTCCCTGCTCCACCAGGGCCGCCACGCAGCCGGTCCGGCGCGGCTCCAGGCGGGCCTTGGTGCCTACGATCTGCAGCGCCGCCGCCACATCGCCCTTGAAATCCCGGACGGGGACGGCCAGCGAATAGAGCCCTGGCTCCGCTTCCTCATCCACCACTGAGTAACCCCGCACCCGCGCCGCAGCCAGCCGCACCAGGAAGTCGTCGACGTCGGACGGGGTATTGGGGCCGTGCCGCACAAAGTCGACGCCTGCGAACACCGTCCGCACCTCGGCTTCCGGCGACTCCCACAGCACAGCCTGGCCGGCGTCGCTGCAGTACGCGGGGTAGGGCCTGCCCAGCCATGAGCCCACCAGGTTGCTGCTGGCCGGAACGCTTTCGCCGATGGTTAAGGTGCTCGCGCCGTGCAGCACGCCCAGGAAGCACCCCTCATCGGTGTCGCGAGCCAGCCGCTCCAGCGCCACGGCGCCGTCTGTGTGCAGCCTCCGCCCCGTCAGCTGCTGCGCGTCGGTCAGGATGGACCAGTCCAAAGTGTAGGTGCGCTCGAGGGTCCGGCCGAGGAATCCCTCCTGCTCACCGCTGCGGAGATTCCGCGAGACCTGGCTGCGGTCCTTGCCCAGGTCGGCGGCGATCCCGGCTGCGGTGCCACCCGGAAGTCCGGCCTCATGCCGTGCGCCCAGGGCCAGGATGGCCATCATGCCACGGCCCATGCTGGAGATTTTCGACATAGGCCAGAGTCTAGTGGAGCTGCCGGGAGCCAGCCCGGTAACAGTTCGCCATGCTCGTTACCAGCATGTCCAGTTGCTTATGATGAACAGAATGCCCTTCACGCCACCGACCCCGGGAGCTCACGCCATGCCCCGCAACACCGCGCTGTCCCAACTGCTTGCTGCCGGAGCGCATCTCACGGCCGACGGCGCCCTCGCTACCGAACTTGAAGCGCGCGGCTGCAGCCTGGATGATCCGCTGTGGTCGGCCAAGGTCCTGCTGGAGCAGCCGCAGCTGATCCGTGACGTGCACCGCGACTACTTCGAAGCCGGCGCCAACGTGGCTACCACCGCCAGCTACCAGGCCACACCGCTGGGGTTCTCCCAGCGTGGGCTATCTGAGGACGCTGCACTGGACCTGGTCAGGCTCTCAGTCCGCCTGGCCGATGACGCCCGGCGCGGACACCTCGCCCGGCACCCACAAGCAGGTTCGCTGCTGATCGCCGGATCAGTCGGCCCGTACGGCGCCTACCTCGCGGACGGCTCGGAGTACCGCGGGGACTACGTCCTGGACACCGAGGCCTTCAAGGATTTCCACCGGCCCCGCATCGCGGCCCTGGTGGATGCCGGAGCCGACTTCCTGGCCTGCGAGACGCTGCCGTCCCTTGCCGAAGCAGAGGCGCTGCTGGCACTGACCGGGGAGTTCGACGTCGAATCCTGGTTCTCGTTCTCGCTGCGGGACGGTGCGCACATCAGCGACGGCACTCCGTTGGCTGCGGTAGCGGAGCTCTGCGGGTCCGAGCCGCGCGTGGTGGCCGTGGGCGTGAACTGCGTGCCGCTGAACCTGGTCCCGGCCGCCCTTGCAGCCCTCGGCAAGGCGGGCTCCAAACCGCTGGTCACGTATCCAAACTCCGGCGAAAGCTACGACGCCGCCACCAAAACCTGGGCACCCGCATCAGGCAATGCCGCTGAAGCGGTCAAAGCCCACCCCGCAGGCCTTGCAGCCGGAGCCAGTGCCTGGCGGGAGCTCGGTGCCCGCATCGTGGGAGGCTGCTGCCGCACCACGCCCCGGGACATTGCCGCACTGGCTGCAGGCCGGCCTGCCGAGCCGCCACGGGACCCTGAGTGAGCTGCCGTCCTAGGATGAGTCACTTTCTTCCCGGGTTGGATACCCGAGGTGGCGCTTGATATCTTCGAGCTCACTTTTGAGCTCCTCAACCTGGAGTTTGTACTTGAGGAATTCGGCTTTACGGCGTTGTGCGTCCGCATAGCTGACAATTAGGGCGGCCAGCCCCAACGGCAGGGCGAGAGCTAACGCCCAGCCTGCTGCCACGAAGAATTCCATTGCCACGGGAAGAGCAGCCCGGAAGTCAACAAAGTGGTTGACGCTGTCAGCCACTCCGTGAATGACGTCGTCGAGGGAGCCCATAAAACGTCCGATAACGGGGGTCTCCGTGAGTGGGGGAGCGCTGATGCGGTCCTCGGCTTTGCTGCCCCAGCGGGGATCGCCAACATGATTCAGAACGTAGATACCTGCCCCGGCGCTTGTACCCATAAAAACGATCACGGAACCGAGTGCAGCCAAATGGAGCCGGCGTTGGCGCCAGAAGGCCAGCAGCAGCCCGGTGGCGATGGCAAAGATCCAGGTAAGGGCCTTGAACCAGTCAAGGCTTACGCCGCTCACTACGTCCACAGTTACCGCGATTCTTTAGAACTTCCCAGTGCAGGCTAAACCGTAACCCATTCCGCTGCCCACGGGACGATGACCCGAAAGCTGAACTGCAGCTGGACAAGGCGAAGGGTCCACCCCTTCCTCAGAGATGCACCCTTCGCCTGTGCTCGGTCAGTCCTTCTTGAAGGCGTCCTTAACCTTCTCGCCGGCCTGTTTCAGATCGCCCTTTGCCTGGTCGGTCTGACCTTCCCTCCGCAGGCTTTCGTCGCCCGTCGCCTTGCCGGCAGCTTCCTTGCCCTTGCCGCCCGCCTTCTCAGCAGCGTTCTCGATCTTGTCGCCCAGTCCCATGGTGTTTCCTCCTCTGGTTGGCAGTTGTCCTATCCGGACAGTCATATCATAAGCATGCTTACAATTATCATTCCAGCCCAGACGAGCTACGTGAATTATCGCCACCCTGTCTGCCCAGTCGGGCAGGCCGGCCGCCGGGGTCAAAGTCCGTGCCGTAGTCGCCTACGAACGTTCCGGCCGTGCCCGCTCGACGTCAGCGGCGCTGTCCGACTCACCCCGCGCGCTGAGGCCAGCGACCACGCCGTCGATATCGGCGTCGGGCCGGTTCTGGCTGAGTTTGGTCTTCGCCTCGATCCTGGTGATCAGCAGTTCGATGCCCACGATGCCGCGAAGCTGGCCGGAGATGTAACGCTCCGGCGCATCGTCCACGCTCCACGGGTGGTCAAAGCCCGCCTCGTGGACGCCGGTGAGCCGCCTGACCTGGCCGGCAACCCAGGCCGGGTCGTCGTGGATGACGAGACGGCCGTAAACGTGCACCGTGGAGTAGTTCCACGTGGGCACCACGCGTCCGTGCTCGGCCTTCGACGCATACCAGGATGGCGATATGTAGGCGTCCGCGCCCTGGACGATCATCAGGGATTCCCCGATGGCTGGCTCGGACCACTGGGTGTTGTTCCGGGCCACGTGTGCCAGCAGTGCTCCGTGTTCGCCGATGGAGGGGTCGTAGGCGAAGGGCAGCAGGGTGGCGAGCAGGCCCTGCGAGGTCTTGGTGACCAGGTTGGCTGCGGCCGGCCGGGTGAGGAGGTGGCTGATGGAGTCGGGGCTGGCTGCGAAATGGGCTGGGGTGTACATGGGTCTAATCCTTTGCTGGCTGGAGGGTTCTTGTGGCGTGGAGGATGGCTGGTTGAGCGGGGGTTGGCCTGACCCGGACGCGGACGGCGGCGCCGGCGCAGAGGATAACGGCAACGCCGCCGATGATGGTGGCCCACGTCAGGGTTTCGCCGAGCAGGAGGCCCGCCCAGCAGATGCTCAGCACCGGCTGGATGAGCTGGATCTGGCTGACCTGGGCCATGGGGCCGATGGCCAGGCCGCGGTACCAGGCGAAGAAGCCCAGGAACATGCTGACGACGCCGAGGTACGCAAAGGCCATCCACTGGACCGGTGTGCCCGACGGCGGCTGCTGCGCCACGGACACCGCCACCAGGAACACCATCAGCGGCGACGCCAACACCAGCGCCCACGACACGGTCTGCCAGGCGCCCAGCTCGCGGGCCAGCAGTCCACCCTCCGCATAGCCGATGGCCGCGGCCACCACCGCGCCGAGGAGCAGCAGATTCGCCGAGTGCAGCTGCCCGAATCCGCCGGACTGCATGGAGGCGAAGGCGATGGCGGCCAGCGCTCCCACGCCGGTGATGAGCCAGAATGCCAGGCGTGGACGCTCGCGCCCCCGAAGGACTGCAGCCACTGCCGTCGCGGCGGGCAACAGGGCGATCACCACGGCACCGTGACTGGCCGGCGTGGTGGAGAGCGCAAAGGAGGTCAGCAGGGGAAACCCGACGACGATGCCGCCGGCCACTACCGCGAGGCGGACCCACTGCGTGCCGCGGGGGAGCCGCTGCCGGGTGAGGGCGAGCGCGAAGGCGGCGAGGACGGCGGCTACCACCGCACGGCCTGAGCCGATAAGCAGCGGGGACAGGGACTCGACGGCCACCTTCGTGAAAGGAACCGTGAAGGAGAAGGCCGCTACTCCCGCGAGACCCCACCAGAGTCCGATGGGCTGGCGGGACGGTATCACTAGCGGCAAAAGCGCAGTAGCGCTACTATTGTCTCTCATGAATAACGATAGCAGTTCCAGGATTGTGGCGCACCTGAAGAAATGGATTTCTTCGGCCGCGCCCGGTGCCAAGCTGCCGTCCACGCGCTCGCTGGTGGCCGAGTACCAGGCCAGTCCCGTCACGGTGCAGAAGGCCCTGCAGACGCTCACGGCACTGGGACTGATCGAGAGCCGGCCCGGCGTCGGGACCTTCGTGCGCGCCGTCCGGAGCGCCCGTCCCTCCGATTACGGCTGGCAGACGGCGGCCCTCCGTTCCCCGCTGGCGCCGCCGCCCCCGGCTTCCAGCACCATGCGCAACGTGGCCAACGATGCCATTTCCTTCCACTCCGGCTACCCGGACCGCGAACTCCTGCCCGAGCGGCTGGTGCGGGCCGCTATTGCCCGGGCAGCCCGCGGTGACGCTGCCCTTTTCCGTCCGCCCGCGGCCGGAATGCCCGAACTGCAGTCGTGGTTCGCTCATGAACTCGGTGCCTCCACACCGGCCGGGACCACCCCGCCGAACCCGAGCGACGTCGTCGTACTCCCCGGAAGCCAAAGCGGGCTGAGCTCCATCTTCAGCGCGCTCGCCGGCCGCGGACAGCCGCTGCTGATGGAATCGCCGTCCTACTGGGGCGCCATCCTGGCCGCAGCGCAGGCCGGCGTGCGCGTTGTCCCGGTGCCCAGCGGACCGGACGGCCCGGACCCGGCGGAGCTTGCCCGCGCCTTTGAGGAGTCCGGCGCGCGGCTGTTCTACGCGCAGCCCAACTACGCCAACCCCACGGGCGCGCAGTGGTCTGCCGAACGGCGTGAACAGGTCCTGGACGTGGTCCGCGCGAAGGGGGCGTTCCTTGTGGAGGACGACTGGGCGCACGACTTCGGCATCACCTCCAACCCCGTGCCCGTCGCCTCGCGCGACGACTCCGGCCACGTGGTCTACCTGCGCTCGCTGACCAAGAGCGTGTCACCGTCGATCCGCGTCGCCGCGGTCATCGCCCGCGGCCCGGCGCGGGAGCGCATCCTGGCGGACCGGGCGGCCGAATCGATGTACGTCAGCGGGCTGCTCCAGGCGGCAGCGCTCGACGTCGTCACGCAGCCGGGCTGGCAGACTCACCTGCGCAGCCTCCGCCACCAGCTTGAGTCCCGCCGTGACCTGCTGGTCACCAGCCTCCGCCAGCACGCCCCGCAGGCTCATATCGAGCAGGTGCCCAAGGGCGGCCTGAACCTGTGGGCGCGGCTGCCCGACGGGACCGACCTTGAACGGCTGACCCGCGACTGTGAAGCCGCCGGGGTGATCATCGCCGGGGGAAACGAGTGGTTCCCGGCCGAACCGGCGGGGCCGTTCATCCGGCTCAACTACTCGGGGACGAATCCGGGCGCCTTTCCCGAGGGCGCCCGGATTATTGGCCAGTGCATAGAGCGGAACGGGGCCTGACGGGAGTGGCGGTGCCTATTCGCCCAGCAGCGCATAGGTGCTGACGACGTTGCCCTTCGTGGTCCGGTACTGGTCCTTCAGGCCGAGCCGCGTCACGGGGTCGCCGTCCTGGAACAGCTTCCGGCCGCTGCCGGCGACCACAGGGTGGGTGATCAGGGTCAGCTCATCCAGCAGCCCGGCGAACAGCAATTGGCGCACCACGGAAATGCTGCCGGTGACGGCGATCTCGCCGCCGTCGCGCTCTTTCAGGCCCGCCACGAATTCCTCCAGCGGTCCCTCGATCAGGTGGGAGTTCTGCCACTCGAGCGGTTCCGTCAGCGTCCGGGAGGCCACAAACTTCTCCACCGGGTTGATGAATCCGGCGAAGTCCTCGTCCACCGATGCGGTGGGCCAGTACCCAGCCCATTCCTGGTAGCTCACCCGGCCAAGCACCACGGTGTCCACGCTTTCCATCATGCGCGTGAGTCCCTTGCCGAGGTCGTCGTCGAAGCTGTCGAACTGCCAGAGAAACGGGTCCGAGACCACGCCGTCAACGGAGTGGAACAGGCCGGACGTGACTTTGCGCATGGGGACCTCCAAGGTCAGGGGCAGTTGGCATCCACGGTATTGGCTGTGCCCTCAGCAGGGAAGCCCCGGCCGGTGGTTGAGCTTGTCGAAACCTGGATCTCGACGGGCTCGATCACAGCTCTCGACCGGGCCGCAGTTAGGTTCGTCACCACCGCCTGCGTGTTGCGCGAATCCGCGGGCCTGCAGCCGCATACTGGTGTTCATGCGGCCTCTCACCGCACCCCGGCCAGGCAGGAGGAAAATGCATGGAAACCCTGAAGAAGATCGTACGCAACCAGTACTTCCCCGCGGCCGCGGTGCTGACGGCGGTGTTGCTTTTCTGGATCATCGCCATGTTCGGCGGGCTCTCCCTGCTGAACAACAACCAGCCCCCCATGGCCACCCTGACGTGGATGCTGTTCGTCTATGCCGCAGCTGTGCTGACGCCGCTGGCAGGCATCCTGGCCGGTGTGGACCTGGTCCGCCGCTGGCGCCGCAACCGCATGTACGCGTTGGTTGAGCTGGAACGGGACGGGACCGCCGAGTACGAGGCCGCGCAGGAAGAAACGCTGCAGGACGCAGAACCAGCGGACGAGCAGGTTCAGGAGCCCGCAACGCAGGCTCAGGCCACCGCACAGGCACAGGCACAGGCGCAGCACGCCGAGCCCGAAGCCCCAAAGCAGTCCGCACTGAAACAGCCCGCACAGCACCGCCCGGTAACCCAGCAGCAGCCCGTGAAGCGCTATCCGGTGCAGCAGCAGCAGCCTGCTCCGCAGCAGACCGTGAAGAAGCAGCCGGATCAGACCAAGCAGCGCAAAAAAGCCGCGTAGCCACCGGCCAATACAGGCCAGGGCTAAACGCTACAGCGCCAGCTCCACTCGGTTCCGGCCGGCCGCCTTCGCGGCGTAGAGGGCGGCGTCGGCTTCACCCAGGAGCGTGTCGGCGTCGGCACGGTGCTCGGAAGTGAACGCGGAAATCCCGGCGCTCAGCGTCAGCTGCCCCAGCGGATCCCCGGAGTGGACAATCTGCAGCCCGCGGACGGTATTCAGCGCCCTCTCCATAAATGCCTTGGCGCTCAGCTGCGACTGGTTCGGCAGGACCAGCAGGAATTCCTCGCCGCCGTACCGGTACACGCCGTCGCTCTTGCGCGCCGCACTCACCAGCGCCCCCGCCACGGCACGCAGCGCGAGATCGCCCGCCTGGTGCCCGTAGATGTCGTTGTAGCTCTTAAAGTTGTCCACATCGCACATGGCCACGCAATACCCCTCCGTGTACCGCTGGCTGCGCGCATGCATCTGCTCAAGGTCCTCGGAGAGCTTGAGCCGGTTGTGCAGGCCGGTGAGCGGATCGGTCCGCGCCTGCTGCGAGAGCACCTTCCGGTAGTGAGCCAGGTCCGCGTGAAGCGTGGTCACCCGCAGCGCCACCAGCAGCCGTGCATGCAGGACAAACGGATCCAGCGGCTTGGTGACGTAGTCGTCCGCCCCGGCCGCGAGCCCGGCGAGCACATCGTCCCGGGACCCCTGCGACGTCAGCAGCACGATGTACGTGTACAAGTCCGCCCCGCGCGCCCGGATGGCCCGGCACAGCGCCAGCCCATCCATCCCCGGCATCATCCAGTCCGTGACCACAACATCGGGTTGGTGTTCCAGGTACAGTGCCCACGCCTCGTCACCGTCCGCCGCCGTCAGGCAGTCATGCCCGTAGAGTTCGACGGCGGCGCGGGCCACCAGGAGCGAGCCCGGATCGTCATCCGCCACCAGGACTTTCACTGTGCCACCTCCAGCGCTAGATCAAGTTCAAAGTCCACACGCACAAGCTCCGCTTCCAGCCGGCTGACCAGCTGCCGGCCGCCGTCGTGCTTTCCGCTGCGTCCCATGTCCTCCAGCTCGCCGCACAGGCTTGCGACGGCGGTAGCTCCGATGTTGGCGGCGGCACCCTTCAGGGCGTGCGCGGCCTGAGCCAGAGCGGGGCCGCCGCCGTTGCGCACGGCTTCGCGCAGCGCCGCGAGCCGCGCGGGAACGTCTTTCCGGAACGCCTCCGTCGTCGCGGGCAGCAGGCCTAGGCCGTCCTCGGGGCCGAGGCCGCGCAGCATGGCCAGCCGGTCCGCATCCAGCACCGGCGGACGTCCACCGGTGACGGCCAGCAGCTGTGGGGCCTCGGCCGACTGGCGTGCCTCCAGCTCCTGCGGCGCCTGTTCGGGGACCCAACGGGCCAGGGCGGCTTCAAGCTCGGCGGCGTCCACCGGCTTGGAGAGGTAATCGTCCATACCGGCGGCGAGGCAGCGTTCCCGGTCCCCGTCCAGGGCGCCGGCGGTCATGGCGATGATGGGAAGATGGCCGGCCCCGCCGTCGCGCTGCCGGATGACGCGCGTGGCCTCGAACCCGTCCATCACCGGCATGTGGCAGTCCATCAGGACGGCGGCGTACCGGGTGCTGGCGGTGGCGGCTACGGCCTCGGCACCGTCGGCAACCATGTCTACCGCGTAGCCGAACTTGATCACCGTGGCGCGGGCCACCAACTGGTTCACCTCGTTGTCCTCCACTACCAGGATGCGGCCCCGTGATGCGCCCCCGAGGGACGACGCATCGGACGAATCAGCCGACGGCTCCGGGGAGGACTCGGGGGACGAACCGGACGACTCAGCCGACGGCTCAGCGTCGGAAGGCCGGCCGGACCCAAGAGCCGCAGGGGCATGGTGTTCACTCGTGGACATCAGCCGGATCAGGCGGTTGTAGAACTCGGAGCTGCGGACCGGTTTCATAAGCCATTCGCGGACTCCGGCGTCGGCGATCTCGGCGGCGTTGACCTGCATGGTGGACGTGAGCATGATCAGCTCGATGTCCGCCAGAGCGGCATCGGCCTTGAGTTCGCGGGCCAGCTCCAGGCCATCGGTATCAGGCATGCAGAGGTCCAGCACGGCCAGATGGAAAGGCACTCCGGCTGCTGCGGCTTCGTGGGCGCGGGCCAGCGCGGCGCGGGCATCCGGCACGGCCTCCGGCTGCATCTTCCAGCCGCGCAACTGGGATTCCAGCACCAGGCGGTTGGTGGCGTTGTCGTCCACCACCAGGACGCGCAGTCCGGCGAGGAAACCGGCGGCCGGCACGGGATCCGTGGACGGCGGGGCAACGGGCACGGGGACGCGGAACCAGAACGTGCTGCCCTCGCCCAGAGAGCTGTCCAGCCCGATCTCGCCGTCCATGGCCTCAGTGAGCCGGCTGCAAATGGCCAAGCCCAGGCCGGTGCCGCCGTAGCGCCTGGTGGTGGAAGCATCAGCCTGGGAGAAGGATTCGAACAGCCGTGCGTGGTGCGAAGGGTCGATGCCGATGCCGGTATCGCGGACTTCGAAGCAGACCATGGCGGCGGCGCCGGGTTTCGCGTCCGGCGTCTCCGTCGTCACGCGGATGGACACCTCCCCGTCCGCTGTGAACTTCACGGCGTTGGAGGCCAGGTTGAGCAGGATTTGGCGGATCCGGCCGGAATCACCGTGCAGCCGGGCTGGAACGTCCGGCTCGCAGTAGGCGATCAGCTCAAGGTTCTTGGCCTGCGCGGGCTCGGTCAGCAGGCCCGCCACTTCCTCCACAAGGACGCGGGGATCGAACGCCCGCACATCCAGGTCAACCTTGCCGGCTTCCAGCTTGGAGAAGTCCAGGATGTCGTTGATCAGGGACAGCAGCGCCTCGCCGGCGCCCTTGACGCCCTGGGCGTACTGCTTCTGCGTCTGGTCCAGCGGCGTCTCCAGCAGCAGTGCGGTCAGCCCCACCACGCCGTTCATGGGGGTGCGGATTTCATGGCTCATCGTGGCCAGGAATTCGGACTTGAGCCGGCTGGATTCCAGCGCCGTTTCCCTGGCCGCCTTCAGCTCCAGTTCGGCGGCCCGGCGCAGCGTGATGTCCCTGGTGATAACGGCGATCCCGCGGATTGTCGCTCCTTCACGGATGGGGGAAATGGTCAAGGACACGGGGATGATGGCGCCGTCCTTGCGCAGGTGCTCGGTTTCGAAACTCATGGCCCCGCCGCCGTCGCGGAGCTGCTCGAAAACCTCGTCGTCGCCGTCCGTGCTGCCCGGCGGCAGGAGGAAACGCGCGTCACGGCCAATCGCTTCCGCGGCCGTGTAGCCGTACTGATGCTGCGCCCCAGGGTTCCAGCTGGTGATGATGCCCTCCGGCGTGGTGCTCAGGATGGCATCCGTGGAGGAGTTGACGATCGCGCCGAGTCCTTCGAGTTCAGCCGTCCTGGCAGCCACTTCCTTCTCCAGCCCGGTGGTCAGGGTGAGGTTCTCGATGATGATCAGGACCTGGCGGACCAGGATGCAGGCAACAGTTGTTCTGGCCACCACCAGCAGGAAGGCGCTCATTTCGCTGACGTGCGGGGCCGCAACCATGATCACGGCCACCAGGATCGGAATGTAGGGCAGCAGCTCAAGTGCCAGTGCATAGGCCTTGCGGTCCGGCCGCGGTTTCTCCGCGTAAGGGAGCAGCGGTGCCAGCGCAATCAGGAGGAAGGCGCCGATCCAGCCCAGGGCGAGCGGCGATCCGGTGACGCCCGTGACGCCGTCGAACGTCAGCCGCACATAAATGCTGTCCGTGACGGTCAGGACCAGCAGGCCGCCGCCGAAACACAGCCACGGCAGGCGCTCACCGGGCTGCCGCCGCATCCCGAGGACCACCACCAAGGACGTCATGACCACGTCCACCACCGGGTAGCCCATGCTGGTGAGCCGGGTCAGGAGGTCGCCTTCCGAGCTGAAGGCCGGGCCCAGCGCCGTATGCCAGCTGACCACCAGGAGTGAACCGGCAATCACAGCGGCGTCCAGGGCTGTCCGGACCAGCCCCACCCGGGTTGTGCCGCCTGGCCGCTTGAAGCTGAAAAGGGCGATGGCGGCCGGCACCGAATAGGCCAGGAACAGGGCATCCGCCAGGGAGGGGAACGGGTACACATGGTTATTGGCGAGGCCGAAGTAGGTCCAGGCCGCCATGCCGGCCGCCCAGACGAAGGCGGCCACCGACATCAGGGTCCAGGCCCGGGCGTTCACCCCGCCGCGCCACGCGGCGTGGGCGCAGCTGCGACCTGCCAGCACGGCCGCCCCGAGGATGGCGAAGTCACCCGCCACCAGGGCCGTGGGGGTGCCGCTGTTGGCGGCAAAATACAGTCCAAGAACGCCCAGCACCACAGCACCAAGCGCGATCAGCCAACCCAGCCTGGCCGTGCTCGTGCTGATGGCGGGACGCTGCTCCAGGAGACCATTCTGAGACACGCGGATCCCTCCCCATCGGTGCGCCCGTCACCCGTAAAAGCTGAGACCCGGGCCCGCCCGAGACCTGGGCGAAGACGCAACCTTATGATATCCCTCACATCTCAAGAAGGACCGTACTTCGCGTCCACATGTACTACTTGCCGGCCCGCGCGCTGCAGCAGGCTGGCCGCCACCCCGGAGCGGTATCCGGTGGCGCAGTGCACCCACACCGTGCCCGCCGGAACCTCGGCCATCCGCCCCAGCAGCTCATGCAGCGGGACGTTCACCGCCCCGGCGACGTGGCCGGCGTCGTACTCATCCGTCCGGCGGACATCGAGCACCACGTCCCCGGCACTTCGCCCGTGCAGCATTTCGGCCCAGCCCACACGCGGATAATGCACGACGGCGGTGCCCGGCGCGAGTGCCGACGGGTCCGTTCCGAGGGCGGCATCGGGGGAGTCGATGCCGATCCGGGACAGGTCCCGGATGGCCTTTTCGATGTCCTCTTCTGATCCCACCAGCGTCATTTTTTGGTTCCACGGCAGGACCCAGCCCAGGTAGGCGGTGAAACTGGAGCCGCGGCCGTACTCGAAACTCACCGAGCCCTGCAGGTGGCGGCTGGCGAAGGCCACCCGGTGGCGCAGGTCCACCACCCATTCGCCGTCCGCGAGCCGGCGGCTGAGCTCCGCCGGATCCACGGATTCCGGCACAGTGAGGTCCGCCGGCCCCGGGCCCTGCCGGTTCGCCGGGGCCATGTGCGCGTAGTAGGACGGGTAGGCGGTCAGGTTGTTGATGAGCTCCCGCACAAAGTGGTCCTCATCGGCGTCCGTAAACGCGTGGTTGGATTCCTGCTGTTCGGCGACGGTGGACGATCGGGCGCTCGACGCCGGCCCGGACGAACAGAACGAGCCGAATCCATGCGTGGGGTACAGGGCTGCGTCCGGCTGGGCCTCGGCGGCCAGGCGGCGGACCGAGGAGTACTGGGCGCGGGTGAGGTCTTCGGTGTCCTCGTCACTGACCAGATCAGTCCGGCCCACCGACCCGTAGAGCAGGCTGCCGCCGGAGAACACCGCCTGGTCCTCGCCATCGCTGACCACGTAGCTGAGATGGTGGTGGGTGTGGCCGGGCGTGGCCACGGCCTTCACGGTGAGCCGGCCTACCTGGACCGTGCCGCCGTCGGCCATTGGCGTGCGATCAAACGCGACGTCGTCGTTTGCGCTGACGAGGTACTCGGCACCGTGCGCGCGGGCGAGGATGAGCCCGCCGGTGAGGTAGTCGTTGTGCAGGTGGGTTTCGGCAACGTGGGTGATCCGGACGTCCGCTTCCGCGGCCGCGGCTTCCACCCGGTCCGTGTCCCGCTGCGGATCGATGACCAGGGCCACCTCGCCGTCGTGGACCAGGTAGCTGCGGTCCCCGAGCGGCCGCGTTTCGATGACAACGACGTCCATGGAACCCATTGTCCTCGCGTTCCTGCCGCTGGCTTAGTCAGCGCAGGCGCCCTTACCTATCCTTCAATGCCTGGATGGCGCTGTCTGCCCTTTTCAGGGCCCGCTTGAGCCTGGCGCCAGGCTCAGGGTGGGAGAAAAAGTACCCCTGCAGGAAATCGCAGTCCCGTGCTGTCAGGAAGTCCGCCTGAACCGCCGTCTCGATGCCCTCGGCGGTGACCGTCAGGCCCAGGCTGTGCGCCATGTTGATCATGGAACTGAGGATGGGGAGGCGTTCGGTTCCGGTGCGCACCATGGACACAAAGGTTTTATCGATCTTCACTGTGTCCACCGGCAGTTCTTGCAGGCGGCCCAGCGACGAGTATCCGGTGCCGAAGTCATCCAGCGCCACACGTACTCCGGCCTCACGGAGACTGGCGAGCTGCTTGATCAGGCTGTGGTCGGCGTCGAAAAATACACTCTCGGTGACCTCCAGGACCAGCTGGTACGCCCCCACCCCGCTGGCCTCGGCGAAACGGAGGACGTTGCCGGCAAAGTCAGGTTCCTGTAGCTGGACTCCGGAAACGTTCACCGCCAGCGAGCGTGACGGGTCTTCGTTCAGCCACGGCGCGAGCTGGGCGAGGCCTAAAGTCATGACGGCGGCACCGATCTCGCTGATCAGGCCGCTGCGCTCCGCAATGGGAATGAAGACCGACGGCTGGATGCGCTCGCCATCGCGGTCCCACCGCGCAAGCGCCTCGAACTGGACTACCTGGCCCATCCGTGGGGAGACAAGGGGCTGGTAGTCCACGGAGATTTCCCCCAGCGGAATGGCGAGCTGCAGGCCGGCCTCCATGTCCGTGCGCTGCACCAGCTCGGTCATCATGTCCGGATGGAACCGACAGTACCGGTTCTTGCCCGCTGTCTTGGCCGCATACATTGCGATGTCCGCCTGGCGCAGCAACTCCGACGCTCCGATGGCGGCATTTCCCATGGAGGCAAGTCCCAGGCTCAGGCTGGGGCGCAGCATGGTGCCGTCAATCCACACCGGAACATGCAGGCAGCGGACAATACAGGCCGCGATGGTTTCGACGTCCGGGCAGGCGGTAAGCAGAACGACAAACTCGTCGCCTCCCAGCCTGGCCACCACGTCCGCGGTGGGGACACAGCCTGTGAGCCTGCGCGCCACTTCCACGAGCATGTCGTCGCCAGCCTGGTGGCCCATAATGTCGTTGACCTCCTTGAAATCGTCCAGGTCGACCAGCAGGACATCCACGGTCTTGAACCGCGGCTCGCGGAGGGCTGCCACCAGTGCGTCTTTGAAGACCGCCCGGTTGGCCAGTCCGGTCAGCGGATCCTGGAACGCAAGTGCTCGCAGCTGTTCGGCCTGCGCGGCCAGGTCAGTCACGGCCTGCTCGGCCAGCGCCTGCGCCTGCCTGCGCGGAGTGACATCCCGGAAGCTCCACACCCGGCCCGCGATCCTCTCACCAACCCGTTGGGGCCGCGAGTACCTTTCAAAGGTCCTGCCATCCTTGAAGTCCAGCACGTCGTGGCTTTCTGCCGCCGGGTTCGCCACAACCTCGGCGATCCTTGCCATGAAGGCCTCCGGGTTGGCAACCTGGGAGATGATCAGCCGCATGATGGGCACTTCGGTGTCACCGTCCAGGAGTTCCGGCGGGATGCCCCACATCTTCAGGAACTGGTCATTGAACCCGGCAACACTGCCGTCGGAGCTGATCACCAGGATGCCGTCCGCGGTGGATTCGAGCGTGGCCGTCAGCAGTGACATGGCCTCGAGGAGGTCAGCGTCAGCTCCCTTGCGGTGTTCCGTGCTCCGGACCGAAACCAGCAAAACCTGCGAGCCGCCGTCGTCCAGCAGTGAGCCTGCCACCTCGGCGGAGAACTCTGTGCCGTCCCGGTGCAGTCCGTACACTTCACGCGGCGGCAGCGGTTTATCGGGCTGCGCTTGCAGGTGCTCCTGAAGCAGCCGCGTTTCGCTCCGGAACCCCTCCGACAGGAGCAGCCAGTGGTCGCTGCCGATCAGCTCAGCGCGTGTGTAGCCGAACAGCTTGCTGGCTGCCGCGTTGGCCATTTTGATGGTGCCGTCCGCGTTGACCGCCATCAGCGCATCCGGGCTGGCATCAAGCAGCACGCCGAACTTCGACGCGCCCAGATCCTTGTCCTGCCGCCTGGAACGCCCCATGCGCTACCACCCCCACGCACATCATAAAGTGCATGTTGTGATCGCGGTGCGAAAACGCGTGACTTTCGCGCGGCGCTTGGGAATGGAGGCCCGGGAATTCGCGTTCGCGTGGTCCGTAGCGGTGAAAACTGGCTAAGAGTTACGCATTCCCGTCAGGCCGGCCCCGGCCCCGGAAACTTGGCCGGCCCCGGAAACGACGCTGACAGCGGCTCCGGCGTTGGTCCCCAGCCCGCGGACCACCCAGCCCTCCGCCTGCCAGGCAGCAGCATCGAGGACGTTCCTGGCGTCCAGGATCACCCGCCGCCGCACCAAAGCGCCCGCAGCGGCAGGGCTCAGGCGCCGGTATTCGTCCCACTCAGTAAGGAGGAGCACCAGTTCGGCACCCTCCAAAGCCCGCGTTGCGGAGGCTTCGAACCGCAGCTGCGGATACCGCAGCCACGCGTGGTTTACGGCTTTCGGATCCGTCACCGTCACGTGCGCGCCGGCCGCCGCCAGCCGGGCCGCCACGTCCAGGGCCGGGGAGTCGCGGATGTCATCGGTCTCGGGCTTGAAGGAGGCTCCGAGGATGGTGATGGCGCGTCCGGAGAGCGCGCCGCCGCACAGTTCCGCGGCCAGGGACACTGTCCGGGTCCGCTGGCGGAGATTGATGGCGTCCACCACGCCCATCCAGTCGTTCACAGGGTCCACGCCCAGCGCGGCGGCCTGGCTGCGGAGGCTGCGGATGTCCTTGGGCAGGCACCCGCCGCCGAAGCCCAGCCCGGCATGCATGTAGCGGTTCCCGATCCTCGGGTCCATGCCCATGGCCTCGCTGAGTTCGGCCACGTCCGCGCCGGACGCGTCGCACAGTTCGGAGATGGCGTTGATGAAGCTGACCTTGGTGGCCAGGTACGCGTTCGCGGCCGACTTGATCAGTTCAGCCGTGGCAAAGTTGCACACCAGGCGCGGAATGCCGGCGTTCAGCAGCGGCTCATAAACGGCATCCAGCGCAGCCGTCACGGCACGCGGCGCCCCGGTCTTGGGGTTGAAGGCCGCGGCGCGTCCGCCCGCCACACCGTAGACCAGCCGGTCCGGCACCAGCGAGTCCTTCACTGCTGTGCCCTGCCGCAGGAACTCCGGGTTCCAGCCGAGCTGCACGTCGGGCCGCCCCGCGAGGACGCCCTGGAGCATGTCCACCGTGCCCACGGGCACCGTTGATTTACCGACGACGACGGCGCCCCTCGCCAGGTGCGGGAGTAGCGCCTCGGTGGCGGAAACGAGGAAGGTGAGGTCGGCGCCGTCGGACGTCTTGGACTGCGGCGTCCCGACGCACAGGAAGTGGACCTGGGCGCTGGCGGCAGCGGCGACGTCGGTGGAGAACGTGAGGCGGCCGGTGCTGCGTCCGTCGCGGAGCAGTTCGTCCAGACCGGGTTCGAAGAAGGGGGCATGGCCGCGGCCCAGCTGGTCCACTTTGGTGGCGTCCACGTCGATGCCCACCACGGTGTGGCCCATGGACGCGAGCGTGGCGGCGTGCACGGCGCCGAGGTAGCCGCAGCCGATCACCGATATTTTCACAGGGACGCTCCACTTTTGGTTTGGGCAGGCTCAACCACCGGGCGGCGGCTCTTGGTTTCGACGGTTTCAGCCAACGGTTCTCCGGCGATTACTGATTGGTACTGACGCACCAGCTCGGCGCTGAGCACCGGCCACGTCCGCGCCTGGACCGAGGCGTGCGCTGTCGTGGCGAACGCGCGGCGCTTGGCGTCGTCGCCCATCAGGTCCATCACCCGGGCCCGGAAACCGGCCAGGTCGCCGGGCTGGTACAGCCAGCCTGTACGGGAGTTTTCCACCAGGTCCAGGGGCCCGCCGCGGCCCGTGGCCACCACCGGCACCCCCGATGCCATGGCCTCCTGGATGGTCTGGCAGAACGTCTCGAACTCGCCGGGATGGACAAAAAGGTCGAAGGACGCCACCGCCTTCGCCAGCTCCTCACCGCCGAGGAACCCGGTGAACACGGCGCCCGGCAGGGCTTCCTGCAGGGCGGACTTTTGGGGTCCGTCGCCCACAATCACCAGCTTGGTGTTCGGGACGTTGGCGAGCGCGGCGAGGTCCTCCACCTGCTTTTCGATGGCCAGCCGGCCGACGTAGCCGATGATGCGCTCACCGCCGGGGGCAACCGTTGCCCGCCACCCGGCGTCGCGCTTTTCCGGCGAAAACCGCGCGGTATCCACACCGCGCCGCCACATGCCCACGCGCGGAATCCCGCGGCCGCGCAACTGGTTCAGCGCGAAGGTGGACGGCACCAGCGTCCGGGTGGCCAGCAAGTGGATATTCTCCACCCGGTTCCACGCCCAGTTCTCCAGGAACGGCACACCATAGCGTGCGGCGTAGCTGGGAACCTCGGTCTGGTAGATGGCTATGGTGGGGATCCCCAACTGATGCGCGGCCTGCACTGCCCGCCACCCGAGGATAAACGGCGATGCGAGGTGGACAACGTCGGGTGCGTAGTCGGCAAGGATTCGCTTGACCCGGTACACACCGCCCATCGCCACTCGCACGTTGGTGTAGCCAGCCAGCGGAACTGCGGGAACCCGGTGCACCGTCGCGCCGTGAACCACCTCGGCCGGTCCCACGAACTCGGAGACGGCATAGGTAGAAGGGGCGATGACCAGGACGTCGTGGCCCTGGTCCTCCAGGTGTTCAAGCACCCTCAGGATGGAGTGGGTCACTCCGTTCATCAGCGGCAGGAACGACTCGGCAACAATTGCGATCCTCACCCCTCCACGGTGGGCGCGGCGCCTGTCGGGGCGGGGTCACCCGGGTTGAGTCGAGGGAAAGGTTGGGTTAACAGATCAGCGGTGGGGTCAGCCGCCTTCGCCGTGCCGCAGCACGTCCGGGAGTTCGTCCACATAGACCGTTTGCGGCGGCTCGAAATAGATGACCAGCACCTCGTCGCCGACCGCGAAGATGCTCGTCTTGTCGAAGGGGTGGGCGTGGAACGCGTTGGTGCCGCCCAGATAGGGCAGCATGACCTCGCCGAGGGTTCCGGGGCCAATGCGCCCGGTCACGCGGCCGATCTTGCCGGTAAGGCTCCGGTCAACGTTCTTATGCATCGGGGGCTTTCGCGGGGCGCTTGCCTTCCCGGCTGTTCTTCAGTGCCGAGGACAAGGCAGGAAGGTAGTCGCCCACCTGGGCCAGGATGCCGCCCAGCATCTTGTTCACGCCCTCGCCGCCGTTCAGCACGGTCATCTGGCCCACGTGGGAGAAAGGCTCGGCCGCTGCGGCGATGATGGCCGGCATGTTTTCGGCCAGCTGCTGCGAAATGACGGCGTCCTGGTTGGTCCCGAGTGCTTCGGCCCGCGCCTTGATGCCGTCGGCCTCGGCCAGCGCCTTGGCCTTGATGGCGGAGGCGGCGGCCTCACCGCGGGCCCTGGTGGCAGCGGCTTCGGCCTCGCCGGTGACCTTCGTGGCTCCGGCCGCGGCCGACGCGGCAGTGGCGTTCGCCTGGGCCTGCAGCTCCGTCCGGCGGGCGTTGGCCTGGGCCTCAAGTTCCGTGCGGCGGGCCAGCGCCTCGGCGGCGCTGATGTCTGCCGCCTTCTGGCCCTCCGCGTCTGTGCGCTTGGCGTACGCCTTGGCGTCGGCGGGCTTCCGGACCGTGGTCTGGAGCTTCTGCTCCTCCCGGTCCGCCTCAAGCTTGGCCACTTCCGTTTCCTGGACGACGACGTGCTGCCGCGCCGTCGCATCCGCCAGCGGTCCCGCCTGGGCGGCCTCGGCTTTGGCCCGCTCGGCGTTCGCCTGCGCCACCGACTGCCGGATGGCCGAAACGCTCTGCGCGTCCGCGATCATGGCAGCCGCCTCGGCCTCCTTCTCGGCGGCCTCACGGTTCCGCGTGGCCTCCGCGATCCGGGCCTCCATTTTGACCTGGGCGATGTGGGGCTTGGCGATGTTCTGGATGTACCCCGTGGGGTCCTGCAGGTCCTTGATCTGCAGCGAATCCACCACCAGCCCCAGCTTCTCCATTTCCACTCCGCTGGCGCTGCGGACCTGGGACCCCATCTTGTCCCGTTCGCGGATGATCTCTTCAACGGTCATGCTTCCGATGATGGACCGCAGGTGGCCCTCAAAGACGTTGTAGACCTGGCTTTCCATTTTGGGCTGCTGGCCCAGGAAACGCCTGGCCGCATTTGCGATAAACGGCGGGGCGTCACCAATTTTGTAAATTACCACGCCTTCCACAATCACCTGGATGCCCTGCCAGGTCACGCAGGAAACCTTAAGCTCCGTTTCATTCAGCGTCAGGGAAAGCGTGCGGACGGTCTGCAGGCCCGGAAATACCAGGGCGCCCTTTCCAGTGACAATCTTGAAGTCCATTCCGGCCCGGGTTTCCAGGGTTCCGCGGGTCAGGCCGGAGATGATCAGGGCCTCATTGGGCTCCGCCACTTTCCACATCAGTTTGATGGCCCCCCAAACAAAGCCGACCACCAGCATTGCCCCGATAATCGCGGCAAGAAGCGGGAAGAATGCTGACAGATCCGGCATGACGAGGTCCTTTCGCGCGTGCGGAACAGGCCTCCCAGGAAAGCCCCAATAATGGCAGCTGCTCAGTCCCTGCCGGTATTGTGTGTCTCCAATTCCGGCCAGCCGGCCAGCTGTTGTAGACAGTCTGGTTGGCGCCCGCCCAAGAGTCCAGAGCGCGGGCTGTTTGATTATTTGCCGAGGATCTCGCGGGCAACGCGCTGGGCCTCAATCTCCTCAGGGGCAACGGTGGTTCCGCGGAGGTATCCGGCGGTGGCCATGATTTGCCGCAGCTCGGCTTGGGTGCGCGGCGTGGTCACCCCGTGGTGGGCCATGGCATGGCAATTGGCGCAGAGCGGAACCAGGTCCGTGAGCGGATCCAGCTGGTAGCCGCCGCCGAGTTGGGCCGCGGGCACCACATGGTGGACGTCGATGAAGTCCTTGCCGAGCTCCCCGTACGCCAGTTCGAAGGAGAACCCGCAAGCCGCGCAGCTGCTGCCGCGGTGCGCGATGCACGCCCGCCGGGCCTCGGGGTCACGCTCGTAGCGGTTGGCGGTGACACGGACGACGGCGGTCTCGGGGTACGTGCCGGGCACAGGTTGGGTGGGGTCTGGTCCTTGCGCCGGCCCGTGAGTGGCCCAGAGCGCCCGGACCGCGGCTTCGTCGCCGGACTCCAGCGCCATGCCCTCGGTTTCGGCGCTGTCCCACACGACGCCGGGCACCGCTGCGTCGAGGACCGCGGCAGGCACGTGGTCGCCCAGCGGCAGGAGCGCATCGAACGCCACCTGCACGGTGAACTCAGGCTGGCCCGACGACGTGGCCGCCTGATCCGGGTGCCCGGGCTGCCCCGACAGGACAACGCCATGGCCGATCAGGCCGGGGCCGTGCGCTCCCAGCAGGAGCAGCCACACGCCGGTGCCGGGGGCAACGCTCCGGCCCACGCTCCAGGGCTCCAGGTGCAGCCCTGTCACGGCGACCTGTTCAGTAACAGCCGCGTAGTTCCACCGGTTCCAGCCGGCCGGGTCCCAGCCCAGGATGATGTCGCTCATGGGGCCATTGTTGCAGGCCCCATGGCCAGTGCCGCCTTTGGCGCGAACGGACACTTGGGGCCCTGATTTCCAAGCGCGAACTTGCAGCTATTACCCTCAAAACCGAGTTTTGAGGGGATTACCTGCCGGTTCGCGCCGGAGGGTGGGCCGCAAGTGTCCGTTCGCGCTTGATCAGCGGGATGCGGTTCAGGTGAAGAAGTCCAGCGCGGACCTGCCCTGCTCGCGGAACGTGTTTGTGGAGGAGTCCTTCACGCCGCCGAACGGCACGTTCACGGCGTTCGACGGCGGTGCGCACCACCGCCTGGTTCTGCTCAAATTGCTGCCTGCTAGCGGTCAACGATTCATAAATAAAGTGAAAAGTTTTCTACAGGAGTGCGGTTCGGGCGGGTGGGCGGCCGTCCAGCCGCCCACCGCACCTTGTGCTAGCCGAGCTTTCCCATCGGGTCGGGCCAGTTGCCCACTGTCGAGATGACATGGGCGCGGTTGATCACAGCACTGTTGATGGACATGACGGGTTTTCTCCTTGACTGAACGTGGTGTCCGCGCGCCGGTGGTGCGCGGTGGTCATGGTCTGCCGCGAAAAGGGCAGAGATGACCTGTTCAGTCGGGTGAGGACCCTGGATCGAAGGAAGGACCGGCCGGCAGCGTCACGGCGCCGGACAGGTGTGGTCCACTGGTGGCTGTGGGGAGGAATGGCCAGGACCCGCCAAGGTCAGCCGCCCCCTCGGACCCTCCGGCTGACCCGGAATTGGCCGTCCCGGCGCCATTGGCCAGGGCCGGAGGAATTCGCAGCGCAGGGTTTTGCGGCCTGTTTTTGGGGCCGGAAGCGCTTGCCGTTGCCTCCGGGGTGGAGGCCAAGCCTGAGCGGTCCTGGGCCGGGCCGAAGACGAGCCTCGGGGCGTTGGTCGCCGCCAGGCCCACCGGCCCGGCCGGTGCCGGGCTAACGCCCGCATTGCTGCCCTCCGCAACCGCGCTCGACGCCGGGAGGCTGGGTGCCGCCGTTGGCACCGGGCCGGGTGCCGGCGTCGTAAGCGGTGGCTGGCCAGGCAGCGGCCGTATGCCAGGAACGGGCAGCAGATCGGAAAGCCCGGGCACCAGGGCAGTGGCAGTATCAACAGTGCCGGTGACCGCCGGCAGCGCGGGGGCAGCCAACATGTTTGCGGCGGCCGCAGCCGAATCCGCGAGGGACGTTGCGGTTGCCAGTGCAGTTCCGCTTGAGCTCACCACGGCGGGAGGCACCGGAACAGGACGGGGTTTCGCAAGAACGGACGAAACGGGCTTCAGAAGGCCTCCGGCATCCGGGACGGGGCTTGAAGCGGTGGCTGTTCCCGCTCCCCACACGAGCCACGCCAAAGCGGTCAGGAGGGCCAACAACACAGGCCGGGACGCGGAGCGGCAACGAGCCCGCAGTATCGCCCCCATCCGATTCCCCCCTCGCCGATGGGCATTAGCGGCCGATGGGCATTAGCGTACGCTCGGCCCCAGCCGCCGTCCAGCATTAGTTTTCGTCGCCGTCGCGCACAAAGAAGCCGGTGCAGCTGGTCGCGGAACGCGGCAACTGCACCGGCGAGTAGGACGAAAATTCAGAACTTATTGATCATTTCTCATTCGCGGCTCCTGTTTCCCGGTTTGTCATTTCCGGGCTATTTCCTCTCGCCGGACATGTTCCTGGAGAACAGCCAGCCAGCAGCTATCATCGCTACGCCCAGCACCAGGTGGGTCCAGTTGTCAGCCATGTTGAACGACAGGAAGTTGGCCGCCGAGTCAACGCCGACACTGAGCCCGAAAATGCTGAGGATGATGTACAGCGCGCCTGCTCCGATGAGGAAGTTCCGTGCGCCATGTTCGGTCCGGGACATCGCCCAGCCCGTTGCGCCGATGGCCAGCTGCACAATATTGAGCAGCATGGACACCTGGAACAGCCCAAGGAACATTGCATGGGAATCAGGTCCCAGGAACATCAATTCGCTGTACTGGGTGGTGACGCCGGGGATAAAGCCCAGGGCACCCACCACCAACAACAGGATACCTACTCCCATGCCCGCATTTTGGACGTCTGCGCGCCCAAAATGAACGTGTGCATGTGGGGATGCGGTAGTCATTTTTTCTGCCTCCAACCACTGATTGCGGACATTCCAATTTTACGGCGGACCCGCGGAAAAAGCGCCGAATCAGGCCCGGATGGGGACATCTGCCCAGCGACATGAGCGACCCGGATGAGGCGCCCCGACAGTCTGAACGCCCGACGACGGCGCCATCACCAGCGGCGGCCGTCCCGCCGTCGTCGTCCGGTTCTTCGCCTGCCACGGGCCTCGCCGGCCGCGGACTACGAACTCTGGTGAGGCGCGTCTCGCAGGGGGAATGAGCCTGTCGAAACCCGGTCCGGAGGCCCGGCCGTGACACCATGGGACACGATGAAACTGCGCGCTGATCAGACCGGAGACCGAGGCCTTCCCATGCCCTTGTGGTTGCAGGGAGGCCTCGAAACGGCGCAGGCTGCCATCATCTCCGCGCTCCTGGCGGTGGTGCCCATTGTGGCCGTGTGGGCCACCGCGGGTTTCCAGAACGCCGCCTTTGATGCCCTGGCCCGCCTCGCCGGCCAAGGCTGGCTGCTGATTCACGGGGTGCCGCTGCAGCTCGCCGTCGTGTCTGGTGAGGCTGGTGCGGCCGGCAGTCCAGGCTCCGGCCTGCTGACCCTGGTGCCCCTCGGCCTGACCCTGATCCCGTTCCTGCTCGCCTGGCGTGCGGGGCGGCGCCTGGCCCGGGCTTCCTATACGGACCAACTGTGGCAGGCGCTGCTCGGGTCCTGGGTGGTCTACTCGGCGTTCGGCGCTGCCACCGGCTTTGTGTGCCGCACCGCCGACGTCGTCATTAACATCTGGTTCGCGATGCTGATCCCGCTGATCCCGTTCGCCCTCGGCATGGTGATTGGCGCCCGCCGCGAGGCAGGCTCGTGGAGCCGGTTGATCGGCGTCGATGCGGTCGACTGGATCTCGCGCACCAGCCAGCATTCCCGCTGGGCCGGCTCCTATTTGGGCTCCGCGGCGAAGGCGGGATTTGTGGCGCTGTCTGCTTCATTGGCGCTCGCCGGTGTGCTCCTGGCCGTGGACCTTTTTATCCACTGGAACCTGGTGATTGCTGTCTATGAAGCGCTCGACGCCGGCGCGGTAGGGGGTGCCGCTCTCACCATCGCGCAGCTTGGGTATCTGCCCAACCTTGTGGTTTTTGCGCTGGCTTGGGTCTCGGGCTCGGGCTTCGCTATGGGCGTGGGCTCGCAGGTGGGGCCGCTGGGCACCGCCACCGGGCCGCTGCCGTCCATCCCCGTCTTCGCCGCTATCCCGTCAGGCCCGCTGGACTACGGGTTCGTGGCGCTGGTGCTGCCCGTTCTGGCGGGGATCCTGGCCGGATGGTGGTTCCTGCGCGAAGGCGAAAACCACTTTGACGAGTGGCTCTCCATCAAGATTGACGCGCGCTGGTTCACGGCCACGGTGTCCACCCTTGCCCTCGGCGCGCTGGTCGGGGTTGTGTCCGGGCTGCTGGCCGCGGGCCTGGCCTGGCTGGCCCGTGGCTCCGCCGGCCTCGGGCGCCTCACCGCCATCGGACCCGACCCCTTGTGGATGGGACTCTGGATTGCCGCCGAGGTGGGCATCGGCGTCGTGATCGGTTACGCAGCCGGACCGTGGCTGGAACGCCAGCAGCACGTGGATGAGGAAGCGGAACTGGCCCGCTGACTTTCGTGGCGACTGCTGGCGTGGCTGCTAGTGGTGTGGCTGCTACCGGAGACCCGGCAGCGAGCTTTCCAGCTGGACCCGGCAATTGGAGAGCGCCTGGTCGGTGAGGGCCTCGCGTGAGCAAGTCTGGAAGTCCTGGACCTGGCGGAAAAACAGCGCCGTGGCCAGGATGACCAGCAGCATGATCAGCGATACCACCAGCCCCGAGACGGTGCCGAACAGGACCAGCTTGGACTCCTTCAGCCGAGCCGACCGAACCAGCAGAAGGATACCCAGCACAAAGCTCGCCGCGGTCAGGATGCCGGTGAGCCAGAGGTAGCTGACGTCGAGCTGGTAGACGAAGAAGGCGCCCAGCACGGTGACAATGAAGATCCGGAACAGGTTGCGGGTTTTGGTGAGCGAGTCCTTGGCGGCGTCGCTGAGCGGCTGTTTGGTCCGTTGCTGGCCAGCCGGTTCCGGGGTGTTGTTCATGTTTTCCAGCCTACGCGAGCGTGCCCATAAGCTAGACCCATGCGCATCGTAGTCCTCGTTTCCGGTACCGGGTCCAATCTCCAGTCAGTCATCGACGCCGTCAAGGCTGGGGAGCTGGACGTGGAAATCGCCGCGGTAGGTGCCGATCGGGAGGGGACTTACGGCGTCGAACGCTCCTCGGAAGCCGGGCTGGAGACGTTTGTGGTCAACTTCAACTCCTTCCCCACCCGCGACGAATGGGATGCCGCACTGACCGCCCGCGTGGCGTCCTACGCCCCGGACGTCGTGGTCTCCTCCGGCTTTATGCGTATCGTCAGCGCCGACTTTATCGCAGCCTTCCACGGCAAGTACCTCAACACCCACCCGGCCCTGCTGCCTGCGTTCCCCGGCGCCCACGGCGTCCGCGATGCCATGGCCTACGGCGTGAAGGTCACCGGCTGCACGGTGCACTGGGCCGACGCCGGGGTGGACACCGGGCCCATCATCGCCCAGGAAGCCGTCACGATTGAACCGGGCGACACCGAGGAATCCCTGCACGAACGCATCAAAGTGGTGGAGCGCCGCCTCCTGGTCAACACCCTGGCAGCCCTCGCCGCCGTCTGATTTTCGGGTGACGCCGGGGGCTACTCGAGGCGGCGCTGCTTGGTTTCGGGGGAGAAGAACGCCATCCACAGGACGGCCACCAGCACCAGCCCGCCGGCCAGGGCGAAGGACGTGGCCAGGCCGAGCTCGGGCCAGAAGTAGTTCGCAAATATCAGGGGCCCAAAACCAGCCCCCAGCCGCGAAAATGTTGACGCCCAGCCGAAACCCGTGCCGCGGAGCTCGGTGGGGTAAAGCTCTGACACATAGGCGTAGAGCACCGGAATCGCTATCTGCACCACAAAGCCGAATACCAGCAGCCAGAAAACGGCTGCCGTGGGGATGTCCACCACAATCGCCACGATCACCAGGGTCAGCGCGGACAGCGGGCCGGTGATGGCCAGGATCCATTTGCGGCCCACACGCTCCACCAGCAGCGCGGCCACAACAACACCCAAGAGCCCAACCGCGGCCATGGACGCCGTGGTCACAAACGCCTTGTACTCGGCGAAGCCCGCGCCGATCAGGATCCGCGGCATCCACGTCAGGGACAGGTAGTAGACCAGCAGGATGCTGAAAAACAGGGCCCAGGCCGTGGCCGTGATCTTCCAGTTGAACTGCCACACCAGCCGCAGCTGGTGCCAGGCGCTGCCGGCGGAGAGCCGCGGAACTTCCTGCGCGTCGGGCAGGCTGTAGGCACGGGGTTCGGCGCCCGTTGCCGCCACGAGGTCGTCGATGACCTTGGCAGCTTCCTCGCGGCGGCCCTTGCGGATGAGGAACAGCGGCGACTCCGGAACGCTGCGCCGGACCCAGAACACCAGGAGCGCAGGCAGCACCATCACCAGCATGGTCAGCCGCCAGTCGCCGAACACCGCCACGAGGCCGGCGGACACAAAACCGGCAAGGGCCGCGCCCACCGGCCACCAGCCGTCCATCGCGGTGAGGACCTTCCCGCGCTGCTTGCGTGGTGTGAACTCACCCACCAGCGCGTAGTCCACCGGAATGCAGCCGCCCAGACCGAAGCCGGCCATAAAGCGGAACACGCAGAACCAGATGAAGTCGGGGGAGAAGGCGCCCAGGACCGTGAAGAGCGAGAAGATCAGCAGCGTGGCCGTAAACGCCTTCTTCCGCCCGATCGTGTCGGCGATGGTGCCCCACACAAACGCGCCCAGGGCCATGCCGATCAGGTTGGACGTACCCACCCAGGCCACTTCGCCGGGAGCCAGGGCCCAGTGCGTCGAGAGCAGCGGGATGAGGATGCCGTTAAGCGTCACGTCCCAGGCATCGAACATGAAGCCGAGGCCGCCGATCACGAAGATCCTGCCCTGGACTTTCCAACGCCAGGGCAGTTCCTGGACCACCTGTTCGCCGCTGGGCACAGTGGTGTAAGTATTCATCGCAGCCTCCTGTGAAAACTCTAACCGTGCCCACTGACGTTCACACTGCCGCCGGCAAGCGGGGCAAACCGCACAACACGATAAACTGGGCCCATCCCCACCAACCGCGGCACTGTTCCGCGAGATCAGACGGAGACTTTTTGTGAGCGTCACGCAGCCTGACCGTGTATCCATCGACCGTGTTCCCATCCGCCGGGCGCTGATCTCGGTCTACGACAAGACCGGGCTGGAGGATCTCGCCAAGGGCCTGCACGCAGCCGGCGTGAAGATCGTCTCCACCGGTTCCACGGCCAAGAAGATCGCCGCGGCCGGTATCCCGGTCCAGGAAGTCGAAGAAGTCACCGGGTCTCCGGAAATGCTGGACGGCCGCGTCAAGACGCTGCACCCGCGCGTCCACGGCGGCATCCTGGCGGACCGCCGCGTCCCTGCGCACATGGAAACCCTCGCCGGCATGGAAATTGAAACCTTCGACCTGGTGGTGGTGAACCTCTACCCGTTCGTTGAGACCGTGAAGTCCGGCGCCGCGCAGGACGATGTCGTTGAGCAGATCGACATCGGCGGCCCCGCCATGGTCCGTTCGGCAGCGAAGAACCACGCCGCCGTCGCCATTGTTGTTGACCCCGCGTTCTACGGCTCCGTGGTTACCGCCGCCGCTGAGGGCGGCTTTGACCTGAAGACCCGACGGCGGCTGGCCGCCAAGGCGTTCGCCCACACCGCGTCCTACGACAACGCCGTGGCCACCTGGACTGCCAGCCAGTTCCTGGATGAAGACGGCGACGGCGTCATCGACTGGCCTGCCTACGCCGGCCTGTCGCTGGAGCGCTCCGAGGTTCTCCGCTACGGCGAAAACCCGCACCAGCAGGCTGCGCTCTACGTAGACAAGGCAGCCCCGGCCGGCATCGCGCAGGCCGACCAGCTGCACGGCAAGGCCATGAGCTACAACAACTTTGTCGACGCCGACGCCGCCCTCCGCGCCGCGTTCGACTTCGCCGAGCCCGCCGTCGCCATCATCAAGCACGCCAACCCGTGCGGTGTCGCCGTTGGTTCCGCCTCGGCCGCCGACCCGATCGCCGACGCCCACGCCAAGGCCCACGCCTGCGACCCCGTCTCCGCGTTCGGCGGCGTCATCGCTGCCAACCGGACGGTCACCGCGGCCATGGCGCAGACCGTTGCCGGCATCTTCACCGAGGTTGTCATCGCCCCGGACTTCGAGCTGGCAGCCGTGGAGATCCTCGCCAAGAAGAAGAACATCCGCCTGCTCGCACTGCCCGAGGGCTACGGCCGCTACCCGGCCGAAATGCGCCAGGTTTCCGGCGGTGTCCTGGTACAGATGAGCGACAAGGTGGACGCCGACGGCGACAACCCCGCCAACTGGACCCTCGCCGCCGGCGAAGCCGCCGACGAAAAGACGCTCGCGGATCTCGCCTTCGCCTGGACTGCCTGCCGTGCCGCCAAATCCAACGCCATCCTGATCGCCGATCACGGCGCAGCCGTGGGCATCGGCATGGGCCAGGTCAACCGGCTGGACTCCTGCCGCCTTGCCGTCGAGCGCGCCAACACGCTGGGCGTTTCGGTGGAGTCCGACGGCGAAGGTGCTGGCGGTGCGTCAAACGCCGACGCGACTGGCGCACCCGAGCGCTCCCGCGGCGCCGTTGCAGCCTCCGACGCGTTCTTCCCGTTCGCTGACGGCCTGCAGATCCTGATCGACGCCGGCGTCCGCGCCGTGGTCCAGCCCGGCGGTTCCGTCCGGGATGAGGAAGTCGTTGCCGCGGCCAACGCGGCCGGCATCACCATGTACTTCACGGGTGCCCGCCACTTCTTCCACTAATCCCCACCGGCTCCCTAAGGTCGGTCAGGGAACCCTGCCGGCGTGGGCCCAGGGTTAAACGTCGACGGCGCCTGTCCCCAACTGAGGGGACAGGCGCCGTCGGGCCTTAACGGGCAGCTAGGAAGGACGTGGTGCCGGGTCCGCGCCCCGCTGCATGAGGCGCGGCCCCCCTTCCGGAAGCCGAAGCTCCCGGGGCTTTGCAGCGGCCATTCGCTGTTTGGTCCAGTACTCGAGGATCTCCTCGCGGGGCTGGCCCGATTTGATGTGGCTGACGGATCCGTTCCCGGATGCCTCGTCAGGCGAGGTTTTCCTAGGCTGCTGCGGCACTGTCGTAGGTCGCTTTGATGACGCTGCCCCAGTACGGGCCGTACATCACGGGTTTCGGGCTGTAGCCGTAACTGTTGATGGAGTTCTGGAAGCCGTCGGAGCCGCTGCCGATGAACCACGGGCCGCCTGAAGAGCCGCCCGTCATGTCGCACGGGATGCCCTGGGTATTGAACTGCGAGTTGTTAGTGTCTTTGGTGGCCGTGCCGGTGCAGCTCCAGAGCCGTTCGCCGCTGAAGGGCTTGGCGGCGGGGTAGCCGTAGGCGGTGTACTGCAGGCCGCGGTCTTCATTGAATGCCACGCCTGAGCCGCCGACGACATCCTCCAGCAGTGCGCCGTCTTGCCTCGGGTCCATCACGGCAAAGCCGGTGTCGTAGGTGATGTCCCCACCCGTGCTCCACTGGGTGGGCGTGAAGTACTCGTCGGCGGTCCACGCACCGTAGGGCGCCACCCCGTCCTTGTACTTAGGGACAAAAACGAACTTGGTGGCGAACGTGCCGGGACCCTCGTTGAGGCAGTGTCCGGCCGTGGCAACGGTGCTCTTGTTCGACGCCGACACGACGTTTCCGGAGCAGACGTAATTTTGGCCGCCGAGGGTGAAGAACACCTTGCCGATGTGGGCTACAGGGCTTGCAGGCTGAGAGAGTGAGGGCTTGCCCGTGGTGCCCGCCACCTTGGTTTTAGGTCCCTTCAGCACGCTCGCCGCGCTGGAAGAGTTGCCGCGCTCCAGCGCCTTGCTTGCGAGGACATCGCCGGGAATCGCCGCGCGCATGCGGTCTGATGTCCAGTAGTCTGCCGCGCCGGTGCTGTCCGCCGTTGCGCGGGCAACCGAAGGTACTGCGTTATCGTCCGACGCCGATGGGGCAGCGTTGGCGCCCCCGGCGCCAACCAGCGCGATTATGGCAGCTGCCGAAAGGCTCAGGAAGCTGGCGGCCAGGGAGCTGGTTCGCGTCATTGTTGTCCTGTCTAAAACGGGTGTGAGGGGGTCCGGGACGGCCCGCCGCGTGACTCCTCGAACCTATCGACGTATGACAAATTTGTACATAGTAGTGACGCCTCGGGTATGGTCCCGGGCAGGCGTTCATGATCGCTCGCTGGTGCGCCGCTCTGGCAAAAACGGCCGCCGAAGTGTACTTTTCTCTATACAGTTACACGTCCGATCTGGGCTCCGGACTCTCAGCGAATTGGGGTCTCATCGTGTTTGCTTTCTGGAAGTCCGCCAAAAGGTCCGCCGTTAATGGCAGGCACGTAACAGCCGACGGCTGGGGCCAAACTGCTGCCCCGGCTGTTGAGGCCTACGCCGCAGCCGTGCAATTGCGGGACGTCGATCCCGTCCATTCGTTCACGGCGACGGAGGAGCTGCGCCGTCAGGACCCCAAATACGTGCAGCTCTGGCCCAGTGACATACCCCACAAGCGGCGCTGACCGGGTCCTCACCTGCGCCGGTGGCTCCCGGCGGTAAAGCGCGACGGCGGCTGGCGGCCCGGGGTGCGCACCGCCGTCGGGCGTTTTCCCATGCCCCAATCCGCTGTAATGCAGGGCCGTCCGGCCGCCCCGGTACGGTTCAAAGCCGTGTCCTCAGGTAAGTTAGGGGGTGGTGAAATAGAACAAAATTTCCAAAAAATCAGCCGACCTCCAGGGAGACGCCCGCGCATGTCCAAGATTATCTATACCCACACCGACGAAGCGCCGATGCTGGCTACTTATTCGTTCTTGCCGATCATCGAGGCGTTTGCTTCGACCGCAGGTGTGGAGGTGGAGACCCGTGACATTTCGCTCGCAGGCCGCATCATCTCCGTGTTCGGTTACTACCTCACCCCGGAACAGCAGATCGGCGATGCCCTTGCTGAACTGGGTGAGCTGGCAAAGACGCCGGACGCCAACATCATCAAACTGCCCAACATCAGCGCTTCCATCCCGCAGCTGAAGGCCGCCGTCGCCGAGCTCCAGGGCCAGGGCTACAACCTGCCGGATTACCCGGACAACCCCTCCTCGGACGAGGAAACGGCCGTCCGCTCCCGCTACGACAAGATCAAGGGCTCCGCTGTGAACCCGGTCCTGCGCGAGGGAAACTCGGACCGCCGTGCACCGCTGTCCGTCAAGAACTACGCCCGCCAGAACCCGCACTCCATGGGTGCCTGGTCCGCGGATTCCAAGACCAACGTTGCGCACATGACGGCTGACGACTTCCGCGCGAACGAGAAGTCCGTGGTCATCGAGTCCGACGGCACCATCGCCCTCCAGCTGGTCCGCGAAGACGGCTCGGTCAAGGTCCTGAAGAAGGCCTTCCCGGTGCTGGCCGGCGAGGTCATCGACGGCACTGTTATGCGCGCCGCGGCGCTGGACGAGTTCCTGGCAGCCCAGGTAGTCCGCGCCAAGGAAGAGGGCGTCCTGTTCTCAGCGCACCTGAAGGCCACCATGATGAAGGTCTCGGACCCCATCATCTTCGGCCACGTGGTGAAGGCCTACTTCTCCGAACTGTTCGAGACCTATGGCAAGCAGCTCACCGCCGCCGGGCTGAGCCCCAACAACGGCCTTGCTGCCATCCTGAGCGGCCTCGAGGAGCTTCCGGAGGACGTCCGTGCAGGCGTGAAGGCGCTCATCCAGAAGGGCCTCGACGACGGCCCGGCCCTGGCCATGGTGGACTCTGACAAGGGCATCACCAGCCTCAACGTGCCCTCCGACATCATCGTGGACGCTTCCATGCCCGCCATGATCCGCACCTCCGGCCACATGTGGGGCCCGGACGGCCAGGAAGCCGACACCCTGGCGGTCCTCCCGGACAGCTCCTACGCCGGCATCTACCAGGTTGTTCTGGACGACTGCCGCGCCCACGGCGCCTTTGACCCCACCACCATGGGCACCGTCCCGAACGTAGGCCTGATGGCCCAGGCCGCCGAGGAATACGGCAGCCACGACAAGACGTTCGAGATCCAGGAAGCCGGCACCGTGCAGATCGTGGACGGTTCCGGCGCTGTGCTGATCGAACACGAGGTCGCCCCGGGTGACATCTGGCGCGCCTGCCAGACCAAGGATGCCCCCATCCGCGACTGGGTCAAGCTGGCCGTCACCCGCGCCCGCGCCTCCAAGACGCCCGCAGTGTTCTGGCTGGACGAGACCCGCGCGCACGACACCAACCTCATCGCCAAGGTCAACGAATACCTCAAGGACCACGACACCGAGGGCCTGCAGATCGAGATCATGTCCCCGGTGAAGGCGACTGCCTTCACCCTGGAGCGCATCCGCAAGGGCGAGGACACCATCTCCGTCTCCGGCAACGTGCTCCGCGACTACCTCACGGACCTGTTCCCCATCCTGGAACTGGGCACCAGCGCCAAGATGCTGTCGGTTGTTCCGCTGATGAACGGTGGTGGCCTCTTCGAGACCGGCGCCGGCGGATCTGCTCCCAAGCACGTCCAGCAGCTGCTCAAGGAAAACCACCTGCGATGGGACAGCCTGGGTGAATTCCTGGCTCTGGCCGTCAGCTTCGAGCACCTGGCCACCACCACGAACAACGCCCGCGCGCAGGTCCTGGCAGACACCCTGGACAAGGCGACGGGAACTTTCCTGCTGGAAAACAAGTCCCCGAGCCGCCGCGCGGGCGAGCTGGACAACCGTGGCAGCCACTACTTCCTCGCCCGCTACTGGGCTGAGGAACTGGCCAAGCAGACCGAGGACGCGGAGCTGGCGGCATCGTTCGCGGCTGTGGCCAAGGAGCTTTCCTCCAACGAGGACACCATCGTCGGCGAACTTGCCGCGGTCCAGGGCTCAGCGGTGGACGTCGGCGGTTACTACCGGCCGGACGAGGCCAAGGCCTCGGCCGTGATGCGTCCGTCCGCCACGCTGAACAGGGTCATTGCGACCCTGAACTGATATGTAGGTGTTCCTTGTCAAGAGGGCAAGGGTGAGCGGTCCAAGGCTGGTTTGTCTTGGACCGCTCTTTTGTGTCCGTTCCCTGCTTGGTCCGGTTGGCTGGCGCGTCGTGATCGACGGGGGGCGCTGTCAGACTGATATGCGCGGGTTGGTTACCGCAGGACGAGGTGTTCGGCTGGAGGGGTGCCGCTGGTCTAGGAATGTCGGGCGTCACCGGCGTTTGCCGGTTGTCCATAGTTCAGTCGCGGGTCTCCTCCACGCTGCCGAGCGGTCCGGGTCGGGCCGGGAACGGCGCACGTCTATTCATTCGTCCATGGCTGTTCCTGTTGTACCGGGGCGGCGAGGGACCAGCACCAGCCGGCCAGTTCGCGGGCGACGGCGACGTTGGCGATGACCCGGCGTTTGTGCCGGGCTTCGAACTGCTCCCACTTGTGGTGGAGTCGGTGGTTGCCTTGGTGGCCGCGGACCCGGGACGCTTCGTCGGCTGCGTCCCAGCGGGAGCGCATGTCACGGCTGGCATTGGTGTAGGGGCGGCGGTGGTGCCAGGCGGCCTCGACCAGCAGACGGCGGGCGTGGGTGTTCCCGGTCTTGGTGATGGCCCCCTGGGACCGGGAGGCGCCCGAGGAGTGCTCCGAGGGGACCAGGCCCAGGTATGCACCGATGGTGCTGCCCGTGAAGCGGGTCCAGTCGCCGATTTCCACCGCCAGGCCGAACGCGGTCAGCACCGAGATTCCGCGCAGACACATCAGGGAGTGGACCACCGGGGCATACCGGTCAGTTGCCGCCAGAGAGGTTATCTTCGCGTCCAGCCGGTTTTTGCGGTCCAGCGTCAACTGATATGTAGGTGTTCCTTGTCAAGAGGGCAAGGGTGAGCGGTCCAAGGCTGGTTTGTCTTGGACCGCTCTTTTGTGTCCGTTCCCTGCTTGGTCCGGTTGGCTGGCGCGTCGTGATCGACGGGGGGCGCTGTCAGACTGATATGCGCGGGTTGGTTACCGCAGGACGAGGTGTTCGGCTGGAGGGGTGCCGCTGGTCTAGGAATGTCGGGCGTCACCGGCGTTTGCCGGTTGTCCATAGTTCAGTCGCGGGTCTCCTCCACGCTGCCGAGCGGTCCGGGTCGGGCCGGGAACGGCGCACGTCTATTCATTCGTCCATGGCTGTTCCTGTTGTACCGGGGCGGCGAGGGACCAGCACCAGCCGGCCAGTTCGCGGGCGACGGCGACGTTGGCGATGACCCGGCGTTTGTGCCGGGCTTCGAACTGCTCCCACTTGTGGTGGAGTCGGTGGTTGCCTTGGTGGCCGCGGACCCGGGACGCTTCGTCGGCTGCGTCCCAGCGGGAGCGCATGTCACGGCTGGCATTGGTGTAGGGGCGGCGGTGGTGCCAGGCGGCCTCGACCAGCAGACGGCGGGCGTGGGTGTTCCCGGTCTTGGTGATGGCCCCCTGGGACCGGGAGGCGCCCGAGGAGTGCTCCGAGGGGACCAGGCCCAGGTATGCACCGATGGTGCTGCCCGTGAAGCGGGTCCAGTCGCCGATTTCCACCGCCAGGCCGAACGCGGTCAGCACCGAGATTCCGCGCAGACACATCAGGGAGTGGACCACCGGGGCATACCGGTCAGTTGCCGCCAGAGAGGTTATCTTCGCGTCCAGCCGGTTTTTGCGGTCCAGCGTCAACTCCGCTGTCTCGAGCCCGGCTTCGTAGGCGGCCTGCAGTGCAGGGTCGTCAAAGTGTTGCCGGTGCAGCCAGGTGTGGTGGGCGTCGGTCCAGGCATGGCCGCCGGAGTAGACCAGGCCGTGGCGCAGCAGGAGCTTTGAGACGCGGTGCCTGGCCCGCATGAGATCCGCGCGGACGTCCTCGCGGGCACGGACCAGATCACGGGCAGCCTCATCCGCGCGGCCCGGAACCCGTACCGGAGATATCTGCCCGAGCAGGGCCAACCGAGCCAGATGCTCGGCATCGCGGGCATCAGTCTTAACCCGGTCTCCGGAGGGCCTTTGCAGCTTGGACGGTGCGGCGACCAAGCACTCGATACCGGCGGCAGCCAGGAGCCTGGCCAACCCGAATCCCGTCGGGCCTGCCTCATAGACAACCAGGACCGGGCCTGGCAATCCTGACACCCACTCGGCTACCCCGGCATCGCTGGCCGCCAGGCTCTGGCGCAGGATCTCGCCTGTCTCGCGGTCGATCGCGCAGCCCTTCACACTGCGGGCATGGACATCCAAACCGACGTAAGTACGCTTATTCATGGCTGGAACCTCCAGACGTTCAAATGTGGCTCTACCAGTCCACACCCCGCACCTTCGTGCGGAAAGACGGACCGGCAACCCACGAAACTCTTTGAACCCGAGGTTCCAGTCCTATCTCACGGCCAGCCCACCACAGTCATATCTCTAATAGGTAGTGACCAGCCCGAGGTTGGTTGGCAGACTGCTTTCCGGGACCGCCGGGCGTGACTCCCTTCATATCTGACCCGCCATGCGGTGTCTTATAGACGACCTGTCCGCCCGGAGGGCCCGGGAGCAGCCGGCCCACTCCGATGGCTTGATAGAAGGCTGTCCGCTTCGCCACGGTGGTGCTGCGTGACTCGTTAGAGATTTGCCTCAGGGTGATCCCTCCCGGCTGGTTCCGACCGGACCTCTTCGGACAGGAGCAAACAAATGACCATAGTCGCAGAGCAGTACGCACACGTCGTCGGCGTGGACACACATGCCAGGACCCACACATTCTCAATGCTCGCCGCCTCCACGGGCGCGGTGATCGGGACCAGCACGTTTCCCACCACCGGGGCAGGCATGAGCCGGGCAGTGGAATGGATACGGCGCCGCACCCCCACCGGGAACGTCCTGGTCGCGGTTGAGGGGACGAGCTCCTACGGGGCAAGGCTGACGCGTCTGCTCGAGGTGGAGCGCTTCGCTGTCTGCGAGGCCAGGCCGCCCCGGCGGCAATCCCGCCGCGCCCATGGCAAATCCGACGCGATCGACGCCGTCGCCGCGGCCCGAACCGTCCTGGGATCGGCCACGACCGAACTCGTCAGCCCCAGGGCCGAGGGTCTCAGGGAAGCACTTCGAATCCTTCTGGCCGCCCGGCGCTCGATGGACACCCAGCGGACCGGTGCGCGCAACGCTCTGACCGCCCTGCTGCGAACCCTCGATCTGGGAATCGACGCACGCTCCCCGCTGACCGCTGCCCAGGTCAGGACGGTCCAGGGCTGGCGGGCAAGACAGGGCGACGGAGCTGCCGCCGCCGTCGCACGGGCAGAGGCACGTCGCCTCGCCTCCGCCGTCATCACCCTCGGCGCGGAGCTGGAGGACAACCAGCGGGCCCTTGCCGAACGTGTCCAGCTCATGGCCCCGGGAATCCTGGACATCTCAGGGGTAGGCCCGGTGACCGCGGCGATCATCCTCGCCGCCTACTCGCACCACGGCCGGGTCCGCTCGGAAGCGGCCTTCGCAGCCCTCGCCGGCGCCAGCCCCGTCCCGGCGTCCTCGGGCAACACGAACAGGCACCGGCTCAACCGCTACGGTGACCGGCAACTAAACCGCGCACTGGACGTCGTCGCCAGGACCCGAAGCCTCACAGACCCCGCCACCCGCGCCTACATCGGGCGGCGCACCGCGGAAGGAAAGAGCCCACGGGAAATCCGCCGCTGCCTCAAACGCTTCATCGCAAGACAGATCTTCCGCCAACTCCAGACACTCATGGCTTGACTCGCCACCATAGAAGGGTCGTCTAAGCGGCACCGAACCTTAGAAGGCGGCGCCCCCGGGAAACCGGGGCGTCGCCTTTTTCGTCTAGTCGACTTCGTCTAGTCGACGGGACCGAATGAAGCACAGGTGGGTTAATACGTGATGTGCCGTCCGTCTGCCCGTCAGTCGTCGTCCTTGCCTTTGCCTCTACCTCCCTTGTCGCCTGTGGGTGCGGGAGCTACGGGCGCGGTGACCGCTTTCTGGGCCGCATCGGCGTCTGCCTGCTTTTGCGCAGCGGCCGCGTCCTCTGCGGCCTTCGCTGCTGCGGCGTCGGCTACGGCCTTGGCCGCCGTCAGGTCTGCCCGGACGGCAGTGGCGGCCGTCGTGATGCTGCGCCGGCGTTCCTCGGAAACCTGCCCGGTTCCCGCAGCGGACGCCAGGTCGGCCTCGAGGCTATCCAAAGCTGCCAATCCGGCAGCGGGGTCATTATTCGCGGAGGCCTGGGTGACGCCGAGGACTCGTTCCTGGAGTTGGCGGGCGGCATCACGTTGCAAGCCGGTCTCAGCCGGACCGCACGCTGCCAGTGAACCGGCGAGCAGAAATGCTGCTGCAGCTGTCAGGCATTTGGCAGTGGCCGAACGCCCGCGGTGCTTCGGTGCAGGGCTCATGGTTCCACGCTCTCCTGAAGTTCCTTGAGGTGGTCGCCCAAGGTGCCGGTGACGGCGGGGTAAGGAACGACGTCGGGCGTTGGCTGAGGTGCCAGGCTCAAGGTCAGCGCCGCCGCGGCTGCTCCAGCGGCGAGCACGCCCAGTGCGGTGACCGTCCAGAACCGCCTTCCGGTGTGGCGGAGACGAGACAAGTCCGGGACCCAGCCCCGCGCGTCAGGACCGCGGGTGATGTCCAGCTGGCCCTTGCTGGACCGGACTACAGGCAGATCTGATTCCGCGGTGATGGCGATGGACGGCGGCCTGAACGGCATGGCCGGGAGTACGCGGGTTGTCTCCGGTGCGAGCTCGCCCGGTGCGGACACGGGTGACACCAGGGCCTGACGCAGAACGGATTCAACATCGGACGCGACGGGACGTTCCAGCGGTTCGATGGCAGTCATTGAACGGATCAGATCAGCCCACTCCGCCGGAAGGTCAGCGGGGATCTCGGGTGCCCGGTGCAACCTGGCCACTGCGGATTCCACGGCGCTGCCCGGGAACTCAACGGTTTGCTTGACGCATTCCAGCAGTACCAGACCCAGCGAGTAGATATCAGTGGCGGGCGACAGGGGGGAACCCATTGCCTGCTCCGGACTGAGATATGCGGCCGTCCCCACCATGGTTCCCGTGGCGGTCAGCCGGGCTGAATCAGCCATCCTGGCGATGCCAAAATCCGTGAGTTTGGGTCGTAAAGGTTCGCCCGGACGGATCTGCACCAGCAGGATGTTCCCGGGCTTGATGTCGCGGTGGATGATGCCCAGGCTGTGCACGTAGGCCAGCGCGTCAGCTACGCCTGCCCCGATGACTGCAAGCTCGTCCAAGGGAACTGCACTGTGCCTGATCCGGCTGCGCAGGTCCTGGCCCTCGACGAGCTCCATTGTCAGGAACGGCCGAGGTTCGTCCAGGACACGGGTATCGATGCCTGCATCGAACAGCGTGACCAGGCTGGGATGGTTGAGCGTTGCCAGCAGTTGGATTTCGGCTTCCTGGCGCCTGAGCTCATTGGCATCCGGTGCCTGCGGGGCAAAGAGCTTCAGGGCGACATCCCTGCCCAGGTTTTCGTCCCGGGCGCGGTAGACGGATGACATGCCGCCGCGGCCGATTATGTCCGCCAGCCTATAGCGTCCGCCGAGCATTTCATTCTTAATGGAGCTAGGCGAATCCGCCACCATGACCAGTTCCTCCCGGTGCGCTGCGGCACTATTCGTCCTCAATAATACCGGCCGGTAGCGCATCCCTAAAGCCGTCTGCCGGCACGCCGGCGGCCCGGCTGAGAAGTGATTGGGACGTTTTCAGCCGGACCTCCGGTCACAAGGGACAAGTGCTGGTAGTTGAGCTCTCCGGTGGCCACCTCCTATTCGGAAAAAGCTGGCTCTGCCGCGAACGGCGGAGCCTGCGCGTTGACGGTCTTAGGCGTCGCAGTCCGCTGAGTGCGGAGTCCGCTAGGCCTTCCGGCGCCGCTTGAGCATCAGCAGTCCGGCAAGCAGCAGGATGACGGCGAGAGGGATCAGTGAAGCATCCACGCCCGTCTTGGCCAGGGTGGCGGTGCCGCCCTGAGCTGAGGTGTTGCCCATGGTGTTTGCTGCGGAAGATACCGAGCCGGAGGTCGTGCCGGCGGGAACAACAGTGATACCGGTCGTGCCAGCTCCCGTGGTGCCGGTAGTTCCGGTTCCCGGATCGGTGGTGCCGGTAGTTCCGGTTCCCGGATCGGTGGTGCCGGTAGTTCCGGTTCCCGGATCGGTGGTGCCGTTAGTTCCGGTTCCCGGATCGGTGGTGCCAGTAGTTCCGGTACCTGGATCCGTGGTGTCCGTGTCACCCGTCGTGCCGGTTCCCGGGTCCGTTGTGTCCGTACCGGGCATTTCCGTACCTGGGGTTCCACAGCCATCGGTGCCGCCCCCGACGATGACGCATGCATCAATAGCAACATTCGCGCCGTCAAGAACGCCGGACGTGCCCAGGCCGAGGTTGACGTCGGCTACGGCGGCGACGTCGGCGGTGGTGCCACTGTCGTTTGTAACGCCGAGGATGTTGTTTCCGAGGCCGAGGGTGATGTCGGCTGCTGCCGCGACGTCGGCGGTGGTTCCGCTGCCGTTGGTGCCGTTGCCCAGCCCGATTGCGACGTCGGCTGCAATGTCGGCGGTGGTGCCGGTTGCGGTGTCGTTGCCCAGGCCGATTGCGACGTCGGCTGCTGCGGCGACGTCGGCGGTGGTTCCGCTTCCGTCGGTGCCGGTCACGGTGCCGCTGCCCAGGCCGATCGCGAGGTCGGCCGCAACGTCGGCGGTGGTTCCGCTGCCGTTGGTGCCGTTGCCCAGGCCGATTGCGACGTCGGCTGCTGCGGCGACGTCGGCGGTGGTTCCGCTCCCGTCGGTGCCGTTGCCCAGCCCGATTGCGACGTCGGCTGCAACGTCGGCGGTGGTTCCGCTTCCGTCGGTGCCGGTCACGGTGCCGCTGCCCAGGCCGATCGCGAGGTCGGCCGCAACGTCGGCGGTGGTTCCGTTGCCGGTGGTGCCGTCGAGGACGTTGTTTCCGAGGCCGAGGTTGATGTCGGCTGCTGCGGCAACGTCAGCGGTGGTTCCGCTTCCGTCGGTGCCGCCGAGCCCGAGGTTGACGTCGACCACAGCGGCGACGTCAGCAGTGTCCGACTGCGTTGAGCCACCCAGCAGGCCCAACGACGTCGTATCTGCGGACGTCGCCGCTGAGACCAGTGCGGAGGCCGTGAGGTCCGGTCCGCTGGTTGTGTCCGCGGCGCTTGCCGCGGTGGCGCCGAAGGCCAGTAGCCCGCCGGCAAAGAGGGTGCTGAGCAGCCCCCTGCGAAGGTTGCAATTCATGATGATGTCTCCTGAGAAGTTGATGTGTGGCGCTGTTCAGCGCCTCGAGGCCGTGTCCTGCCCATGAAAAGGGCAGAAGGGCTCAACTAGTCAGGTGAGGAACCGGGGTCGAATGACACCGGTGAAGGGGCATGCTCAGGTGATCCGCTGATGGGGAAGGCTCCCCAAAGCGGCAGGTTGAAACCGAACTCGTCCAGCCAGGCAGCAGAGCCTGAGGCGCCGGAGGGCGGAGCGCCGCTGCCGGCCCCCGAAGCAGGTCCTGCCGGGGCCGGAGCCGGTGGCGTGGAAGGGTCGGTGGTCCAGGGGCTTTCTGCCGGGACTGCGTGCATTTCTGTGCCGGGCGGAACGGGCAGCGACGACATTCCCGTGACGGCAAGCAAGTTGTCGGAAGTGCCGGGGGAGTTTGTGGTGACATCAGCAGCGACGTGCCCTGAAGCGCGGGCGTCCGTGACGGTCGAGATCGCGCCGGCAGTCTCTTCAAGCGGCAGCAGCCCGGGCAGTGTGACCGGTGCGGACGGAACGGTCGCATCTACCAGATCCACTACGGGGTTCAGAACAGGCTCAAGAACCGGTGCGGCATCGGTGAGCGGAGGGGCGACTGTCTCAACCAGGTCATCTGCAGCGGTATCCACCACTGCGGCAAGCGGGACAGCTGCGGCCGTGACGGTCTCCGCCGGAACCACGCTCTTCACCACAGGGACGGCGGCGATCAGTTGATCAGCCGTGCCTGCCACCCGGCCTACTACGGGCTGCAGGAGTCCGTTGGGAGAAGGAGCCGGGGACGCGGCCTCAAGAATGGGAGAGACAGCACCGGACAACGGCGCAGTCAGGGACGAAACCGATGAAGAGAGGCCACCCAGAAGGGATCCTGAATCTCTCGAAGAGTCTGCTGTTGCGGCTGAAGCGGAAAGTGTCAGCCAAGTGGCAGTCACTGCACCTGCGAGGAGAAGCGGCCGGAGCGCACGCCACGGCGAACGGAATTTAGCCATGCGTACCACCCCCAGCATCGTTGAGACCTACGATTTCATCAGCGTAAGACTCTCGCGTGCAGGAAGTCTAGCGAAACGGAAAATAAATCCAGCAAACTTACTAATTTGTCACCCGCCCATCGATAACCGAAAGATGACTGTCAAGCCTGTATACAAAAAAGTCATAGGCCAAAACGATCAGTGGGCATCATTCGGGTAGCTGACGCCCAGCTGCCCGCGCACTCCGTCAAAGAGCCGCATGGTTTTGATGGAATCCTCCAGCGGCATGACCGGGCTCTCGGTCAGACCCTGTTGGATGCACCGGGTCACCTCGCGCAGTTCATACGTATAGCCGATGCCGACGACGTCGAACGCCTCCGTACGCAGGCCCTCCCGTCCGACGCCGATCACCAACTCCCGCGGATTGTTGATGGAACCGACACTCTGGAGGTAGCCCAGGCTTCCGGCCACGGTGGCAGTCCGCGGACCGTACGCCAGGAGCGAGGACGTCAGCTGGGCCTGGGCACCATGGTTATAGCCGAGCGTCAGCGCATTCTGGGCGTCCACGCCGTCGTCATTAATGAAGCCGGTGGCACTGACGGTCTGCGGGAACCCCAGCGTTCCTACTGCCCACAGCAGGGGGTAGACCGAAATGTCCAGGAGGGCGCCGCCACCGTCCTGCCTGGCCCACAACCTGGACGTAGGGGAATAGGGCGCGGGAAAGCCAAGGTCAGCGGTCACCCAGTGCACGTCCCCGAGCTCCCCGGACGCGGCAATCTCGAACGCCCGCTGCATGCCCGGGAGGAAGCGGGACCACACGGCCTCCATGAGGAAGAGCTTCCGCTCCCGGGCAAGCGCGACGAGCTCGCTCGCTTCCCTGCCGTTGATGGTGAACGCCTTTTCGCACAGCACGTGCTTGCCCGCATTGAGCGCAGCGAGCACAATCTGGTGGTGCTGGGCGTGCGGCGTAGCGACGTAGACAACGTCCACCGAGCCATCGGCGAGCAGCCGCTGGTAGCCGGGCACGCCGTCGTCGTCCCCGTAGGCCTTGGCGAAACCGTAATCGGCCGCGAAACTCTCCGCAGTGCCCTGTGAGCGGGAACTGACGGCATAGAGCTCGGCGTCTGGGAGCAGTGCCAGGTCCTGCGACACTGACCGCGCGATCCCGCCGGTGGCTATGACGCCCCACCGCAGGCGTTTTCCGGTGGCAGACCGGGGATCCGGATCGGACTGGGTGGACAGCCACGGAGTGGCAATGGGCGCGCTCATGCTGCCCATCCTCTCATTCAGACCAGTGCGGGCGTCAGACCAAGGCGCGCGCCGGTTCTTCCGTCAGCCTGCCCTGCTGGAGCCTGAAGCGGCGGTCCGTCTTGTTGGCCAACGCCTTGTCGTGGGTGACCACGAGGATGGTGGTGTTGTGGTCACGGCTGAGCGAGCTGAGCAGTTCGATGATGTGATCGCCCGTCTGCTCATCCAGGTTGCCGGTGGGCTCGTCCGCGAGGATCAGCTTGGGTTCGTTGGCCAGCGCCCGGGCGATCGCCACGCGCTGCTGCTCGCCACCGGACAGCCGGTTGATGCGCCGCACCTGTTTCTCCGGGTCCAGCTGCACCTGCTCCAGAAGGTCCGTTGCCCGCTGCCGACGCTCCGTCCTGTGCACGCCCGCGAACTCCATGGGCAGCATGACGTTGTCCATCGCCGAAAGATTCGGGATCAGGTTGAACTGCTGGAAAACGAACCCGATATCCCGGCGCCGGTACTCGGTCAGCTTGCCGTCCGGCATCCCGGCCAGGCTCACGCCGTTGACGACGACGTCTCCGCTGGTCGGTTTGTCCAGCGCACCCAGGAGGGACAACAGGGTGCTCTTGCCACTGCCGCTTTTGCCGACGATGGACGCCAGCGTGCCCTGCTCCAGAACAAAACTGACGTCGTTGACCGGCTTGATGGTGCGGTCACCGGAGTTGAAAGTGCGGACCAGGTTCTTGACTTCAATCATGGCTATTCTCCTCGCAGGACTTCGATGGGACGGATGCGCGCCGTGAGCAGCGCCGGGACCAGCGCGCCGATGATGGCCACGCCGAACACCGCTGCGATGCCGGCGGCGATGACCCCGGGGGAGGCGCTGGCGGTGACTGACGTCAGCAGCTGGGAAGCGCCGCCAAGGGGGTTCCCGGAGGGAAGGCCAGCGCCGCCGGGGAAGCCAGCACCGCCGCCCGGCATTCCGGCGCCGCCGGCAGCGCCGGCCATGGCGGCCCCGCGACCGGTGGTGGTGGCCGCCGTCGTGGTGGTGTTGGTGCTGATCAGCGCGGAAGCGATGCCGCCGCTGGCAAAGGAGGCGACGGCGGCGCCCACCGCGCTGCCCATGGCCACGAGCACCAGCGCCTCCAGCACGAACTGCAGGCCGATGGTGCGGTTGGGTGCTCCGATCGCCTTCAGGACACCGATTTCCCGGCGGCGCTCGCGGACCAGCATGACCATGATCAGCAGGATGATCAGCCCGGCGGTGCCCAAGGCTGCTACGAAGGCGATGAACGAGATGTTCTTGACGCTGCCGAGCGAGCTGACGGCGGACTCCAGGTTCTGCCCTTGCGTGACGTCGGCTTTGTCGGTGCCGAGGGCGGACTCAAGGGCGGTCTTGGCGGCCTCGAGATTTTCCATGCTGTCCACCGTGACAATCATCGAGGACAGCTCGCCCGGCAGTTCCGCGACGGTCTGCGCCGTGGGCAGGGTCAGGTACAGGGCGTTGTTGCCGAACGTGGTGCCTGAATCGAAGAGGCCGGCCACAGTGAACGTCTGGTCGTTAATGGTGAACGTGGAACCGATGGTCAGGTTGTTCTTCTCGGCCAGAGTGGTTCCCAGTAGGGCGTTGGCGGATTCAGCCGTGTAGTCGCCGAGCCCGGTGCCTTGGGTGATGGTCAGGGCCTTGCCGGTGGTGTCCACTTCGCCGCCGATTCCGGTTGCGGTGATGGGGAGCGAGCGCACGGGCTGCGCGGTGGTGGTTCCCGTGGTGCCGTTCGCGGCCTGGTTCCGGCCGCCCAGCGTGCCGGCGTCGACGGCAGCGGTGAGGCTGGTGGTCAGCGTTGTGGCGTTCTGACCGGCGGGACCGCCCTGGCCGCCGCCGGGGCCAGCTTGGGTGCCGGCCGCCGTCTGCGCCGCGGCTTCGGCGGCGTTCCGCAGCCGGAGTGAGCTGGTGCCGACGACGGAGGTTACGTTGGGGACGGCAGCTGCGGTGGCTGCCTGCTCGGCGGTCAGCGGTTCGCCGCCGCCTTCGAAGCCCTGGCCGCCGGCCGGGTTGACGGTCAGGACGGTCCCGACGGACGCGTTCAGCTCCTGGACTTTGGCTCCGACGGCCTGGTTGGCCACCAGCATGGCCAGTGCAAGTCCGATCGCGACGGCCAGGACTGCCACCACCGCGGCTGTTCGGACCTTGTTTCTGAAGGCATTGCCAACACTCCGGGCAAGGACGCTCACTGTACTCCTAGGATCTGGGGCCGGCGGAAGGCCAGCATCTGCTCCTACCCTCGCGGCCGGGCCTGTGCAGGAAGACGGCCCAAGCTGTGTTTGGGCTGTGAAAAGGCGGCGGGCAGTGAGAGAGCGTTAGTGAAAAGCGTGCATTAAGTGAGAGAGCGTTGGGACGCGGAATGCCCCGGCTCCCTGTGGGGGAGCCGGGGCATTCTGTGTAAACCGGTGGTGACCGGCGGACCGCGTTACTTAGACCGCGTTACTTGGTCAGCGGGCCCAGTACCGGATCGTCCACGTAGGCCGTCTTCACGTTGGCGGCGGTCACGATGACCGGCGGCAGCAGGAAGGCGGGTACGGTCTTCACCGTGTTGTTGTAGGACTTGTCGTCGTTGACCTCAGGCGTCTTGCCTGCCTGGAGATCCTTGACCATCACGATCGCGTGCTCAACGAGCTTGCGGGTGTCCTTGTTGATGGTGGAGTACTGCTCGCCGGCAAGGATGGACTTGACCGATTCCTCCTCGGAGTCCTGGCCAGTGATGACGGGAAGCGGCTTGCCGGCGGCCTTGACGGAGGTGATGACTGCCCGGGCAAGCGTGTCGTTCGGCGAAAGGACACCGTCCAGCGACGCCGTGCCGTAGGAACCGGTCAAGAGGGTATCCATCCGGCGCTGGGCGTTCTCAGCCTTCCAATCCTGCGTGACGGCCTTTTCAAACGTCGTCTGGCCGGAGAGCACCTTCAGCGTGCCGTCGTCGATCTTCGGCTTGAGGACCTTCATGGCGCCGTCGAAGAACACCTTCGCGTTGGCATCATCCGGTGAGCCTGCCAGCAGTTCAATGTTGTACGGGCCGGAAGGCTTCTTGGCCTTCATGCCGTCCAGGAGGGCCTGGCCCTGGAGCTCGCCCACCTTGAAGTTGTCGTAGGCCACGTAGTAGTCCACGTTTGCCGTGTTCAGCAGGAGCCGGTCGTAGGCGATGATGGTGGCGCCTGCGTCCTTGGCCTGCTGGAGCTGGGTCCCCAGCTGGGAGCCGTCGAGGGCACCCACGATGATCACTTTGGCGCCCTTGGCGATCATGGCGCTGATCTGGTTCTGCTGCTCAGCCACACCGTTGTTGGCGAACTGGACGGTCGGCTTGAATCCGGCACTGTTGAGTCCGTCGTTGAACAGCTTCTCTGCCAGCACCCAGTTTTCGCTGGTCTTCTTGGGAAGCGCGACGCCGATGGCGGAGTCCTGTGCAAAGCCGCTGGCTCCACCGGTGGTGCTGGAGGTGCCGGGTTCGGCCCGTCCGCAGGCCGTCAGCGCCAGTGCTGCGATTGCAGCTATCGCTGCTGCCTTTCCTGCTTTACCAATCATTCGCATTTCTTGGTCCACTTTCTTTTTTGGGGTGTTGGTTCCGGAACCTGAATCGCTCAGGCTTCCCTGGAAATGACTTCTTTGGTGGAGGTGGTTTCATCCGGCTGCAGCGGTGTGCCTGGCCCGCCGGACGGACGGTTGAAGTTCTTCATCATCAGCCCGATGATCGATGCCCGGCCCTGCGACTTGTTGTAGACGTCGATGGCAACGGCCACCAGCAGCACCAGGCCCTTGATCATGGACTGCCAGTCGGCGCCGACGCTGAGGAGCTGCAGGCCGTTGTTCAGCACAGCCATGACCAGGCCTCCGACGATGGATCCGATGACGGTACCCACGCCGCCCGTCACGGCAGCGCCGCCGATGAAGACAGCAGCGATGGCGTCCAGCTCCCAGCCGGTACCGTCAGACGGTCCTGCAGAGGTTGAGCGGGCCACGAAGATCATTCCAGCGAGCCCGGCGATGATGGACATGTTCATCATGACCAGGAAGTTGATCTTCTTTGACTTCACACCGGACAGCTCGGCGGCGTGGCGGTTGCCGCCCACTGCGTAAACGTGGCGTCCCACCACCGTCTTGGAAGAGACGAAGCCGTAGATCAGAACCATCACGGCGAGGATCAGGCCTGGAATCGGGAAGGACGTGCCCGGGCGGCCGGTGGCAAACAGGTAGGTGGCGTAGAGAATCCCGCCGCAGATCAGGACAAGCCTGAGGACACTGACCCAGGTTTCCGAAACCTCCGCTCCGAGCGCCTTGGCCGTGCGGCGGCGCCGGACTTCGCTGTAGACAACGAACGCAACGGCGGCGAGTCCGAGGAGCAGCGTGAGGTTGTTGAATCCGGTGTTCGGTCCTATTTCGGGGAGGTAGCCGGCGCCGATGTACTGGAACTCCCGGGGGACCGGAATAGAGTTGGACTGGCCAACGAACTGTTGCGCCCCGCGGAAGATCAGCATGCCCGCCAGGGTCACGATGAACGCCGGAATGCCGACGTACGCCGTCCACCAGCCGTGCCATGCTCCGATCAAGGCACCCAGGCCCAGGCCGAGCAGGATCGCCAGGAACCAGGGGATGTCCCAGTCCCGCATGGCGATGGCCACCACCATGCCCACGAACGCCGCCACGGAGCCCACCGACAGGTCAATGTGTCCGGCGATGATGACCAGCACCATGCCGATGGCGAGAATGAGGATGTAGGAGTTGCCGTTGAAGAGGTTGATGACATTGCCCGGGGTGAGCGTGATGCCGCCTGTGAGCCACTGGAAGAGAACTATCAGAGCCACCAAGGCAAAGATCATGCCGAACTGGCGGGTGTCGCCACCGAAGAGTTTCTTGAGCGCGTTCATTGTTTTTCAGTCCTTGTATCTGGAAGGTTCTGGAAGGCTGCAGTGGATCAGGCGGTTTTTCGGGCAGAGGTCATCAGCTTCATCAGGCTTTCCTGGCTGGCTTCCTCCTTATCGAGAACCCCGGTGATGGCGCCCTCGAAGATCGTGTAGATGCGGTCCGAGAGCCCCAGCAGTTCAGGGAGCTCGGAAGAAATCACAACGACTCCCTTTCCTTGGTTGGCGAGCTGCTGGATGATGCCGTAAATCTCGTACTTGGCGCCGACGTCGATACCGCGGGTGGGTTCGTCCAGGATCAGCAGTTCAGGATCGGTGAACATCCATTTGGCCAGGACCACCTTCTGCTGGTTGCCGCCGGAGAGCTTGGCAACCCCCTCCTGAACCGAGGGGGCCTTGGTCCGCAGGGACTTCCGGTACTGCTCCGCGACCGCGAACTCCTTGTTGGTGTCCACCACGCTGCGCTTGCTGATCTTCTCGAGGTTGGCCGAGACCGTGGTGGTCTTGATGTCGTCGAGGAGGTTCAGTCCCAACGACTTCCGGTCCTCCGTTACGTAGCCGAGGCCGGCGTCGATGGCCTGGTGGACACTCTTGAGTGTCACTTCCTTGCCGTCCACGTAGACGTGGCCTGAGACGAAGTGGCCGTAGGACCGGCCGAAGACGGAACGGGCCAGTTCGGTACGCCCGGCACCCATCAGTCCGGCGAATCCCACAATCTCCCCGCGCCGCACAAAGAAGTTCGAGTTCTTGCAGACCATCCGGTCCTGGATCTGCGGGTGGGCCACGTTCCAGTTCTTGACCTCGAAGAACACGTCGCCGATCTTGGGGGTGTGGTCGGGGAAACGGGACTCCAGGGCCCGGCCCACCATGCCCTTGATGATGCGGTCCTCGTCGACGCCGTCGGCCTTGACATCGAGGGTTTCGATCGATTTGCCGTCCCGGATGATCGTGATGGAATCGGCGATCTGTTCGATCTCGTTGAGCTTGTGGGAAATGATGATCGACGTGATGCCTTTGCCCTTGAGGCCCAGCATCAGGTCCAGGAGGTGCTGGGAATCGGATTCGTTCAGCGCTGCGGTTGGCTCGTCCAGAATGAGGATCTTGACCGACTTGTTCAGCGCCTTGGCGATCTCCACCAGCTGCTGCTTGCCGACGCCGATCTCCTTGATGGGGGTGTCGGGGTTTTCCCTGAGTCCCACCCGGGCCAGCAGCTCCGTGGACCGCTGCCGGGCCTCCGCCCAGTTGATGACGCCGCGTTTGGTCGGTTCGTTGCCCAGGAAGATGTTCTCCATGATGGACAGTTCCGGGATCAGGGCCAGCTCCTGGTGGATGATCACAATGCCGGCGTGCTCGCTGGCGCGGATGTCCTTGAACTGCTGGACCTCGGCCTGGTACACGATGTCGCCGTCGTAGCTGCCGTACGGGTAAACGCCCGAAAGCACCTTCATCAGCGTGGACTTGCCAGCGCCGTTTTCGCCGCAGATTGCGTGGATCTCGCCGGCCTTGACCCGGAGGCTTACTTCCGCCAAAGCCTTGACGCCGGGAAATTCCTTGGTAATTGAGCGCATCTCCAGGATGACCGGGTCAGTGTGCGTGGTGTGGGACGTCATTTGTCCTTACGCCTCCAATGCATGACTTCTTTGTCCGCCCAGCAAAGCGCAGGGTCGTCTGATGAAAAAGTAAACTGGATCACACGGGTTGTCGTCAAGTCTTGAACGCAATTACCGGGATAACGAAACGGCTACGCACGCCGGATCCCGGCATGCTGGAACACCAGTGCGGCCGCTCCCAAAGCCTCTGCGCGGTCCCCAAGTGAGGACATCGTCAGTGTGGTGGTCTCGCCGATCACCGGCACTGCATGCCGGATAAGCCCCCGCCGAATGGGATCGAGCAGCAGGTCGCCCAGGCCCGCAAGGGGACCGCCCACCACGATGACTTCAGGGTTGATCAGGTTCGCTACGTTGCCCAGGGCGCGTCCAACTGCCAGGCCTGCATCGTCCACCACCCTGAGCGTGGCGGAGTCGCGCGCTAGGGCTTTGCGCACGATGTCCGCAGGTGTGAGGGGTGGGTCTTCCCCGCGGCCCAGCAGCTCCATCATGGTGGTGGTGGAGGCAATGGTTTCCAGGCAGCCACGGTTGCCGCAGCGGCACACGAGTCCGTGCTCGTGGATAGTTGCATGGCCGATTTCGCCGGTAATACCAACGGTGCCGTAGTAGGGCGCGCCGTTGAGGATAAGGCCGGCGCCGATGCCCGATCCGATCTTGAGGAACATCAGGTTGCTCACGCCTGAATGCGGCCCCCACGTAACCTCGGACCAAGCGCCAAGATTGGCGTCGTTGTCAACGAATACAGGTATTTTGAGGGTTTCCTCCAGATGGTGAAGGATGTTGATTCCCACCCATTCCGGGAGGATGGCGCCCTGCGCCACGGTGCCGGTCCGGCGGTCGATGGGGCCGGGAATTCCGACGCCGGCGCCCACCACCAGGGTCCGGTCCACGCCGCTTTGCTCCAGCAGTTTGTCCAGTAGTCCGACGGCTGCCCGGATGCCTTCCTCGGCCTGGTGGCCCAGTGGCAGCAGGACGGATTCCTCGGCGATCACGTGGTAGCTCAAGGAGGCCAGGACCACGCGGAGATGCCGCCGCCCGAAGTCGATTCCCACGGCCACCGCGCCGTTGCTGTTGAGCCGCACGTTGAGTGCCCGGCGTCCGGAACTGGTGATCGGTTCGGTGGACGCCAGGCCCGCATCCTGCATGATTTTGACGATATTGGAGACCGTGGCGGTGGAGAGGCCGGTCTGGCGTGCAAGCTCGGCCTGGGTGGACGGACCGCTCATGAGGGTCTCGATGATCCGTTGCTGGTTCAGTTGCCGGAGGGCTGACTGGGATCCCGGATTTTTTGGTTTGCTCCTCGTCGAGCGCGGTGTGGCGGACATGAAAAGAAGATTGCCTTACTTTGACCATTGCAGTCAAGAAGTTAACGCAAGGAGTTTGCCGGATGAGACAAAATGATGGGACGATCCGTCCGTCCGGTGGCTTTGGCAGGTGCAATTGGCCCGGATGCCGTTCAGGGCCGGTGGCTAGGCTGGAAAAAGCGGACGCATACTTCCTGTGGCCGTCCCGATCATGTGAGGTGGAAACGGTGCTGCTGGCCCTGATGCAGGCAAACGCCCGCGTACTCGACGTTGACGCAAACTGCGCCGCCCTGGATGCGGCTGCCAAGGCGGCCGCCGCGAAAGGCGCAGCCGTCCTGGTGACCCCAGAACTCTTCCCCGTTGGATACGCCCCGCTGAGGCTCCGCGCGGAATTCGACCCCGCCGGGCTTCCCGCCATCAGGGAGACGCTGGCAGGCATCGCGCGCCGCCACGGAATCGGACTGGTCTACAGCCTGCCGTCAGTGACGGAAGGGGGCAGCTGGCATATCACGTCCACGCTGGTGGACGCCGCGGGGGTTGAGCTTCTCAGCTACGCCAAGGTGCACCTCTTTGGTGATAACGAACGCGCGGCGTTCAGCCCCGCCGGGGCGGGTCCCGCCGTCGTCGATTTCAACGGGTTCCGGACATCCATGGTGATCTGCTACGACGTGGAATTTCCGGAAACGGTCAGGGCCGCCGCGCTGGGCGGAGCCGAGCTGCTCCTGGTGCCCACCGCACTGGCGCACGGTTTCGAGACGGTTCCCCAGGTCCTGCTCCGGGCCCGCGCGCTGGAAAGCCAGCTGACCATCGCCTATGCCAACCACTCGGGAACCGAGGACGGCTGCGAATTCCTCGGCGGCAGCGTCATTGCCGGACCGGATGGTTCGCTGCTAGCCACGGCGGGACCGGGAGCCGAACTCCTGTACGCGGAGGTGGAACCGGACGCCGCCCGGAAAGCCCGTGACGTGGTGCCCTACTTGCGGGAACGCCGCCCGGAGCTCTACCGGTCCTGGGGCGTTTGAGCCGTCCCGTCTTCCAGGCCGTCCACGTACTGCAGGGCAATCCACAGCTCTGCCCGCACTTGGGCGGAACCAAGGTCCATGGCAAGCAGCTCGCCCAATGCATTGATCTGGCGCCGCACGCTGTTCCTGTGCATCCCCAGGACTTTGGCAGTGGCATCCCAGTTGCCGTTTTCGCCCAGCCACGCTTTCAGGACACTGAGTTGGGAGCTGATTCGGTCAGGCTCCTGCGCCAGGATCGGTTCCAGCAGCCGGGTGGCAAGCATGGTGCCGGCGCTGCGGCCCAACAGCCCAGCGACTGACCACGTGACGTCATCCACGCGCACACTTTGTCCGCTTGCCTGGACGCGGGACCGCAGCGACGCTGCGCGCTGGTACGCTCCCGCCAGTCCCGCCAGTTCGGTGGCATCCCCGATGACCAGGCGCCAGCCGAGCTTCTCGACTTCGCTTGCCAGGGCATCATCAACCTTCAGCCGGGTGACGGCAGCGAACCCGTAATCCGTGACCTCCACGAGTTTGGTGTCGAACAGCCGCCGCCACTGCAGCAGCTCCCGGACGGGACTGTCGCCCGCCGGCCACGTGCCCTGCTCCGCCTTGATACCCTGCACCACGCGAAGCGGCGCCGAACGGGTGGAGGAGGTGCTTTGGGCCAGCAGGTCCCTGAGTCCGTTGATGTGCCGCGTTCCGCCGCTGGCCAGGCTTTCCGGATGCAGCAGCAGCGCTGTGGCCAGCTGGCTCGGCGCGAGGGATCCGCTGGTCCGCTGCCGGACCAGCAGTTCCAGCAGCCCGACGGCGGATGAGACCACGCTGTTCTGCGAGGGCGTCAGCGGCTGGTCCGTCCCGAGAATCAAAGCGCCGAGGTTGGCGTCCCGCGTGCTGCGCAGTGGGTGCCCGAACACCAGGACAGATCCGGGAATGTCGAACGAATCCATTTCCACCCGGGGGCCGCTGCCGCCGAGCAGCCGGTCGAGAATCTGCTGCAGGGCGGGAAGTTCGACGCCGGTGCCCGCCCGGGCGCGGACCCTTCCGTCCGCGCCGACCAGCACTGCCCACACGGGAACCCGCTGGGCCAGGGCGGCCAGGAGTTCATGCTCGGGACGGGCGGAGAGGACTGCGCGCATCAGCTGCCGGTTGATGTCCGCCAGCTGCCTGAAGACTTTGGCGTTATCCGATTCGAGCAGCTGCGAAAATTCCAGCCCGATGGCAGCGAACGGCACAGTGCCTGGCACCTCAACCAGCGTCAGGTTATGCCGGATGCAGGCCTTCACCAGTGCCTCCGGCACTGCGTCGAAGTAGGGTTCCAGCCCGAAGCCCAGGGCCCCCACCCCGGCTCCCACCAGACGCCGCACGTACGCGTCAACCCGGGCCTGGTTGCTTGCCTCGCCCACAAACGGCAGCCCCGCCGTGAGGAGGAACTCGCCGTCGAGCAGGTACGGCGTGGGGTCCTCCAGCTCGCTGGGCTCTACCCAGCGCAGCAGGCCGGAACCGTTGCCGCCGTCGTGCAGGATCGTCAACTCCGGCGGCAACTTTTCCAGGAACTGCTCCAACGTGACAGCGCTGATCGGCTCGGCGCCGGTCCCTCTTCCCGTTACGGCTCTGGTGCCCGCTCCCGCGGCAGCTTCAGGCGACATGCGGCACGCTGACTTCGGGATCCTGGTAGTCGGGGCACTCGTAGGCCCTGGGCAGCCGCGGCGCTATCCGGTTGATGATTTCGTCGCCGTGGCTGCCGATGGCCGAGCCCCATTCGTCCGCGCTCGCCGCACCGGTGTCCGGATCGCCGAACAGCACGGCCGTGTCGCCGACGGAAACTCCGCAGGCTTCCGGGCCGAGGTCCACCATGAACTGGTCCATGCACACCTTGCCGATCACGGGCACCCGCCTGCCGCCCAGTTGGACAATGCTTCGCCCCGAGATGCCTTTCGGGATGCCGTCCGCATAGCCGAGGGGGATCAGCCCCAGATACCTTGCCTCGTGGGTGATGGCCTGGTGTTCGTAGCTCACGCCGGTGCCGGCCGGAACCTTCTTCACGAGCACAACGGGAGCCGTGACAGTCAGGGCCGGGCGCAGCCCGAAATCCGCGGGGTCAAGATGGTCGGCGGGCGCCAGGCCATAAATGGCCAGCCCGGCCCGCACCATGTCGAAGGCGAACTCAGGGCGGTCCAGGATGTTGGCAGAGCTGGACACATGCCTCAGCTCCGGTTCCAGGCCGCCTTCCCTGGCCTGCCGTACGGCTTCCCCGAAGGCGTCCACCGCTGCGGCGTTCCCGGGGTGGGCCGGTACGTCGGCCCAGGCCAGGTGGGTCCAGATACCCCGGACAGTGAGGGTCCCCTCGAGCTCGGCGTTGCGTGCAGCGGCCACAAGGTCAGGCCAGTCTTCCGCGCGTGCGCCGCCGCGGCTCAACCCGCTGTCCAGCTCAAGGTGGACCGCGGCCGGCCTTCCGAGCGTGCGGGCGATGCCGGCCACTACGTCGAGTTGGGCGGGGCTGCCCAAGGACATGTCGACGTCGTTTTCCACAGCTTCGCGAATGATCTCGCTGGACGCTGTGGCGAGGTACAGCCAGGACAGCACTGGCGCCGTGATGCCTGCGCGGCGTAGCGCAAGAGCCTCCGTGAGCTGTGCCGTTCCGAGCCAGTCGGCGCCGGCAGCGAGGGCAGCCTCCGCCACCTCGACAAGCCCGTGGCCATAGGCATTGCCTTTCACCACCGCCATGAAATGCGGCGCGGGACTGAGTGCCCGGAGGGCGCGGACATTATCGGAAATCGCGGCCAGATCAACGCTGACCCGGCCGGAAAGCGCTACCGAAGGTGCGCTGTTCTGTTGTGCATTACGTCTCATGCCAGAACACTATAGGTCATTTTGCACAATCGTGAGAGGTGGCTCACACGCCTAAGCTGGGCGAGGGGAAATGACAACTACTCACGAACGGACGTCAACGATGACTGTGCCCACCTACACAGAACGCCGGCCGGCACCTCCTGCCGGCCGGCCCGGCCTGGCCGCGCAGCTGCTGCGCCGCAAGCCGATCGGACAGATGGTCAATGAAGCCGAAACAGGCCACGGCGGAACCCGCCTGGTCCGCAGCTTCGGCGTTTTCCAGCTGACAATGATCAGTGTCGGCGCCACCCTGGGGACCGGCATCCTGGTCATCCTCGGCGAATCCGTTCCCTTGGCCGGGCCGGCGATCTGGATCTCCTTCGCCATCGCTGGACTCGCCGCCTTGCTGTCGGCAGTGTCCTACGCCGAAATGGCCGGTCTCGTTCCGGTGGCAGGCTCCAGCTATTCCTACAGCTACGCCACTTTGGGCGAGGGCATGGCCTGGATCTGTGGCTGGTGCCTCGTGCTCGAATACGCAGTCTCGGTCGCGGCAGTGTCAGTTGGGGCCGGCCAGTACGTGAACGAGTCCCTGGCGGTCTTCGGCCAGTTCCTGCCCGACGCAATCTCCCAGCCCCCAGGAGACGGCGGGGTCGTGAATATCCCGGCAATGGTCATCGTTCTGCTCGCCATGGTCTTGCTGGTTCGCGGCGCCAAGGAAAGCGCCTGGATTAACACCGTCATCGTGGTGGTCAAGGTGGGAATCCTGATCTTCTTCTGCGCAGTGGCTTTCACCGCCTTCAGCGCCGGCAACTTCGAGCCTCTCCTGCCTATGGGCGCAGCCGGTGTCTCAGCCGCCGCTTCCAGCGTCTTCTTCTCGTACATCGGCTTCGACGCGGCATCCACGGCCGGTGAGGAAGCCCGCAATCCCAAGCGCGACCTGCCGCGGGCCATCATGCTCTCCATGCTGATCGTCACCACCATCTATGTCCTGGTTGCCGTGGCCGCCGTCGGCGCCCGTCCCTGGGGCTGGTTCGATGGTAACGAAGCAGCACTCGTGAAGATCCTTGAGGAAACCACCGGGCAGCCGTGGATCGCCCTGGTCTTCGCCGTCGGCGCAGTCCTGGCCATCGCCAGCATCGTGCTGACTGTCCTTTACGGACAGACCCGCATTCTTCTCTCCATGGCGCGCGACGGGCTCATTCCAAAAATCTTCGGCCGGGTCTCCGCGAGGACCGGCACTCCGGTTGCCGGCACCCTGATCGTGGGCATCCTCGTGGCAGTCACGGCCGGCCTGGTTCCACTCGGCGCCCTGGCTGACGCCACGAGCATTGGCACCCTGTTCGCCTTCGCCCTGGTCAACGTGGCAGTAATCTACCTGCGCCGCACCAGGCCCGAGCTGAAGCGCACCTTCCGGGTCCCGCTCTTCCCCCTGACTCCGATTCTCGGCGCCCTGATGTGCGCTTACCTCATGGCCAACCTGGGCGCCGACACCTGGGTGACGTTCGGAATCTGGATGCTGGTGGGCCTGGCGGCCTACTTCGGCTACGGTCGACGGAACTCCAGGGTAGCGGCGCTGAGCCACGAGGAATACTGTGAGCTGAGCAGGCCGGAATCTTCAACGCTGTCCACCCCCGAACAAACTAAGGCAGAGCTTTCATGACCGTCGCCACCGAACTCCCGGCCTCTGACCCGTCCAGCACACAGGCTGGCCCCATCACCATGCTGAACCCCGATTTTCCGTTCAGCTACGACCACTACCTCGCCCACCCGGCAGGGCTCGGTGCGGTTCCGCCGGAACTCTACAGCACTGAGGTAGCCGTTGTAGGGGCGGGCCTTTCGGGCCTCGTCACGGCCTACGAACTGATGAAACTGGGCCTGCGGCCGGTCGTCTACGAAGCGGACCAGATCGGCGGCCGCCTGCGCACCGCCAGCTTCCCGTCCGCTCCCGGCGTTGTGGCCGATCTGGGCGGGATGCGGTTCCCCGTTTCCGGGCGGGCGTTCTACCACTACGTGGACCTGCTGGGGCTGGACACGCAGGATTTCCCCAACCCGCTGGCGCCCGTCACCTCCAGCACCGTGATCGAACTTACCGGCCAGAAACACTACGCCGAGACCGCCCAGGACCTGCCGCCGTTCTTCCGCGAGGTGGCCGACGCCTGGAAGGCAGCCGTGAACGACGGCGCGAAGTTCGTCGAAATGCAGGAGGCCATCCGGGCCCGGGACACGGGCCGGATCAAGGACCTCTGGAACGAGCTGCTGCCGCTCATGGACGAGCAGACCTTCTATGGGTTCATCGCCGGGAGCGAGTCATTCAAGGAAGCCGGCTTTGCCCATCGTGAGGCCTTTGGCCAGGTGGGTTTCGGCACCGGTGGCTGGGACACCGACTTCCCCAACTCCATCCTGGAAATCCTCCGCGTGGTCTACACCGACGCCGATGACCAGCACCGGCTCATCAGCGGGGGAGCACAACGGCTGCCCGAGGCACTGTGGCAGCACGCGCCGTCGGGCATGGCCCACTGGCCCGACGGAACGTCCTTGGCGTCGCTCCACTCCGGCTCGCCCCGCGGGGCCGTGGACAAGATCAGCCGCGATGCCGACGGCGACCTCCGGATCCGGGAGCGCTGGGGCCGCGAAGCCAGCTACCCCGCCGTGGTCACCACGTGCCAGTCGTGGCTGCTGTCCACTCGCATCCACACCGAGGAGGCACTGTTCCCGGCCCAACTGTGGACTGCGATCGAGCGTTCGCACTACATGCAGTCATCCAAGACGTTTGTGATGGTGGACCGGCCGTTCTGGAAGGACATCGATCCGGACACCGGCCGTGAGGTCCTGTCCATGACCCTCACGGACCGGCTGAACAGGGCCACCTACCTCCTGGATGACGGCCCGGACAAGCCCGCCGTGATCCTGCTGTCCTACACGTGGAACGATGACGCGCTCAAATGGCTGGCGCTGGACGCCGACGAACGCGTTGAGCTGATGCTGCACTCGCTCGAGCAGATTTACCCGGGCGTGGACATCGCCAGCCACATCGTGGGCCAGCCCATCACCGTTTCCTGGGAAGCGGACCCCAACTTCATGGGAGCCTTCAAAGCGAACCTGCCGGGGCACTACCGCTACCAACAGCGCCTCTTCACGCACTTCAAGCAGGACAAGCTGCCCGAATCCCAGCGCGGGATCTTCCTCGCGGGTGACGACGTGTCCTTCACCGCGGGCTGGGCCGAGGGCGCCGTGACCACCGGCCTGAACGCGGTGTGGGGTGTGGTGAACCACCTGGGCGGGACATCGGCGGTGGGCAACCCCGGTCCGGGCGAACTCCTGGACGCCATCGGGCCCATCAGCCTCGACTAGCCGTGCAGCTCCCGGTGCGCCCGGGCCAGCTCCACGTAGCGGGCGGCATTCTGCTTCACGCCGTCGAACTCCTCGTCGGTGAGTTCCCGCCGTACCTTGGCGGGGACGCCGGCCACGAGTGACCGGGGCGGCACTACCGTGCCTTCCAGGACCACGGCACCTGCCGCCACGAGCGAGCCGGTGCCGATCACCGCGCCGTTAAGCACAGTGGCGCCCATGCCGATCAGGCAGTCGTCCTCCACAGTGCAGCCATGGACGACGGCGGCATGTCCCACACTGACCCCGGCCCCGACTGTGCAGGGGAAGCCCGGGTCTGCGTGGAGCACCACGTTGTCCTGCAGGTTGCTGCCGGCGCCGACGCTGATGGCCGCCGTGTCCGCCCGGACCGACACACCATAGAAGGCGCTCGAGTCCTCGGCGAGCGTGGCCTTGCCGATGATCGACGCCGTCGGGGCGATGAAGGCGGATTCGTGGACGGCCGGAGTGTTGCCGGCGAAATCGTAAAGAGGAGCCATGGGCCAAGCCTAGGACATCCACCCACCACCCAAGTAAGTAGCGCTAACCGGCGTTTTGAGGGCTCATGACGACAGTTAGCGTTGCTTACTTGGGGGAGGCGGGTGTGCGGAGGATCAGGAACTGGTAGTGCTGTGTCCAGTTCCCGGCGCCCGGACCGGATTCCTCGCCGGCGCCTTCCGGCCAGGTGACAAAGTCCTCGATGGCACCATGCCGGCCAAAGACCTGCCGCACCGTCGCGTCGCTGCGCCGGCTGAAGAACCGCCGGGGCTCGACGTCGTCCTCGGGGTTCAGGACCTCTACATCCTCACCGGACCAGAGGCCGACGGCGATGGGCGCGTTGGGTGCCGTGACGCGCACGAGTTCGCGCAGGACGCCGTCAATATCAGTGGCGGGGACGTGCAGCAGCGTGCTCATGGTCCAGGCGGCCGGAAAGGTTCCGTCCGCGAAGGGCAGTTGCCGGGCGCTGGCCACGGAGACGTCGAGGCCCTTCGCCCGGGACCTGTGGACGTGCTCCTCAGAGAGGTCAACGCCGGTGTAGTGAATGCCGGCCCGGAGGAACTGCAGGCCATCGAGCCCCGTGCCCGAGCCGATCTCCAGGACGTTGTGACGGCGCTCGGACTTAAGCAGCGAAATGAACCGCTGACACTGTTCCACTCGCCTGGGCGCCAGCGGATGTTCCCAGCCGGACGCGGCGCGGCGGTTGTAGAACTCGGCGAGACGCTGCTCGCTGCCGTGTTCCTCCATCGCCACCTCAGCTGGCTCCATGGCTAACGTCCCTTACCAATAGACCGTTTAGTTAAAGACCACTGTCCGGTTGCCGTCCAAGAGGACCCGGTGTTCTGCATGCCATTGGACGGCCTGCGTCAGGGTGCGGCCCTCCACGTCCCGGCCCATTTGCACGAACTGCTCCGGAGTGCGGGCGTGGTCCACGCGGATGACTTCCTGCTCGATGATGGGGCCCTCGTCCAGCGCGGCCGTGACGTAGTGGGCAGTGGCGCCGATCAGCTTCACGCCGCGGGCATGAGCCTGGTGGTAGGGCTTGGCGCCCTTGAAGGACGGCAGGAACGAGTGGTGGATATTGATGGCCTTGCCGGTGAGCTCCGCGCACAGGTCATCCGAAATGATCTGCATGTAGCGGGCCAGGACGGTCAGTTCGATGTCGTGCTCGGCCATGAGGGCGCGCAGCTTGTCCTCGGCCTGGGCCTTGGTGTCCGGGGTGACCGGGATGTGGTGGAACGGGATGCCGTAGAACTCGGCCAGCCCGGCGAGGTCACGGTGGTTGGAGACGATGGCCGGGATCTCGATGGGCAGGGTGCCGGAGCGCTGCTGGAACAGGATGTCGTTGAGGCAGTGCGCGGACGTGCTGGCCATCAGGAGCGTGCGCACCTTCTGGCCCACGGGGTTGAGACTCCACTGCATGCCGAAGGAGTGGACCACCGGCTCAAGGGCGGCCTGGACCTCGGCCCGGGAGGCCGTCGTCGTCGCTTCCACCCGCATAAAGAAGTTGCCGGTTGCGGGGCTGCCATACTGCTGCGAGTCCAAAATATTACAGCCCGCCACCAGCAGCGCTCCGGCTACGGCGTGGACAATTCCGGGGCGGTCCGGGCAGGACAATGTCAATACGTAGGCTCGGTTCAGCTGCTCTTCAGTCACGACTACAAGCCTACCCGCGCGGCCCGCCCGCGTTTGGTAGTCTGGTGGGGTCGCAACTGGCGTTGGGTGGCTAACCACCAGGGAGTGGCAATCACGAAGACCACGGATCGTACGCCTGGGCCGAGGGTCATGTCTTACCGGAACTGCACCCTCTGAGGATGCGGTTCGCTTTCACGCCCTGTCATCAAGGGGCGGTGAGGTGCGCCAGCCGGTAGCCTGACCTTAGCAGTGCCCGTATCCCTAGCCAGGAGTTTTTCGTGACTACTACCGCCACCACAACAGCCGCCGTCAGCAACCAGTCGCTGGCCGAGCTCGACCCCGAAATCGCAGCAGTCCTCAGCCAGGAACTTGGCCGCCAGCGCGGCACCCTGGAAATGATCGCTTCCGAAAACTTTGCCCCTCGCGCCGTGATGGAAGCCCAGGGCTCTGTCCTGACCAACAAGTACGCCGAGGGATACCCGGGCCGCCGCTACTACGGTGGCTGCGAATACGTGGATATCGCCGAGCAGCTGGCCATCGACCGCGTCAAGGCACTGTTCGGTGCTGAGTACGCCAACGTCCAGCCGCACTCCGGTGCCCAGGCCAACGCCGCAGCACTGTCCGCAATGATCACCCCCGGTGACAAAATCCTGGGCCTGTCACTGGCCCACGGCGGCCACCTGACCCACGGTATGAAGCTCAACTTCTCCGGCAAGCTCTACAAGGTGGCTGCCTACCAGGTGGAGCCGGACAACTTCCGCGTTGACATGGACAAGCTGCGTGAGCAGGCCATCGCAGAGAAGCCCCAGGTCATCATCGCCGGCTGGTCCGCCTACCCGCGCCACCTGGACTTCGCGGCCTTCCGCTCCATCGCCGATGAAGTGGGCGCGCTGCTTTGGACCGACATGGCACACTTCGCCGGACTGGTGGCTGCAGACCTGCACCCGAGCCCGGTGCCGTACTCCGACGTCGTCACCTCCACCGTGCACAAGACCCTCGCTGGTCCGCGCTCCGGTGTGATCCTGGCCAAGCAGGAGTGGGCCAAGAAGATCAACTCCAACGTCTTCCCGGGCCAGCAGGGCGGCCCGCTCATGCACGTCATCGCGGCCAAGGCTGTCGCCTTCAAGATCGCCGGCACCGAGGAATTCAAGGAGCGCCAGGAGCGCGTCCTGGAAGGCGCCAAGATCATCGCCGACCGCCTCAACCAGTCCGACGTCGCCGAAGCCGGCGTCTCCGTCCTCACCGGCGGCACCGACGTGCACCTGGTCCTGGTGGACCTGCGCAACTCGCAGCTGGACGGCCAGCAGGCCGAGGACCTCCTGCACTCCGTGGGCATCACCGTGAACCGCAACGCGGTTCCGTTCGACCCGCGCCCGCCGATGGTCACCTCCGGCCTGCGCATCGGCACCCCGGCCCTGGCCACCCGCGGCTTCGGCGCCGAGGAGTTCACCGAGGTCGCCGAGATCATCGCCACCGCCCTGAAGGCCGGCTCCGCCACGGACGTGGACGCCCTGCAGTCCCGCGTGGACAAGCTCGCCGCCGACTTCCCGCTGTACCCGCAGCACGAGCAGTGGTAGTCCATGACCACTGAAACCGGAATTGCACAGATTCTTGACGGCAAGGCTACCGCCGCTGCCATCAAGGCCGAGCTGACCGTACGCGTGGCCGCACTCAAGGCCAAGGGCGTCGTCCCCGGGCTGGGCACCATTTTGGTGGGCTCCGACCCCGGGAGCACCTGGTACGTGGGCGGCAAGCATAAGGACTGCGCGGAGGTGGGCATCACGTCCATCCGCCGCGACCTGCCGGAGGAGACCACGCAGGACGAACTCCTGGCCGTGGTCCGTGAGCTGAACGGGAACCCGGAGTGCACCGGCTACATCGTGCAGCTTCCCTTGCCCAAGCAGATCAACCAGGACGTCATCCTGGAGGCCATGGATCCCGAGAAGGACGCCGACGGGCTGCACCCGATGAACCTGGGCCGCCTGGTGGCCAACGTCAGCGGACCCATGACCTCCCCGTTGCCGTGCACGCCCAAGGGCTGCGTCGAGCTGCTCACCCGGCACGGCATCAACCTCAATGGCAAGCGCGTCCTGGTGGTGGGCCGCGGTGTCACCATCGGCCGTCCCGTGGGCTTGCTGCTGACCCGCAAGGACGTCAACGCCACGGTCATCCTGGCGCACACCGGCACCGTTGACCTGGCCGCCGAACTCCGCCAGGCCGACGTCGTGATCGCCGCCGCGGGAGTCCCGCACATGATCAAGGCAGCGGACCTCAAGCCGGGCGCAATAGTGCTCGACGTCGGCGTGAGCCGTGTGGACGGCGGCAACGGCAAGGCGGTGGTCACCGGAGACGTGGATCCTGCTGCTGCCGGTGTCGCTGCGTGGATCTCCCCGAACCCGGGCGGAGTGGGTCCGATGACCCGCGCCATGCTGCTGGCCAACGTGGTGGAGACCGCGGAGCGCCAGGCGGGAATCGCTTAGCCCTACTCGAGTACCGGCAACGCCCGACGGCGGCCCGCACCTTCACTGAAAAGGTGCGGGCCGCCGTCGGACTTTTTGGAGTGGAACCAGAACTTACTTCAGCTGGCCGCGGACCTCCCCGCCGGGGAAGTCGGCGTTATGCACGTTGACGTAGTAGTCGCCTGGGTTGGCTTCGATGGCTGCCAGGACGGCCGGACTTGCCGTGGTGCAGTCATCAACCGTCCAGTCGGTGCCACTGACCACATCAAGCGGAATAACAACCGGGCCGGCCACATTGCGGGACGCGACGTGGATGTGGGCCGCCGTGGCAGGAGCGGACAGATCACGGACCGTCAACGTGTAGCAGAGCTCGTCATCGTCGATGGTGTAGCTGAAGGATCCGCCGGCCCCGGTGTGGACAGGGTCGGCTTCCTGGCCGGTGTTGAGCGGAATGGCGGGAGCGGCGCCCGGTTTCGCCTCCGCAGGGGCGGTGATCCCCAACAGGGAGATGATGGCTGTGGCCAGCGCGGCTGTCCTGAACGGGTGACTTTTCATGATGTGTCCTCAGATAGACGAATGAACTTCCACCCCTAGCCCGATTCACGCTACGCCGCGCCCTGATCAGGCACAATAGCGTCCCGGGCCGGGTGTTCGCCGGGGGTGGAAGGTGCGTTGGGGCCCTGCTGCGTTTGAGACAATAGACGCATGCGATCTCTGGGTAACACTCAATCTCCGTCCGGCCGGCCCAAGGGCGGCTTCTCCATGCTCCGGATCAGTGGCCCGGGAATGATGGTCTTTGTCATCGCGTTCATCGTTGCCGTGATCTTTGCCGCGAACCAGAACGACGTCGTGGGCTGGGTCGTCGCCATCATCGCCGCTTTCTGGCTGGCCCTCGCAGCCTTTGTGGTGTTCAGCATCCAGAAGGCCGCCAAAAAAGCCGGCGCGAAGCTGACGGAAGCCCAGAACGCCTTCAACAGCGCAGCCGGCCGCGCGCCGTCGTCGTCCTCGGCCGACCACGGCGGCACCCGGGTGGTGTACGAGCGGACCGAAGCGGACGAAGTCCGCGACCTCAAGCTGGACCACTCCTTCAAGATCGTCCAGGTCCAGATCCAAGTAGTGGAGAAGGAACGCGCCAAGGGTGAGGCAGCGGATCAGGATACGATCCGCCGCGCGCTGGAGACCATCGAGATCACCGCCACCAACGCCCGCGACATGATCCGCGCTGCCGGCGGCACCGGCGACCCGGTCAGCGGAACCATCATCGACTAGAGTAGTGCGGGTGATCTCGGCATTGAAGAAGGACCACCTTCGCATCGCATCAGTCAACGTCAACGGCCTCCGGGCTGCCTACAAGAACGGTATGGCGGCATGGCTGGAGCCCCGCGAGGTGGACATTCTCTGCCTCCAGGAAGTCCGGGCCCCTGACGCGATCGTGCGCCAGCTGCTCGGTGATGGCTGGCACATCCTGCACGCTGAAGCCGAGGCCAAAGGCCGCGCCGGCGTCGCCATTGCGTCCCGTGAAGAGCCACTGGAAACCCGCAACGGCATCGGCGATGACTACTTCGCCACCGCCGGACGCTGGGTTGAGGCTGACTTCAGGGTGGCCGACGCCGAGGGGAACCCCGCGCAGCTGAGCGTTGCCAGCGCCTACGTGCACTCCGGCGAGGTGGGTACCCCGAAGCAGGTGGACAAGTACCGCTTCCTGGACGTCATGAGCACCCGCCTGCCTGAACTGACCAAGCACAGCGACCACGCACTTGTCGTGGGGGACCTCAACGTGGGCCACACCGAACGGGACATCAGGAACTGGAAGGGCAACGTCAAGAAGGCCGGCTTCCTGCCCGACGAACGTGCCTATTTTGACCGCTTCTTCGGCGAGGACATCGGCTGGAAGGATGTCCACCGTGGCCTGGCGGGCGACGTTGACGGCCCTTACACCTGGTGGTCACAGCGTGGCCAGGCCTTCGACAACGACACCGGCTGGCGCATCGACTACCATATGGCCACCCCGGACCTCGCCGCCGCCGCATTCTCGGCAGTGGTTGACCGGGCGCCCTCGTGGGACACCCGCTTCTCTGACCATGCACCGCTGGTAGTGGACTACCGGCTCTAAGCCCCGAAGGTTTTCTTCCCATGACTAGCCCGACTTCCCCGGCGACCAAGAAACGCATCCTCTCCGGCGCCAAGCCCACGGCGGACTCCCTGCACCTGGGCAACTACATTGGCGCTGTCCGCAACTGGGTGGACATGCAGGCCGAATATGATGCCGTCTTCTTCATCCCGGACCTGCACGCCATCACCGTGGACTTCGATCCCGCCGAGCTCGCCAAGCGCACCCGAGTGGTTGCCGCGCAGTACATTGCCGCCGGCATCGACCCGGACAAAAGCATCTTCTTTGTGCAGTCCCACGTCCCCGAGCACGCCCAGCTGGCCTGGGCACTGAACTGCATCACCGGCTTCGGCGAAGCGTCCCGGATGACACAGTTCAAGGACAAGACCCAGAAGTCGGGCGCGGACGCCGCAACTCTTGGCCTGTTTGCATACCCCACGCTCATGGCAGCCGACATCCTGCTGTACCAGACTGACCTCGTGCCGGTGGGCGAGGACCAGCGGCAGCACCTGGAGCTCACCCGGAACCTGGCCCAGCGCTTCAACACCCGCTACGGCCACACGTTCACCGTGCCGGAGGCCACCATCCTCAAGGCCAGCGCGAAGATCTACGACCTCCAGAGTCCGACTGCCAAGATGTCGAAGACAGGCGGGTCGCCCCACGGTTCCATCCAGCTGCTGGAGGACCCCAAGCTCGCCGCGAAGCGCATCAAGTCCGCAGTCACTGACACCGGAACCGAGATCCGGTTCGACGCCGAAGCCAAGCCGGGGGTTTCCAACCTTCTCACCATCTATTCGACGCTTACCGGGAAGTCCGTCGCTGAGCTGGAGACGGAGTACGAGGGCAAGATGTACGGCCACCTGAAAGTGGACCTTGCGGAGATCATGGTGGACTTCATCACGCCGCTGCGGAACCGCACCAACGAACTGATGGCTGACCCGGCCGAGCTGGACCGGCTGCTGGCCCAGGGCGCCGATCGGGCAAGGGAAATCGCCGCAGTGACCCTTGGCCAGGTCTATGAGCGCATGGGCTTCCTGCCGTCCCTCAGCCTCGCAGGCGTCCGCTAGCTCGATGTCGGCCGCCAGCAATGTCAGTGAAGGAATGAGCGTAGGCGTCATTCTGGGCTTCCCCCCTGCCATCGCCGAGGAACTTCAACGGTGGCGCGCCTCCTTCGGGGACCCGATGGCGGGGGTGGTGCCCGCGCACATCACGCTGGTCACCACCACGCCCACCCAGGACTGGGCAGCCACGCAGGCGCACGTCCGCGACGTGGCGCGGCGGCAGGTCCCGTTTATGGTCACCATCGCCGGGACCGGAACGTTCCGGCCGGTCTCCCCGGTGGTTTACATCAACGTGGAGGACGGGTTCGACTCCTGCGTGGAGCTCCACGAAAAACTCCAGACCGGCCCGCTGCAACGCGAGTTGCCGTTCTCGTACCATCCGCATGTCACGATCGCCCACGATGTCGCGCCCGAAAGCCTGGACGAAGCCGAAACGGTGCTTGAAAGTTACCGGGCGACGTTCCCGGTAGTTAGCATGGGACTCTACGAGCACGATGCCGACGGCATTTGGCAGCTACGGGAAGAGTTGGACTTTGGGACCGAAACTGACGACGGCGGGTCCTTCGCCGCGGACGCCGACGCAAACGGAGCCACCGCTCCCTACTGAACAGGCCCGTCTGAAGCTCGCCGTCATTCAGAAACGGATGGAGTGGGGCAAAACCAGAAGGTCCGACGGCGGCCCGGTGGCCAGCTCGCTGGCGATGCTCCAGTGGCTGCTGGCCAGGCTTAATGCCTTCCGCCCGATGCGCGCGTGGCAGCACTACAACCTCCAGCATGGCCCGTTGATGAGCGCCGGCATCGGCTTCAACATGTTCTTCTCCATCACCGGCCTGTTGGCCACGGGTTTCTCCGTTGCCGGCCTGGTGCTGCGGGGCCAGCCGGCCCTGCTGGACACCATCATCGGCAGCGTGGCCCAGAGTGCGCCCGGACTGCTGAAGGTGGGCGGGGGAGAAGGGTTGGTTGATCCGAATGACCTCCTGAACCCGGATGGCCTCGGCTGGACCGCCGTGATTGCTGCCGTGGTTACGGTCATCACGTCCCTGGGCTGGATCGCCGGGCTCCGCGACGGCCTGCGCGGTGTGGTGCAGTTGCCGCCTCTTAGAATCAACCCGATTGTCCTTAAACTGCGCGACGCCGGCACCCTCCTGCTCCTGGGAGTTGCCCTGGTGATCAGCGCCGGAGCGTCCCTGGTGTTCGGCACGGCGGCCGGCTGGGTCACGGAGTTTCTGCAGCTGGATCCGGCGGTGGCAGGTCCGCTGACCACCGTGATCAAGATCGGTGTGCCGTTGACGCTCAACTGGGTCACGGCCGTCATCATGTTCCGGCTGGCCGGTGGGCTCAAGCTCTCCCGCCGGGCACTCCTGGAGGGGACCATCCTTGCCGCGGTGGGCACCACCGTACTGCAGGTCTTCAGCACTGAACTGCTGGCCGGTGCGGGACGGAACCCCATCCTGGCGCCGTTTGCCATCATCATCGGCCTGCTGATCTGGTTCAACCTGGTCAGCCAGGTCTACCTCGTGTCCGCCGGCTGGTCCACCATCCGTGAAGAGGACATCAGGAGCGAACACGCAGGCCAGGACAAAGCCCTGTGGGGCTCCCGACAGGTCCAGCCCGGCAAAGTACCCGTGGAGGGCCACAGCGACGGAAAGGGCCCCGGCGCCGGGCACCAGGGCAGCGCGGCAGTTACTTCCCGGCGTCGAGGTACTGGTCGGCCCAGGCAGAAATAATCCTGGCGGCCCGGGCTGCCTGGCCCTTGCCGGTCAGCAGGTGGTCGCTGCCTTCGAGTGAGACGAAGTTCCGCGGATGGCGCGCCGTCTGGAAGATGGTGCTGGCGTTCTCGATGCCCACAGTGTTGTCCGTGGGGGAGTGGAGGACCATCAGCGGTTTGTGCAGCTGCCGGATGCAGTCCGTGAGGTCCGCGTTCTCCAGGTCCTCCACAAAGTGCTTCCGGATCTCCACGCGTTTCCCGCCGAGGTCCACTTCCGCGCTGCCCTCGCTGAGGATCTTGTCCAGTGCGGCGTCAAAGACGTGGGCCACGTGCTTGGGTGAGAACGGGGCCGCAACTGTTGCGACGGCGTCGAGCTCCGGGATCTGGCGGGCGGCCGAAAGCACCGCCGCGCCACCGAAGGAGTGTCCTACCAGTAGGGAGATGGCCTTGCCCTGGCTGCGCATGAACTCGGCTGCCACCACGGTGTCCGCCACCTTGTGGCTGAAGGAGCCCTCCGACCAATGGCCGGCGGACTCGCCCAGCCCCAGGTTGTCGAAGCGGAGCATCCCGATGCCGGTGTCGGCCAGGGCCTTGCACATCCGGGACGCCGCCGGGCTGTCCTTGCCCAGGGTGAAGCCGTGTGAGAAGACGCCCCAGCCCCGCACCGGCCCCTCAGGGACGTCGATGATGCCGGACAGGAGCTCGCCGGTGGAACCTTCGAAGCTGACTTTTTCGGAGCGGGACATCGCGTGCTGCTTTCGTTGGTGCCGTCACGTGTTAAACAACGACGGCGCCCATCCCACCTGAGGTGGGTGACGCCGTCGTAAGCAAGAACCTGAATTAGATCTTACGGGAGAGAATTGCCTGCTTGACTTCGGCGATTGCCTGGGTCACCTGGATGCCGCGGGGGCATGCTTCGGAGCAGTTGAAGGTGGTGCGGCAACGCCACACGCCTTCCTTGTCGTTCAGGATTTCCAGGCGCATGTCGCCGGCATCATCACGGGAATCGAAGATGAAGCGGTGGGCGTTGACGATCGCGGCCGGGCCGAAGTACTGGCCATCGGTCCAGAAGACCGGGCAGGAGGACGTGCACGCAGCGCAGAGGATGCACTTGGTGGTGTCGTCGAAGCGCTCACGGTCCTCGGCGGACTGCAGGCGTTCCTTGGTGGGCTCGTGGCCCTTGTTGATCAGGAACGGCATGACTTCGCGGAAGGACTGGAAGAACGGCTCCATGTCCACGATCAGGTCCTTCTCCACCGGCAGGCCCTTGATGGGCTCAACGGTGATGGGCTTGGTGGTGTCCAAGTCCTTCAGGAGCGTCTTGCAGGCAAGGCGGTTGCGGCCGTTGATGCGCATGGCATCGGAACCGCAGACACCGTGGGCGCAGGAACGGCGGAACGAAACGCTGCCGTCAATTTCCCACTTGACCTTGTGCAGGGCATCCAGCACGCGGTCGGTGCCGTACATGGTCACCTTGAAGTCGTCCCACGTGGCGTCCTCGGACACCTCAGGGTTGTAACGGCGTACACGCAGGGTGACGTCGAACGTGGGGATCTCTCCGCCGCCTCCGATGTGTGCGGGCAGTTCGATCTTGGAGGCTGGCTCAGCAAGTTCAGCGGTCATCTTAGTACTTCCTCACCATCGGCTCGTAGCGGGTAAAGACAACCGGTTTGGTGCCCAGACGGATGCCGGCGATTGCCTCTGCCGAGCCGTCGGCCGGGGCGTGGTCATCCTTGTATGCCATGGAGTGCTTCATGAATTTTTCGTCGTCGCGTTCCGGGAAGTCCTCGCGGAAGTGTCCGCCGCGGGATTCCTCACGGTGCAGGGCAGCCACGGTCATGACCTTGGCCAGTTCCAGCAGGAAGCCCAGTTCAACGGCCTCGAGCAGGTCCAGGTTGAAGCGCTTGCCCTTGTCCTGGACGCTGATCTTCTTGTAGCGGGCCTCGAAGGACTCGATATCCGTCAGGACCTGGTTCAGCGTGTCAGCTGTACGGAACACCTGCATGTTGGCGTCCATGGTGTCCTGGAGTTCCTTGCGGATCACCGCCACCTTCTCGTCGCCGTTGCCGTTGCGGGCAATGTCCAGCAGCTCGATGGTGTAGGCCTCCGGATCCTCCGGGAGGTCCACGAAGTCAGCAGTCTTGGCGTACTCCGCGGCGGCGATGCCGGCGCGCTTGCCGAACACGTTGATGTCCAGCAGTGAGTTGGTGCCCAGGCGGTTGGAACCGTGGACCGAAACGCAGGCAACCTCGCCGGCGGCGTAAAGGCCTGGGATGACGGTGTCGTTGTCCTGCAGGACCTCGGTGGTGATGTTGGTGGGGATGCCACCCATGGCGTAGTGCGCCGTGGGGAACACCGGAACCGGCTCCGTGTACGGTTCCACACCCAGGTAGGTGCGGGCGAACTCGGTGATGTCCGGGAGCTTGGCATCGATGTGCGCCGGCTCCAGGTGGGTCAGGTCCAGCAGGACGTAGTCCTTGTTCGGGCCGCAGCCGCGGCCTTCGCGGACTTCGTTGGCCATGGAGCGGGCCACGATGTCACGCGGTGCGAGGTCCTTGATGGTGGGGGCGTAGCGCTCCATAAAGCGCTCACCCTCGGAGTTACGCAGGATGGCGCCCTCACCGCGTGCGGCTTCGGAAAGCAGGATGCCCAGGCCGGCTAGGCCTGTCGGGTGGAACTGGAAGAACTCCATGTCTTCCAGCGGGATGCCACGGCGGAAGGCGATGCCCATGCCGTCACCGGTGAGGGTGTGGGCGTTGGAGGTGGTCTTGAAGACCTTGCCGGCGCCGCCCGAGGCGAAGATCACGGACTTGGCCTGGAACACGTGCAGCTCACCGGAGGCAAGGTCGTAGGACACGACGCCGGCAACACGCTTCTGCTTGTACGGCGTGCCGTCCTCGCGGACAGCGTCTTCCTCGACCGTCAGGAGGTCAAGGACGTAGTACTCGTTGTAGAACTCCACGTTGTGCTTGACGCAGTTTTGGTACAGCGTCTGCAGGATCATGTGGCCGGTGCGGTCTGCTGCGTAGCAGGCGCGGCGGACGGGCGCCTTGCCGTGGTCGCGGGTGTGGCCGCCGAAGCGGCGCTGGTCGATCCGGCCTTCGGGCGTGCGGTTGAACGGCAGGCCCATCTTTTCCAGGTCCAGCACGGCGTCGATGGCTTCCTTCGCCATGACCTCGGCGGCGTCCTGGTCAACCAGGTAGTCGCCGCCCTTAATGGTGTCAAAGGTGTGCCATTCCCAGTTGTCTTCTTCGACATTGGCAAGGGCCGCACACATGCCACCCTGCGCCGCACCGGTGTGCGAGCGGGTGGGGTAGAGCTTGGTCAGTACTGCTGTTCGCGCGCGCTGACCGGACTCGATCGCGGCGCGCATGCCAGCGCCACCGGCACCGACGATGACGACGTCGTACTTATGGACCTGCATACTTGGGCGCTCTTTCTCTCAAAATTCGCTATAAAACAACGGGCGGGCGTTGCCTGCACCGCAAAATACAGCCTGCGGCTCACCGCGGGCAGCGGATGATCTGGCTACGCGGGGCAGAAGCCGCCGGGCAGCGGAACGCCGTCAACCACGGGGCACGGGTTGAAGGTGAAGATCACCAGGGTGCCAAGGACGATGATCACGGTGGTGGCCGCGTAGAGGACGATCTTGAGCCAGAGTCGGGTGGAATCCTTCTCGGCGTAGTCGTTGATGATGGTGCGTACGCCGTTGGTGCCGTGCAGCATGGCCAGCCACAGCATGGCGAGGTCCCAGATCTGCCAGAACGGGTCAGCCCACTTGCCGGCGACGAAGCCGAAGTCGATGGCGTGGATGCCTTCGCCCACCAGGAGGTTCACGAAGAGGTGCCCGAAGATGAGCACCACAAGCACTACGCCGGAAAGGCGCATGAACAGCCAGGCGAACATTTCGAAGTTGCCCCGGCTTGCGCCGGTGCGGCGGTACTGGGGGGAGATTTTGCCGCTACTGTTTTTCCCACTGCGTGGGCTGTCGATCGTTGCAGTCATGGCTCAGTGACCTCCGAGTGCGAGGGAAAGGTGGCGGATGGAGAAGCCGACCATAACAACTACCCACAGGGCCAGGACGGTCCACAGCATCTGGCGCTGGTATTTGGCGCCCTTCTTCCAGAAGTCGACGGCGATGATCCGCAGGCCGTTAAAGGCGTGGAAGACAATCGCGGCAACCAGGCCCGTTTCACCCAGGGCCATAAGGGGGTTCTTGTAGGCACCGATAACAGCCGTGTAGGCCTCCGGGGACACACGCACCAATGAGGTGTCCAGCACATGGACCAACAAGAAGAAAAAGATCACTACACCGGTAATCCGGTGTCCTACCCAGGACCACATGCCTTCACGGCCGCGGTACAAGGTGCCAGCTGGTTTTGTCGGCACTGATAAACCTCCCTGCAACACAGCGGCGCTGGCATGAGATCCACGCGGGGGGAACGCCTGCTGCGAGAGCAACTCGTAGCTCAGGCCTAAATCTAGGCTTCGCTCACAGCTTATTCAATTTAGGAACTCCTTGGTGACCCCGCAATGCCTGCGTTTTGCCTGCAGATGAGACGAACACCACATCATGGCGCGCCCGCGGGGGTTGGCGGAGGGTTCTAAAAGGGCAGTTCACGGCTCGTCAGCTAAAGTAGCCGTGATGAGTACAGACAAAGTGACAAGCCCGGATTCACCCCTGAACCGCTTTATTGCGGTCATTCCGGCAGGCGGAGTGGGGACCCGCCTCTGGCCCCTGTCACGGGCAGCAGCTCCCAAATTCCTCCATGACCTCACCGGGTCCGGCAGCACTTTGCTGCGTGCCACCTACGACCGCCTCGAGCCGCTGGCAGGCAGGCGCGTCCTCGTGGTGACCGGCACTGCACACCGGGCCGCCGTCTGCCGGCAGCTGCCCGAGGTCCAGGAGTCGGACCTGGTCCTGGAGAGCGAGCCCAAGGATTCCGGCGCCGCCATCGGCCTGGCTGCCGCCATCCTGTACCAGCGTGACCCGGACACCATCATGGGTTCCTTCGCCGCTGACCAGGTCATCAGTCCTGACCACCTGTTCCAGCAGGCCGTCCGCGAGGCCATCCACACGGCCGCCGCCGGCAAGATCGTGACCATCGGCATCAAGCCGACCCACCCGTCCACCGGCTTCGGTTACATCCGCGCCGGCGAGGGACTCAACATCGAAGGTGCGCCCAGCGCCCAGGCCGTGGTGGAGTTCGTGGAGAAGCCGGACGAGGAAGTTGCCCAGCAGTATGTGGACAGCGGTGAGTATGTCTGGAACGCAGGAATGTTCGTGGCTCCCGTTGCCCTGATGCTGAGGCACCTTGAGGCCAACCAGCCGGAGCTGTTCAAGGGCCTGCAGGAGATCGCCCAGGCCTGGGACACTCCCGAACGTGATGCCGTCACAGCCCGCGTCTGGCCCACGTTGCCCAAGATCGCCATTGACTATGCGGTGGCCGAGCCTGCCGCCGCTGCCGGCGATGTTGCCGTTGTCCCGGGCACCTTCGGATGGGACGACGTCGGGGACTTTGCTTCGGTGGGCCGGCTGAACAGTGCGCGGGAAGTCGATGACGTCACCGTTATCGGTGAAGGCGCCCGGGTTTTCACTGAAAACGCCAGCGGTGTAGTGGTTTCGGACACGAAGCGCGTGATCGCCCTGATCGGCATCAAGGATGTGGTCATCGTTGACACGGGCGATGCCCTCCTGGTGACCACCAAGCAGCACGCGCAGCGGGTCAAGGGAGCCGTTGACGCGCTCAAGGCCAGTGGCGACACCGACGTTCTGTAACCCGGTCGGAAGTGTCCAGGCGCGGCACAATCTGTAACGCGCCCGCCGTGATGACGCTATTCCGTGGACGCTCGCTAGAGTAAATGAGTGCGTAATTACACTACTGAAGCCGAGCCCACCGCATTAGTGCGGCCATGGTTGGAACCCCTCCTGCCGGAGCTGATCGACTTCCGCCGGGATCTGCACGCGCACCCCGAGCTTTCCTTCAAGGAATTCCGCACTACAGACAAGCTGGTGGAGCGGCTCGAAGCCGCCGGACTGGCTCCGCGGCGGCTTGAAGGCACCGGCCTCACCGTCGACATCGGCGAGGGTCCCATCGCCACAGCGCTCCGTGGCGACATTGACGCCCTGCCCATCATCGAGGAAACGGGGCTGCCGTTTGCCTCAAAGAACCATGGCGTCACGCATGCCTGTGGCCACGACGTCCACACTGCCGCCATGCTCGGCGTCGCGCTGGTCCTGCAGCGCATGCACCTGGAATCCCCCCTTGCAGGCACTGTCCGGATCATTTTCCAGCCGGCGGAGGAGACCATGCCCGGCGGTGCGCTGTCCTGCATCGAACAGGGTGTCCTGGACGGTGTGCCCCGCATCCTGGCGCTGCACTGCGATCCAAGGATCGACGTCGGACGCATCGGTACGCGCATCGGCGCCATCACTTCCGCCTCGGACACCATCAGGATCGAGCTGAGCGGCCGCGGCGGCCATACCTCCCGTCCGCACCTGACGGAGGACCTCGTGTTCGCCCTGGCACAGATCGCCGTGAATGTTCCGGCTGTGCTGTCCCGCCGCGTTGACGTGCGCAGCGGTGTCTCTGTGGTGTGGGGCCATATCTCCGCCGGATCGGCGCCAAACGCGATTCCCGGCACCGGCTTCATGGCCGGGACCATGCGCTGCCTGGACCGCGATGCCTGGAAAGACGCCGGCGAGCTCCTGGACGAAGTAGTACATCAGGTGGCCGCGCCCTACGGTGTGGAAGTACGCCTGGAGCACACCAGGGGAGTGCCGCCGGTGGTCAACTCGGAGCACGAGACCGCACTCATCGAGGCCGCGGCGCGCGCCGAAATCGGCGAGGGCGCAGTGGTGCTGACGCCGCAGTCCATGGGCGGCGAGGACTTCGCCTGGTTCCTGGCCGAGCGTCCCGGCGCGATGATGCGCCTGGGCACGAAGACCCCCGGCGGCGAAGAGTATGACCTGCACCGCGGCGACTACATTCTGGACGAACGCGCCCTGGGCCTGGGCATCCAGGTCCTCACGGCAGCGGCCCTCCGGACCATCCGCGACCTCTAGCCCTTAGCGCGAACGGACACTTAAGCCCCGCCCTCCCGCGCGAACGGACACTTAAGCACCACCTCCCGCGCGGACTGGCAGATAACATCCTCAAATCCCGGTTTTGAGGGTGTTATTTGCTCGTTCGCGCGTCTCATTGGCGCGGTAAGTTGTGCGCAATTGAATTGTGGACTACCGTCTTAGGTATGACTGAAACCCCCCGCCTCGACCGCCAGGTGTGTTTTGCGCTGTACTCCGCGTCCCGCGCGGCAACAGCGGTCTACCGCCCCGTCTTGGAAGACCTCGGCCTGACGTACCCGCAGTATCTGGTGATGCTGGTCCTCTGGGAATCGGAGCCGAAGGGCGTCAAGGAGCTCGGCGAGGAACTGGGCCTTGACTCCGGCACGCTGTCGCCGCTGCTCAAGCGGCTTGAGGCCATGGGGCTCGTGGAGCGCCGCCGGTCCGGGGAAGATGAGCGCCGTGTTGCAGTCCACCTGACGCCGGCCGGACGCTCGCTCAGCAGCAAGGCCAGCGGGATTCCACGGCACCTTGCGGACGCCGCCGGGTTGTCAGCCGATGAGCTGGAACAGCTTCGCACCACTCTTGAAAGGCTCACAGAAGCCCTTCACCGCGCGCACTGAGCGCCCAAGATTTCCGTTATCCACATCCAACAGGACGGACCACCTATGAAGACTCTCTACACTGCCGAGGCCCTGGCTTCCGGCGAAGGCCGCGACGGCAACGCACGCACCAATGACGGCAAGCTGGATGTCAGTCTTGCCAGCCCCGTGGAGCTGGGCGGTGACGGCCAGGGAACCAACCCGGAGCAGCTCTTTGCCGCCGGTTACGCGGCATGCTTCCACTCGGCGCTCCGCCTCGTGGGGCGCAAGGAGCGCGCGGACCTGACCGACTCAGCCGTGGCGGCCAAGATCCACTTTGGCGCCCTGAACGACGGCGTGGGCTACGGCCTCGCTGCTGAACTGGAGATCGCGCTTCCGGCCCTGGATCTCGCCACGGCCGAGTCCCTGGTGGCCAAAGCGCATCAGATCTGCCCCTATTCCAACGCCACCCGCGGAAACATGACCGTGGACATCAAGATCCTGGAGTTCGCAGCATGAGCGTGACAACGGCACTGCCATCATCCAGCCGCGAAATCCGCCTGGCCTCGCGTCCGGTAGGGCGTCCCGGTCCCGAGAACTTCCGGCTGGCAGAGTCACCGCTGCCGGAGCTTCAGGACGGCCAGATCCTGGTCCGCAACCTCTACATCTCCGTGGACCCCTACATGCGCGGCCGTATGAACGACGTCAAGTCGTACTCGGCCCCGTTCGCTCTGGACGCAGCGCTCGACGGCGGCGCCATCGGTGAGGTCATCGCGTCCAGGGCCGAGGGGCGGAAGGTGGGGGACGCCGTCGTCCATCAACTGGGCTGGCGGGAATTCGCGGTCCTGGAGGCAGACGCAACCTCGGTTGCCCGCACAGACCTTGCGCCGGCGTCGGCGTTCCTCGGAGCGCTGGGCATGACCGGCCTGACGGCGTACGCCGGCCTGCTCAAAGTGGCGGAGTTCAAACCCGGCGATGCCGTGTTCGTGTCAGGTGCGGCGGGTGCCGTGGGCTCTCTTGTGGGCCAGATCGCCAAGGCAATGGGCGCTTCCAGGGTCATCGGCAGCGCGGGAACCGCGGAGAAAGTGGCCCGGCTCCTGGAACTGGGCTTCGACGCCGCGTTCAACTACAACGACGGGCCTGTGCGGGAACAGCTTGTCCAGGCCGCAGGACCCGCAGGTATCGACGTGTATTTCGACAACGTGGGTGGCGATCAGCTGGAGGCTGCCCTGGCGGTCCTGAATGTGGGCGGCCGTGTGGCCATGTGCGGCGCGATAGCCCAGTACAACTCCACCGAACCCACGCCGGCGCCGCGGAACCTCGCCCTTGCCATCGGCAAGCAGCTCACCCTGCGGGGGTTCCTGGTCAGCGGACAGCGCCAGCACAGCGCTGAATTCTTCGGCAAGATGTCAGCCTGGCTGGCGGAAGGTTCAGTCCGGTATGACGAGACCGTGGTGGACGGACTGGAGAATGCGCCCCAGGCCTTCATGGATCTGCTCGACGGCGCGAACACCGGCAAGATGCTGGTGCGCCTCTAAGCTCCCCACCAGCGCGAACGGACACTTGAGGCCCCGCCGGGCGGGCCCCAAGTGTCCGTTCGCGCTTAATGGGAAAGGACGGAACCGCCGTCTTCTACTGGTTGGTAACAAATTCTCAACAATCCTCAGGATCCGGCTCCAATGTGGTAGCAGATGTGCTGCAGGCCACTAATGTTGGTTCTATCAGAGCGCTTCGGCGCAGTGCTGCGGACCGTCAGTGAAAACAGAATTTCAGGGTTGAAACAGACACTCATTGAATTCACGTCGTAGCGCATCTCTCTTCATCCTGGAGGAATCTTGAAGACATCACTGCGTGCATACCTTAAGCGCGGTTCAGTTGCTAGCGTGGCCACCATGGGTGCTACCGCACTCCTGCTGACCAGCTGCGGTGCGCCTCCCGAAGCCGGCAGCCCCACCGCGACGGCCACGGACTACACCAGCTGCATCGTCTCCGACTCCGGCGGATTCGATGACCAGTCGTTCAACCAGTCCTCATATGAGGGCCTGAAGAAGGCTGAAACCGAGCTGGGCATCAAAGTCAACCAGGTTGAATCCCAGAGCAACAACGATTTTGAGCCGAACCTCCGTGCCATGGTCACCGCCGGCTGCGACCTCACTTTGACCATCGGCTTCCTGCTTGGTGACGCCACCAAGACCCAGGCCGCGGCAAACCCGGACAGCCACTTCGCGATCATCGACTTCGGCTACAACCCGCCGCTCAGCAACGTCAAGCCCATCATCTACGACACCGCCCAGGCTGCCTTCCTGGCCGGGTACCTCGCTGCAGGCACCACCAAGACCGGAACCGTGGCCACCTTCGGCGGCATCAAGATCCCCACGGTCACCATCTTCATGGACGGCTACGCCGACGGCGTCAAGTACTACAACGAGAAAAAGGGCACCAGTGTCAAGGTCCTCGGCTGGGACAAGGCTGCACAGGACGGAAGCTTCACCGGCGACTTTACCAAGCAGGACGTCGGCAAGCAGCTCACCCAGAACTTCCTGGACCAGGGCGCGGACATCGTGATGCCCGTGGCTGGCCCGGTGGGCAAGGGCGCCGGCGCAGCGTTGACCGAAGCGAAGGCGGCCGGCAAGGACGTCAAGCTCATCTGGGTTGACTCCGATGGCTTCCTCACTGCACCGGAATACAAGGACATCATGCTGTCCTCGGTCATGAAGCTTATGGGCGAGGCTGTACAGACCGTGGTCAAGGAAGACAAGGAAGGCAAGTTCACCAACACCCCGTACGTCGGCACACTGGCGAACGACGGCGTCCAGTTGGCCCCGTTCCACAGCTTCGACTCCCAGGTCCCAGCCGATCTGAAGTCCGAACTGGACCAGCTCAAGAAGGACATCGTGGACGGCAAGGTTAAGGTCGAGTCTGCAGCAAGCCCCAAGGCTTAGTCTCCCTCGCTAAAGCGCCACCCCCGGATGGTCACTGACTGGCCGGGTGGTGGCGCTTTTCGTTGGAGTTCACTCCACGGCAAGACCGCCCACCCGGAACTGCAGGCACTAGGCTGGTGCTGCAGCCATATATCCCGTCCGGTTCGATTACGGACGCTTCGAGATTGGTCAGAGTTTTGAAACTTGAACTCAGAGGGATCACCAAACGCTTCGGCTCCCTGCTCGCCAACGATCACATAGACGTGGTGGTTGAACCTGGACAGATCCACTGTCTGCTGGGCGAGAACGGGGCCGGCAAATCCACCCTGATGAATGTGCTGTACGGGCTTTACGAGCCCACCGAAGGCGAAATCCTCGTGGACGACAAACCTGTTTCCTTCCGCGGTCCCGGCGACGCCATGGCCGCTGGCATCGGCATGGTGCACCAGCACTTTATGCTGGTGCCGGTCTTCACAGTTGCCGAGAACGTGGCCCTTGGAGCCGAGACCACCAAGGCCGGTGGCTTCCTCAACCTGGAAGACACGCGCCGCAAGATCAAGGAAATCTCGGACCGCTATGGGTTCGACGTCGATCCGGACGCCCTCGTTGAGGACCTGCCCGTCGGTGTCCAGCAGCGCGTGGAAATCATCAAGGCCCTGGTCCGTGACGCCAGGGTCCTGATCCTGGATGAACCAACGGCAGTGCTGACGCCGCAGGAAACCGACGAGCTGCTGGACATCATGCGCCAACTCAAGTCCGGCGGCACATCGATCGTGTTCATCTCGCACAAGTTGCGCGAGGTGAAAGCGGTGTCGGACACCATCACCGTGATCCGGCGCGGCAAGGTAGTGGGGTCCGCCGACCCAGGCGACTCCACCACGGCGCTGGCCTCCATGATGGTGGGCCGCGCCGTCAGCCTCACACTGGACAAGGCCCCCGCCAAGCCCTTAGAGAAGACCTTCCAGGTCAAGGACCTCACCGTCATCGCTCCGAACGGGCAGCACACCGTTGACAGCATCAGCTTCGACATTGCCCGTGGCGAGATCCTTGCCGTCGCGGGCGTCCAGGGCAACGGCCAGACCGAGCTCACCGAGGCCATCCTTGGTCTGCAGGAGCGCGTCCACGGCTCCATCCTCCTGGACAACGTGGAGCTCGTTGGCCGCAGCGTGAAGGACGTCCTCAACTCCGGCGTCGGCTTCGTCCCGGAAGACCGGTCCGTTGACGGCCTCATCGGCACGTTCTCGATCGCTGAGAACCTTGTGCTTGACCGGTACGACCAGCCGCCGTTCGCCAAGGGCATCAGCATGAGCCCGGCGAAGGTCCTGGAGAACGCGAAATCGCGGATCGACGAGTTCGATGTCCGGACGCCCTCGGGCCTCCTGGCCGCAGGCACCCTCTCGGGCGGCAACCAGCAAAAGATGGTCATGGCGCGGGAACTGTCCCGGCCGCTGCGCCTCTTTATCGCCTCGCAGCCCACCCGCGGTGTGGACGTCGGGTCCATCGAGTTCCTGCACAAGCGGATCGTGGCTGAACGGGATCAGGGTACACCGGTCATGATCATCTCCACCGAGCTGGATGAGGTCATGGAACTCGCCGACCGGATCGCCGTGCTGTACAAGGGCAAGCTGGTGGGAATCGTCCCCGCCGGCACCGGGCGCGATGTCCTGGGCCTGATGATGGCAGGGATCTCCGCGGAAGACGCTGCCGGCGCTGACCACGCCGGCCCGGTGAAAGCTGACACGCCATCCACTGAAACGCCCCCGGCCGACACGAAGGATGACGCTGCCGCAGAACGCCGTGCAGCCTCCAGCCCCGAAGGAGGCGACAATGCCTGAAGAGCATCACCCCAAACATGCCGGCCAGCCCGCGAAACCGCACGAACAGAGCGTAGCGGCGGAAGAAACCGCCGCTCTGGCGGCCGTCGACACGGCCGGCGGCGCCATCAGCCCGTCGGCAGTGCCCGTCACCGCCCAAAGCGGGAAACTTCCCGGCGGCCCGGACACCCTCATGCGGAAAATATTCACCGGCAACGGGACGGTCTCGGTCCTAGCCGTGCTGCTGGCGCTCGTGATCGGCGGGCTGCTGATTGCCGCCACGGACGAGCGCGTCAGCACCGCGTCGGGGTACCTGTTTGCACGGCCCACAGATTTCTTCTCGGCAGTGTGGAACTCCGCCACCCGGTCCTACGTAGCGCTGTTCCAGGGGTCCGTCTTCAACCCCAGAGGTTCCAGCCTCGCCGTCCAGTTCGCGCCCCTGATGGAGACCCTCACCATCGCGACACCGCTTATCACGGCGGGCCTGGGCGTTGCCCTCGCGTTCCGGGCGGGCCTGTTCAACATTGGTGCCCAGGGACAGATCATCATGGCCGGTATCCTCGCGGCCTGGGTTGGTTTTGCCCTGAACCTTCCCCTCGGCCTGCACCTGTTGCTGGTGCTGGTTGCAGGCCTTGTAGGCGGAGCCCTCTGGGGTGGCCTGGTTGGCCTCCTCAAGGCCCGGACGGGTGCCCACGAAGTCATCCTGACCATCATGTTCAACTACATCGCCCTCTACTTCCTGCGGTACTTGCTGAACACGCCGGCGTTCCAGCGGCCGGGGGAGTCCAACCCGATCTCGCCCATCCTGGATCCAACGGCAATCTACCCGCAGATTTTCGGCTCCCAGTATCGGCTGCACCTGGGCTTCGTCCTGGCCATCGCGGCCACTGTCCTGGTGTGGTGGCTGCTGAACCGGTCCACCGTCGGCTTTGAATTCCGGGCTGTCGGGGCCAACCCGAAGGCCGCGCTGACCGCCGGCATCAACGTTTCGCGGTCCACCATCCTGGTCATGGCAATAGCCGGCGCACTCGCCGGCATGTCCGGCGTGGCGCAGGTGGCCGGGACGGAAAAGGTCCTCACGGATGGGGTCGCGGCAACGTACGGGTTTGACGCCATCACGGTGGCGCTGCTGGGGCGTTCGACGCCGTGGGGCACCTTCGCTGCCGGCTTGCTGTTCGGCGCCTTCCGCGCCGGTGCCGCGCAGATGCAGATCCAGACCGGAACGCCCATCGACATTGTCCTTGTGGTCCAGTCGCTGATTGTCCTCTTTATCGCGGCTCCGCCGCTTGTGCGGGCAGTCTTCGGGTTGAACCCCCGCCGCAAGAAGCCGGCCAAGGCCGGGAAGTCCCAGCAGGCAGCAACCACCGGAGGCGCAGCATGAGCGCAACAGCAACATCGCCCCTGCCGGGACGCGGAACGCCCGGAACAGCGCCCGAGGCCCAAGAGGCCCAGGCAACATCTGGAAAACCAGTGCGCTGGAAAACCCCCGTCGTGCTGTCGGCACTGGGTCTCGTCGCTTTTATTTTCTTTGGCCTGATGGGGTCAGCGCAGACCGCAAGGTTCGGAATTTCCACCGGCGGGGATTTTTTCCAACTGCCCGCGCTTGAAGTTCCTGCAATGGCGGGTGGCATCGTCCTCTCGGTCCTGATGCTTGGGCTCGCGGCCTATGCCGTCTATCTGAAGACCAAGGCCCGGCCCACCCCGGCCTGGCTGACCATCACCTTTACGGCGCTGTTTGTGGCAGCCTTCCTCATCTGGGTAGTGGGCGGTGCCCGGACGCCCAGCATTTCGCTGGCCGGACTTATCGCCGGTTCGGTCACCCTGGCCGTCCCGCTGGTATTCGGCTCTTTGTCCGGCGTGCTTTGCGAGCGGGTCGGGGTAGTCAACATCGCCATCGAAGGCCAACTCCTGGGCGGCGCCTTCACCGCGGCAATCGTGGCCAGCATTACGCAGAACCCCTTCGTGGGCCTGCTCGCGGCCACTGTGGCCGGCGCGGCGGTGTCCATGGTGCTCGCTCTGTTCAGTATCAGGTACCTGGTCAACCAGATCATCGTCGGCGTGGTGCTCAACGTCCTGATTTCCGGTGTCACCGGCTTCCTGTTCAGCACCGTGATGCAGGCGGACAAAGCCAAGTTCAACTCACCGCCCGGCCTCGACATCATCCAGATTCCCATCCTCTCCGGAATCCCGATCCTCGGCCCCATCCTGTTCAAGCAGTCGCTGGTGGGCTACCTGATGTACGTCGCGGTCATCGTTGTCTGGGTTGGACTGTTCAAAACCAAGTGGGGCCTGCGGGTCCGCGCTGTGGGCGAACACCCGCAGGCCGCCGACACCATGGGCATCAATGTCAATGCCACTCGCTTCTGGAACGTGACCCTGGGCGGTGCCATCGCAGGTATCGGTGGCTCGTTCTTCACGCTCGTGGCGATCGACAGCTTCACGAAGGAAATCTCCGGTGGACGAGGCTTCATCGCACTCGCCGCGCTGATCTTCGGACGCTGGAACCCGATCGGAGCGTTCTTCGCTGCCCTGCTGTTCGGCTTTGCGGACAACCTGCAGAGCATCGTGACCATCATCGGAACCCCGGTGCCCAGCCAGTTCATGGCCATGCTGCCCTACCTGGTGACCGTGTTCGCAGTCGCGGGGCTTGTGGGCCGGTCCAGGCCGCCGGCCGCCAGCGGCATCCCGTATGTCAAGGGTTGATGGCCGTGACCGTTGACTGGCAGGCCCTTGAGACGGCGGCCGTAAGCGCCATGAAGAATGCCTATGCGCCGTACTCCAAGTTCGCCGTAGGGGCCGCGGCCCTCGCCGACGACGGGCGGATCGTCAGCGGCTGCAACGTGGAGAACGCCAGCTACGGCCTGTCACTCTGCGCCGAATGCGCGCTCGTGGGCAACCTGCACATGACTGGGGGCGGGCTTCTTCGGGCCTTCTACTGCGTCGACTCCGCCGGCAACGTGCTGATGCCGTGCGGCCGCTGCCGGCAGCTCCTCTATGAATTCCGCGCGCCTGATATGGAACTCATGACCACCCAAGGCATCAAAACCATGGACCAGGTGCTGCCCGACGCATTTGGTCCCCAAAACTTGGAGGACCCAAGGTGACACAGGCAACTGAGGCATTCGACGCCGTCGACATCATCCGCACCAAGCGGGACCGGGGCGTCCTGAGTCCGGAGCAGATCGACTGGACCATTGACGCGTACACCCGCGGGGTCATCGCCGACGAACAGATGGCCGCGCTGAACATGGCCATTCTGCTCAACGGCATGGACCGCGCCGAAATTTCGCGCTGGACAGCGGCGATGATCGCCTCGGGTGAACGGATGGACTTCGGCGGCCTCCGGCGGCCCGACGGCGGTGTGAAGGCTACCAGCGACAAGCATTCCACCGGGGGAGTGGGGGACAAGATCACGCTGCCGCTGGCACCGCTCGTGGCAGTGTTCGGCGTGGCCGTGCCGCAGCTGTCGGGCCGCGGGCTGGGCCACACCGGCGGCACCCTGGACAAGCTGGAATCGATCCCCGGCTGGCGGGCGGCCCTGAGCAACGACGAAATGATGGCGCAGCTTCAGGACGTGGGCGCCGTGATCTGCGCTGCCGGGGCGGGGCTGGCGCCGGCGGACAAGAAGCTCTACGCACTGCGGGACGTCACCGGCACGGTCGAGGCGATCCCGCTCATCGCCTCCTCGATCATGAGCAAGAAGATCGCCGAAGGCACGGGGTCCCTGGTACTGGACGTGAAGGTGGGCAGCGGAGCCTTTATGAAGGACGAGGCCCGGGCACGCGAACTGGCCGAAACCATGGTGGCCCTCGGCAAGGACGCGGGAGTGAACACCGTGGCGCTGCTGACCAACATGAGCACCCCGCTCGGCCTCACCGCAGGCAACGCGATCGAAGTGGAGGAATCCGTGGAGGTCCTGGCCGGCGGCGGCCCGGAAGACGTCGTCGAACTCACCGTCCGGCTGGCCGAAGAGATGCTGGCCTGCGCTGGCGTACACGACGCCGATCCGCGCGCCGCGTTGAAGGACGGCCGGGCCATGGACGTCTGGAACCGGATGATCGAAGCGCAGGGCGGAGATCCGCGCGCCAAGCTGCCGGTCGCCAAGGAATCCGAGGTCATCTACGCCCCGGCCGACGGTGTCCTGGTGGGGCTCGATGCCTTGGCAGTGGGCGTTGCGGCGTGGCGCCTCGGCGCGGGACGTGCCCGCAAGGAAGACGCCGTCCAGGCCGGTGCAGGGATCCGCATGCATGCAAAGCCCGGTGCCACGGTCCGTGCCGGCGAGCCGCTGATGACGCTGCTCACGGACACGCCGGAAAAGTTCGCACGCGCCAAGGAATCCCTTGAACACGCCGTCACGGTTGCCCCGGAAGGGTCGCGCCCGGCCCAGCAGCTCATCATCGACCGAATAGCATAGGGACAATGCAGGCCATCAATGAATTCATCCTCGCCGCCGCCGGGCAGCCGTGGGTGCTCCTCCTTGTGCTGGCCTGCTGCCTGATCGACGGCTTTTTCCCGCCTATCCCCAGCGAATCCGTGGTGGTGGGCCTGGCCGCCGTTGCCGCCACCGCGGACGTCCCCAATCCCTGGCTGCTGATGGCCGTCGCGGGCCTGGGCGCTTTCTCAGGCGACAACATCGCGTACGTCATTGGACGCCGGGTGGGTACCCGGCGCTGGCACTGGATGCGCGGACCGCGGATGCAAAGTGCCTTCCGCTGGGCAGGAGACGAGCTGAGGAAGCGGCCAGCGTCCCTCATCCTGGTGGCGCGGTTCATCCCTATCGGAAGGGTCGCCGTCAACCTCACCGCGGGCGTGACCCACTATCCGCACTTGCGTTTCGTCGGCCTGACGGTCCTTTCCGCCACGCTCTGGGCCTCCTACTCGGTGGGTATCGGGCTGTTCTTCGGCCAGTGGTTCGAAAACAACCATCTGCTCGGCGCGGCCATCGCAATCGTCTGCGCCGTGGGCCTTGGAATCGTGGTGGATCTGATCATTAACCGCATCCGGGGAAAGGTTCCTGTGGTGGAGCGGCTGAAGGATCCGGAAGCCTAGGGTTTGCGGCGTCCGTGCGTAGCGGGCAGGGTCCCGGGCATGCGACACTGAAGAGCGACTTACGTCACTTCCGGCTGCATCATTTCGTCTAGGAGCAAGACCCGCGTGGAGTTTATTAATGAGGCCGTGCTCCATGCAGCGGGCCAATGGTGGATCTACCCGGTCCTTCTTGTGTTCTTCTTCATCGACGGCTTTGCCATGGTGGTTCCCAGCGAGACGCTGATTGTGGCGTTGGCCGCGTTTTCCCGGCACAGCGGTGAACCGAATCTCTGGATCCTGGGCGCGACTGCTCTGGTCGGTGCCATCGCCGGTGACAACATGGCCTTTATGCTCGGCCGCAGGATCGGCCTCAACCGCTGGAAGTGGATGCGGCGTCCCAAAGTGCAGAAGGCCTTCGGCTGGGCACGGTATGAACTCGAAAAACGCGGCGCCGTCCTGATCTTCACGGCGCGCTATATTCCCTGGGGCCGGGTGGCGGTCAACTATGTGGCCGGCAGTACCGGCTTCGCACACCGCCGGTTCTTCCTGCTGGATGCCTTCGCCTGCATCACGTGGGTGGGGTACTCCGTCGGCATCGGGATCCTGGCCAGTTCGTTCCCCTGGCTCCACCACAACCCGCTGCTCAGCGCAGGCATTGCCGTGGTGTTCGCGATCGTGCTGGGCATCCTGATCGACCACCTCCTGCGCTGGTGGCACAAGCACCTGGCCCGCAATGACGCCGAAACCATGGATGAATGGCTTGACGGCGGCCCGGAAGGTTCCCTGCCGGCGCACACCGCGGCTACGCCGCTGCTGGCGTCTGCGCCGGCCGAGGCGGAGCAACTGGGAAAGTAGCGGCTGGCATAAGCCGCCTGCCGACCCTAAGGTTGGATGGTGACTGAGCCTATTGTTGACGCTGCCCCTGCCATCGATTTCGACCTGAAGAGCCTGCCTAAGGTTTCGCTCCACGACCACCTGGACGGTGGTCTCCGTCCAGCCACCATCATCGAACTGGCCGAGGCCGTTGGCCACACGCTACCCTCCACCGACCCGGTGGCCCTGGGCGAGTGGTTCCGCGAGTCCGCGGACTCGGGCTCGCTGGTCCGCTACCTGGAGACGTTCGACCATACGGTCGCCGTGATGCAGACCAAGGAAGGCCTCATCCGCGTCGCCAAGGAATTCGTGGAAGACCTCGCGGACGACGGCGTGGTATACGGCGAAGTGCGCTGGGCACCGGAGCAGCACCTCCAGACGGGCCTGTCCCTGGACGAGGTTGTTGAAGCTGTCCAGGAAGGCCTCGAAGCCGGTGTGGACGCCGTGACCGAAAGCGGCCGCGAAATCCAGGTCGGTCAGCTGATCACCGCCATGCGCCACGCGGACCGTGGCCAGGAAATCGCCGAACTGGCTGTCCGCCACCGCAACAAGGGCGCTGTGGGCTTTGACATCGCCGGAGCTGAAGACGGCTTCCTCCCGTCCCGGTTTAAGGACGCCTTCACGTACCTCGCCGAGCACAACTTCCCCGCGACGGTGCACGCCGGCGAGGCCGCCGGACTCGAAAGCATCCAGTCCGCCCTCGTTGACGGCCGGGCACTGCGCCTGGGCCACGGCGTCCGGATCGCCGAGGACATCATGGTGGAGTTCGACGACGAAGACGAAGACAGCACCGTGAGCGACGAGGACAGCATCGGCCTGGTCACGCTGGGCGATCTGTCCAGCTGGGTCCGGGACCGGGGCATCGCCCTGGAGATCTGCCCGTCATCGAATCTCCAGACCGGAGCGATCGCCGGATTCGGCGAGGGCATCGAGAGCCACCCGCTGGACATGCTGTACCAGCTAGGCTTCAACGTCACCATCAACACCGACAACCGGCTGATGAGCGGCGTCACCCTGACGGACGAGTTCGAGCTCCTCGTGGAAACCTTCGACTACGACCTCGACGATCTGCTGGAGCTCACGCTGAACGCTGCCGAGGCCTCCTTCCTGCCGCTTGAAGAGAAGGAAGCGTTGGTGGAGTACATCAACGATGCCTACGACAACCTTGGCTGAGCACGCTCCCATCGATCGGCTGGTCGTTGTCGTGGCCCAGCTGCGGGAGCACTGCCCGTGGATGGGCGCCCTCACCCATGCCTCGCTGGTGGAATACCTCCTGGAGGAGGCCTTCGAGGTTGCCGAGACCATCGAGACCGGCGCGGATGACGTGGAGCTTCGCGGCGAACTGGGCGATGTGCTGCTTCAAGTGGTGCTGCACGCCCGGCTCGCCGAGGAGCGCGGCACGTTCACGTTCGACGACGTCGCTCGCGGGCTGAGTGCCAAAATGGTCCGCCGCAATCCCCATGTCTTCCGGCCCGACGGCACGCTGCAGGACACCTTCCCTGCCTCGGTGGCGGAGATTGTCCGGAAGTGGGACGCCGTGAAGACTGCGGAACGTCCGGAGCGAACGGGGCCTTTTGAAGGCATCCCGGACGCACTGCCGGCACTGGCGAAGGCGCAGAAGTTCCTTGACCGGGCCGTACGCGCCGGAGCGGTGGTTGAGCTTGCCGAAACCCCGGAAGTCGAAACCGCAACGTCGGAGGAGGAGCTCGGCGACCTGCTGCTCGCCGTCGTCGGCTCTGCGCGTGCCAAGGGATTCGACGCCGAACGGGCCCTTCGGGGCGCCATTCGGCGCCAGTTCGCGTCGCCATCATGACGTCCGGGTGATGGATAGGGTTCCGTAACCTGTACCACTCTCGACTAGGCTTGGTCCTGACGAGGACGTCTCAGATTTAACGCTTTTTCCAGCTGTTCGTTCCCCCAAAATCGCCCATAAGGAGCACATCCATGGCGCTTATCGATGCCATCCACGCCCGCGAAATCCTCGATTCCCGCGGAAACCCGACCGTAGAAGTTGAAGTACTGCTCTCCGATGGCCAGATCGGCCGCGCGGCAGTACCCTCCGGTGCCTCCACCGGTGAGCACGAGGCCGTTGAGCTCCGTGACGGAGACAAGGGACGTTACCTCGGCAAGGGTGTCCAGAAGGCCGTTGACGCTGTCATCGACCAGATCGCTCCGGCACTGACCGGCTTCGACGCCACCGACCAGCGCAGCATCGACCAGGCCATGATCGACCTGGACGGCACCCCCAACAAGGCCAAGCTCGGCGCCAACGCCATCCTGGGCGTTTCGCTGGCCGTTGCCAACGCCGCTGCCGCCTCCGCAGACCTGCCGCTGTACAAGTACCTGGGCGGCCCCAACGCGCACGTCCTGCCGGTTCCGCTGATGAACATCCTCAACGGTGGCTCGCACGCCGACTCCGACGTGGACATCCAGGAATTCATGATCGTCCCGATCGGCGCCGAGACCTTCTCCGAGGGCCTCCGCTGGGGCGTCGAGGTCTACCACAACCTCAAGTCCGTCCTGCAGGCCAAGGGCCTGTCCACCGGCCTGGGTGACGAAGGTGGCTTCGCGCCTAACCTGCCGTCCAACCGTGCTGCGCTGGACCTGATCCAGGAAGCCATCACGAACGCCGGCTACACCCCGGGCAAGGACATCGCCCTGGCGCTGGACGTCGCCTCCTCCGAGTTCTTCAAGGACGGCGCCTACCAGTTCGAGGGCAAGGCACTGTCCGCCACCGAGATGAGCGCCTACTACGCCGAGCTCGTGGCCGACTACCCGCTGGTTTCCATCGAGGATCCCTTGGATGAGAACGACTGGGACGGCTGGAAGACCCTCACCGACAGCATCGGTGACAAGGTCCAGCTGGTCGGCGATGACCTTTTCGTCACCAACCCGGCCATCCTGCAGCGCGGCATCGACACCAAGACCGCCAACTCGCTGCTGGTCAAGGTCAACCAGATCGGTTCACTGACCGAAACGCTGGACGCCGTCAGCCTGGCCCAGCGCGCCGGTTACACCACCATCACCTCGCACCGCTCCGGCGAGACCGAGGACACCACCATCGCCGACATCTCGGTGGCCACCAACGCCGGCCAGATCAAGACCGGTGCCCCGGCACGCTCGGAGCGCGTTGCCAAGTACAACCAGCTCCTGCGCATCGAAGAAGAACTCGACGACGCCGCACGCTACGCCGGCCGCAGCGCTTTCCCGCGTTTCAAGGGCTAGTAGCCGCGTAAACCTCTGACCGGTGGCTATGGTTGAAAGACCATAGCCACCGGTTTTTGTTTAGCCGGCATTGATTGAGCCGGCATCAAGCGCAGAGTTGCGGCCAGAGGCAGGCCGCACGTTTCAGGAGTGTCATGGCCACCCGCCGTCCCAAAGTTCCCAAAGCCGCTTCTAGGCATCAGGCCACCACGGATCCAGCCACTGAAGACGCCGGCGTCATCCGCGCCGATTTTGGCGGTACAGCCAGCAGCGCTAAGGGCGGGAGCAAGGGCAAAACCGGCCCGGCGTTCAGCGCCGGAACATCCGCATCGGACACCAGGCTCCCGGCAAGCAAAGGGCAGGGGAGCGGCCACAGCGGTAACACCGCGGGCAAGACACGGAAGCCTGACACCACGCAGGATGACAGCCAGCCGGTGCCCGCCAAGGCGTTCTCCGGCCGCATGCTGGCACTGGCGGTGGTCATGATTGCCATCACCATCATGCTGGCCCCCACCGTGAAGATCTTCTTCGATAAACGGGCCGAGCTCGCCGCCCTCAGCGCCGATATTGCCGCCCGCCAGGCCGAGCAGGACGGCCTGCGGCAGCAGATCTCACGGTGGCAGGATCCGAACTACGTGAAACAGCAGGCCCGCGACCGCATTAACATGGTTATGCCGGGTGAATCCGGCTACTGGGTCTTCGGTGGCGATCTGCCGGCCGGAACAAGCAGTAGCCTGACCGCCACAGCAGCACAAGACCCCGCCGATCTGCCGTGGGTGGATTCCCTGTGGGAGTCCATCAGGCGTGCGGCCACAGACTGAACAGCTAGAGGAAGGATGGCCCGCGCCAGTGGAAGAAAACACGGCGACTGCGCCGGAGAAGTCCCGCCAGCCATCAGCACACGATCTTGAAGTACTCAGCAGGCAGTTGGGACGGCCGGTGCGCGATGTGGTGGAAATCCCGGCGCGCTGCGTCTGTGGCAACCCCCTCGTCGCCGCCACCGCACCGCGGCTGAGCAACGGGACACCGTTTCCCACCACGTTCTATCTGACGCACCCCGTCATCACTTCGGCGGTTTCCCGGCTGGAAGCTGCCGGGCTGATGAACGACATGAATGAACGCCTGAGCGCCGATGAGCCCCTCGCGGCCGCCTACCGTGCAGCGCACGAGGACTATCTCGGAGCCCGCGCGGCGATCGGCGAGCGTTCCGGCATCGGCGCCGTCCCGGAGATTGACGGCATCTCCGCCGGTGGCATGCCCACCCGGGTCAAATGCCTCCACGTCCTGGTGGGCCATTCCCTCGCGGCAGGTCCCGGCGTGAACCCGCTGGGGGATGAGGCCATTGCCGGCATCAGTGAATGGTGGACACCGGACCGCTGCTACTGCGACGGCGCCTGGGACACCGCAGGGGAGGCCCCGTCAAAGGATCTCAGCCGCCACGGACCCCAGGGCCGGCCGGAGATCGTGGGCCGGCCCGCTCCGGTCCGCAAGACAGCAAGCGCTGACGGGGCAGGGGCATGACCCGCGTCGCGGCCATCGACTGCGGCACGAACTCGCTCCGCCTGCTCATCGCCGACATCGACCGCAGCAACGGGACAGCGAAGCTCACCGACGTTGTCCGCGAAATGCGGGTTGTCCGGCTGGGCCAGGGCGTGGACGCCACCGGTGAACTCGCCCCTGAGGCACTGGAGCGCACCTTCGCGGCCACAAGGGATTACGCAGCCATGATCCGCGAGCACGGCGCCGAGTCCATCCGTTTTGTGGCCACCTCGGCCAGCCGGGACGCGCGCAACCGCCAGGTCTTTGTGGACGGGATCCAGGAACTGCTGGGCGTTGTGCCTGAGGTTATCTCGGGCGATGAAGAAGCTGCCCTGTCCTTCGCCGGGGCCAGCAGCGTGCTGCCCGTCCTTGACGGCGAGCAGGTGCTGGTGGTGGACCTCGGCGGCGGCAGCACGGAGTTCGTCCTCGGTACCTCCGACGGCGTCACGGCCGCCAAGTCCGTGGATGTCGGCTGCGTCCGGCTGACCGAACGGCACCTGCAGGACGATCCGCCCACGGCGGAGCAGATCGCCGCCGCGGAAGCCGACATCGACGCCGCCATCGCCCGGGCGGGGCTGGACGTTCCGCTGGAACGTGCCACAGCCGTCGTCGGGGTGGCCGGCTCGATCACCACCATCACCGCCCATGCCCTGCGGCTTCCGGAGTATTCGCCGGCGGCGATCCACGGGACGGAATTGTCCATCGGCACCATCACCGAAGCCGCCACCGACCTCCTCCACATGACCAGGCGAGAACGTGCGGAACTGGCGTACATGCACCCCGGCCGCGTCGACGTAATGGGTGCCGGCGGGCTGGTGTGGCGGCGCATCCTGGAGCGACTGAATGAACTCACCGCGGGCCGGATCGTCACGGCCACGGCCAGTGAACACGATATTCTTGACGGAATTGCCCTGAGCATCCACTAACCAGGCCTTCAGCCAACCAAGCATGGGAACCCACATGACCAGAGCAACAGCACGGTTCCGCCGGGCCGCGTCAGCTCTCCTGGCGATGACCCTTGCAGGCGTCAGTCTGGCCGCAGGACTGACCTTGGCGCCCGCGGCCATGGCCGACGCTGAACGGGACAAGCAGTACTGGCTTGGCGAAGCCGGAATTACGAAGGCCTGGGAAGTTTCCAAGGGCGCCGGAGTCAAGATCGCGGTGATCGACAGCGGCGTGGATGCCCAGCACCCTGACCTGAAGGGCGCCGTCACCGGAGGCTTCGACGCGTCCGGGGCCGGCAGCCCCAACGGGCAGAAAAGCCTGGGCGTCAAGCCGGAACACGGGACTCTGGTAGCCACCATCCTGGCCGGCCGCGGACACCAGCCCGCCGGCGCCTCCGCTTCGCCCGGTCCCGGCCCGGCTGCCGCCGGACCGGACGGCATGATTGGCGTGGCTCCTGAAGCTGAGATCCTGTCCGTGTCAACGTGGCTGGGATCGGCCAACCCCGCGGGCAAGAGCGATCAGGACCAGATCCCGGAAGCGGTCCGTTGGGCCGTGGACAACGGGGCCAAAGTCATTAACATTTCGCTGGGCAGCGCCACGCCGCAGTGGCCCCAGAGCTGGGACGCTGCCTTCCTCTATGCCGAACAGAAGGATGTGGTGATCGTGGCCGCCGCCGGAAACCGGATAGGCGGCAACCTCCAGGTGGGAGCGCCCGCCACCATCCCCGGCGTCCTCACCGTCGCCGGCCTGGACCGCAAGGGCACAGCGAGCGTCGACTCGTCCTCCCAGGGGATCAGCATCGGTGTGGCGGCCCCGGCTGAAAACCTGCTGGGCGGGCTGCCCGGCGGCGGCTACGCAGAATGGGCGGGAACGTCCGGAGCTGCCCCGATCGTTGCCGGTGTGGCCGCACTCATCCGTTCCAAGTGGCCGGAGATGAGCGCCAAGCAGGTCATCAACCGGATCGTCAGCACGGCCAAGGATGCCGGTCCTGCCGGAAAAGACCCGCTGTACGGCTTTGGCGTGCTGAACGCCGAGGCCGCCCTGAAGGACTCCGTCCCGGAAGCCGCCGCCAACCCGCTCGGCTCCATCTCGGACTGGATCCGCGTGCACCGCCGCGGCAACCTTGGTGCGCCGGCACCGGTGCCCACCGACGAAGTGGCCAGTGCCGTTCCTACCCTGCCCGAGCCCACTGTGCCCGCGGCCGAGGCGCCCTCACAGCGTGACAGTGCCGTTGGCGCCGTCGTCGTGATCGGTTCGGTGATCCTCTTTGTAGTGATCATCGGGGCAGCCGTTTTCCAGCTGCGGAGGGCTGCCCGAAACCCCGGAGCGGCGCGCGAGGAACCCGATACCGGCGCGTTCCAAACCGTTGATTCAGGCGGCAAAACGTAGTTAGTGAAGATTTTCACAAACTGTTGTATCCTTAAATCATGGCAACCACCCCAGAGCTCCAGGACCGTCCCAGGGTACTCGTCGTCGGCGGCGGGTACGTCGGCCTGTACGTAGCACTCAAACTGCAGAAGAAGATCGCGAATGCCGGTGGCATCGTCACCCTCGTGGATCCACTGCCCTACATGACTTACCAGCCCTTCCTGCCCGAAGTGGCCGGCGGCAACATCGAGGCCCGCCACGCAGTGGTCTCGCACCGCCAGCACCTGAAGCAGACTGAACTCATCCAGGGCAGCGTCACCTCGATCGACCACGCCAACCGCACCGCCGTCGTGGCGCCAGCGGACGGCGGAGAGCACATCGAGATCCCCTACTTCGACATTGTGGTGGCCGCAGGCGCCATCACCCGCACGTTCCCCATCAAGGGCCTGGCGGACAAGGGCATCGGCCTGAAGACCATCGAAGAGGCTGTGGCCCTTCGCAACAAGGTGCTGGAGCGCCTCGAGGCCGCGTCCACCATCGCGGACCCCGCTGCCCGTGCCAAGGCACTGACATTCGTGGTTGTCGGTGGCGGCTTCGCCGGCATCGAGTGCATCACCGAAATGGAAGACCTGGCCCGCGCCGCGGTCAAGAACAACCCCCGCATCCGCCAGGAAGAAGTACGCTTCGTCCTGGTTGAAGCCATGGGCCGCATCATGCCCGAGGTCACGGCACCGCAGGCCGTGTGGGTTGTGGAGCACCTCCGCAGCCGCGGCATCGAGGTCCTGCTGAACACCTCCCTGGACAGCGCTGAGGGCTCCCTGAAGCTCATCAACCTCCCGGACAAGTCCCTCGCCCAGGAATTCGAAGCCGACACGCTCGTCTGGACTGCCGGCGTGCAGGCCAACCCGATGATCCGCTCCTCCGACTTCCCGCTGGAACCCCGCGGCCGCGTCCGCGTTCTGCCGGACCTCCGCATCGCCGGCGATGAAGGCATCATCGACAACGCCTGGGCCGCCGGCGACATCGCCGCCGTGCCGGACCTCACGGGCAGCGGCCTGCCGGACGGCACCTGCGTCCCGAACGCCCAGCACGCACTTCGCCAGGCCAAGCGCCTCGCCAAGAACCTGTGGGCTTCGCGCTGGGACAAGCCGCTGAAGGACTACAAGCACAAGAACCTGGGTGCTGTGGCTGGCTTCGGCGAGTGGAAGGGTGTTGCCAACATCAACATTCTGGGCCGCATCGGCCTCAAGGGCCCGCTCGCGTGGCTGGCCCACCGCGGCTACCACGGCATGGCCATGCCCACCATGGAGCGCAAGGTCCGCGTCATCATGGGTTGGATCCTCGCGTTCTTTATGGGCCGCGACACCACCCAGCTGATCGACCTCGACAACCCGCGTGGTGCCTTCGTGGCCGCTGCCACTCCTGCTCCCAAGCCGGCTGCGGCTGCTCCCGCCCCGGCGGCCAGCGCGCCCGAGGCATCCGCCGGAGCGGCCAAGCCCGGCTCTGCGGAGGCCACCAGCGTGGACCCCAAGCAGTCGGTCACCGCGGACGCCAAGTAACACCGGCATCCCGAAACAGCATTTGTAACGCCCGACGGCGGCTGTCCCCTTGAGGGATAGCCGCCGTTTTGGCGTTTCCCGCCTGGTGTCCCTTCTAGACTGGCAGCATGACTGGCGAAAAGAACCTCCAGACCCTGCTGGCAACACTGAAACCGGTGCTGCGGGAGGGGGAGTACGTCTACGTCCTGTGGCCGCATGGCAGGCCGCTCGAGCCCGGCATCGAAGCTGCCGTCCGTGAGGCCGAGGGCCTGACGGTCGTCCTGCCGCGGGAAAGGGCAGACAGCCTGGGGCTGCACTACGACTTTGTGGCGGCCTGGATTACCCTGGAAGTGCACTCCGCGCTGGAGGCTGTTGGTCTGACAGCCGCCGTCGGGAAGGCCCTGACCGACGCCAGGATCAGCTGCAACGTGCTGGCCGGCTTCCACCACGACCACCTGCTGGTGCCGGTGGCGGACGCACCACGCGCCGTCGAAGCCCTAGCTGAGCTGTCAGCGGCCAGCCGGCACGTGCCGCGGCCCGAGCTGCTGCTCAGGAACGAGACGGCTGCGGACAGGGACAAGATCCTCGCGTTGACGGGCGAGGCGTTCGCGGTCTCCCCGGTCACGGGCCTGCCGGTGGACGGGGAGCCCGACGAGGTGGACGTGCTCCGCCGGCTCTTCGAGTGCGAGGACTACCTGCCCGAGTTCAGCGTGGTGGCGGTGCTCGACGACGAGATAGTCGGCCATGTGATCAGCACACGGGGCTGGGTGGGCGACTACGGGTTGCTTGGGCTCGGGCCCATCGGTGTGACACCAAGGCTGCAGCGCCATGGGATCGGCACTGCCCTCATGAACGACACGATTGCCCGGGCCAACGCGGCGGGGGAGGGCGGGATTGCGTTGCTGGGCAGCACCGATTACTACCCGCGCTTCGGCTTTGTCCCGGCTGCGTCCTTCGGCGTCCTCCCTCCCGACGCGGCCTGGGGGGACCACTTCCAGCTGCTCCCGCTGGCGGTCTGGCCCGGCGGGGTCCACGGGACGTTCCGGTACGCCGGACCGCTTGCGGGCGAATGACGGGATACCATTGACCGGGCGCCCCAGTAGCCCAATTGGCAGAGGCAGCGGACTTAAAATCCGCGTGTTGTGGGTTCGAGTCCCACCTGGGGTACAAATTCTCCCTAGGGAGTTCCTCCTGACGCGCCCTTCCGCGCCTCCCGCGTGACCTCAACAGACCTTTCCCGTTCATTGATTTCGCATATGCAACGACTGTTATAAGGATGTGACCTCAGTCACTTATATCCGCCGAAGATATGCATTAGCTTGAAGTTAAATCAGGAACACCTGATCATCCGCGTCAAAGGCCGTTCGCACCTTTCGATCCAGGAGATTGTCAATGATTTCACTTTCCCCGGCGGCACCCCGTCTTGCTAAGCTCACAGCGCTTAGCGTCGGCGTCGCCTTTCTGGTTACAGCCTGTGGTGGCACCTCCACCCCGAGCTCGACAGAAACCACCACGTCAGCATCTGGGATCTCCTGCCCCGCTCCCGGCGCGGCTCCCGGAAGCACAGCAAAGGCGGGCGCTGGAGGCGCTGTTCCGCCTGCAACCACCGTCACGGAAACGCCGCTCAAGCTGGGTTCCCTGCTCCCCACCACCGGCTCACTGTCCTTCCTCGGGCCGCCCGAAATTGCGGGTGTGAATCTTGGCATCAAGGAAGTTAATGATGCCGGGGGTGTCCTGGGCAAGCCTGTGGAAGTGATCCACCGTGACTCCGGCGACACCAAGACAGATATCGCCACGCAGTCCACCAGCGCGCTCCTCGGCCAGGGCGTCAGCGCCATCATCGGTGCCGCGTCTTCGGGTGTGTCCAAGACGGTCATCAACCAGATCACCGGTGCCGGGGTTATCCAGTTCTCGCCCGCCAACACCTCCCCGGATTTCACCGCCTGGGATGACAAGGGCCTCTACTGGCGTACTGCGCCTTCAGATGTGCTGCAGGGCAAGGTCCTGGGCAACTACATGGCCACTTGTGGTGCACAGACTGTGGGCATGATCGTACTCAACGACGCCTACGGAACCGGCCTTGCCAGCAACGTCAAGTCCGCCTTCGAAGCGGCCGGCGGCAAGGTAGTTGCGGAGGAGCTGTTCAACGAGGGTGACTCCCAGTTCAGCAGCCAGGTGGACAAGGTCATTGCGGCCAAGCCCGACGCGATTGCCCTGATCACCTTTGACCAGGCCAAGAGCATCGTGCCGCTGATGACGGGCAAGGGTGTCAAGCCCACCCAGATGTTCCTTGTGGACGGCAACACTTCCGACTACAGCAAGGACTTCCAGGCCGGGACCCTGAAGGGCGCCCAGGGAACCATCCCTGGCACGTTCGCCAAGGAAGCGTTCAAGCAGAAACTGCTTGCGATTGATCCGGCCCTGAAGGACTACAGCTACGCAGGTGAATCCTACGATGCTGTGAACCTGATCGCCCTTGCCACTGAGGCCGCCAAGAGCACCAGCGGCGTTGAGATTGCCAAGCAGCTCAAGGCAGTCTCGGAGTCGGGTGAGAAGTGCAGCGACTTCGCCTCCTGCGTCACGCTGCTCCGCAACGGCAAGGACATCGACTACGACGGCCAGTCAGGTCCGGTGACGTTCTCCGACGCCGGCGACCCGACGGAAGCCTACATCGGCATCTACGAGTACCAGGACGACAACAAGTACGCGCCGTCCAAGGAAGAATTCGGCAAGCTGTAAAGCCGCTTCCTGCATAAAGACCCCCGTCCACACCGGACGGGGGTCTTTTGCGTGGAGGGACGAGTGCAGGCGCCCGAGCAGGTGGTTGCGGAGGCGCTCGGACGGTACCAACGCGCCGGGGAACTACGCCAGGCACGCAGAAGGGCCGCCACCGGCTGGTGACGGCCCTTCTGGGAGCTACTGCCTGAACCGCTAGTCGACGGTGTCAGCCAGCGTACCCAGATAGAGCTGGATCACCTTAGGGTCCTTCATCAGTTCCCGCCCGGTTCCGGTGTAAGCGTCCCTTCCTTGGTCAAGCACATAGGCGCGGTCGCAGATCTGGAGGCAACGGCGGGCATTCTGTTCCACCATGATCACCGAGACGCCTGCCCGGTTGATCTCGTGCACCCGCAGGAAGGTTTCGTCCTGCTTGACAGGGGAGAGGCCTGCGGAGGGCTCATCAAGGAGCAGGACGGCGGGCTCCATCATCAGCGCGCGTCCCATGGCCACCATCTGACGTTCGCCGCCGGAGAGCGACCCAGCCCGCTGGGCCCGGCGCTTGCCGAGCTCAGGAAACAGGCTGGTCACAAAATCAAACCGCTCGGCGAAGTCTTTGGGGCGCTGGAACATGCCCATCTGCATGTTCTCCTCGATCGTCAGCGTGGCGAACACGTTGTTGTTCTGCGGGACGAATCCCACGCCCATGGTGACCAACTTGTTGGCTTTTAAACCGGTGATGTCCTGGCCACGCACCACAACGGTGCCCGAATGGACTTTCACCAGACCGAACATCGCTTTGAGCAGAGTCGATTTACCAGCGCCGTTGGGACCGATGATGCCGATCAGTTCGCCCTTGCGAGCCTCGATATTGCAACCGTTGAGGATATTCACACCGGGAAGGTAGCCGGCAACGAGGTTTGTTACCTTGACGACCGAATCGTCGGTTGCTGCGCTACCGGCAGCGGGAGCCGCACTCGTGGCGCTCATTCTGTGTCCTTTTCTCTGCGGCGTCGTTCTTCCGCACGATTCTCCTCGAGCTCCTGCTCGAGCACATCGATGGCGATGATGCCCGCGTTCTCAGTACCGACAATCGACTCCTCATCCGCTTCCAGCTCGGCTGCAAGTTCCTTGATGCCCTCGGTGTCGCCAAGGTCCACGTCGTGATGGGCTCCCAGGTAAGCGTCGATGACGGCGGGATTCTTCATGACTTCGCCAGGAGGGCCCTCGGCAACGATTTTTCCTTCGGCCATCACCACCACCCAGTCGGCAATATGGCGCACCATGTTCATGTCGTGCTCCACGAAAAGCACGGTCATGCCTTCCGCCTTGAGGTTCTTGATGTGGTCCAGGAGGGACTGGGTCAGCGCCGGGTTGACGCCTGCCATGGGCTCGTCCAGCATGACCAGCTTGGGCCTGACCATCAGGGAACGTGCCATTTCCAGGAGTTTCCGCTGGCCTCCGGAAAGGGAGGCAGCGTAGTCGTCCTTCTTGGCGTCCAGCTTGAACTTCTCAAGCAGGACGTTCGCCTGGGCAGTGATCTCCTTTTCCCGGCCGCCCCAGAGGCCCTTGAACAGGGCCTTGGAGAGGCGCTCACCGGGCTGTTCCGAGCCGCCGAGCCGCATGTTCTCCATGACGGTGAGCTTTCCCATGACCTTTGTCAGCTGGAAGGTCCTCACCATCCCCATCCGTGCCACTTTGTAAGGTGAAATGCCGGCGAGGCTGTTGCCTTCGAACTGCCATTTGCCCGAGTTCGGCATATCGAATCCGGTCAGCAGATTGAAGAGCGTGGTCTTACCTGCACCGTTCGGGCCGATCAGCGCTGTGATCTTGTGCCGCGGGATCTCCAGGTATTCGACGTCGACGGCGTTGATGCCGCCGAAGCTGCGGGTGACGTTTTCCGCCACCACGATCGGATCGCGCTTCTTGCAGCCGGGAGCGGTGTCCCCGGCGGCGATCGGACGCGTGTCCGTCATGTAGTCAATTTCCTCCGACGGACGGGGTTCTTCGCTATGCGTGCTCATGCGAACGCCAGCTCCTTCTTGTTACCGAAGACGCCCTGGGGCCTGAAGATCATCAGCAGCATCAGTGCGACACCCACAAGGATGTAACGCAGCTGGCCGGCCTGGACTGTGTTGAGCCAGGTGACGGCGCCGGATTCGATCAGGCCGTACAGGATGCCCTGTGTGAGGGACAGTACTACCCAGAAGATCATCGCGCCGATGACGGGTCCCAGCACCGTGCCGAGGCCGCCGAGCAGCAGGCAGGTGTACAGGAAGAACGTCAGTTCGGTGCCATAGTTGGCCGGTTGGACTGCGCCGCGGGGGAGCGTAAAGATCATGCCCGCCAGGGCGCCGAGCACGCCACCCATGATGAGGGCCTGCATTTTGTAGGCGTACACGTTCTTGCCGAGGGACCTGACCGCGTTTTCGTCCTCGCGGATGCCCTTGAGTACGCGGCCCCATGGGCTCCTCATCAGCAGCCACACCAGGGTGCAGCAGATGATGACGAGGCCCCAGCCGACGACGCGGATGAAGAAGTCCCGGTTGTTCATGCCCATGTACGAGCCCGCCGGGAACGGGTTCATGGCGTAGAACCCGCCTTCGAAGGCGGCCAGGCCGTTGGCCGATCCGGTCACGGCGGTCAGCTGGTTGGTCGTGACAATGTAGCGGACGATTTCCGCGGCCGCGATCGTGACGATAGCCAGGTAGTCCGCGCGCAGCCGCAGCGTCGGTATGCCCAAGAGCATCGCGAAGATGGCCGAGCAGATCACGGCGATGACCAGTCCCACAAAGAAGGGCACGCCAAAGGTGAGCGTCGAGATGGCGAAGCCGTAGGCGCCCACAGCCATAAAGCCGGCCTGGCCAAAGTTCAGCAGGCCTGAGTAGCCGAAGTGGACTGCCAGCCCGAGGGCCGCAAGGGCATAGGCCGCGGTAGTCGGGCTGAAGAGTTCGCCGGCGGCGCTGGAGAGAATGAATCCGAAATCCATGGCTGCCTCCTAACCCACGCGCTCGCGACGACCCAGGATGCCCTGGGGCCGGAACAAGAGGACAACAATCATGATGAACAGTGCTCCCACATACTTGAGGTCGGCAGCGAGGCCGAAAACGGTGGTCAGCTCTACGAAGATGCCGACGATGATGGACCCAATGAGGGCGCCAAAGACGGTGCCGAGGCCGCCGAGGGTCACACCGGCGAAGATGAGCAGCAGGATCTGCGAACCCATGTCGAAGGTCACGCCGGGCCGGTAGTAGGCCCACAGGATTCCGCCGAGGGAGGCGAGCATGCCGCCGGTAACCCAGACGATCCGGATGACCGAGTCGACATCGATGCCGGAAGCGGCGGCCAGTGCAGGATTGTCGGCCACCGCCCGGGTTGCCTTGCCCAGCCGGGTCTTCAGCAGGACGATCCCCAACAGGGCAATGACCACTGCGCTGACAATCAGGGACCAGAGGTTGTTGGGCGAGATGGATATAGGGCCGAGCTGGATTTCCGCGCTCTGCGCAAAGGGCAGTTGCTGCGTGGCGCCGCCAAAGTAGAACTGGATGACATAGCGGACGGCAAGGGCGAGGCCGATGCTGACGATCATCATGGGCACGAGGCCCGTTCCGCGGCGGCGAAGCGGCTTCCAGAGCCCGGCGTCCTGGATATAGCCGAAGAGGCCGCCGCCGAGGAGCGAAAGGATCAAGGCCAGCCAGAAAGGGAGTCCTATAGCGTTAAAGGCGAAGACCAGCACGGCGCCCAGGGTGACCATTTCCCCATGGGCGAAGTTCGTCAGGCCTGTGGTTCCGAAGATCAGGGAAAGTCCCACGGAAGCCAGCGCCAGCAGGAGGCCAAAGCTCAGCCCCGCCACGAGCCGGTTGACGAGGTTCTGGCCGAAGTCCTGTTGCTGGACAACGATCCCTTCGCCGAAGGCGAAAATCACGGAGAGGTTGGAGGTCTGGCTGAACGTTACACTGCGGGGGTTTTCCTGGCCTTCCGCGAGCTTGATGCCCTCTGGCAGGGTCGATTCGTCCAGCTCGATCTCATAAGTGCCCTGGACCGGGACGCCAATGCTCCAGGACCCGTTGGCCGCGGATGTGGCGGTCCCTTCGAAGTCCCCGCTCCTGGCGGTTATGGTCACATCGGCGATGGGGGCGCGCGCGTCATCCCGAAGGAAGCCGCTGATGTTGTTCTGGAAGGTCGTAATCGACGGGGATGGTGTCGGAGACGGCGAAGTGGCTTGTGATGCCGGGGCGACGACGAGCAGTATCGCCACGACAGAGGCAAAGACGGCCCCTATCACTTTCAGCAATCCGCCCGGCCGTCTGTGCGGCGAGCCTTTGGGTGTACTTCTCAAAATGAAAATCCTCCACTTGGGTGGGGTGGCCAGGGATGCGCCATTGCAACCACTGCAAACGTCACGGGACGGATGGTGGTGCTTTCTGCAGGTTGGGGGCCTGATTGTGATATCCGTCACCGTGTGTGGTTTATGTTACAGCTCGTCAGAGGCAAATTTTAGGCTGGGGGGAGGCCGTCGGGTAGCGATCGCATAACAACTGCGTTACAGCCATGGCGCAATGGCAAAGTGTTCGCAAAGAAACTTCTGTTGATCAGCAGTATTCCTCCGGGGGCGGCCTGGCCTACGCGCGGCCTGGCGGCGCGTGCGACCGTCCACTCGGATGCATCACGGTTGCGTTTCGGCGCCATGGACGGGGAACTTATTGGGGCGTGAGCGCGTAGATATTGGTAGCGTGGTTCGTAAGTCACGACTCAACCCTTTACTTGGAGGACACCAGCAATGGCACTTGGCGGAAACCCGATCTTCAACGGAAAGAATTTCCGTGGAGCAACGCAGGCACCGCGTGTCCCGCAGGCACCCTACGGACAGGCACAGTATGGCCAGCGGGCTCCCGGCCAGGTCATGGATCCCCAGAATGGTTGGGGCCAGCAGCAGAACATGACCGATGAGCAGCTGCGCCAGATGTACAACCAGCCGGCCGCAGGTCCCGCGGACACCGGCCGGATGACCTACGACGACGTCATCGTCAAGACAGCGGCGTGCCTCGGAGTCCTGCTGGCCGGTGCCGCGGTGACCCTGTTCGTCAGCATGGGGCTGGCCAGCATCCTGATGATCGTCGGTGCGCTGGGCGGCTTCGTCCTGGCACTGGTCAACACGTTCAAGAAGCAGCCTTCACCGGCCCTGATCCTGGCCTATGCCGGGCTCGAAGGCCTGTTCCTCGGCGGCCTCACCCGCGTGCTCGATCTGATGTACCCGGGAGTCGGCCTGCAGGCCGTCATCGGCACGCTGTCCGTGTTCACCGTGACGTTGCTCCTGTTCAAGAGCGGCAAGGTGCGCGCCTCTCCCAAGGCCATGAAGTTCTTTATGATCGCCTTGGTGGGTTACGGCCTGTTCTCCGTGGTCAACCTGGTCATGATGATGACGGGTATGACGACGGAACCCTTCGGCCTGCGCAGCGGCATCATTGGTGTTGTCATCGGCATCCTGGCCATTGGCCTGGCCGCGTTCTCCCTGGTCATGGACTTCACCAGCATCGAAGCCGGCGTGCAGAGCGGCGCACCGCAGCGCTTCTCCTGGACCGCGGCCTTCGGCCTGACGGTCACCCTGGTCTGGCTCTACGTGGAGATCATCCGCGTCCTGGCCATCCTCCGCGGCGAGGACTGACAACAAAACCCGGCATCCGCCGTCGTAATCTCACTCACAAGAAGAGGGCCCCACCGATGCATTTCGCATCAGGCGGGGCCCTCTTTTTGCGGTATCAGCGCTACGAAATGCGCATGGCTCCCGCTGCCGGGGTCACCGTGAAGATGTCAGGGGCCGTGTAGCCGGCTTCTTCGAAGGCACGCACGACGGCGGCGCGCACCTGCTGCTCCGACGTCACCGGGGTGAGCGCGATGGCGGCACCGCCGAAGCCACCGCCGGTCATCCGGGCGCCGATTGCGCCGTTGGCGCGGGAGGTGGCCACCGCCAGATCCAGTTCCGGGCAGGAGATTTCAAAGTCGTCCCGCATGGAAACGTGACTGGCGTCCAGCAGCGCGCCGATGGAACCGGGGCCCGCACTGGCCAGCAGCTCCACGGTCTGCAGCACGCGGTCGTTTTCGGTCACGATATGGCGCACGCGCCGGTAGGTGACCTCGTCCAGGAGGCCGGCGGCTTCTTCCAGGTCCTCCATCCGGACGTCACGCAGTGCCTTGACGCCCAGGACCTCGGCGCCCAGTTCGCAGGACGCGCGACGGGACGCATACCCGCCGTCGGCATGGGAGTGGGAGACGTTGGTATCGATCACCAGCATCACCAGCCCTGCAGGTTCTGTTTCGAAGGGAACCAGCTGAACGCTCTGATCGCGGCAGTCCAGGAAGACTGCGTGCCCCTTGGATCCGCGCAGCGACGCTGACTGGTCCATGATGCCCGTCGGCGCGCCGACAAAGTCGTTCTCGGCGCGCTGGGTGGCGAGGACCATCTCCTCGGGTTCAAGCCCCGCTCCCGTCAGGTCATTCAGGGCTGAGATGACCGCGCATTCGATGGCGTGCGATGAGGACAGGCCGGCGCCCAGGGGGACGTTGGAATCGAGCAGCAGGTCCACCCCCGGAACGGCGATGCCCTGCTGCTGCAACGCCCACATCACTCCGAGCGGATACTTCGTCCAGCCCTTGGCGGAAGCCGCGTCCAAAGAGCCGAGGTCGGCGGTGACCATGCCGTGGTCGCCGTAAGTGGACAGGAGCCTGACCGTGGAGTCCGGACGGACTCCGACAGCCACCCGGGCGGTCTTGTCGATCGCGAACGGGAGCACAAAACCCTCGTTGTAGTCGGTGTGCTCGCCGATGAGGTTTACGCGTCCCGGTGCCTGCCAGACGCCGTCGGGCAGCCTGCCGAATTCCTGCTCAAAGCGGGCGGCCAGGTCCGCCGTGCCGGGCTGCGCTGTGCCCACGTCCGCCGTGCCGGGTTCCGTCGGGCTGGTCAGCGGGCCTGGGACAGTCAACGGGTCAGGGGAGGCGCTCACGCGTGTACTCCTTCAGGCAGGGCCCCCAGAGCAGCAGGGGCGGTTGCTGCAGGGACGGGGCTGGACTCCGGAACCACCACGGCACGGAGCCGTTCCGCCACGCTTTCCGGGGTGGTGTCATTGATAAAGGCGCCCATGGCGGCTTCGGAGCCGGCCAGGAACTTGAGCTTGTCCGCTGCCCGGCGGGGCGACGTCAGCTGGAGGTGCAGGTAGCTGGCGGGGCGGAGGAGGTCGTCAAGAGGGGCCTGGTGCCAGGCGGAAATGTAGGGCGTCGGCGTCGGATACAGGGCATCGAGCCGTTTGAGCAGGTCAAGGTAGACATGGGCCAGTTCATCCTTTTCCTCACCGCTCAAGGCGGCCAGGTCGGGTACCTGCCGGTGCGGCACCAAATGGATTTCCAGCGGCCAGCGGGATGCGAACGGTACGTAGGCGCTGAAATTCTCGCCCTCCATCACCATTCGGCTCCCGTCCTCGCGTTCCGCCCGCAGCAGCGAGCCCGTGAGCGTCTGCCGCCCGTCGGACCCATCATAGAACTTGCGTGCGACCGCTCCGATGACCCCTGCCCGGGGCGTGACGTAAGGGTATGCATAGATCTGGCCGTGCGGGTGGTGGAGGGTGACGCCGATGTCGGCCCCGCGGTTTTCGAACGGGAACACCTGTTTGATCCCCGGCAGTTTGCTGAGGACTTCGGTGCGGTGCGCCCACGCCTCAACCACAGTCCGGGCGCGGGCCTCACCCAGGCCACTGAACGATCCCGTGTGCTCGGGAGTGAACGCCACTACTTCGCAGCGTCCGTACGCGGGTCCGGTGGTGCCCCAGGCCGGAGTGGACGGCACTGGGCCCACTGCCGGGCCCAGCGACGGGAAGCGGTTTTCAAACACCACAACGTCGTAGTCGGGCGCGGGGATTTCGGAGGGGTTGTTCGGTGTGGTGGGGCAGATGGGGCACTGGTCCGCAGGCGGGAGGTGGGTGCGGGACTGCCGGTGCGCCGCGACGGCCACCCACTCGTCGGTGAGGGCATCGAAGCGTACTTCGCCAGGCTCGCCGCGCTCGGGCAAGGGCCGGTGATCGGTGGTGGTGGCCGCCGTGCGGGACTTGGCGGTGGCGCCGTCGTCGAAATAAATCAGCTCCCGGCCATCGGCGAGCGTGGTGGTGGTGATACCTGTCATGGCGGGGGTCCTTTGCGTGCTGGTGCCGGAGGTGTCGGGTGTCCGTTGCCTCGATCATCCCATATTTCGCTCAAAAAAGAATAGTTTCACACAAAAGAGAACATTTCGCGGTGATGGCAGGCAGTCCTTGCCCCCTGTTACGGTGGTGCTCATGACTTCGAGCGCAACCCCGGACGCGAGCATTCCCGCCGGATTCCAGACCTACGCCACCGGCCGGCAGTACGAACTCCGCAGGGGTGACGCGTTCGCAGTTGTGACTGAGTTGGCGGCCGGCCTGCGGCTTTACAGCCGCGCCGGTGTCCAGCTCACCGAGACCTATGGGGACGCCGAGATTTCCCCCGGCGCCGCCGGGATCACCCTCGCCCCCTGGGCAAACAGGGTGGAGGACGGGGTCTGGTACCTGGACGGTAAGAAGCAGCAGCTGGACATCACGGAGGTTTCCCGGAACAACGCCAGTCATGGACTGCTCCGCAACTCCGCCTACAGCCTGGTTGATGAATCGCAATATTCCGTGACCCTCGAGGCGACGGTCTTCCCGCAGCATGGCTACCCCTTCCTCGTGCGCCACCGGGTCCAGTACCTTCTCGCTGAGGACCTTGGCCTGGAAGTCCGCCAGACGCTGATCAACGATTCCAACGCGCCAGCGCCGTTCGTCCTGGGCGCCCACCCATACCTGCGGCTGGGCGACGCGGACGTGGACCAGCTCACCCTGACCGTCGCCGCCGGCATCCGCCTGGTGGCGGACCGGCGCCTGATCCCGCGGAGCTCGGAGCCCGTCAGCGGGGACAGTGACTTCCGCAGCGGCCAAAGAGTGGGGGACCTTGAGATCGATGTAGCCCTCACTGACCTGACGTTCGACGGCGGTGCGGCCCGCCATGTGCTCAGCGCACCTGACGGCCGCAGTGTCACGTTATGGCAGGACGAATCCTGCGGCTACGTCCACATCTTTGTGACAACTGAGCTGCCCGGCAGGCCCAGGGCGGTGGCCATCGAACCCATGACCGGTCCGGCCAACGCCTTCAACTCGGGTGACGGGCTGCGGTGGCTTTCGGCCGGGGAAACGTTCACGATGGCCTGGGGGATCGATGCTGTCCTGGGCGGGGCCGGGTAGCCGTTTCGCATAAGGGGCGGTGCTGAGGAAGTATTAGGCTATGACGCCAGCCGAGGACGCCACCCCATCCGATGCAAAGCCCACAGGCACGGCGCCGGATACGGTCCGGCCGGTGGAAACTGTCCGCCCGGCCCGGGTGCGCGCGGACCGGGAGCTTGAGCAGGACATTCCCTACGGTATCCGGATCGCTGCGTCGTGGGCCTGGCGGATCGGTCTCATCCTTCTTGTGGCCAGCGCCCTGATTTGGCTGCTCAGCCGGATCAGCTTCCTGATTATCCCCGTTATGGTGGCCGCACTGCTGGCCGGGCTGCTGAGCCCGGTAGTGCGCTGGCTGCGGAGCAGGCGCCTGCCAAACGGCGCCGCGGTGGCCATCACGGTGCTGGGGTTCATCGGTGTGATTGCTGGCGCCCTTGCCCTGGTGGGACGCCAGCTGGCTTCAGGTTTCGGCGAATTGTGGTCCCAGGCGCTGACGGGCGTGAAGCAGATCCAGGACTGGCTGGCCGAAGGACCCCTGCACCTCACCGCCGACCAGATCGACCAGTACCTCAAGGAAGCGTCCGCCGCACTCCAGAACAACAGCAGCAGCATCCTCAGCGGTGCGTTGTCGTTCGGCAGCACCGCGGGCCACTTCGCCGCGGGAATGGTGCTGGCCCTGTTCATCCTGATCTTCTTCCTGCTCGAAGGCGACAGGATCTGGGCCTTCCTGGTCCGCCTCCTCCCGAAGAAAGCGCGTGCGGCAACGTTCGGTGCCGGACGCAAGGGCTGGGCTTCCATGGTCAGCTACGCACGGATCCAGATGTTTGTTGCGTTTGTTGACGCGGTAGGCATCGGCGCCGGCGCGGCCATCATCGGGGTGCCGCTGGCCCTGCCCCTGAGCGTGCTTGTGTTCATCGGTTCCTTTATCCCGGTAGTCGGTGCCCTGGTGACCGGGGCCATCGCCGTACTCCTGGCCCTGGTGGCCAACGGGCCGGTCAACGCCCTGATCATGCTGGCTATCGTCCTGCTGGTCCAGCAGCTGGAGAGCCACATCCTGCAACCCCTCGTGATGGGCAAGGCCGTGGCCCTGCACCCGGTGGCGGTCATCCTCTCTGTGGCGGCGGGTTCGTACCTTGCGGGCATCCCCGGCGCGCTGTTCTCAGTCCCCATCCTCGCCGTAGCAAACTCCGCAATTCGCTACATCGCGGCCAGAACGTGGGAACATGAACAGGTGCTGGCAACCCCCGGAGGGCCGGTGACGCCAGGCCCGGACCATGATGACTCCATCAGGGACGTCCGGTTGCCGGGCTTCAAGCCCAAGCGCGGCAAGGACGCCGCAGCCAGCACAGAAGCAGCCAATCCGGACGCCCAGGCCTGAAACATGAGCCAAGGCGCCGGAGCCGTATCCACCCAAGGAGAATAAGTCCGTGAACACCCTTGAAACCCTTCCCGTCACGCTGGACGATGTCCTGGAGGCGCAGAGGCTGCTCGAGGGGATTATTATGCGGACCCCGGTGGAATCGTCACGGGCCCTGGGCAGGATGGTTGGCGGCGACGTCTTCTTCAAGTGCGAAAACCTGCAGCGGGCCGGATCGTTCAAGGTCCGCGGTGCCTATGTGCGCATGGCCAAGCTCTCGGCTGAGGATAAGAAACGCGGTGTTGTGGCCGCGTCAGCCGGAAACCACGCACAGGGCGTGGCCGTAGCCGCCAAAAGCCTGGGCATCAAGGCCCGCATCTACATGCCGCTGGGCGTAGCCCTCCCGAAACTGGCGGCCACGCGCAGCCACGGTGCGGAGGTGATCCTCCACGGCCACAACGTGGATGAGGCCCTCGCCGAGGCGCAGCGCTACGCCGATGAGTCCGGCATGGTCTTTGTGCACCCTTTCGACAATGTTGATGTGGTGTCCGGCCAGGGAACCGTCGGCCTGGAAATTCTCGAGCAGATCCCCAATGTGGACACCGTCCTGATGGGTGTGGGTGGCGGCGGGCTGCTGGCCGGCGTCGCTGTAGCCATCAAGGCCCGGGCCAGGGAACTTGGGCGGGAAATCCGCATCATCGGTGTCCAGGCCGAAAACGCCGCGGCCTATCCGCCGTCCCTCGCCGCCGACGCCCTGGTTCCGCTGAAGAAGGTGTCCACGATGGCTGACGGCATCGCCGTGGGCCGGCCCGGACAGCTGCCCTTCAGCATCATCCGTGAGCTCGTGGACGATGTTGTCACCGTCAGCGAGGATTCCCTGGCGCGGGCCCTGATCTTCCTGCTGGAACGGGCCAAGATGGTGGTGGAACCCGCCGGAGCCGTGGGGGTTGCCGCCTTGATGGACGGCAAGATCGAAAACCCCGGCACCACGGCCGTGATCCTGTCCGGCGGCAACATCGATCCGATGTTGATGCTCAAAGTCATCCAGCGGGGCCTGTCCGCCGCCGGGCGCTACATGACCGTCCGGATGATGCTGGATGACCGGCCCGGTTCGCTGGCCACCATCGCCCGCATCATCGCCGAAAACGATGCGAACGTCACGGGCCTGGACCACACCCGTGTTGGCGGCTCCATCAGCATGGGCGACGTTTCCATCACCGTGAACCTCGAAACCAAGGGCCACGAACATTGCGAGCAGGTCCTCGGCGCCCTTCGTGCCGAGGGTTTCCAGCCCATTGTGGTGCATTAGGAGCAGCCATGCTTGACGCGACGGGGGACGGAAAGCCGCGGAACCGGGAAACCACAGCCTCGCGGGCGAAAGGCGGGCTGTTGGTGGCCGGCGGCTTTGTGGCCGTGCTCTTTGTGATCGAACTGATCAACATGCTGACCCTGCATGCCCTGAACCGGACTTTCGGGCTCAGGCCCCGGTCCGCGGACGGGCTTCTGGACATCCTGACGTTCCCGCTGCTGCACGCCAATCTGAACCACCTGCTGTCCAATGCCCTTCCCCTGATCGTCTTCGGCTTCCTGGTGTTCCTCTCCGGAGTGAGGGTGTTCCTGACGGCCCTCGGGTTCAGCTGGCTGGGCTCAGGACTGACAGTGTGGCTGATTGGCGACGGCGGCATCACCATTGGCGCCTCCGGCCTGGTTTTCGGATTGTTCGCCTTCCTCCTGGTGCGGGGTTTCTTCAACCACAGCTGGCGCCAGATTCTGCTCGCCGTGGTGCTGTTTATGGTCTATGGCGGCATCCTGCTGGGGGTGCTGCCCATCATGGGCAGCTACATCTCCTGGCAGGCGCACCTCGGCGGAGCGGCAGGCGGAGTTGTCGCTGCCCTGTTGCTGCGCCCCAAGCACGCAAGAACGCCGGCCCCCTGACGGGGACCGGCGTTGGCCAGGCTTGGTTGGCCTGAACGATCAGTGTGAAGCGTCAGCCTGCGTAAGGCTTGGCGGAGAGGATTTCCACCGTGATGTCCTTGCCGTTCGGAGCCGTGTAGCTGAGCTTCGCGCCCTCTTTGTGGCCGACGATTGCGGCGCCGAGGGGTGACTTCTCACTGAACACGTCCAGGTCTGAATCGCCGGCGATTTCGCGGGACCCCAGCAGGAATGTCTCTTCGTCGCCTGCGATCCGGGCAACAACGAGCATGCCGGGCTCCACAATGCCGTCGTCAGCGGGGGACTCGCCCACGTGGGCATCGCGCAGAAGGGCCGTCAGCTGGCGGATCCGGGCTTCGATCTTGCCCTGCTCTTCTTTGGCCGCATGGTAGCCGCCATTTTCCTTCAGGTCGCCCTCCTGCCGGGCAGCTTCAATCTTCTGGACAATCTCCGCACGGCCAGGGCCGGAAAGGTGGTCCAGCTCTGCCTTCAGGCGGTCAAAAGCTTCCTGGGTGAGCCAGGCTGCAGGCGCGCTGTTGGTGGTAGACACGGACTTCTCCTAATGGTCGTACATGCAAAAGACCCCGCAACGGTGGCCACTTATGGAACTCAGCAACCAGCTCAGCGGGGTAAAGGTATTGACCCATTGTAGTCAAAACTCTGGACATACCCAACCCGGGATGGGGCATAGATCACACGGCGCTACGTACCGGCACCCGGAATCCAGCAGTCGTCCACTACACCGGAAACGGACAGGGACTCCGTCCGGAGTGTCACGCGCTGCGAAACTGTCCTGCCGCCGTCGGCCGTTCCGTCAGCTTCCCCGGGCGGGATGTCCACTACTTTCCAGCCCACCACGGCGAACTTGGAGTCGAGGGCCTTGACGGCGCACTTGACGGCCGTCCCCGGTTCCCTGGTGACCTGGAAATCAACCTCGGCCGCCGTGGCATCGATGGTGGTGAAACCGATGTCCTTGAACGTTACGTCAGAGCCGGCTGAGGACGTGGAGACCCAGGCCATAAACCCCACTCCGGCCGCCAGCGCCGCTACGGCAATGCCACGTTTGACCGCACGCGGGAGGGGCTGCTTTTTACTGCCATAACGATTGGCTAGGCTAGTGTCTGCAGGCGGGGACACGGCGGGCTGATCCTGGGTAGTCACCAGTCCAGTTTAGTTCGGTTCCAGGCCGTGGCCGTCCGGTCCGGATCAGCACCCCCGGCACAGCTATCCCGTCCGTCCAGTCATGCAGTCCCTTCAGTCCAGCGGCCGTCACAGCAGCCGCAGAAGAATAAGGAGCCGTCCTCGATGACAGCGTCCACCAATGCCCCGGCAACGCTGAGGCTGCTAGCCGTTCATGCGCACCCGGACGACGAGTCCAGCAAGGGTGCCGCGACCATGGCCATGTACGCCGCCGCCGGAGTGGAAGTCATGGTGGCCACCTGCACCGACGGATCCCGCGGAGACATCCAGAACCCTGCCGTGGAAGGCGAGCCGCATCCCAAGCGGGACATGGCCGGCGCGCGCCGGCTGGAAATGGACCAGGCCGCCAAGGTACTGGGCATCAAGCAGCGCTGGTTGGGATTCACGGACTCCGGGCTGCCCGAGGGCGATCCGCTGCCGCCGCTGCCGGCCGGATCCTTCGCCGTCCAGCCGCTGGAGCGCGCCGCGGCGCCGCTGGTGCGGCTGGTCCGGGACTTCAAGCCGCAGGTGATCGTCAGCTATGACGAAAACGGCGGATACCCGCACCCGGACCACATCATGGCGCACCGCGTGGCAGTGGAGGCATTTGCGGCTGCGGGTGACCCCAGCAGGTATCCCGATGCCGGAGCGGCCTGGGAACCCAGCAAGCTCTATTACGACAGGGCCTTCAGCCCGGACCGGTTCCGCGCACTGCATTTTGCCCTGGAAGAAGCAGGCCTGCAGTCCCCGTACGCCCAGCGCCTGGCCGCGTGGCTGGAAACGGACGCGGAAGGCCACACCCCGCCGCAGGGTGCCCATGCCACCACCACGCAGATCGACTGCGGGGACTTTTTTGAGGCCCGCGACGACGCACTCCGCGCGCACCGGACGCAGGTTGATCCGTTGGGGTTCTTCTTTGCCGTGTCGGCCGAGATGCAGCGCCGCGTGTGGCCGTGGGAAGACTACTCGCTGATCGAGTCCAGGGTCCCCGCGGAATTGCCCGAAAAGGACCTTTTCGCCGGGCTAAGATAGAGCGGCAGCATATTCTATGCCGTGTAGAAAAGCTGTGGGCTGGTCCGGGTCCCGCGGACCCGCGTCCGGAATCCCCGGCCGGCTGCCCATCAGTTTCCACAGAAGGTTTGAACCGTGCACCACTTGCTCCTCGCCCTGACAACCACCCCCTCACCGCTGCCGACGCCTGGCCTGCGTGAGGGCATCTCCGAGGACCAAATCACCCCGGGCCTGTGGGGCTTCATCATGACGGCTTTCTTTGTGCTGGCCACCACGCTGCTGATTGTGGACATGGTCCGCCGCATCCGCCGCGTCCGCTACCGGGCGCAGGTGGAAGAGGAACGCCAGGCAGCGGCCGAGGCCGCGGACATTGAAGCTGCGGACGGCCACGACGGCCTCGGTGTTGCCGGCGACACGGATGCGTCCGGCGACAAGGCAGGCCTCGAAGACAACGGTCACGGCCAGGCCGCCGACCGGCCCCAGCCCCGCGACTGAAGCGGGCCGGACCCCGTGTTCCTACCGGCCTCAACAGTTCAGCTGAGGACTGCGATGGCGATCGCCGTGAAATGTGCTGCGAAGGCCAGGACCGTCAGGGCATGGAAGAGTTCGTGGAAGCCAAAGTGTTCGTAGCTGAAGTTGGGTTTCTTCAGCGCGTAGAACACGGCGCCGGTGATGTACAGTACGCCGCCCACACAGATGAGGACGGCGGCGGGGACGCTGGCCGCGAAGAACTCAGGCAGGTAGAACAGCGACCCGCAGCCCAGTGCGATGTAGATGGGCACGTATAGCCAGCGCGGCGCATCCGTCCACAGCAGCCGGAACAGGACGCCGAGAATGGCCCCGGACCAGATGACCCAGAGCAGCAGGACCGCCTTGGGCTGTTCCAGCAGCGACCAGGCCAGGGGAGTATAGCTGCCGGCGATGACCAGCATGATGTTGGTGTGGTCCAGGCGTTTGAGGACAATCTTCACGCCCGGCGACCAGTTGCCGCGGTGGTAGATGGCACTGATGCCAAAAAGCAGGACGCCGGTGGCAGCGTAGATGGCCGAGGTGATCTTACGGTCCGTAGTGGGGGCGAGGACCACGAGGACGAGGCCCGCTGCCAGGGCCAACGGAGCCGTGACGGTGTGGATCCAGCCGCGCCACTTGGGCTTGATCATCAGGAGCTCGGCCAGCCGGACGGCGGCGTCGTTCAAGGGGCTGTGGCCGTGGTCCGCCGAGGGCGCGCGGGGGCCGTCAGGAGTCTGGCTGTTCATGGCTTCAGAATATCCTCTCTTTGGATAAGTTACTCATGGGTAACAATCATGGCAGGTCATCCGGGAACGTCCCGTCACGCCGGTCCCGGTCCCGGGCGGTAGCCTAGGATGTGCAATGCCGTCGAACAGCAACGGAAGTCAGGTGAGTCTCCTCGTGGAATTGCGCGGGTTCCTTTATGGCTTCTACGAGAGGCGGCTGCTCAGCGAGTTGGCCGGCGGCCGCATTCCCAATCACATCGGCGTGATGGTGGATGGCAACCGCCGCTGGGCCAAACAGTTCAACGCACCCACCAGCCAGGGCCACCAGGCCGGCGCGGACAAGATCCATGAATTCCTCGGATGGTGCCAGGAGCTTGGGGTCAAGGTGGTCACGCTCTACATGCTGTCCACGGACAACATGAGCCGGTCCAGCGAGGAGCTGGACCTTCTGATGGGGATCATTGCCAACACCCTGGACCGCCTGGACGATGACGCCAACATCTCGGTCAACGCCATGGGCGCCCCCGAGCTCTTGCCCGACTACCTGGCGGAACGGCTCAACAAGCTCACTGCCCGCACTCCGGTACGCGAAAAGATCCATGTCAACGTTGCGGTGGGCTACGGCGGACGCCGCGAAATCGTTGACGCCGTGCGGGAGCTGCTTCACGACGCCGTCGCCAAGGGCTCTGACATTTCGGCGCTCGCTGACACCCTGTCCGTGGACGATATTTCCCGTTTCCTCTACACGCGCGGCCAGCCGGATCCGGACCTGGTGATCAGAACCTCCGGGGAGCAGCGGCTGTCCGGGTTCCTGATGTGGCAGAGCGCGTACAGCGAGTTCTACTTCTGCGAGGCCTTGTGGCCCGCCTTCCGAAAAGTGGACTTCCTCCGCGCCCTTCGGGACTACGCCGGCAGGCAGCGGCGCTTCGGGACCTGATCCGGCCGGTCCGTTCATCCGGAATTCACAAGCCGGCAACAGGAATCGCCGACGGATGGCACCGGAAATTACTGGGCAAGGATTTACGTTATATCCATCAGCAGGCAAAAACGCCGGCTGATCGGGGAGGCCAGTACATGGAGCGAATTTCGCACCGGTTGTATGGGAGGCCGGACCCGGCCTCCAGGCCGAGCCGCCTCACCAATAACAATTCCGGGCGTGCCCGGGGCTGGAGTCGATGTGGCTAATTCTGAACAACTGCCCGAAGCCGTTTTTGACCAGGGACAGAAAGCTACCTCTCGCGCCACGCGAGCCACCTCACAAACCGGTGCAGCAGACGAAACATCTGCGGCCGGTTTTGCTGTCTCCGGAAGGGACGCCACCATTAGCACGTTCGTCATTGACACCTCCGTCCTGCTCTCGGATCCACGGGCGCTGCTGCGCTTCGCCGAGCACGAAGTCATTGTTCCGATCGTTGTCATCACGGAACTTGAGGGGAAACGGCACGACCCCGAACTGGGCTACTTTGCCCGCAAGGCGCTCCGGCTGCTCGATGATCTCCGGGTGAAACACGGTGGCTTGAGCAAACCCATCCCCATCGGAAACGAGGGCGGCACCCTTCTGGTGGAGCTGAACCACATTTCCGCCGAGGTGCTCCCCTTGGGTTTCCGCAGTGGCGACAACGACAGCCGCATCCTGGCTGTGGCCAAGAACCTGGCCAATGAAGGCCGGAACGTCACCGTGGTTTCGAAGGATCTCCCGATGCGGGTCAAGGCCTCCGCCATGGGACTCACTGCGGACGAATACCGCAACGAACTGGTCAAGGATTCGGGCTGGACCGGCGTCGCGGAGGTCGAGGCCAGTGAGGACGAAATTTCCACCCTGTACGGCCACGAGCCCGTCTTCATTCCCGCAGCCGCGGAAATGCCGGTCAACACCGGGCTGGTGATCCTCTCCAACCGGGGCTCAGCCCTGGGCCGGGTGGGCGCTGACAAGCAGGTGCGGCTGGTCAAGGGGGACCGGGACGTATTCGGGCTCCACGGACGATCGGCGGAACAGCGGCTCGCCATCGACATGCTGATGGACCCCGCCGTCGGAATCGTTTCGGTTGGCGGACGGGCCGGCACCGGCAAATCCGCGCTGGCCCTGTGTGCCGGCCTGGAAGCCGTGCTGGAACGCCGTGAGCACCGCAAGGTGATCGTCTTCCGTCCGCTCTACGCCGTGGGTGGACAGGAACTTGGCTACCTGCCCGGCTCCGAGTCGGAAAAGATGAACCCCTGGGCCCAGGCGGTCTTTGATACGCTCGGTGCCCTGGTCAGCCAGGAAGTCGTGGAAGAAGTTATGGACCGCGGCATGCTCGAGGTCATGCCGCTGACCCACATCCGCGGCCGTTCCCTGCACGACGCCTTCGTGATCGTCGACGAGGCCCAGTCACTCGAGAAGAACGTCCTCCTCACCGTGATGAGCCGCATCGGCCAGAACTCCAAGATCGTCCTCACCCACGACGTCGCCCAGCGTGACAACCTGCGCGTCGGCCGGCACGACGGAATCGCCGCCGTCGTCGAAACCCTGAAAGGACACCCGCTCTTCGGCCACATCACCCTCACCCGCTCAGAGCGCTCACCCATAGCAGCCCTGGTAACAGAGCTCCTCGAAGGCGCCGAAATCTAGACCTGCGTTCCGTTAGGTGAGGGGCCGTGGTCCGGTTCGTCGGGCCACGGCCCTTCTCCGTCGCTTAGACACAACGCATAGGGCCGCCTCCGTCGCTGGGCGACCTCCGGCGGCCGATGCGTCGCGATGCGCTCCTACGAGAAGGTCCGTAACCCGACTAGAGCGCGCCGTTCGTCAAGAGAACCGCGCCTACGCACACGTCCGCCCCTAGTGCTTCGCGTAGGAGCGCATCGCCGACCAGAGGGTGGCGAAGGTCGCCCAGCGACCGTAGCCGCGCGGCGGGAGGTGTCTAAGCGACGGCGAAGTGCTCGGGGCGGACGAACCGAGCCACTACACGGCGCACTAGCCGACGCCGAGGTGCTTAACTGCTGCTTCGTGGCCTTTCACTTGGAGGGTCCAGTCGGGGCGTTTGAAGGTTGCGGGGGTGAGGCGCACTTTTTGGACTTCGACGGCCTTGCCGCCCCAGGATTGCCTGTTGGTGCCGTTGAGTTCGTAGCCGAGGGAGCGGGACACGCCCAGGGAGGCGGCGTTCCAGGCGGCGGCTTCGGATTCGGCCACTTCGGCGCCGAGCCAGTCGAACGCGTAAAGCGCGACGGCGGCCCGCATCTCCGTGCCGAGCCCTTGGCCGTGGAGGGACTGCTTGAGCCAGGAGCCGGTACTGACGGTTTTGAGGGTGGCAAAGTCCTTGGCGCCGATGTCCTGGCAGCCGATGAATTCGTCCTGGTACCAGATGCCCAGGAGCAGGGTCCAGTCCTCGGGTGTGGCCTGGCTGCGGCAGCGCCAGTACCACTGCGCCATGTTGTGCCCTAATGCTTCCGCCGGCAGTTCCGTCCATGGAGTGCTGAAGGGGCTCAATCCAGGTTCGTGGACTCCGCTGGCGGCCGCTGCAACTGCGGCGGGAATATCGGCGTCGGCGATGGGACGCAGCACCAGTCGGGGCGTGGTCAGCTTGAGGCCGAAGAGGGGCCAGATGGAAGTCAGCGCGGTCATCAGGGAAGCCTAGCCCAGGGCGGGCCACGGGAGTCTGTCAAACGCCGGTGATGCCTGGAGCAGGAACTGTGATCAGGCGCGGATGTCCCAGCTGATGTGGCGGCGGACGTCCGTAAGGTTCATGGACTCGGCCACGAACAGGTCGTCCAGCATGTATTCGTCCACCGCGAGGATCCGGATCCAGTGCCCGTAATCCGGGGTTGCCGCTTCCATTGACTGGCTGGCCACGCAGACGCCGGTTTCCAGGTCGATCCGCACCCGGTTGCTGCCGGGCAGGCAGAGCGGAGCGGCAGTATCCGTTGGATGGTAGGACGCGGTAGGCGTCACGGTTGCCTCCAGTGCCGGCCGGCCATCGTGTTCGACGCGGCGAACGGCGTCGATGTCCACGGCGTTAGTGCCCGGGAACTCAATGGGGACCGGTGCGTTCCCGGCGAGTTCCACGGGATCAAGGGCAGCCGAGAAACGGCCGTTCCCGAACCCTGGTTCGCCGTATGCTGCCTCCGGCCGGCGCCTGACCAGGCCGCCGTCGTCGTAAACGGGCGCTACGAGGTGGGGCGGCAGCAGCCAGGACTTCCGAGTGGCGCTGACGTACAACCCGTCCTTGGAATCGTTGATGCCGGTGGTGCTGTGGAGGACAAGCCGGTCGGCGGTTTCCAGGCGCAGCGCCCCGGGCCGGCGTAGCCAGGCGCGGACCAGGGGAGCGGCCGGGTCGGGGACGTCGGAAAACGGTTCATCCCAGTATTCAAAGCGCAGTGACTGCCATTTCCAGGGGGAAGACCGGCAAAGGTTCCGGAACATGGTGCTCAGGTCTGCAGCGGCGGCGCTGCCCTCCGGATCCGGCCGGCGCCTGGTGTCCCATGTCGACATATCCACAGTTTACGCGTGGGCTCTGCGGTGCGGCGCGCGAATCCAGTAGCATCCGAGGGGTGATCCGACGACTCGATGGACTGTGGGACGCCACCCCGCTGGCGTTCTGGCTGGTGCTGGCCGCATGTGCCTACTTTTTGGTTATGGCGGCCCGGCTGACGGTGATTGACGTTCGCCACCATCTGCTGCCCAACCGGATTGTTTTCCCGTCCTACGGTGTGGCGGGGGTCCTGTTGCTCGCGGCGGCCTTGGTGCACGTGATCGCCGGTCCTGCCGCGCTCGTGGGGTCACCCGACGGTGCCGCCGAGCTCCTGGGGATCCCGGCGCTGCGCATCCTGGCGGGGGGAGCGGTCCTGTGGGCTTTCTATTTTGTCCTGCGGATGGTTTACCCGCCCGGCATGGGCTTTGGCGACGTGAAGCTGGCCGGCGTCCTGGGGATGTACCTTGGCTATCTCGGCTGGGGGCACGTTTTTGCCGGGACATTCGCAGCTTTCCTGCTGGGAGGCCTCTGGTCCATGGCCCTGCTGGCGGCCCGCCGCGGCACGTTGAAGTCTTCCATCCCGTTCGGCCCGTTTATGCTCGCCGGCGCCACTGCCGCCATGCTGCTGCCCGCTTAGCGCGAGAGAGACACTTGCGGCCCCGGTCCGCAGGCGCGACGAAAACAACAGGGGCGCCGCAACCCCCAAGATCGCGGCGCCCCTGCAGGCTTTGTTTCTGCGGCTTCCGCCGCTATGGCTTATAGCCGTACGACGCCGGTCAGCGGCGCTGGGAGACCAGCTCGCCGTCGTCGTCCTTCAGGCTGTCCACGGGGTCAGGGACGGCGGCGGCCTCCTTCTCCGTTCCGCCGTTCAGCAGGGCCAGGTGCTCTGCTTCCAGGCGTTCTGCTTCCTCGCCGCCCACAGCCTCGCCCCGGGCCACCATGCCGGCGGTGTCCGAGAGCGGGATCTGCTTCAGGGTGATGGCCAGGATCAGCGCTAGGGCGATGAACGGCACCAGATACCAGAAGACCGGAGCGAGAGAGTCCGCGTAGGCGTTCACGATTGCGTCGCGCAGCTGGTCCGGCAACTGGCTCAGGGCCTGCGGGTCCAGGGTGCTGGTGGACTGCGAGGCCTGTTCCGCGGACTCTCCGGCGCCGGTGAATGCGCTGGTCAGCGATTCCGAGAGCCGGTTGGTGAAAATCGCGCCGAACACTGCCACGCCCAGGGACGCGCCGACTTCGCGGAAGTAGTTGTTGGTGCTGGTTGCCGTGCCGATCTGATCGGCGGGGACAGAATTCTGCACCACCAGGACGATGACCTGCATGATCGAACCCAGTCCTGCGCCGAACACGAACAGCTGGACGCAGATGACCCAGATGGGGGTTTCGGCGGTCAGGGTGGTGAGCCACAGCATCGCCGCGATCGTCAGGGAGGCACCGAGGATGGGGAACATCTTGTACTTGCCGGTCTTGGAGATCCGGATCCCCGAATAGATGGCCATGCCCATCAGGCCCACCATCATGGGCAGCATCAGAAGCCCGGATTCAGCCGCAGAGGTCCCGGAGGACATCTGCAGGAACGTGGGAACGAAGGCGATGGCGGCGAACATGCCCAGGCCCAGAGTAAAACCGATGGCCGTGGCGTTGACGAAGATTCGGTTTTTGAACAGGCTGAGCGGGATGATGGGATCCTCCGCGCGGCGCTCCACCATAACGAAAGCCGCCGCGGAGATGAGCATTCCGGCGCCGAACGCCCATGTCAGCGGTGAATCCCAGCCATCGTCCTTCTTGCCGCCGAAGTCGGTGAAGAAGATCAGGCAGGTGGTGGCGGCGGACAGCAGGATCACGCCCAGGATATCGATCCGCTTTTCGGCCTTCTTGTTGGGCAGTGTCAGCGTGAACCAAGCTGTGACGAAGGCGGCGATGCCGATGGGGATGTTGATGTAGAAAGCCCATTCCCACGTCATGTGATCCACGAAGAATCCGCCCAGCAGCGGGCCGGCGACGGCGGAAAGGCCGAAGATGGCGCCCAGGGGACCCATGTACTTGCCGCGGTCCTTCGCCGGGACGATGTCCGCGATGATCGCCTGCGAGAGGATCATCAGGCCACCGCCGCCCAGGCCCTGGATGGCGCGGAAGATGACAAAGCCCCAGAAATCGGTGGCCAGGGCGCAGCCCACTGAGGCGAGGGTAAACAGGGCGACGGCCACAAGGAACAGGTTCCGGCGGCCCAGGACGTCACCGAACTTGCCGTAGATGGGCATCACGATGGTGGTGGCCAACAGGTAGGCGGTGGTAATCCAGGCCTGGTGCTCCACGCCGCCGAGTTTGCCCACGATGGTGGGCATGGCGGTGGAGACGATGGTCTGGTCGAGGCTGGAGAGCAGCATGCCCGCAATGAGCGCCGAGAAGATGATCCAGATGCGTTTCTGGGTCAGCAGCAGCGGGCCGGCTGCCGCTTTGGGACCGACGGTAGTGGTCATGATGATCCTTTGGAGGTGGTGGGGAGGTTCTGCGCGAACAGGGTCTTGAGGGCCCGGGCGTCTTCGAGGAGCAGCTCCGGGAAACTACGGGTGTTCGACGCCGAGAAGTAGGTTCCGTGCGCGTGGTGGGCTACGGCGGTGATCGCGGTGACGGCCATGACCACTACCGGGTGATCGGCGGGGACGCCTTCACGCTGGGCAATGAGCTGGCGGGATGCGGCCTCGCGTTCGGCGCTGATGCCGACGATCTTTGCGACAAGTTGGGGTTCCTTCTTGATCGCGGCGATGAGCTGGCGGACATCGGTGGCGGGCTCGGAATCCACTTTCGACGCCCAGATGTCCAGGGTGAGCTGGATGAGGTCGGCCAGCAGGGATTCGGAGATGGTCCCCGGTTCGCCGCCGCCGGCCAGGAAGCCGGCCATGAGTTCGCCGGGATGCTCGTCGTCGTGATGGCCCAGGATGGCGTCTTCCTTGGTGGGGAAGTAGTTGAAGAACGTCCGGCGGGAGATGCCCACCTCTTCGCAGACCTCCTCGACCGTGAAGCCGTTGAGCCCTTTGGCCGCGGTCAACGAGCGCGCGACGGCGGTGACAGCCTGGCGCGTCTGCTGGCGCTTGCGTTCCCGGAGGCCGCCGTCGATGTTTGCACTATTTTCCACAAAGTAAAGTTTTGCACTAAATCATGAATAGTGCAAAAAGAATGCAGGCACCACGAACGACGACGGCCGGCGCCTTCCGTGGGGAAGGTGCCGGCCGCCGTCGTACGTTGTTCGTTAGGGGCCTCCGCCGCCGAGGGTTCCCTGGCTGAGCGGAGCGAAGCAAGGGAGGCGGTGGGGACCTATGCCTTGTGCGGCGGGCGCGTCATGGACATAACGTCCAGCGCGGTATCCAGCTGCCCTTCGGTGACCTCGCCGCGCTCCAGGAAGCCCATGGCGACGACGGTCTCACGGATGGTGAGGCCCTCGGCCACGGCCTTCTTGGCGATTTTGGCCGCGTTCTCGTAGCCGATGTACTTGTTCAGCGGAGTCACGATCGAGGGGGAGGCCTCGGCCAGGAATCGGGCGCGCTCCACGTTGGCGGTGATGCCGTCGATCATCTTGTCCGCCATGACGCGGCTGGTGTTGGCCAGCAGGCGGATGGACTCGAGCAGGTTGGCGGCCATCACGGGGATGCCCACGTTGAGCTCGAAGGCGCCGTTGGTGCCGGACCAGGCGATGGCGGTGTCGTTGCCGATGACCTGGGCGCAGACCATGATGGACGCCTCGCAGATGACCGGGTTGACCTTGCCCGGCATGATCGAGGAGCCCGGCTGCAGGTCCGGGATGGCGATTTCGCCGAGGCCGGTGTTGGGGCCGGAGCCCATCCAGCGGAGGTCATTGTTGATCTTCATGAAGGAGATCGCGATGTTGCGCAGCTGGCTTGAGCCTTCGATGAGGCCGTCGCGGTTGGCCTGGGCCTCGAAGTGGTCGCGGGCCTCGGTCAGCGGCAGGCCGGTGTCCGTGGCGAGCAGTTCGATGACACGTTCCGGGAAGCCGGCGGGGGTGTTGATACCGGTGCCCACCGCGGTGCCGCCGAGCGGAACTTCGGCAACACGGGGGAGCGCGGCGTTGATGCGCTCGATGCCGTAGCGGACCTGGGCTGCGTAGCCGCCGAACTCCTGGCCGAGCGTTACCGGGGTGGCGTCCATGAGGTGGGTGCGGCCGGACTTGACGACGTCCTTGAACTCCACGGCCTTGCGCTCCAGCGAATCGGCCAGGTAGCCGAGAGCCGGGATGAGGTCGTTGATCAGGGCTGAGGTGGCGGCAACGTGGACCGAGGTGGGGAAGACGTCGTTGGAGGACTGCGAGGCGTTGACGTGGTCGTTCGGGTGGACAACTTTGTCACTCCCGGCGGCCTTGAGGGCACGCGTGGCCAGCTCGGCGATGACCTCGTTCATGTTCATGTTCGAGGACGTGCCGGAACCGGTCTGGAAGACGTCGATGGGGAAGTCGCCGTCGTACTTGCCGGCAGCTACCTCATCGGCAGCCGCAGCGATCGCCTTGGCCAGCTCGCCGTCGAGCACCCCAAGTTCTGCGTTGGCCTGCGCGGCAGCCTTTTTGACCCGGGCCAGCGCCTCGATGTGCGCGCGTTCCAGGGTCTTGCCGGAGATGGGGAAGTTTTCAACTGCACGCTGCGTCTGTGCACGGTACAGGGCGTTCACGGGGACGCGGACTTCGCCCATCGTGTCGTGTTCAATGCGGAATTCTTCAGTGGAAGTCATGGGGCTAGCTTAGGGCGATCCGGGGTCCGGACTAAAACCGTGAACCGCATGCTACGGGCACTGATCCGGGCGGGGCCTAGACCTCGCCAATCCCGGAAACCACGTTGGCGCGGCCCTCGGCGAGGCTGTAGGAGAGGCCGATCACCGCGGCGCGGCCGTCCTCGATTGCGGCCGAAATCACACGGGAGCTGTCCACCAGGCGCTTGGACGTCTGCTTGACGTGCTCCACCACCATGTCGTTGATCTCGTGCTCGCCGTTCCGCATGGACGTCAAGACAGAAGGCGTGATGCGCTCCACCAGGTCCCGCATAAAGCCCACCGGCATGTTGCCGGTGTCCACTGCGGACTTGGTGGCACTGACGGCGCCGCAGCTGTCATGCCCCAGCACCACGATCAGCGGCACCCCCAGCACACTGATGCTGTATTCGAGGGAGCCCAGGACGGCGTCGTCAATCACCTGGCCGGCGGTGCGCACCACGAAGGCGTCCCCCAGGCCGAGGTCGAAGATAATCTCTGCGGCGAGCCGGGAGTCCGAGCAGCCGAAGATCACGGCAAACGGGTGTTGGTTTTCCACCAGCGACGACCGGCGGGACGCGTCCTGGTTCGGGTGGGACGATTCGCCGGCAACAAAGCGTTCGTTGCCTTCGCGCATGCGGCGCCAGGCAAGGGCGGGGGTCAGGTAGGTAGCCACGGGCTTACTTTACGGGGCGGTGCTGGCTGACGGTGAAACTGTGACGGCCGGGTTGGCGTCCATGGACTGCACGACGGCGGTGGCGAGTTCGGCGAACTCGTCCAGCTGAGCGCTTCCCGTCAGGACAACGGTGGTTCCGCGGTAATTCAGCACCATGCTCTTCTCGCCTTTGCCGGTGTCACGCAGCTCCCAGTCCTGTCCGCCCGCCGCACGCGTTCCCGTCACGGGAGCGCTCTTGGTCTGCTGGACGAGCCAGGTGGGGTTGGACTGGCGGGTCTGGACCAGGCCGATGAAGGACTGGTTCGGTGTCAGGTAGCCAACTTCCCACGTGGGAACGCCGCTGCCGGTGCCCGACTCCCATCGGGCGTAGTTGGACGTGAACGACTTGCCGGTGTCCGGTGTTACGGGTGTGAAGCCCGCCACATCCGTGGCATTCCTGGCCACTGCGCCGACGTCGATGTTCGGGCGGAATCCGTCGCTCTTGGGGAGGGGGTTCATCAGGATGATGGGCAGGAAGGCGGCGATGCTGACCACCAGGGCAACGATCATGCCGATCACGGAGGCATTGGCACGCTTCGCCGCGGCGGCCGGGATTACTGGGCGGACAGGGGCTGCGTCGGCCGTGCCGGCGCTGCCGCCTTTAGCTCCGGAGTCGGAGGGGTCGGGCCCGGGGCTGGTTTTTTCCTGCATTTCACTCACCCCTCTATAGTCGCCCATGTTTACGCGCAACTCACAGTCGGGGGTGTGCAGGTCCATGTTGCAGGGTGGCGTCATGCCACGCCCCGGGGTCGCCGCCGCGACTATGATCAGTAGCAGAGGAATCACCGCATCGGCTGAATCCGGCTGAGCGGATCCAATGATCGCCACTCAAAGAAGAGGTTCACGTGTCACCAGCGCCTATGACCCAGCAGTACTCCACGATCTCCCCCTCCCTGGCTGTGGGTGTCGACGAGCCGGACCGCAACCTTGCCCTTGAGCTTGTCCGCGTCACCGAAGCCGCGGCTATTGCCGGCGGCCACTGGGTTGGTTTCGGAGATAAGAACAAGGCCGACGGTGCCGCCGTTGACGCCATGCGCTCCTTCCTTCACACGGTCCACTTCAACGGCGTTGTGGTCATCGGCGAAGGCGAAAAAGACGAAGCCCCCATGCTGTTCAACGGCGAACATGTTGGCGACGGCACCGGCCCCGAGTGCGACGTTGCCGTGGACCCGATCGACGGAACCCGGCTGGCCGCCCTCGGCATCAACAACGCCCTGGCAGTCCTCGCCGTGGCTGAGCGCGGCTCCATGTTCGATCCGTCCGCGGTGTTCTACATGGAAAAGCTCGTTACGGGCCCGGAAGCCGCCGACATGGTGGACCTCCGCCTGCCGGTCAAGCAGAACCTGCACCTGATCGCCAAGGCGAAGGGCGTGAAGGTCAACCAGCTCAACGTCATGATCCTTGACCGCGACCGCCACCGCCCGCTGGTCGAAGAGATCCGCGAAGCCGGTGCGCGCACTAAGTTCATCATGGACGGCGACGTTGCCGGCGCCATTGCCGCAGCCCGCTCCGGCACCGGCGTCGACGCCCTCATGGGCATCGGCGGCACCCCGGAAGGCATCGTTGCAGCCTGCGCCATCAAGTCGCTCGGCGGCGTCATCCAGGGCCGGCTGTGGCCTACCAGCGACGACGAAAAGCAGAAGGCGATCGACGCCGGCCACGACCTGGACCGCGTGCTGTCCACCAATGACCTCGTGTCCAGCGACAACTGCTACTTCGCGGCCACCGGCATCACGGACGGCGACCTCCTCAAGGGCGTCCGCTACTCCAAGGACAAGGTCCTCACGCAGTCCATCGTGATGCGTTCCAAGTCCGGCACCATCCGCTTTGTTGACGGCGAGCACCAGGCCAGCAAGTGGGAAGGCTACGCCCGCAAGAACTAGCAGGTTCTTCACCCCGCGTACTCCTGCGCGAACGGACACTTGAGGCCCCGGAACAAGGGGCCTCAAGTGTCCGTTCGCGCATGTCCCCTGCCTCGCGAGCGATTTTGGACGTCCCCGGCCCGGTGGCGGGACTGCAAGGCGGCCTTCACCAGTTCGAGGACGAAGGGTTTGTCTCCCTCAAGGTCCTCCTTGAAGACCCTGACTTCCGTCCAGCCGAGCCGCTCAGTGACGGTCCTGCGCTTGTTGTCGAGCCGTACTTGCCGGGCATCCGAGTGATGGGAGCCGTCGTACTGCAGCGCCAACCGATGTTGAATGTACGCAGCATCCGGCCACACCGCGGGCTGACCCCAGCCATTGCGGATTACGTGGTTCAAAGCCGGTTCGCCAAGGCCCGTGCGCGCCAGTGCCAGCCGCATCTTTGTTTCCTGTGGGGAATCGGCACCAACCCTGATTTCGTCGATGGCCAGCCGTGCCGTTTTCATGCCCCTCATCCCGGGATGTGCGGCGATCATGCGGTGCAGATCATGCATCGTGGCCAGTGGCTCTTTGGGCCGGGGGAAGTCAGTTCCGTGGCTGGCAACCACGGAGTCACCGACGGCGATTAATTCATCTACGGTGAGCAGATTTGCCAAATCCAGCCACGTGCGGGCTGGCGAGGTGACGCGGACGCCGTCGTGCATCACAACCTCGCCAGGCTTGAACGTCATCCGGTGGCCTACGACGTTCTGGCGCCGGGGTCTGCTGCCTTCCCGCTCCCGAGCCACGTGGATCCGCCAGTCTTCCTGTAGCCACGGCGGAAGCCCTAACTCCCATATTCTGCCGCCCGAGTGATGCGTGAGCACCGACGTTTCGTCCAGCGCCGTGTACGCCCGGAGGTTGGCCGCGGCGCCGGCGCTGCTCTCCAGCGGAATGCGTACGCCGCGGGATGGAATAACGACGTCGGGTTGCCGCTGCCGTTTGCGCGACACTCCGAAAGCCTCCGCGGTGGCCGACGTAAACGATCCGGTGAGTAGCTCCCCAGGGAGCGGTGCGAGGCCCATGCTTTAGTGTGCACACGTCTGGCGGTGGCAAAGCCGTTATCCACAGGTTTTGTCCGGTCGAATGCGCGAGAGGACACCTGCGGCCCTGGACAGAGCTGGGTGAGGGGGCTTAAGTGTCCGTTCGCGCTGGGCGCGCGGAGGGGGAGCGGAGGGCGCGAAGCCTGTCGCGCAGCTTGCGGGCCAGCTGGTACGCGTTGTACCGGAGCTTTTGAACGGGGAGGTCCCAAGTGCCGGGGTACGCTACCTCGTGGCCGCCGAAGGACTTCTTGAACGCGGTGAAACCGGCCCATTTGTGGCCGGGCTGGTCCGCCGGCGCAACACCCCAAAGGTCCACGTATTTCAGGCCGCGGTCCTTCGCATCCGCCATCAGGGTCACCAGGAGCGGTATCCCCGCACTGAGCTTACGGTGCGTGTCATCCAGGGCTGCGTGGGCATAGGTCCGGGTATCCGCGGAATCGTAGGCCAAGGCCGCGGCGATGGGCCCACCGTGCAATTCGGCGATGAACAGCGTCGCAGCGCCTGCCGGCATGAGGGAGGCCGCCACCTGCGTCAGGTACGCGTCGCTCTGCGGCTTGAATCCGTTCCGCCGGGATGTCATGTGCAGGAAGTCCAGCAGGATCCTGATGTCGTCCGGTTCCTGTGACGTCCGGAACGTGACGCCCTTCTTGTGGATGTTCCGGTAGAGGTTCCGGTTCACAGGCTTCATCGCGGCCAGGACGTCCTTGAAGTCGTCTTCGAGGTCCACGATCCAGCTGAGTTCAGGCTGCTGGTTCACGGGTGCCGGCTGCAGGCCGCGCCGGCTGAGCTCCGCGGCGGCCGGCATCTCCAGCCCGGCGGACACCGGCTCAATCCTGACAAACACAGCCCCGCACGAGCGTGCCGTTGCCACCAGGGCGGCCAGGGCGGCGTCGAACGCCTCCGCGGAGGATGCCACCGGCCCATAGGGGGCGTAGAGGACCTTTCCGGCCGGGTTTTTCTCCTCGACGGCCAGGAAGCTCCAGCCCGGGCCGGACTGCTGATGGACTGTGCGGCCCAGCGACGACTGGACATCCGCCCAGGCAGGCGTCTGCAGGAAGAATTCCACGGCTCAGGCCTTCAGGGATGTGGTCACGGCGAAGGCAACGGCAGGGGACTCGGCACCGGCCACCGGGTGGACATTGACCGGTGCTTCCGCGGCGGGAAGGAAAGCGCTGCCCCCGCGGGCCAGCTGCAGGTCGCCCTTGGGCGAATCGAGATACACCGATCCGGCAACAACAATAACGACGACGGCGCCCGCCTGGGCCAGCGGCACCGGCTCCGCGCCGGGTGCCAGTTCGATCCGCTGAAGCTGGAACTCCCGGAAGGGCGGCTGGTACAGCTCCTGGCCAAGGCCGGAGACTTCCGGCGCGAGCAGCGGCACCGCCACAGGCTGGAATTCGATGGTCCGCAACAGCTCCGGCACATCGATGTATTTCGGCGTCAGCCCGCCGCGGAGCACGTTGTCCGAGGACGCCATGACTTCAACACCCAAGCCGTGCAGGTACGCGTGCACGTTGCCCGCGGGGAGGTAGACGGCCTCGCCGGGGGCCAGCGAAATCCTGTTCAGCAGCAGCGAAATCAGCACGCCGGGATCACCCGGGTACTTCTCGTTGAGGCTGATGACCGTGGACAGTTCCGCTTGGTACGGTGCCAGCGGAGCGCCGGAGATCAGAGCCGCGGCCACCATGGCTGTGGTGTGGGAGACGTCATCGCCGCCCGTGATCAGGCGCTCGAAGGCGCTCCTGAGGCCGGCACCCTCGTCCGGGTTCTCCAGGACCTCAAGCAGCTCCACGAGCAGGGGCGGGACCCCGGTTTCCACCAGGTCGAAGCAGGCGGCAAGGTGGAGCAGAATCTTCCGGGTTGATGCCGGCGCCCGGAACCCGCACAACGCTTCGAACGGCGTCAGCGCGAAGATCATTTCGGGCTTGTGGTTGTCATCGCGGTAGTTGCGGTGCGCGGCATCGGGCGCAATGCCGTCAGCATTCTCCCGGGCGAATCCCGCTTTGGCCTGTTCGATGCTGGGATGGACCTGGAGGGACAACGGCAGCGCGGCAGCAAGGATCTTGGTCAGGAACGGGAGCCGCGGGCCAAACTCGGCCACAGATTCGCTGCCCAGGAAATGTTCCGGATCTTCGGCAATCAAGGCATCCAGGGGTGCCACGGAGCCGTCCACCCGGCGGGCCACCGAGGGGGCGCCGGGGTGGGCGCCGATCCAGAGTTCGGCTTCCGGCCGGCCGGACTCGGGGCGTCCCAGCAGCCCGGCGATGGCGGTGGTGGATCCCCAGGCGTAGTCGCGGAGGACGTTCTCAATTTCGTACACAGCCGGTGTCCATTCTTGGTGTTCGTTTCGGTGCTTCTCTGCAGCCAGGGTTCTATGCAGTCAGGACGGCAGCAGGAGCCTACTGCGGGGCACATTGTCCGTTGGTGGCCACGAGTTGGCGGATAGCTTCCTCGTCACCCTCGCGCTTGAGCTGATTCAGCAGCTCCTCGGTGATCGGTTCGCCGTCGGGCGTTGTAGTCACCGGGGTGAAGTCCGACGACGGCGGTGGGGTTTGCTGCGCGGCCCAGCCGGCTGGCAGGCTGGCAGCCGGCCGCAGTGGCGGGGACGCCTGCAGGACTCCACCGACGCTTGATGCCTGCACCATGCTGTCAACGGGTGCGGCAGCCTGTGGGCCCGAAGCTGATGCCAGCAGCTGGTCCACCTTGGCGTGGATGATGTCGAAGTCGGGCACCGTGGAGAAGGACGCGTCGAAGTCGGGCGGGCCGATGGTGAGCCGCTTGACCTCCAACCCCTTGGCCTTCATGGCGAGGTCCACAAAGCTGCCCAGCTGGGACGAGGAGATATTGGACTCCACAACCTTGGTGCCTGCGCTGGCGATGTCCTCGAATTTGGACAGTAGCGTGGCCGGGTCCAGCTGCTTCAGCATGGCCTGCTGGACGCACTGCTGTCGCTGGATCCGGGAATAGTCGTCGACGTATTCGCGGGACCGGCCGTACCAAAGGGCGTGCTCGCCATCGAGTGTTTGTTCACCGGCAGGAATCCAGCCCAAGGGCATGCCATGGGTGCGGGTAACCTCGTCGAAGTAACCGCTCATCGGAACCCAGCCGCCGGCCTTGATTTTGATGCCGCCCATCGCGTCAATGAGTTTGGCGAAGCCCGCCATATCCACCAGGACGTAGGCCTGGACAGTAATTCCCAGCGTTCCTGAGACTGCCTCGAGAGTCGCCTGCGCACCGGGATCGGCTACACCCGGGTAGAGGTCGGCGTAGTCATTCGTCACTTCGGTGTTAATGGCGTTGATCAGGCACACATCGCCGCAGTCGTAGCCGTCCGGGTAGATCTCGCGCATGGGCGAGCCTTCGCTGAACTGGGCGTTCTGCAGGTTACGCGGCACGGAGATGATGGCAGTCTGGCCGCTCTTGGCGTCCACGCTGAGCACGGAGAGGCTGTCCGGGCGCCGGCCAGTGCGGTCGTCACCGGCGTCACCGCCCATCATCAGGAAGTTGTAGCGGCCGTCCACAGGATCGATCGACGGTCCCGTCGCGAAGATGCTGCCGATGGCGTTGCGTCCCACGTTCAGCAGGTAGGCGGCATACCCCAAGGTGCCGCTGCTCAGGACCAGGGCAAGGACCAGGGCGATGCCGACGGCGGGACGCGCCGCCGGTGCCAGCAGCACGGGGCGGATCAGCCGGAGTGTGTTGATGAACAGAAACGCCCACCCGAGCGCCAGGGCCACCAGAACCAGGATGATCACCAGCGAGGCGAACTGATTGGTGATGACGTTTATCAGGAGCGACCGGTTCACCACCAGCAGCAGCAGGGTGACCGCCAGCAAAGCCCAGGCGCTCAGGGTGACGCGAAGGGCAAGACGGCCGAGCCTGCGGTCGCCGGCCACAATTTGAGCGCTGCCGGGCACCAGAAGGGTCATCACGACTAGGGCAAAGCCCCGTTTGGTCCGGACGGGGGCTGAGGCGCTGGTCGGATACCGGACGGGATCAGTCATGACCTTGCCGGTGGCTGGCTGCTGCGGTTCGCTTCTGGACATGTCCGGTTCCTTAACGGCTGCCCCGGAGAACACCATTGCCGTCGGCGAAGACTTCGCTGACTTTCTGCCTGAGGTTGGCTCCCTTGCGGGTGGCGACGTCGTTGAGTTCCTGGGCGAAGTCCAGGAGGTCGGCGCGGAGCGTGGCTGCCAGTTCGTCCGTGCCCGACGCGAGGATCCGGACTGCTAGCAGGCCTGCGTTCCGGGCACCGGCAATGGACACGGTGGCTACGGGAACGCCGGCCGGCATTTGCACGATGGAGAGGAGGGAATCCATGCCGTCCAGGGTCTTCAGCGGGACCGGGACGCCAATAACGGGCAAGGGAGTCACGCTTGCCAGCATGCCGGGAAGGTGGGCAGCTCCGCCGGCGCCTGCGATGATGACCCGCAGCCCGCGTTCGTGGGCGGTCTGGCCGTACCGGATCATTTCGGTGGGCATCCGGTGTGCGGAGACCACATCGGCTTCAAAGGGGATGCCGAACTCAGCCAATGCATCCGCGGCGGCCTCCATGACTGGCCAATCCGAGTCTGAGCCCATGACCAGCCCAACGATGGGACGGGGGACGGTGCCGGTGGTGGTTTCGGTGGTCATGCGTTCTCCTCGGAAATCCGTGCTGATTCTTCGGTGGGAACCCGGCCGTCGCGGATGATGGCCGCCACCCGGGTTGCGCGTTGCCGGACCGAGTCCACATCATCCGTGGAGGTCCCTACGAGGTTGACATGGCCAATCTTGCGTCCCGGACGCACTGATTTTCCGTAGCAGTGGACCTTGGCGGCCGGCTCGCTGGCGAGGGCGGCCGGGTAGGCGGAAAACAGATCCTGGTTGTCGCCGCCCAGGAAGTTTTTCATGACCACTACCGGGCCCAGGATGTCGGTGGCACCGAGCGGCAGGTCCAGGACCGCCCGCAGGTGCTGCTCAAACTGGCTGGTAACCGAACCGTCCTGGGTCCAGTGGCCGGTGTTGTGGGGGCGCATCGCGAGTTCGTTAATCAGGAAGCCGACGCCGGAGCCCGGTGTTTCAAAGAGTTCCGCCGCCATGACTCCGGTGACGCCAAGTTCCGTGGCGACGCGCAGTGCCGCGTCTTCCGCGGCCGCGGCGACCTCGAGGGGGATGTCAAGGGCAGGGGCGATGACTTCGTCGCAGACGCCGTCGACCTGGATAGTGTGCACCACCGGCCAGGCTCTCGCTTCGCCGCCCGGGGTCCGCGCCACCAGCGCGGACAGTTCGCGGCTGAACTCAACTTTGGCTTCGGCGAGGAGCGGGCTCATGGCCTCGAACCACGGAGCAGCCTCTTCGGCGGCCTCGGCGGAGTCGATGATCCGCACGCCCTTTCCGTCGTAGCCGCCGCGGGGCATCTTGAGGACAACCGGCCAACCCGTTTCTTCGCCGAAGTCCACGAGCGCGGCGACGTCAGCGACAGCAGCCCAGATGGGGTTTGGGAGACCAAGGCTGTCGATGGCAGCCCTCATCACCAGTTTGTCCTGGGCATTAAGCAGGGCGTCCGGACCGGGCTGGACATTCACGCCAGCGGCCAAAAGCGCGCGGAGGTGGTCCGTGGGGACGTGTTCGTGGTCGAACGTCATGACATCCAGGCCGTCCGCGAAGTCGAGGAGAGTCTGGAGGTCCTTGTAGTCACCCACCGGTGAAGTGGACACAGCAGACACGGCTGAAACGTCCTCAGCCTCAGCCAGGACACGGAGTTCAAAGCCAAGGGCGGTAGCGGCCGGGGCCATCATGCGCGCGAGTTGGCCGCCGCCAACTACGCCGATTACTGGAAAAGTCACATATGCCAGCCTACAGAAAAGCTCACCGGATCCGGGCTTTGGGACGTCGAAGGGCCCGCTTTTCGGGTATTTCCGCGATCACCCTTCACTCCGCGTGGGGCGGGTTCACCGATTTCGGGTCTAAAATAGACCTCTGGCCGTGTGGCCCAATGAACGGACGGCCATGGAGGGTCATGTTTAGCGCACTTGCAGATCGTATCCGGGGGCTCGCCTCGCTATTTTGGCGTGAAGTGGCCAAGTTCGGAGCCGTGGGCGGTGTGGCCTTCGTCATTGACTCGGCCATCTTCATCTGGCTGTTCACCGGACCGATGCACGGCAGCGAGGTCTGGGCCAAAGCGGTGGCAACCATCGTGGCAAGCATCTTCTCGTGGGTTGCCAACCGTTACTGGACGTTCAGACACCGCAAGCAGGCCAACGTGGCCCGTGAGGCCGCGCTGTTCGCCGTCATGAACCTGGTGGGACTGCTGATCGCCTCAGGCTGCGTCTGGTTCGCGAAGTACATCCTGGACCTGAACGACAAGCCCTCGCTCTTTATTGCCGGCAGCGTCGTGGGCCTGGTCCTGGGCACCATCTTCCGCTTCTTCGCTTACCGGTTCTGGGTCTTCAACGAAGAACTGGATCAGGAGCCGGAGTTCTCCCACGACCACGAGCTCATCGAACGGCACCATCGTGAGAAGGCAGCTGCCGCTGCTGCCGGCGCCCAGCACGGGGAGCAGGCGGAGGCAGACTCACCGGAAAGCCGCCGGCAGCAGCCCTAACCCGGCCGTGCAGGGAAAGCTACTTGCCGTGGATGCGTTCCGCGGCCCGCAGCTTCTCCGTCAGCTCCACATCGGGGTGAGCCAGCACCACTGAACCACCGCTGTGCCACGCGCCGAGTGAGTTCGCCAGCGCCGGCTCCAGCCCTTCAGAGGCCGGGACCAGAAGCCTGACGCCTTCCTCATGCGGCGCCGCAAAACCAGTGATCAGGCTTTCGTGGATGTGACGCTGGCCTCCGCCAGCCCGAATGGCACAGCCGGCCGCCGAAGGGTCCGTGTGCGCCATAAAGACGTCGCCATGGGAGCGGACCTCGGCGGCGTAGTCGATGACTCCGGCAGGCAGGTCACCCGGCCACCGCATCGCCAGGGCCGGAAGGGCGACGGCGATAACGGCGTCGTGCTTCCCCTCAACGGTTCCGGGCCTGTCGGTGACCAGGAGCTCCGCCTCCCCGCCGTCCAGGACTGTTTCCATGCCCAGCTGCCAGGCGGCCAGTGCCCAGATCATTGACTTCCAGTGGGCTGGCAGGTCAAGAGTCAGTCGCATGCCGGGCTCGGCGTCGAGTTCGTCCTGCAGCAGATTGCTGGTTTTTGCCACCCAGTTGTCCAGCACACGACCGGAGAGTTCCACGCGCTCGGAGTCCGGGCCGTACCAGGTCAGGCGGGGCGACGTGGCGTGGCCGGAACGGAGGGTAGTCATCAGATCTATCGCCGGGATGCTCATGGCTTTATCTTGTCACGGACACAGTGGGGCGTCCTTGGCGGGGATGCAGCGCACCGAGTCCCTAAGGGTCCCAGTTGGGTCCGGCCGGGCTGTGATTTTACTCACAGGAGTTTGTCATCTTATTTGTCTAATTCGGGCTGCGCCTGTATTTTCGGCAGCTATTCAGCGGAAATGGGATCTTTTGGCCGCCGATGCGCACCGCCAGGCCTCCGGCGCGCCGGACCTTCGGAAAACTCCCGGGCGTGGCGTGACCGGGATTGGCCCGGAAAGTTGATTATTATCCCGTCCACGGCTTGACTCCCCAGTAGTTACACGCGTGTAATTAGATATCGAAAGTCACTGCATAAATACGGACACGCAACCGAGTGTCCAAGTCATTGAGGCAAGGGCTGCAACATTTTGGGGAGGGTCGCCGTGGGGCAAGCAGAGCGTATCCATGAAGATGCCGTCGTCGCCGGACTGGCAACGGCAAAATACCGCGCACGGGGGGTGCCGAGCGACTGGTACGTCGATCCCGCGGATCCCGACGCCGCGGACCGCTACAACCGCAATACCAAAGACCCCCTCCAGGACCAGGCCACAGCCTTCCTGGCGGCGCACGAAGCACTCCTTGACGGCGGACACGACCAGGACGATGACGACCTGGATCCGCCCATGGAACTGCGCACCCCGGCACAGGGAACAAGTTCTCAGCCGGTGTGGATCGGACTGCCGTTCAGGCAGGACTTCGACGACGAAGGTGAACTCGGCTGGCAGACTGATGCATTGTGCGCGCAAACGGATCCGGAAGCCTTCTTCCCGGAGAAGGGCGGATCCACGCGCGACGCCAAGAAAGTCTGCGGTGCATGCAATGTGCGGTCGCAGTGCCTGGAATACGCGCTGGCAAACGACGAACGGTTTGGCATTTGGGGTGGCCTTTCCGAGCGTGAGCGCCGGCGGCTAAGGAAGCGAGCAATCTAATTCTTCAGGAAGTACATGTCACTGCCGTTGTGGTGTCCCACAACGGCAGTGCCTATCTCCCCAGAACCCTGGCTGCCCTCGCGGACCAGACCCGGCCCGCAGACTCCCTCATCGGAGTGGACACCGGATCCCGCGACGACTCCGCCGTCCTCCTGGAACGGGCCTTCGGCGCAACCAATGTGAGCACCTTTCCGCCCGGCAAGAGCGGCATGGGCGGCGCCGTGCGCTCCGGGCTCAACAAGCACGCGCCCTGGGAAGGCCAGTCCCAGCGCGCCGCCACCGAGTGGGTCTGGCTGCTTCACGACGATGCGGCCCCGGCCCCGGAGGCGCTGGCCGAACTCCTCAGTGCCGTGGAGCGCGCACCCTCCGTGACCGTGGCCGGCTGCAAGCAACTGGACTGGCACTCGGAACGCCGGCTGATCGACGTCGGACTCTCCACCAGCCGCTGGGCCGAGCGGCTTACCCTGATCGATGCCGACGAACTGGACCAGGGCCAGTACAACGGCCGCACTGACGCGTTTGCGGTGAACTCGGCCGGCATGCTGGTCCGCCGTGATATCTGGGAACTCCTGAAGGGCTTCGACCCCGCACTGCCGGGCACCGGCGACGACGTCGATTTCTGCTGGCGCAACCGCCTCGCCGGGCACCGTGTGGTGGTAGTTCCCACTGCACGGATGTTCCACGTAGCCCACCGGCCGCAGGCCCAGGGAAACGCTTCCGCGGCGCGAAAAGCCCAGGTCCATCTGCGCCTCAAGCACGCCCCGCTGTGGAAGGTGCCGGTCCATGCGGTCGGTGCGCTGCTTGGTAGCATTTTCAAACTCGTGCTCAGCATTGCGGTCAAGGATCCCGGGCACGGTTTCTCCCAGCTTGTGGCCACATTCGCTGCCCTGGCCCGGCCCGGTGCCGTGGCAAAGGCCCGCCGGACCGCGGCAAACAGCCGGCGGATCCGGCGGTCCGTCATCAAGAAGCTGCAGACACCCCGGCGTGAAGTCTGGAACCACCGCCGCTCCCTGATGGAAGCCTTGGGCGCCGACAACTCCACGGCTGATGGCCTGGTCCATGACCCCCTGGCGGACCAGCCGACGGGGGACTCATCAGATGATTTCGCTGCCCTGACCACCACCGAACGGAGTTGGGTGGGGGCCGGCGCCATCGCCGCCATCATCATTGCGTCCGCGGCTTCCCTCACGGCGCTCACCGGGCTGTTCCGGGCCGACGCTGTTTCCGGTGGAGGCCTCATTCCGGTGTCCTCCACCCTTGGCGAAATCTGGCACCACGCCTCCAGCTGGTGGGTCAGCCTGGGGGCAGGGCTTCCGGGCAAGGGCGACCCCTTCGGCTATGTGCTGTGGATCCTTGGCCTGCTCGGCGGGGGAGACGCCAACGCGGCCGTGGCCTGGCTCCTGCTGCTCGCCGCCCCGCTTTCCGGCCTGACCGCGTGGTTTGCGGCCGGGGGCCTGACCATCCGGCGCCGCTTCCGCCTCGTTGCCGCACTCTTCTGGGCGGCCGCTCCTGCCTTGCAGATAGCACTGAACCAGGGCCGGGCCGGCGCCTTGGTGGCCCACATCATGATCCCGCTGCTCGTCCTGGCACTCCTGCGCGCCACCGGGTCCGCTGTGGGCCACGGACGGTTCATTGTCCCGTCTCCGGGTGACCGGCGTTTCACCGAAAAACCACCCGCACGGCCAGGGATCAACGGCATGCCGTCCTGGACTGCCGCCGCCGCCGCAGGGTTGACGCTGGGTGTTGTGACCGCGTCGGCGCCTTCACTGCTAGTCCCGGCCGTTGTGGTTATTGTGCTCTGCGGGCTGATGCTTGGCCGTCGCGGCCGCACCGTGTGGTGGGCTCTTTTGCCCAGCGCCGCGCTCTTTCTTCCCTTCGGGCTGTCCGTTATCGACCGGCCGCGGGCATTGCTGGCAGACCCGGGTGTTCCGCTGGGATTCGAGGCAGCCCCGCTGTGGCAGCAGTTCCTGGGCCAGCCGCTGCTGTTCTCCACAGAAGGTGGCCTGTCCGGCCTTCCGTTCTTCAGCGGCCAGGCGATCCCATGGGCACTCGTGCTGGCACTGCTGCTGGCCGTTCCCGTCCTGCTGCTTGCCGTTGCCGCCCTGTTCCTCCCGGGTAAGCGCAGCAGGACAGCACGTGTTCTCTGGGTGGCGGCTCTGGTGATCTTCGCCGGTGGCTGGCTCGCAGGGCACGTTGCCACGGGCGCAACTGCCGACACCCTCGTGACACCGTTCACCGGTCCAGCCGTCTCCGCCGCAGGGTTCGCCCTGCTCGGAGCCGCCCTGATCGGTGCCGAGCGCTTGCTTGATGCCGCGGACCGGGCAGCCTCGCCGAGTATTCGGCGCAACGTGGCCCTTCGCTCCGCGACGGCATTTGCCATGGTGGTGCTGCTGGCCGGTCCGCTGGCCGGCATGGCGGTGTGGTCGGCGCAGAACCTGCTAAGTTCCTCAGCCGTTGCCCTCCCGGCCGACGTGCCGGCAGGGCCCGCGCTGGGAACGCCAAGGCTGGTGCAGCCAGGCAGCGCCCGGACGCTTCCCGCCACCGCCATAGACCGTGGCACCGGGCCGGAGCAGACACGCACGCTGCTGATCAGCACCCAGGAGAACGGCGCCTTTGACGCGGCCCTGATGCGCGGTGCCGGGACCACCCTGGACAGCTTGTCAACGATTGCCGCCGCCCGGAACATCCTGGGCGCGCCCGGCCAGGAGACGGTCAGGGAGGACGACGACGTCACGGCGTCCATCCGCAGCGTGGTGGCCACGCTGGTGGCCGGCCAAGGCGTGGACCCCCGTCCCGAGCTCGAGCGCCTTGGTGCTGGATTCGTGGTGCTGCGCTCGGCAGACACCGCCGCCCAGCTCACGGCCAGCAGGATGGACGCAGTTCCGGGGCTCGTTGCCGTCGGCCAGACGGATGTCGGCTGGCTCTGGCGGATAACGCCGCTGAACCAGCCGGTACTGCAGCCCGCCGACGTCGCCCATCGCGTCAGGATCGTGGACGGCACCGGCGCCACCGTGGCGCTGGTGCCCTCCAAGTACGACGACGTCGACACCCCCGTGGCCGAGGGGCCGGAAGGGCGGCTGGTGGTGCTCGCCGAACGGGCGGACCCGGGATGGAGCGCCTGGTTCGACGGGCGAAAGCTCACTGCCACAACGTCCGGCTCGGCCCAGGCCTTTACCTTGCCTGCCACCGCCGGCCAGCTGACCATCCGGTACGACACCCCTTGGGCCCTTTGGTCCGGAATCGCACAGATCACGGTGATAGGACTCACTGTAATGCTCGCCATTCCCATGCCCGCGCGCCGGCCCAACACAGGGCTCTCGAGGGACGAGGGATCTTTGCGTAAGGAACACCAGAATGCATAAGGACGCAGCCCGCAGGACCCCTCGCAAGCAGATGCTGGCAGGCCTGGTCTCGGCCGTGGCGATTGTGGCCGCAGCCGGCGCGGGACTCGCAGCCTCCTCGGTCGCTCCGCAGCCGGCAGGGAGCCGCAGCATCCCGGCCGTGCTGGCTGCAGTTCCCGCAGGCGCCAGCGCGGGGGTATGTCCTGGCCCGGCCCGCCTGCTCGAAGGAACGGAGGCGGGCACCGACCCCCAGTTCAGCCCCGAATCCGCGACCGCCAAGAGCGCTGTCACGGGCGCCGTCCTGAGCGCCCCCGGCGGTGTGCTCCCCGGCAGCAGGCTCGCCGCCCTTGACGGGACTCCCGCCGTCGAGATCGCCAAGGACGGCAGCCAGCCCGGCCAGGGGACAGGTCCCCAGGACCTGACCGCCGGCGTCCTCGCCGGGCACAGCGTGGATGATGCCAGCTTCCTGAGCGCCGACGCCCAGGCAGGCCGGAAGCCCTCAGCCGCCGGGCTTATGAGATTCACTGCCACGGACGGTGACCTGCAGGGCTCGGCGGCTGCCAATTGCCAGCCGCCCGCCAACGACCTCTGGCTGTCCGGTGCCAGCACCACCGTGGGCCGCACCTCCGTCCTTGTCCTCAGCAACGCCTCAAGCACACCTGCCACCGTCAGCCTGGAGCTCTTCGGCAGCAAGGGTCAGATCCAGGCCCCGGGCAGCAGGGGGCTGCTGGTCGCGCCGGGAGGTACGCGCTCAATCGTCCTGGCTGGCCTGGCCCCTGGTGAAGCCCAGCTCACGGTCCATGTCCGGAGCGCCGGCGGTCCGGTGGCCGCGTCCATCCAGCAGAGTGTCCTGAGGGGACTGACGCCCGGCGGCGTCGACTTCATTGCTCCGGGCGCCGCACCTGCCGCACGGCAGGTCATGACCGGAGTGGACATCCAAGAAGCCGGAGCGATCTCCGCCTTCACGGGAAACAGCGGCTTCAACGACGCCGGCCCCGCGCTGGCCATCACGGTTCCGGGACCGTCGGACGCGGTAGTGGAGGTCAAGCTCTTCGGCCGGGACGGCCAGAAGGCCCTCCCCGGCGGCGGCGTTGTCACGGCAAAAGCCGGGGCTGTCACCGAGATTTCCCTGGCTGGCGTCCCCGCCGGCCACTACACGGTGTCCACCAGTTCGGACGTGTCATTTGTGGCCGCAACCCGCATCACCCGGGGCGTCACGAACGACAAGGCCTCGGACATCGCCTGGGCTGCCTCCGGTGTCCGGCTGGGAAGCCAGCATGTGGTGCCCGTGCCCCAGGGCGGTGACCGAACCCTCGTGTTCGGCGTCCTCGAGAACCGGGCCACGGTCTCCTACGCTGCCATCACCGCGGACGGCAAGATCCGCGCGGCCGCCACTGCCGACGTCGCCGGCGGCACCACAACGTCCATCAAGGTCCCCGAGAAGGTGGACGAGTCGGAAGTGGTGGCGTACGTTGTCTCCGCGTCAGGTGACGCTGCCTACGGCGCGCTGCTCCTGCAGCAGGACGGCCGGGACGACATCTCCACGGTGGCCTTCACGCCGGCGGCTTCAGGGCAGGAAAAGGTGCCGGTCTCCCTGGGATACTGACAGGACAGCACCGGCGGCGTCAGTACCGGCGGCGGTAGACCGGATCCAGGGTTTCCGGCGCTACACCGAGCATTTCGGCGGTGTGTTCCACCACGACGTCGTGCACCAGGTCCTGGAGTTCCTCCCGGCTGGCGCAACCCTGCTCAACCACCCGGCGGTACAGGGTGATCACCGGGCCTTCCTCTGCCGTGGCGGGGGTGTAGGCGCCCATGGGAGGCGGGGCGGCGTCGGCCACCAGCTGCTCCAGCTGCGGGGGTATTTCGTCGACGGCAAACCGGACGCCGTCGAGCGTTTTGCCCCAGATGTCGTGGAGCCGCTGCGCGGAATCCAGCACCATGTCGTCAAAGCGGTCCGACCGTGTCCTGTAACCGGGGTGCGTTGGCAACACCAGCTCCCCGCGCAGGCCGCGACCGTGGCGGTTCCGGCGGCGCATCGCAAAGCTTCGGCCGGGCGAACCCGAACCCGTTTCTGCGGCGCGGTCATCCGGGTCAGCCAAACGGACCGTAAAAGCTGAATCATGGTTCGATGACTGCATACCTTGACTGTAAACCCGGGCGCAGAATTACGCGACATAACCCCGGTTTGCGTGCCAGGGCGCGGCGGCCGATTCGGCAAATACTCCGAACAACTTGGGATACGGAGTAGTCTGTGATGTCGTGGGAGCTATCCGTCAATGTTCAAGGTCAGCCTGCCGTCAGTCGGCGGTGGCAACTTTGACGTACGTCTATGCCGACTCCACCGCCGTCCTGGGTCCGCTTGCCACCTACGCCGAGCCGCATTGTTACGATTTGTGCGAGCAGCACGCCGGGTCACTGACCGTGCCCCGCGGCTGGGAAGTGCTTCGCCTGGCGATGCCCACAAGCCCGCAGCAGCCCGGACCGGACGACCTCCTGGCCCTCGCCAACGCGGTCCGCGAAGCAGCGGCCCAGCCGCCCAAGTCGCAAACCACGCCGGGTCAGCGTGGCTCGCATTCAGCGCTGGAGGCCCCGGCCGGCACCGAAGGCGTCCGCCGGGGGCATCTGCGCGTCCTGCGCGAACCTTCCTGAGGCGGATCTGGCGGTAGGCTGGAACCTGCTAATCAGTCAGCCAACGGCGCGAACGCGCCCCTGTCGGGAGCACCAATCATGCCAAAGATCAGTCCTGAACTGTTGTCCGTCCTCCGCTGTCCCGTGACCGGATCGCCCCTGGTCCAGGAAGGCGAAGAGCTTGTGTCGACGGCGGCGGGAGATTCGGGCGTGAAGCTGCGCTACCCGATCGAGGACGGTATCCCGCTGCTGCTGCCGCCGGAACTTCTCCAGGCCGCCACGGCTGCCGGCTCGGACCAGCACGATCCCGCCGTCCGGCCGGCCACGGACCCAAGCCCCGCCTCGGACAAAACCGCAGCTACTGCCTAGGCAGCGCCTGGACAACCCGCACCACCACCAGCGGTCGACTTTCGCGCAGAGGCTTCAACGCCGTCGCCGCCATCGGACAAAAGCAAAGGAACCCCATGACATTTGATTACAAGGTAGCCGACATCTCGCTGGCCGAAGCCGGCCGCCACCAGATCCGCCTGGCCGAGCACGAGATGCCAGGCCTGATGTCACTCCGCAAGGAGTTCGGACCCACCCAGCCGCTCAAGGGCGCCCGGATCGCCGGATCCCTTCACATGACGGTCCAGACTGCCGTCCTGATCGAAACCCTCACGGCCCTCGGTGCCGAGGTCCGCTGGGCCTCCTGCAACATCTTCTCCACCCAGGACGATGCCGCCGCAGCCGTCGTGGTGGGCGCGGGAACGGTCGAGGACCCGCAGGGTGTCCCGGTGTTCGCCTGGAAGGGCGAGACGCTGGAGGAATACTGGTGGACTGCACAGCAGATCCTGGCCTGGCCCGGCGCGGACACCAATCCGGAGCTCGGCCCGAACATGATCCTGGACGACGGCGGCGACGCCACCATGCTGGTCCACAAGGGCGTTGAGTTCGAAGCTGCCGGCGCTGTACCGGCGGCAGACGAAGACGAGTCCGAGGAAGGCCGGATCTTCCTGGACGTGCTTCGCGCCTCGCTGCAGGAAGACCCGCAGCGGTGGACCCGGATCGGGGCCAGCCTGCGCGGCGTCACCGAGGAAACCACCACCGGCGTGCACCGCCTCTACCAGCTGGCTGAACAGGGCAAGCTGCTGTTCCCGGCGATCAACGTCAACGACTCGGTCACCAAGAGTAAGTTCGACAACAAGTACGGCATCCGCCACTCGCTGCCTGACGGCATCAACCGCGCCACCGACGTCCTGATGGGCGGCAAGGTGGCCGTCGTCTGCGGTTATGGCGACGTCGGCAAGGGAGCCGCAGAGGCGTTCCGCGGCCAGGGTTCCCGCGTCATCGTCACAGAGATCGACCCCATCTGTGCCCTCCAGGCAGCCATGGACGGCTACCAGGTGGCCAAGCTGGAGTCGGTGCTGAGCCAAGGCCACATCTTCATCACCACCACCGGGAACAAGGACGTCATCCTGGCCGAACACATGGCCGGCATGCGTGACAAAGCCATCGTGGGCAACATCGGCCACTTCGACAACGAGATCGACATGGCCGGTCTGGCGCGGATCCCCGGCATCAAGAAGGTGGAGATCAAGCCGCAGGTGCATGAGTGGGTGCTCGACGCCGGGACCGCCGAAGAGCGCTCCATCATCGTCCTGTCCGAGGGACGCCTGTTGAATCTGGGCAACGCCACCGGCCACCCGTCCTTTGTGATGAGCAACTCATTCGCCAACCAGACCATCGCCCAGATCGAGCTGTGGACCAAGCGGGACCAGCCCGAAGGCGAACGCGAATACAGCAACCAGGTCTATGTCCTGCCCAAGATCCTGGACGAAAAGGTTGCCCGCCTGCACCTCGACGCCCTCGACGTGGAGCTTACGGAACTCTCCAAGGAACAGGCCGACTACCTGGACCTGGACATCGCCGGACCGTACAAGCCCGAGCACTATCGTTACTGACGTGTGATGCCCCGGGTGCAGACCGCGCCCGGGGCTGTTATGTCCAAGCATTAAGATCGGACTATGGAACCTGTTGTTAAGCCACGCCGGCGGGGGACCGCCAAGAAAATTCTCTTGGTGGCAGCCGTGTGTGTCCTTGCCGCAACGGGCGGCGTCTTCGCCGTCGCGCCGGGTTTTGCGCGCGGTGGCCTGGAGTCCGAAGCCAGCTCGGCAGTCCGGTCCGCACCGGGCGTCGCATCGCCCGTGGTGGCCCCGGTCAAGGTGGACGTCACGCCGGCCAACGCCGCAAAGCAGGTGAACCCGGCAATGCCGGTGTCGCTCAAGGTGGGCAACGGCAGGATCGAGAGCGTCACGCTGACCAGCACCGCCGGCGAAGTAGTCCACGGCACCTTTGCCGGGGACGGCAGCAGCTGGACAGCGACAGACCCGCTGAAATTCAACACCGAGTACAGCTACACGTATGTGGTCACTGACGGGGCGGGACGGGATACCAGCACCACAAACTCGTTCAGTACGGTTTCGAGCACGCACGAGGCGGATGCCGCCATCTACCCGCTGGATGGGATGAAGGTTGGCGTGGGCCAGCCGCTGCAGGTCATCTTCAGCGAACCGGTGGTCAACCGGGATGCCGTGGAGAAGGCCATCAAAATCACCTCCAGCGCAGGGCAGGCCGGGGCCTTCCACTGGTTCAGCGACACCATGGTCCGGTACCGCCCGGAAGCCTTCTGGGCGGCGAACTCCACAGTCACCATGGACATGCAGCTTTTCGGCGTGGACCTCGGCAACGGCCAGATTGCCAACTTCAACAAAAAGGTCACCGTGAATTTCGGTGACAAGCGGGTGGCTATCGCCGATGCCGCCGCACACACTTTCACGCTCAGCGTTAATGACCAGGTAGTGAAAACCCTCCCGGTCAGCATGGGCGATCAGCGTTTCCCGTCAGCGCGCGGCTACGCGGTCCTGATGGAAAAGAACCGCTATGACCACTTCCGGGCGGCCAGCATCGGACTCAAGCCCGGCGATCCGGCCTACTACGGCGAAGTGGACGTGGAGTATGCCATCCGCCTCACCCTGAGCGGCGCCTACATCCACCAGGCGCTGGAGTCCGCCTACCCCTTCATCGGCAACACGAACGTCTCGCACGGCTGCATCGGGTTCGCTCCCGACGGCGCCGCCTGGGTTTTTGACAACATGACCACCGGCGATGTGGTTCAGATCATCAACACCGAAGGCGACTACGCCGCCGTCGACGACGGCTATGGCGACTGGAACATCCCCTGGGCGGAGTACAACAACTAGGAACAATTTGGCCCAGGCCCAGGCCCAGGCCCAGGACGAGGTTCAGGCCTATGGCCCGAACGGCAGGCGGTCCAACCGCTCCGCCGTGGCCGAGTTCCGGCGCCGGGCCTGCTGCAGCCGCGCGAGTTCACGGTGACGGCGTTCGGCGGTGACGGCCGCCAGGTACTGGTCCGGGCTGGTTCCCGGGGGCGGCGGAGGGGCCACATGCCCGGCTAGTTCCGTGGCGATCGACGCTGCCATTCCGGCGGCGGACAGCGGTGACATGCGTCCGGCCTGCCGGATGAATTGGGCGGCCTGCCGTGCGGTCGCATCTGGGATCCGGCCGATGTCCGCAGCTGTGGCCCAGCCCTGAAGCTGTGGGGGAACAAAGACGCGGACCGGTACCTCCGCCGGAACGCGCCGGCGCAGCGCATACGTGCCGGCAAGGATGTCACCCAGCCGCTTGGAGCGGCTGTTGAAGAGGGCGACGCCGATGGCGAGGCCACCCAAGGTGAGGTAGATTTCCAGGAATCCAGTCAGCCCCCGGATCACGGCGTGGCGGAACCGGATGGCGCCGCCGTCGTCCCTGACCACACGCAGGCCGGTCGCCAGTTTTCCGAGCGAGAGCCCCCGGGTGAGGGTCTCCACGGCTACCGGGACAATCACGAAGCAGAAGACCACGCTCACCAGCGTCAGCGCCCGCATTGCTGCCTCGTCAAGGTCCTGGCCGGCAGCTGCGACGCCCAGCAGGATCAGGACCAGCAGGACGATGTTGAACAGGACATCCAGCAGCAGGCCAAGGGCACGGGCGGCGAAGGATGCGGGGCGAAGTTCCAGGACAACGGCCTCGCCGGTGATTATCGAACTCAAGCGGATACCCCAATCCCTGGTCAGCCATCCTGCGGACCTTCACAGTCTATGGCGGCTAGGCTGTTGCCGTGGATATGGATGCCTTCTCCGCCGCCAACGGGGACAAGTGGTCAAGGCTGCACCAGCTCGCCCATAAGCGGCGCCTCAGCGGCGAAGAGGCCGATGAACTGCTGCGCCTTTACCAGTCGACGTCGGCGCACCTTTCCTTCATCCGGTCGATTGCCCCGGAGAGCGGCCTGTCGGCGTCCTTGTCCGCCACCCTGGCCCAGGCCCGGACCCGTTTCACAGGCGCACGGTCCAACGTGATGGCGGACCTGGCCCGGTTCTTCGTGGCTGCCCTGCCGGCGGCTTTGTACCGCCTGCGGTGGCTGACGGTGGCCTGCGGCGCCGCATTTATCCTGGTTGCCGGCGCCTACGCGCTCTGGATCGGGACGTCCCCCGAGGCCCTGCGGTCCGTTGCCTCCGAGGCTGCGGTCCGGCAGTACGTCGAGGAAGACTTCATTGGCTACTATTCGGAAAATCCTGCGGCCTCGTTTGCGGGGGCCGTCTGGACCAACAATGCCTGGATCAGCGCGCAGGCGGTGGCCCTGGGCATCACCGGCTTCTGGGTACCCATGATCCTGTTCACGAACGCCCAGGGCGTCGGGATCGCCGCCGGAGTTTTCGCCGCCGTGGGCCGGCAGGATGTCTTTTACAGCTACATCCTGCCGCATGGCCTGATGGAACTGACGGCTGTTTTTATTGCCTGCGCGGCGGGCTTGAGGATCTTCTGGGCCATGGTGTCCCCGGGACCACGGACGCGGGGACGGGCAGTGGCGGACGAAGGCAGGTCGCTGATCACCGTGGCCCTGGGGTTGGTGCTGGTGCTGTTCGTTTCCGGATTAGTGGAAGGTTTTGTCACGCCCAGCCCGCTTCCGGTATGGGCCAAGATCGGCATCGGCCTGGCGGTGCTGGCTGCCTACTGGGGCTACGTCCTGGTATGGGGACGGCGGGCCTATGACGCCGGTGAACGCGGCGACTTGGTGGCCGGCGACGCTGGATACAGCGAAATCGCCGCATGAATCCGGGAGCGACGGGGTGGCTCCTCGCCCTCGTGGAGGAGCGGGCGGTAGGCTCGACATCAGATACACGGCGCTGCCCGGATCAGAGCCGGCGGCGTGGAACCCAACGGAAGTGACGCTGCTGTGAACGACAATTCGCCGACCCCTGCCAAACGCACGGAGCCGCAGCCGGATCCGGACCTGGATACTTCGTCGGACTCGGAAGAGCCGGCTTTTGCCTGGCTGACAGACTCCGGCGCCAGCACTCCCGACGTGTCCCCAGCACGTAGCGCCGGTGCCGGGCAGGGCGGTGTCACCCAGCCCGAAAGCCGCGCCGGCCGCAAAGCCGCGGAGGCCGCCGTCGAACCTCCCGCCGCGGTACCTTCCGTAGAAGAGTCGCTCCGCAAAGAACCGTCCGCCCAGGGCGCCACCCGAAACGGTGCCCACTTCAGCGAGCCGCTGCCCACGTCAGCGCTGCAGGTCCGTCCGCCGCAGGAGGAAGTGGAGCGCCGCAACGCGGAGCGCGAAAGCGCAGCCAACGCCAAACCCGTGGCCCCGCGCATCTGGCAAGTCCTGCTTGCCCTTTTCTACCCGGTGATCCTGCTCGTGCTGGCCGTCCGCGCGGTCACCAGCCCGCTGTTCCTGTGGGCCGAGTACAACAGGCCCGGGTTCCCGGGCGACGGGTACGGGTTCAGCACCGACGACCGGATGACGTACGGTTCCTATGCGGTTGACTACCTCAGCAACTGGGCGGGGCCGCGGTACCTGGGTGATCTGGTCAATCGCAGCGGCGGGGACCTTTTCAAGGACGGCGAAGTCAGCCACATGGCCGACGTGAAAGTTGTCATCCTTTCCGCGTTTGGCGGGGGAGCACTCCTGATCGTCCTCAGCCTCGTGGCCATCGCCTACCTGCGCCGCCGCAGTCCCGGCGGTGTGCGCCGCGGACTCTTCGCGGGATCCATTGTTGCGCTGGCGATCATCCTGGGGCTTGGCGCATTGGCCGTGCTCGGCTGGCAGCAGTTCTTCACCGAATTCCACCGGATCTTCTTCGCCAGCGGTTCCTGGACGTTTGCCCTTGAAGACACCCTGATCAGGCTGTTCCCGGGCCAGTTCTGGATCGATGCCGGTATTGTCATCGCCGCGCTGGTCCTCCTGGCGTCCCTGGTGACGCTCATCCTCACTTGGCCCACCCGCCGCCGTCGCGGCCTGGCCAAGGATGAGCCGATAGCCGCTGAGGCGTAGCCCCAAGCAACTGCACGTGCTCAGCCGTTTATTTTGGCGGGCTGCTTCTTGCGGCCGGTGATGGTCAGGAAGCCCTGAGGGTCGAGCTCGCCGAGGTCCCCGGTACGGAAGAACCCGTCCACAAAGGCCTCGGCGGTGGCCGCTTCGTTGGCGTGGTAACCCTTGAACACGCCGATCCCCTTGACCAGCACTTCGCCGTCCTCGGCCACGCGGATGGTGGTGCCCGGCAGGGGGACGCCCACGCTGCCCACCCTGGTCCGGGCGGGCGTGTTGGCCGTACATGGGGCGGTTGTCTCGCTCAGCCCGTAGCCCTCAAGGACCGGGATCCCGGCGCCGCGGAAGAAGTGTGCGTCCTCAGGTGCCAGGGGGCCGGCCGCCGATACCGCGTAACGGACCCGGCCGCCAAGGAGCTGGCGGAGCTTCGGGTACACCAGCCGGTCAAAGACGGCGTGCCGCGCCCGCAACGCCAGCCCCGGTCCGCTGCCCCCGCCGCGGGCCACGGTGTCCTGTGCCGTGGAGAAACGGATGGCGGCGGCTGACGCAGCCCTGAAGATCCCCGCTTTTCCGGACCCGGCAGCCTGGTGCGCGGCGTCCGCCCGGACCTTCTCGAAGATCCGGGGCACCGCCAGGAGGAATGTGGGTTTGAACGTGCCCAGATCCGCCCGCAGATCAGCAGGACGGCTGACGTGTCCCAGGGTGGCGCCCGCATGGAGGCACGCCACCTGGGCAGCGCGGGCGAGCACATTGGCCAGCGGCAGGAACATCAGGGTGCGCGCATTCTGCCCCTTGAGGATCTCCGGGAGAAAGGCGACGACGTTGACGGCCACGAGCGCAAAGTTGCCGTGGGTGATCAGGCAGCCTTTGGGCCGTCCGGTGGTGCCGGACGTATAGGCCAGGGACGCGACGTCGTCCAGGCCCGCGGCGGAGCGGTGGCGTTCCAGCTCGGCGTCCGTGACGCCCATTCCGGCAGCCGAGAGGCTGGCGAGGTTCGGGGCCTCGCCGTCGTTATCCATCCTCACCACGGTGACCAGCCGGTCCTTGAGCAGAGTGGAAGACTCCAGGATGCCTGTAATAAGCGACACCTTGCCGCGGTCCTGCGCGAACACGCGTCGCGCGCCGGCGTCGTGCAGGATCCACTCCACCTGGCCGGGGGTCGAGGTCTCGTCGATGGAGACGCTCACGCCGCCGGCAAACCAGATGGCGAAGTCCACCAGGGCCCACTCATAGCGGGTGGCGGACATGACGGCCACGGTGTCGCCGGGCTCCAGGCCGCCGGCGATCAGTCCTTTGGCGAGGGCACAGACATCGTGCAGGAATTTTTGCGCCGGGACGTCGGTCCAGCCGTTGGGGCCTTTGCGCGCGTAGAGGGCGTGGGCCGGGTTGGCGGACTCCCGTTGGCGAAGGAGATCCGTGACATTGCTGCCGGGCTCCAGCTCCACCAGGAGTTTTGTGCTTGCTTCTCGCACGGGGGCGTCTCCGTTCCGCTGCCTCAACGCAGTTCGCGGCTGGTCAGGGTTTCATGCAATCCTGCCTTAGATCCAGGACGGCATCCACATCCGGTAGCGCCATTCCTGGTAGGGGATGGTCTCCGCCGTCCACACCGGGTAGAAAAATGCGGACAACAGGACTGCCCCGGCGACGAAGAGTGCCACCAGGTAGACACCGGACCGCCGGCGCCAGAGCGGGTCGGTGTCCCGGCCCAGGACGAGGCCCAGGCAATACACCAGCGCGAGCACCAGGAAGGGCTCAAAGGAGACGGCATAAAAGAAAAACATGGTCCGCTCCGGGTACAGGAACCACGGCAGGTAGCCGGCGCCCACGCCCGCAAGGATCGCCCCTGCGCGCCAGTCCCGGCGCCCGGCCCACCAGAACAGCAGGACCACCAGCGAGATGGCCGCTCCCCACCAGATCATCGGGTTCCCCACCGAGAGAATGGCTGAGGCGCAGTTGGGCACGTCGCATCCCGGGACGCCCTGCTCCGGCTTCTGGTAGAAGAACGACGTCGGCCGGCCCATCACCAGCCAGCTCCAGGCGCTTGCCTCGTAAGGGTGTTCGGAGCCCAGGCCCTGATGGAACTTGTAGGCCTCCAGATGGTAGTGCGCCAGCGAACGCAGGGAGTCCGGCAGCCAGCCCCACTCCGCTGAGGGGTTGCTCTGGGCCCACCGCCGGAAGTAGGCGCCCTCGGAACGGAACCAGCCCGTCCAGGTGGCGGTGTAGACCACCGCCGCAACCGGAACCATGCTGACAAAGGCAGGCAGGCCATCCTTGATGATTCCGCCGCTGACCCAGCCGCGGATTCCCGCGACGCGCCGTGCATTGAGGTCCCACAGGACCGTCAGCACGCCGAAGCCGGCGAGGAAAAACAGGCCCGACCATTTGGTGCCTATGGCGAGTCCCATGCACACGCCCGCGGCGAGACGCCACCAGCGGATCCCCAGCCACGGTCCCGCCAGCAGTTGGCTGGCTGCGGGCCGAGCGTTCCGGGACGCGGCCGCGAGCCGTCCGAGCCGTGCGGCCAGCCGCCGTCGTCCGTCATCGCGGTCCAGCAGCAAAGCTCCGAAGGCCGCCAGGAGCCAGAACATCAGGAAGATATCCAGGAGTGATGTCCGCGACATCACCAGGTGGTGGCCGTCGACGGCGAGCAGCAGGCCCGCGGCGGCAGCCAGCGGCACTGAGCGGAACAGTTTAAGTGCAATCAGTGTGAGCAGCAGGATGGACAGGGTTCCGGTCAGTGCGGCCGCGAACCGCCAGCCGAACGGATTATCGGCCCCGAAGAGCCACATGCCGCCGGCGATCATCCACTTGCCCACGGGCGGATGGACCACGTACTCGGGAGTGTCCAGGAGGATGGCCGGGTTGCCTGCGTTGAAGGAGTCGTTGGCCTTGTCCGGCCAGCCCCGTTCGTAGCCGCTGACCACGTAGGAGTAGGCGTCCTTGACGTAATACGTTTCATCGAAGACCAGGCTGTGCGGCGTGTCCAGCCGGACAAAGCGGAGGACGCCGCCGATCACGGAGGTCAGGGCGGGCACCAGCCAGAACCAGAGACGCAGCGACGGCGGGTAATCCCGCCAGCTGCGGGTGCTGCCGATCAGGCGCTCGCGGAGGGCTGTGGCAGAGAAGGCCTCCGCCGGACGGGCGATCCACGGGCCTCGTGCCGGCGGGATGGTCTGGCCGGCCTCGGCAGGCCGCATGGAGGTCTGCGTCACGAGCCCCATGCTACCTTTTGCAGCTTGGGCCGCCGGCCAGCAGTACGCTGGGGGAGTGGACCCTAACCCCAGCACCTTCGCCGATTCCCGCCCCGCAGAACCTTCCGTTGCCGCCGGGGAGGAGCCAGAGACAGCGGTTCACGTGGCAGCGGACCCGGCTGCGGCGGCACCGGTCGCCACGGGGCCGGGCCGGATCGTACTGGCGGCAACGCCCATCGGGAATACGGGAGACGCGTCGGCCCGCCTGATCGAGCTCCTGGGGACGGCGGACATCGTGGCCGCCGAAGACACCAGGCGCCTGCACCGCCTTGTCCAGAGCCTCGGAGTCACCGTCGCCGGGCGGGTCATCAGCTACCACGAGCACAATGAGGCCACCAAGACCGCGGAACTGCTGGAGCACGTCCGGTCCGGCAAAACCCTGGTCATGGTCACAGACGCCGGCATGCCTTCGGTCTCGGACCCGGGGTTCAGGCTGGTGGAAGGCGCTGTGGCAGCCGGACTCACCGTGACCGCCGTCCCGGGCCCGTCCGCGGTACTGACCGCCCTGGCACTGTCCGGTCTGCCCACCGACCGCTTCTGTTTTGAGGGATTCCTGCCCCGGAAAGCCGGCGAACGGGCGTCGCGGTTGGCGGACCTTTCGGCCGAACGCCGGACCATGGTGTTTTTTGAGGCCCCGCACCGACTGGAGTCGATGCTGCGGGCCCTGCGCGAGCGTTTCGGTGCCGAGCGGCGGATCGCCGTCTGCCGGGAACTGACCAAGACCTACGAGGAAGTCATCCGCGGGACGGTCGGGGAACTGTTGCTGTGGGCCGAAGGCAACGAGGTCCGCGGCGAGATTGCCGTGGTGCTGGGCGGCGCCCCTGAGCAGGCGCCGGGCACCCCCGAGGACCACGTGGCGGCCGTCAACGAGCTGGTGGCCCAGGGAATCCGGCTCAAGGAAGCCGTGGCCGCCGTAGCTGAGGACGTCCGCGTCAGCAAGCGGGAGCTGTACTCGGCGGTCCTCGCGGCACGCTGAGCGTACAAAAGGCAAGCTGTGCAGCTGCACAACGAAATCCCGCTTCAGTAGTGCGTCCAGGCGTAGACCCTCTGGCGGCCGCGGCAGTAGTGTGACAGTAAATCAGCCAATACGGCAGGCCGCCCAGGCCCTGCGTCAAGGCTGGACCAAACCTTACTGACGAGGGAGTCACCGTGACTGTCACCGCACAGCCAGCTGTTACCGCGGAGCGCGAAATCGCACTGCTGGCCTCTGTTCCCACCGGATTGCTGATCAACGGCGAATGGCGCCCGGCGGCGTCAGGCAAAACGTTCGACGTCGAGGACCCCGCCACGGGCAAGGTGCTGCTCAGCATCGCTGACGCCGGCGCCGAAGACGGCAAGGCTGCTTTGGACGCGGCCGCCGCGGCGCAGGAATCGTGGGCGAAGGTCCCGGCCCGTGAACGTGGCGAAATCCTGCGCCGTGCCTTTGAGATGGTTACGGCCCGTGCCGAGGACTTCGCGCTGCTGATGACCATGGAAATGGGCAAGCCGCTGGCCGAGGCCCGCGGCGAGGTCGCCTATGGCGCCGAGTTCCTGCGCTGGTTCTCCGAGGAAGCTGTCCGTGCGTTCGGCCGCTACTCGGTCTCGCCCGATGGCAAGTCCCGCCTGCTGGTCACCAAGAAGCCGGTGGGCCCGTGCCTGCTGATCACGCCGTGGAACTTCCCGCTGGCCATGGCCACGCGCAAGATCGCTCCTGCTGTCGCAGCCGGCTGCACCATGGTGCTGAAGTCGGCCAACCTCACGCCGCTGACCTCGCAGCTGTTCGCCGCAGTCATGCAGGAGGCCGGCCTGCCGGCCGGAGTCCTGAACGTCATCCCCACGTCCACGGCAGGGGCCACCACCGGCCCGCTGATCAAGGACCAGCGCCTGCGCAAACTCTCGTTTACGGGCTCCACCGAGGTGGGCCGGCGCCTGCTCGCCGACGCGTCCGAGACCGTCCTGCGGACCTCCATGGAACTCGGTGGCAACGCCCCGTTTGTGGTGTTCGAGGACGCGGACCTGGACGCCGCCGTCGCCGGTGCCATGCTGGCGAAGCTGCGGAACATGGGCGAAGCCTGCACCGCGGCGAACCGGTTCATCGTCCACGAGTCCGTCGCCGACGAATTTGCCCAGAAGTTCGCCGCGAAAATGGGTGAGATGACCACCGCCCGGGGCACCGAACCGGAGTCCAAAGTGGGTCCGCTGATCGATGCCAAGAGCCGGGACAAGGTTCATGAGCTGGTGTCCGATGCCGTGGCCTCCGGCGCCAAGGCTGTCCTGGGCGGCGCCCCGGCCGAGGGCCCGGGCTACTTCTACCCGCCCACCATCCTCACCGGCGTCACCGAAGGCACGCGGATCCTGTCCGAGGAAATCTTCGGCCCCGTCGCCCCGATCATCACCTTCGGCACCGAGGACGAAGCCGTTCGCCTGGCCAACAACACCGAGTACGGTCTGGTGGCGTACGTCTTCACGCGCGACCTGAACCGCGGCATCCGGATGGGCGAACGGCTCGAGACCGGCATGCTCGGCCTGAACGCCGGTGTCATCTCCAATGCCGCCGCACCGTTCGGCGGCGTCAAGCAGTCCGGGCTGGGACGCGAAGGCGGCCTCGAAGGCATCGAGGAATACCTTTACACCCAGTACATCGGCATCGCGGACCCCTACGCCGGCTGAAAGGATCGACCTCCGGCTGACAGGATTATCCTCCGGTCAGCCGCTTCCTCCACCGCCAGTAGGTAGCCGCCGCGGCGAGCCGCTATTGGCTACCACGCGGCCGGAACAAGCCGCCGCGCGCCCTCGACCAGGAGCGTGCGGCGGCTTTTGCCGTCCGGCGCGCCAGCCTGTTGAGCCCTCTGAACGGGGCAGCCAGGAGCCAGGCCCACCGGCCCAGAACCGACGGCGGGAGCCAGTCGGCACGGAGGCGTCGAGGGAGCGAGGCGTTGGCACGCAGGGAATGCTGCACCGCCGCGATGCGTGGGGCAATAGCCCCTGTCCTGCCGCGGCCGGCTGTGTCCTGGACAGGCGGGCCGTAGTGCCGGCGTTCAAAGTCGGAGGTGAGGCTGCGGATGGCTTGGTGCGCGGCGTCGTCCATGCCTCCATGTTCGCCGAGCAGCGATGAATGGCGGAGCCGTGCGGAATACGTCCGGGCTGTTTCGCTGGCGTCCGGTGGCAGTCCGTAGTCGGTTCCGAGATCACGGATTTCGGCCCACGCCAGCGGAATCACGTCCTCCCGCGCCCGGCCCTCGGTGCGGAGCCGCCGGGCACGCCGCCCCATCCTCACCAGCCGCGGCGAGGCCGCCAGGAGGACGAGGCCCAGCGCGGCCGCCGTCCCCAGCAGCCATGGCAGGAGCAGCTGCCCGAGGTCCCCTGCGCCGCCACCTGCACCGGGGAGGGGCACGGCCGTGGCGCTTGGTGTGGGGGTCGGGGCGGTTGCGCCGGGAAGGAGGTCCTCGTTATTACCCAGCGAACCGGGGATGCCGGGTGTGCTGGTTTCCGTGGCGTACGCGGGTATAACACCACGCGACGGCGTGGGTTCGAAGGGCACCCACCCCAATCCCTGGAAGTAGAGCTCGGGCCAGGCGTGGGCGTCCCGGGCGTCCACCTCATACTCTGGCAGCGCACCTTGCCCGGCCACTGAAACCGTGGAACCAGTGCTTCGGCCCGGCGCGTAGCCAACCGCGATCCGGCTGGGGATACCTTCCAGCCGGGCCATCACGGCCATCGCGGACGAGTAATGGATGCAGTATCCGCTCTTCTGAGTCAGGAAATCGGCCAGCACCGAGAGCCCGTTACCGTCGTAGCCGCCCTGGACAGGTGACTGGAGCGAGTAGGTGAACTCCCCTGAGCGAAGGTATTTCTGGATGGACATGGCCTTGGCGAAGGGTGTGTCACTCGAAGCTGTCACCGTGTCAGCCGTGCTTCGGACGATGTCCGGGACGTTGCCGGGAACCCTGGTGAAGTCGGCAGGGATTCCCTGCACGGCCTGCGACGACTGTTGAAGGAGGGTGGCCGTGAGCTTCGGCGCCGTGGACACCACAAGGTATTGCTGTGACCGCGTGTTGGTGTTGGCACCCTTGACGGCCAAGGTGGCCGGGTCCCATGTCCAGGCGCCATTGAGCCCGCGGATTGTTTCCGGCGCGTACGGCAACGGCAGGTACGGGCTGGTGAACATGCCCGTATCCACGGCAGTCACCTGGCGGAGCTGCTCCTCGGCGACGATCTCGTGGCCCGTCTCAAACTGTCCGGCCACGGGGCGGCGCTCTGCGTCGCGGTCATCAGGTCCCCAGGATTCGCCGTCGAAATTGTCAACAGTGACGGACCGCAGATACAGCGGCCCGGCCGCGTTGGTGGCATAGGTGATCCGCCCGCTTCCGGCCGGTGCCCGCAGGCTGTTTCCCAAGGTAATCATGGGGTTCAAGCCGGTCCCGGCGCCCCACGGGTTCAGCCGGGAGCCCTGCGGAAACGTGCCGTGGTCGAATCCGGGGATGGCCGCCGGCACTGCCAGTGTTGCCACCAGTGCCACGGTTCCGGTCAGCATGGCCCGCCGGAACTGGCCGGGATTCCGGCCGCTGTCGGCCGCAGTGCGGGAATCCGGTGCAAACCACTGGCTGCACGCGAGGATCAGGAGGTACCCGGCCGCCGTGGCAGTGAAGCCCCAAACCCCCACGCTCTGGGACTTCACGGTGGCGGGGACTACCAGGATGGCCAGCAGGCCCAGTCCGGTTGTCGCCGGCATGCCAAGCGGTACGGCCAGCGCATCGATGAGGATGACTGTCAGGCCCAGGGCTGCGCAGCTGACCATAACGATTCCGGCGTTCGGGGCCACCGGGGCACTTTCCGCAAGTACCGTCTCGCTCGCCCGGCGGACGAACCTGTCCACTTCAGCCAGGGTTGCCCCGGACGGGATGAAACCGGCAATGCCCGTGCTCCGGAAGAACGTCAGGGTGAGAATCGCGATCAGGGAGGCAAAGCCGCCGGCAGCCACCACGAGAGGATGGGCCCGCAGCGCGCGGAGCGTGGCGATGGTCAGGCAGACCACCACCACTGTGGTCAAGAGGGGCAAGTACCAGGCCCAACCCCGCAGGACACCGTTGAGGGAAATCGCGGCGCCGGCCACGGACAGGGCGACGGCGCCGGCCATGGCCCAGGGGTACGCCCCGACCCGCGTCCGTGCCGGAACCTGGCCCGGGGCACCTGTGGCTGCCTGCCCGCGGGACGCGTTGCGTTCCGGTGCCAGTGTCACCGTCCCACCCCCGCTCCGCGGCGTACGTCTGCCGCTGCCGTGGCCGGCGCAGCACCACCCTGGTCGAAGTGCGCCCAGGCGTCCGGGACCGGAACCGAGGTTGGCACCGCCACTGCCCGCCAGCCGCCCCGGCGGAGGGCCTCCAAAGAGTCCTCGGAATCCGCGGGCCTCTCGGAAACGATGATGGCGAAGGCATTCGCGCCATAACCCGCCGCCGGAGCGAGGGCTCTGGCCTCGCTCGGAGAGATCCTGCCGAGCACGGCAATAAGGGGCCCCCGCATCCGGTGGGCGGAGAGTTTGTCCATCAGGTGATCGTCGAAAACGGCCGGTCCGGCATCCTGGCCACCGTGGTCCCGGGCAGCGTGGTGCGGACCGGACAGCTGGATGGCGGCGAGGCTTTCGGCGATCGACTGGAGCCCGGACACTCCGCTGAACTCTTCCGATTCCGGTTCCGGTGCGGACGGGGAGCGGAGGAACGCGGGTTCGCCGCGGGGGTCAAGGAGGCGGAGGGCGTAGTTCCGCTCCGACAGGTGCGTGCAGATGGAGATCGCGGCCACCACGGCCCACTCGAACGTGCCGCTGGTGATCATCTCGTGGCCGTCCACGGCCGCATTGCCCCCGAAACCGGAGCCGTGCCCGCCGGAAAATGCCGCGAACCGTTGGTCAAGGATGATGGTGGCCTCCGGCGTCGTGACGGACTCCTCCTGACGCACCATCAGGGCGCCGTGGTGTGCGGTGGCTGCCCAGTGCACCCGGCGCATGGGATCGCCCGGGCGGTATTCGCGGGTCATGACGTCGTCGTCGCTGGGGTTGGCGCGGGTACGGGTTGCTGTGATGCCGTCGTTGCCGCGGGCTCCCGCGAGGCCCGTCACGGGAAGCTCGACGGCGGCGGGCGTCACGGTGAGTGTGTCGCCGTCGTCAATTGACCGCCGGTGCAGGGACAACCCGAACGGATCCGTGAACTCTGCGGTTACCGGGCCGATCAGGTACTGTCCGCGTTTGGTGGAGCGCAAGTGGTATTCGTACCTGCTGGTCCCGCCCTTGGCCGAGCGGGCGGGGAAATGGAAGGCCGGGGACTCGCCGAACCGTGGCGGCAGCCGTTCCTCCATGATCGCCCGGCCGCCCCCGTAACCGGTCCGCGCCACGGCGAGCCGCACTGTGGTGGCGGCGGAGGTCTCCACCGGGGACGGGTTGAACTCGCGGTAAACCTGGAACCGGGGCTTGAGGAGCCTGATCCCGGCCAGCGAAACCAGGGGAAGGACGATGAGCAGGACACTCAGGCTCAGCAGGTCCCGCCGCCCCATGATCTGCGCAGACAACAGGCAGACGGCGCCGGCGGCCAGGAGCCCCCAGCCACGCTGGCTGAACAGGTGCCGGGGCAGTCGGTCACGCAGCGCCATATGACGGCCCTGCCTAGTGGTTCCGCCGCAGTCCGGCCGGCGGGGCCGGGTTGTTCACCGGGTCCTGGTTCACCGGGAGCCGGGAGAGGATGCCCCGGATGACGCTGTGCGGGGTCTCGCCGGCGCCGGCCGCCTTCCGGTCCAGGATGATCCGGTGGGCCAGCACGGATTCCGCCACGCTGACGACGTCGTCTGGCAGCACAAAATCACGGCCGTCCAGCGCCGCCGTGGCCTTCGCGGCCCGGAGCAGCTGGAGCATGGAGCGTGGGCTGGCGCCCAGCCGGAGCAGGGGGCTTTCGCGCGTTGCGCGGCCTACTGAGACGGTGTATTCCTTGATGGCCTGGGAGACGTAAACCTGTTGGACCGTGGCGATCATCGCTGCGACGTCCGCCGAGGTGACCACAGCGGAGACCTTGGCCAACGGGGAGGTTGCCTGATGGGTCTCCAGCATTTCGATTTCGGAGTCCTTGTCCGGATAGCCCATGGAAATCCGCGCCATAAAGCGGTCGCGCTGGGCCTCGGGGAGTGGATAGGTGCCTTCCATCTCGATCGGGTTCTGGGTGGCCACCACCATGAACGGTTCGTCGAGTTTGTACGAGTCCCCGTCCACGGTCACCTGGTGTTCCTCCATACACTCCAGGAGGGCGGATTGGGTCTTGGCGGACGCGCGGTTGATTTCATCGCCAATAACAATGTTGGCGAAGACGGCACCCGGGCGGAACTCGAACAGCCGCGACGCCTGGTTATAGATGGACACGCCCGTCACGTCCGAAGGCAGCAGATCAGGAGTGAACTGAATGCGGCTGACCGTGCAGTCAATGCTCCGGGCGAGGGTTTTGGCCAGGAGGGTCTTGCCCACACCTGGCACGTCCTCCAGGAGCAGATGGCCCTGGGCCAGCAACACCGTCAGGGCAAGCCTGGCCGCATCCGACTTTCCGTCAATGACGGTGTTGATCGAGGCCAGGATCCGCTGGCTGGCCGCGTGGAATGAGTCCGCGTCCATGGCTGCTGCCTTGTAACCGTTGAGATGGCCCACCTGCTCCGTCACGGGGGTAAAGTTCCGGCCGGCAGGGGTTACCTCGTTGACGGCGGTGCGGCGGTGGGAGTCCATCTGCAACCTTTCAGTCCGGGGATCACCCGGAACGGGACAGCAGGCCTGCCTTCGCCCGGCGGTGGGCGTTCGCATCTGTTCGTACCAGCCTACTAACACAACTGCCCTTGCTGACAGAGAGTTCCGGGAATTCTGCCGCGATCCGCCGCCGCTAGGCTTGAGGGATGTGCAATTCGCTGATTCCCGCCGCTTACCGTGCCGCCGGAGCGGACCCTGCAGACGCCGGCCGGCAGGCGCGGCAGGACTATCCGCCGGCGCCGGAGCCGCTGCCGGTCCCCGTGATGGACAACCATGCGCACCTGGATTTCCCCGATGGCGAGAGCCCGGTGGGCATCGCCGCGGCGTTGGATGCGGCCCAGGCCGTCGGAGTGCAGGGGGCCGTCCAGGTGGGCTGCGACCTGGAGTCCTCCCGGTTCACGGTCCGCGCCGTTGACCTGGACAGCAGGTTGCTGGGGGCAGTGGCATTGCACCCCAACGACGCCCCGGACTATGCCAGGCGCGGCGAGCTGGAGGATGCGCTGGCGGAGATTGAGCAACTGGCCGCCCACCCCCGGATCCGGGCCATCGGCGAGACCGGCCTTGATTTCTTCCGCACCGAAGGGGAGGGCCTGGCCCACCAGCGCTATTCGTTCCGGCGGCATATCGATATTGCCAAGCGCCTGGACCTGACGCTGCAGATCCATGACCGCGACGCTCACGACGACGTTGTGCAGGTCCTGCGCGAGGAGGGGGCCCCGGAGCGGGTGGTGTTTCATTGCTTCTCGGGTGATGAGGCGCTCGCCAGGATCTGCAATGCCGCGGGCTGGAACATGTCCTTTGCCGGCACGCTGACCTTTAAGAATGCGGCTAACCTCCGGGCCGCGCTGGCGGTGGCAGACCCGGACCTGGTGCTGGTGGAAACGGATGCCCCGTTCCTGACTCCGCATCCGCACCGCGGCCGTCCCAACGCCAGTTATGTGGTGCCGTACACCGTCCGCGCCATGGCCGAATTGACAGGAACTGACCTCGCGGAGCTCTGCACCCGGATTAGCGAAAATACCGTGCGGGCGTACGGATCGTGGTACTGATCTGGGCCTCGTCACATTGCTTGGTTCACATACCTCGTATGTAAATTTCTTGGCCGCTTTATAACGCTACGGTTACAGTGGAGAACTATTAGCCGGGGTCGGGGAAGGCCTTCGGATAATTTCACTTCATTCGCAGCAGGACCAGGCGGGGCTTTGATGCCCTCTGCCTGCCGCGCGGAGTGTGGCGGCGCAACGGTGCCCGGAGCTTGTCCCCAGGGTCATGCGCCGGCTATTTCACTGCGTTTTTCCCCGTGCCCGGATGGATCTAAAGTTACGGGCAATCGTGGTCAAGCTCTTCACAACGGACGGCAAGTTCAGTTTTATCAAGGTGGGCACCCAACTGGTGGTGCTGTGTGCGCTGGTGTTAGGCCTCGTGGCCTTCGTCGGAAATAACAAAACCGTTACCCTCAACGTCGACGGAAAAGTGACTTCGGTCCAGTCCTTCGGCGGCACCGTGGGCCAGGTCGTAAAAAGCGCCAATGTAGAACTGAAGCCGGCTGACCGCGTCTCGCCATCGGCGGACGCCAAAGTGGAGAACGGCACCGTAATCAATGTCAACATGGCCAAGGCCGTGAAGGTCAGCCTGGACGGCTCTGAAAAGACCATCAACACCACGGCGCCGGATGTTGCGGGCCTCGTCACCGAACTGGGAGTGGCCAGCTCCTCCTCCGTTTCCGTCCCGAAGGACGCCCAGCTCGCCGTGGCCGGATCGTTTGTCTCCATCTCCACGCCCAAGACCGTCAGCATCGTTGCCGACGGCAAGGCCTCCACGGCCACCACCACCGCGGGGACCGTCGCCCAGGTGCTGGAGGACGCCGGCATCACCCTCGGCGTCGACGACCGTACTTCCCAGCCGGGCAACGCGCACGTGGTCAACAACATGGTGGTTAAGGTCTCCCGGGTGGATACCAGCCAGACCGCGGCCACTACTGAAGATGTTGCTTTCGACAGCATGACCACTGAGAGCGCTGAGCTTCTCAAGGGCGAGAAAGAGGTCACCCAGGCCGGCGTGGCCGGCAAGGTGGATAAGAGCTTCAAGCTGGTGATGGTTGACGGCCGCGAAGCCTCGCGGACGCTGGTCTCCGAAACTGTTTCCGTCCAGCCCGTGACGGAAAAGGTCACGGTAGGCACCAAGGCAAAGCCCGCAGCCGCCGCCGGAACGAACACCGGCGCCTCGGCCCCGGCCATGATGAACGAGGCCATGTGGGACAAGATCGCCCAGTGTGAGTCCACCGGAAACTGGTCCATCAACTCGGGCAACGGCTACTACGGCGGCCTCCAGTTCGACATCCAGACCTGGATCGGCTCCGGCGGCGGCGCCTACGCCCCCAACGCCAGCCTCGCCACCAAGGCACAGCAGATCGACATCGCCAACCGCGTGTACGCACAGCGTGGCCTGCAGCCGTGGGGCTGTGGCTGGGCCGCTACGAGCTAGGCACCAATGAGCACCTGCGCTGGCGGCAGCTGACCACAGCCGCCAGGCAAGCAGAAGACAGCGGCCGGCCCCGGATTGTCCCGGGGCCGGCCGCTGCCGTTAAGCGGAAACACACACCGCGTAACACGCATGATCCGCGCGGAAAGCGGATGGCCCGTCACTGCGGCCGGGATAGGATGCCTAGGTGACTGAACCGACTGCCGCCGCGCCCGCACCCCTCTTCGGTGCTTCCGACATACGCCGGCTGGCGGAAGAAATCGGTATCCGGCCCACCAAGACACTGGGACAGAACTTCGTCATCGATGGCAACACCATCCGCCGGATCGTCTCCGTTGCCAACATCGGGCCAACCGAGACGGTGCTGGAAGTCGGGCCCGGCCTTGGTTCCCTCACGCTGGGCCTGCTGGATGCCGCGCAGACGGTCGTCGCCGTCGAAATTGATCCGGTCCTGGCGGCAAAGCTGCCGGAAACCGTCAAAGCATGGCGGCCGGACGCGGCGGGCGCTTTCCACCTGGTCCAGGCGGACGCCATGAAGGTCACATCGCTTCCCGTTGAGCCCACCGCCATTGTGGCGAACCTGCCGTACAACGTGGCGGTGCCGGTGGTCCTGCACCTGCTCCAGCATTTCCCCAGCCTGCAGCACGGTCTGGTGATGGTCCAGGACGAGGTGGCTGACCGGCTGGCCGCGGGGCCAGGATCAAAGACCTACGGGGTGCCCTCGGTCAAGGCGGCCTGGTACAGCAGCATGCGCAAGGCCGGGGTGATCGGCATGAACGTCTTCTGGCCTGCGCCGAAGATCCAATCCGGGCTCGTGGCCTTCACCCGGCGGGAACCGCCTGAAACAACCGCCACGCGCGAGCAGGTGTTCGCCGTGATCGACGCCGCCTTCGCCCAGCGCCGGAAGACGCTGCGGGCCGCCCTGGCCGGCTGGGCCGGCGGCGCAGCCGAGGCCGAGCGCTGCCTCATCGCCGCAGGAGTGGCTCCATCGGCCCGGGGCGAAGTCATCGACATCCACGCCTTCGCCCGGATTGCCGAAGCCCGCGAGGCCGGGTCGTGAAGGCAGCCGCCGGGAAGTTTCCCGCACGGACGGTCCGTGTGAAGGCGCCCGGCAAGGTCAATGTTTCCCTGGACGTGGGACCCTTGCGCGCTGACGGCTACCATTCAGTTGCCAGCGTGTACCTGGCCGTTTCCCTTTATGAGGAAGTGGCTGCCACCAGCACGGAGACCCCGGGGATCACCGTCAGCATCAGTCCTGACAGCACCCTGGACCTGGACGGCGTGGATATTCCGCTGGACGAGAAGAACCTGGCCTACAAGGCCGCAGCGATCATGGCCGATGTCTCCGAGCATTCCACCGGCGTGCACCTTGAAATCACCAAGCGGGTCCCCGTGGCCGGGGGCATGGGCGGCGGCTCGGCCGATGCCGCAGCCACCCTGCTGGCCTGTGACGCGCTCTGGAACAGCGGGCTGTCGCGGGATGAGTTGGCCCATCTGGCCGCCGAATTGGGTGCCGACGTCCCTTTCTCCCTCCTCGGCGGAACCGCCGTCGGGCTTGGCGTTGGCGACGACCTTTCGCCGGCACTGGCCAAGGCCCAAACGGACTGGGTCCTCGTGGCGGCGGACTATGGGCTGCCCACCCCCGAGGTCTTCCGCACCCTGGACCGGCTCCGGGAGGCAGAAGGACTGGACGTTGCCGAGCCCACGGCCGTGGATCCCAAGATCCTGCAGGCGCTGCGGAGCGGGGACGCCGATGCCCTGAGCCGGGTCCTGGTGAACGATCTGCAGAGGGCCTCCATTGAACTTTCCCCCGCGCTCCGCGATACGCTGGGACGAGGTGAAGCGCTCGGCGCCCTGGCCGGAATCGTATCCGGTTCCGGACCCACCGTGGCGCTGTTGACCCACAATCCCGCCGCCGCCGAAAACCTGGCGGAGGACCTGCGGCACTACGGGCTGACGGCATTCCCTGTCCACGGGCCCGTGCATGGCGCGCGCATCATCTCCGATACTCTCCTTTAAGAGCCCCCTTCCTTACTGAGCAGCAGAAAGCAGTCCCCCTTGGCACACCTTCTTGGCGGCGAAAACCTTACGGTTTCGTACGCAACGCGCACCGTCCTGGACGGCATCACCCTCGGACTCGAGGAAGGTGACAGGATCGGCATGGTGGGCCGGAACGGCGACGGCAAGTCCACGCTGATGCGCCTCCTGGCCATGCGCTCCACCCCGGACTCGGGCCGGGTGACCAAGCGCAGCGAAGTCAACATCGGCTACCTGGACCAGAGCGACGTGCTCGACGGCGACCTCACAGTGGGCGCTGCGATCGTCGGCGACCAGGCCGACTATGAATGGGCCCGCAACCCCCAGATCCGCGAAGTCATGGGCGGCCTGGTGTCCGACGTCGACTGGCATGCGAACGTCCACGCCCTCTCCGGCGGGCAGAAGCGGCGGGTGGCGCTGGCCAAGCTGCTGATCGAAGACCACGACGTCATCATGCTCGACGAACCGACGAACCACCTCGACGTCGAAGGAGTCGCCTGGCTGTCCCGGCACTTGAAGACCCGGTGGCGGGCCAACCAGGGCGCCTTCCTGGTGGTCACCCACGACCGCTGGTTCCTGGACGAAGTCTGCACCAAGACCTGGGAAATCCACGACGGCATCATGGACCCGTTCGACGGCGGCTACGCGGCCTACGTGCTGGCCCGTGCCGAGCGTGACCGCGCGGCGAATGTCATGGAAGGCAAGCGCCAGATGCTCGTGAAAAAGGAGCTCGCCTGGCTGCGCCGCGGCGCTCCGGCCCGCACGGCCAAGCCGAAATTCCGCATCGAGGCCGCCAACGCCCTCATCGCCGACGTCCCCGAGCCGCGTGACTCCACAGCCCTGAGCAAGATGGCCACCGCCCGGCTCGGCAAGGACGTCCTGGACCTCGAGAACGTCTCCCTGGACTTCCTCGGCGGCGACCCCGGACAGAAACTCTTCGACAACATCACGCTGCGGCTTGCCCCCGGTGAGCGGCTTGGGCTCGTGGGCGTCAACGGCGCCGGCAAGACCACCCTGCTGAAACTCCTCAACGGCGAGATTGAGCCGTCATCCGGCAAGGTCAAGCGCGGCAAGACCGTGGTCACCGCCGTGCTGACCCAGGAGGTCAAAGAGCTCGACGACGTCTCGGACCTGCGCGTGATCGAAGTCATCGAGCGCGAAAAGCGGTCCTTTAATGTGGGCGGCAAGGAATTCACGGCGGGCCAGCTCGTGGAGCAGCTCGGCTTCACCAACGAAAAGCAGTGGACCCCGGTCAGGGATCTGTCCGGTGGTGAGCGCCGGCGCCTCCAGCTCCTGCGCCTGCTGGTGGGGGAGCCGAACGTGCTGATGCTCGATGAGCCCACCAACGACCTCGACACCGACACCCTCGCCGCCGTCGAAGACGTCCTTGACGGCTGGCCGGGCACGCTCGTTGTGGTCAGCCACGACCGTTACCTGCTGGAACGCGTGACGGACCACCAGATGGCGCTGCTTGGTGACGGCAAAATCCGCGCCCTGCCGCGCGGCGTGGACCAGTACCTCGAACTCCGCGAATCCGCCCTGGCCGGCTCCACGATCACCGGCGGCGGCAACCCCGTCACCGGTCCGAGCGGCAGCTCCGCCCCCGCAGCCTCCGGTTCCTCCGAAGCCGAAAAGCGCGACGCCCGGAAGGCCAAAAACCGGATCGAGCGCCAGCTGGGCAAACTGGAGCAGCAGGAAAAGAAGATTCACGACCAAATGGTCAAGAGCACCGCAGCATCAGACTTCGACGCCCTCGCCGACCAGAACAAAAAACTCAAGGACCTCGCCACCGACCGCGAAGCCCTGGAACTCGAATGGATGGAAGCCCTGGAAGTCCTCGGCGAATAACCCCGGCGCTACTTGGGCTGGGTGCTGGAGCCGCCCCTTCCGCGTCGCTTAGACACAGCACATAGGGATCCGTCCGGTCGCTGGGCGACCTGCACACTCCGATGTGCCGCGATGCGCTCCTTTCGGAAGGACCGCCTCCGGCGAGGAACCTCACCTTACGTCCTGGAACCGAAGGCACCCGACCGGAACGTTCGCCAGGGGTACTCGTGGTGGGCGCCTAAACGGAGGTTTCGGCTATTGCAGCGCGCTGAGGGTGCCGAGCGGAACTGTCGAAAGGGTTGACCGTTTAGTACGCCCGAACGGAACTATCGGCAATAGCGGGGCGGGGGACCTTCGCGTAGTCGCGCATCGCGGGCCATCGGGTACACAAGGTCGCTCAGCGACAGTTGGGCCCCTATGGCCCGTGTCTAAGCGACGGCGAAGGGCCACTGCGCCGCGAAGGCGACCACGGACTGCACCGGAGGGGGCTTAAGTGTCCGTTCGCACTGAATCTTCGGTGCGGAGCTCGGGGTCTTTTTGGAGGCCGGTGAGGCCGTTCCAGGCGAGGTTGACCAGGTGCGCGGCCACGGTGTGTTTGTCGGGCTGGCGGCTGTCCTGCCACCATTGGCCGGTCATGGCCACCATGCCCACGAGCATCTGGGCGTACATCGCGCCGTCCTGGGCGCTGAAGCCGCGGCGGTGGAATTCGTCGGACAGGATGTGTTCCACGCGGGCGGTGACCTGGGACAGCAGGGTGGAGAAAGCGCCTTCGGGCTGCGATGGCGGTGCGTCGCGCATGAGGATCCGGAAGCCCTCCGCCCGGTCCTCGATGTAGGTGAGGAGGGCCAGGGCGGCGCGTTCCACCAGGACGCGCGGCTTGCCTTCTTCGGTCAGGGCAGCGGTGATCGAGTCCAGCAGGATGTGGAACTCGAAGTCCACCACCTGCGTGTACAGGCCCTCCTTGGAGCCGAAATGTTCGTAGATCACGGGCTTGGAAACGCCGGCGCAGGCCGCGATTTCCTCAATGGTGGTCCCGTCGAGCCCGCGAGCGGCAAAAAGGCCACGGCCGACGTCGACCAGCTGGCTGCGCCGCTGTACGCCTGTCATCCGTGTCCGGGGTGGGTTGTTGCTCACATTTCCATCATGCCCTAGCGCTGCTGAAACAGTTGGAACCGGTGGCGGTGCAGTGGCCTGGCTGCCGTGATTCCTGCCAATGTCGCGGGCTGCCCTGAAGCCATGGCAAAATAAATACTTGTGCCTTGGCCTTTGCGCCTGTGGCATGGTCCGCCCTGGTGTAATGGCAGCACCCCGGCCTTTGGAGCCGTGGAGTATAGGTTCGAATCCTATGGGCGGAACTGCTGTGCGACGACCGTCCAGTAGGATGAACTCGGTGCCCCGCCGTGAATTTTGGCCGGACAGGCACCGCGCCCAGCGCAACGCGCAACCAAGCAAGGAGAACCCGTACGTGATCCCCGAGAATACCGGCCCAGCCGCCGTCATTGTTCTGGCAGCAGGCGCCGGTACCCGGATGAAATCCCGTACCCCGAAGATCCTGCACGAAATCGGCGGCCGGTCCATGGTGGGCCACGCCCTTCTGGCAGCCCGCAGCATTAACCCCGGACGGCTGGCCCTGGTGGTCCGCCACGAGCGGGATCTGGTTGCCCGCCACCTGAACGAGCTGGACCCCGAAGCCCTGATCGTGGACCAGGACGACGTCCCCGGCACCGGCCGCGCCGTTGAGGTGGCCGTGCAGGCACTGGACGCCCAGGAAAAACTCGCAGGCACCGTCGTGGTCACTTACGGTGATGTTCCGCTCCTGACCGGCAGCCTGTTGGCCGACCTGGTGGCCACACATGAGCGGGAAGCCAATGCCGTCACCGTGCTCACCGCGCTGCTGGATGATGCCACAGGCTACGGACGCATTCTCCGCGGTGATGACAGCTCAGTGACCGGCATCCGCGAGCACAAGGATGCAACGGAAACCGAACGCCTGATCCGCGAGGTCAATTCCGGGATCTACGCCTTCGACGCCGATGTCCTACGTGACGCGCTGGTCCACATCACCACCGACAATTCGCAGGGCGAAAAGTACCTCACCGACGTGCTGGGCCTCGCACGGCAGTCGGGCGGTCGGGTTGCCGCCGTGGTCACCGAAGACCGCTGGCAGGTGGAGGGCGCCAACGACCGTGTGCAGCTCTCCGCCCTCGGCGCGGAACTGAACCGCCGCACTGTTGAAGCCTGGATGCGCGCCGGCGTCACAGTAGTTGACCCCGCCACCACCTGGATCGATTCCACCGTCGCCCTGGATGAGGACGTCCGCATCCTGCCGAACACGCAGCTGCACGGCGCCACCACTGTGGCGAGGGACGCCGTCGTCGGCCCCGACTCCACTCTGACCGATGTCCGCATCGGCGAGGGCGCCAAGGTGACCCGCACCCACGGTTCCGGTGCCGTGATCGGCGCGGACGCCGCCGTCGGCCCTTTCACCTACCTGCGTCCCGGCACAGTGCTTGGCGACACCGGCAAGATCGGTGCGTTCTACGAAACCAAGAACGTCACGATTGGCCGCGGCTCCAAACTTTCCCACCTCGGCTACGCCGGCGACGCCGAAATCGGCGAGGACACCAACATTGGCTGCGGCAACATCACGGCCAATTACGACGGCGAGAAGAAGCACCGCACGGTGATCGGCTCGGGCGTCCGCACAGGTTCCAACACAGTCTTTGTTGCACCGGTCACCGTGGGGGACGGTGCCTACAGCGGCGCCGGCGCGGTGATCCGCAAGGACGTCCCGGCAGGGGCGCTCGTCGTGTCCGTTGCAGCGCAGCGCAACGACGAGGGCTGGGTTGTGGCCAACCGCCCCGGCTCACGCTCGGCGGAACTGGCGCAGGCCGCCGCCTCAGATTCCTCACATACCCCAGCATCGACAGAAGAGGACCAGCGATAATGAGCGAAATTACGGCACGCGGCGAGAAGAAGCTGGTGCTTGCCGCTGGGCGGGCGCACCCCGAACTGGCGCGGGAAATCGCCAAGGAGCTGGGTACCGAGCTGCTGCCCGTGGATGCCTACGACTTCGCCAACGGGGAGATTTACGTCCGCGCCGGCGAAAGCGTCCGGGGAACCGACGCGTTCGTCATCCAGGCCCACCCGGCTCCGCTGAACAACCACCTCATGGAACAGCTGATCATGATCGATTCGCTGAAGCGGGCCTCCGCCAAGCGCATCACCGTGGTGTCCCCGTTCTACCCGTATGCGCGGCAGGACAAGAAGGGTCGCGGACGCGAGCCTATTTCCGCCCGCCTGGTGGCGGACCTGTACAAGACCGCCGGCGCTGACCGCATCATGAGCGTTGACCTGCACACCTCGCAGATCCAAGGTTTCTTCGACGGGCCTGTGGACCACCTCATGGCCATCCCGCTCCTGGCCGATTACATCCGTACCCGCGTCGCCGCCGACAACGTCACCGTGGTGTCCCCGGACACGGGCCGCGTGCGCGTCGCGGAGCAGTGGGCCGAACGCCTGGGCGGAGCGCCGCTGGCGTTTGTGCACAAGAGCCGCGACCTCACCGTTCCCAACCAGGCCGTTTCCAAGACCGTTGTGGGCCAGATCGAGGGCCGGACCTGCGTCCTGATCGACGACATGATCGACACCGGCGGCACCATTTCCGGAGCGGTCCAGGTCCTGAAGAACGCCGGGGCGAAGGACGTCATCATCGCCGCGACGCACGCTGTCTTCTCCGAGCCCGCGGCCCAGCGGCTGTCCGAATCCGGCGCCCGCGAAGTGGTGGTCACCAACACGTTGCCCCTCACTGCGAATCAGCAGTTCCCGCAGCTGACGGTGCTGTCCATCGCACCGCTGATCGCCCGCGCCATCCGCGAAGTGTTCGACGACGGTTCGGTCACCAGCCTGTTCGACGGCAACGCCTGATTCTCGAAGCTCTTGGTGGTTGAGCCCGTCGAAACCCGACAGGCTCAACCACTGCCGTCAGGCTCAACCACCGCCGTTTTCAGTAATTTGGCCCGGCGCTGGTAAGCTTTTTCACGATACCTTGGCGAGGGAGAGCATCCGGGAAACCGGACTGCAGGTCTCCGTTATCGACTGGGTCTGAATCTCCCTTCTGGAAGGGCCGCCTCACGGCCGCCCGGCGTTGAAGGTCGTAACAGACCTCCGCCCTTGCTGAACACCTTTTAGTCTTCCGAGGAGATACACATGTCTGAGCAGAAGCTCGCAGCAGAAGTACGCACCGAATTCGGCAAGGGCTTCGCCCGCCGCGCGCGCATGGCCAACCTGATCCCCGCCGTCATCTACGGCCACGGCGCCGAGCCGATCCACATCACGCTTCCGGCCAAGGCCACCACGCTTGCAGTCCGCAAGGCTAACGCCCTGCTGTCCCTGGACGTCAACGGCGAAGAGCACCTGGCCCTGGTCAAGGACGTCCAGCGCGACCCGATCAAGCAGATCATCGAGCACATCGACCTGCTGACCGTCATCAAGGGCGAAAAAGTCACCGTGGACATCCCGGTTCACATCGTTGGCGAACTGGCTCCGGGCAGCGTCTTCAACCAGGAACTCACCGTCATCTCCCTTGAGGCTGAGGCAACCCACCTGCCCACCGCCATCGAGGTCGACATCGAAGGCCGCTCCGCCGGACAGCACATCCACGCTTCCGACCTGGTCCTGCCGAAGGGTTCGGTCCTGCTGGCCGACGCCGACGCACTGGTTGTCCACATCTCCGAGGCCACTGAGGTCTCTGAGGAAGAGGCACAGGCTGACTCCGCAGCCGCAGTCGCAGGCGAGTAATAACGGCGCAGTTTGATATGTGGCCGGGCCCTGTCGGGGTCCGGCCACAGCCATGTCCGGACCACCTTAGGATTGAATAATGACTGACACCTGGCTGATCGTTGGCCTCGGAAACCCCGGGGCCGAATACAAGGGCAACCGGCACAATGTCGGCCAGATGGTCCTGGACGAACTCGCGGGCCGGATGGGTGGCAAGTTCAAAACCCACAAGGCACGCGCCCAGGTGCTCGAAGGACGGCTGGGGATCGGCGGCCCCCGGGTGGTGCTGTCCAAGCCGATGAGCTACATGAATGTTTCCGGCGGCCCGGTGTCCGGCCTGGCAAATTTTTACGGCATTGACCCTGAGCATGTTGTCGCGGTGCACGATGAGATTGATATTCCGTTCAACACCATAAAGCTGAAATGCGGCGGCGGTGAGGGCGGCCACAACGGCCTCAGGGACATGTCCAAGGCGCTGGCCACCAAGGAATACCTCCGGGTACGGGTGGGCGTGGGCCGCCCTCCAGGGCGGATGGACACTGCAGACTATGTCCTGCGCGATTTTGGCACTGCAGAGCGCAAGGACCTTCCGTTCCTTCTCGATGGGGCGGCTGATGCCGTGGAGATGCTGGTCAGGGAAGGGCTGACTGCGGCCCAGCAGAAGTTCCATCCGGCCAGGTCAGACGTTCACGAATAAAACTTAAAACCGCCTGTCCCTGTTTACCTGCGTGTGCCAAGGGGTAGTCTTCTTCCTAAGCGGGGGAGCGATGGGGCTTATCCCGCTTTAGTGGGATGTAGGGGACAAGTTCATGTCAATCGAGCCACTCAGCTGGGGACGTGGGTCACCGCTCAACGACCTTGAGCTGCGCACCGACACTGCAGGCGTGTCAGAGCCGCAGCGATGGTCCGTGCCCGCACGGAGCGCCAACCTCGAAGCGGTCCGCGCCGCCCTGACCAGCCTCGACTCGCTGGGCGTCGTCATCACCGGCGGACGAGGCGTAGGTAAGTCATCCTTGGCCAGGACAGCTGTCGCCGACCTTGGCCCGGATATCTGGACGTTGCAGCTGCGCAGCGGACCGTCGTCCGGCACAACACCCTACGGCTGCCTGGCTTTCCTGCTGGCGCGTCTTCCCCAGGCGTACATGGGGTCGCCCACAGCCATCCTCCGTGGCATTACGTCCCTCATCAAAAGCGATGCCGCGGGGCGCCAGTGTGTCATCACCCTGGACACCGCCGGCAGCATTGATGATATGAGCGCCGGCGTCCTGCTCAACATCCTCCTGACCGGGACCGCCCGCATGGTGGCCGTGGCACCCATGGTCAGTGATCTACCGGCCGACTTCCACTGGCTCCTCAACGACCGCCGGCTCACCGAGGTCAGGCTGGACAACCTCAATGAGCTGCAGACCCGCCAGGTGCTGCTTTCCCTGCTGGGCCACCGCGTTTCGGCCTCCCTGGTCAGCACTTTCCACACCATGGTTGGCGGCAACCCCCTGCTCCTGAAAGCGCTTGTAACCGAGCAGCAGCATTCGGGGAACCTGGTTCTGTCGGACTCCGTCTGGACTCTTCGGGACAAGGTGGTGCTCGACGGCGCGGCCAGCCTCGACGACATCGTCCGGTCCCAGTGGACCCGGAAGTCTCCGGAGGAACGGGATGTCATCGAGATGCTCTCGTGCGCCCGCAGCGTGGAACTGTCCAGGCTGACCAAAGTGTACGGTGCCGGTGTGGTGGCGGACATGGAAGATTCGGGCCTGCTGGAGATCGATTCCTCGGACAACCGATGGGTTTCACTGCGTGAAAAGTACCTCGGCGACGTTGTCCGCTCCTGGCTCAGCATCACCCGGCGAAGGGAACTGCGGAGCCTGCTCCTGGGCGGCAAGGAACCTGACCCTGCCACGATGACGGTGGAAGAACTGATGGCGTTCGGCGCCTGGACCCAGGAATGCGAGGCCGAGCTGAGTCCGGCCATGGCGCTTGCCGCCGCCGAGGCCGCAGTGCAGCTCTTTGACCCCCATTTTGCCCTCAAGTATGCCGACACGCTGAAGCGGAATGACCCTCAATGGGTGCCTGCCCAGCGGCAGAAAGCCGCAGCGTACCTGCTCATGGACCTCCCGGTGCAGGCCATGGCAGCACTGGACGATATTTCCCAGCCGCAGCTGGACAACCTGGACGTTGAGGAGTTCGCCCGGGTGGTCGAGGCCAAATCTCGGGTCATGGTCTGGCTCCCCGAACACACCGCCCGGGTGCCGGCGCTGCTGCAGACGGCACGCGAGCGGCTGGGCGTGGAGCCAGGAATCGCGAAGGGCTGGCCGGAGCCGCTGGCTGCTGCGGCCAACCGGATCAGCCTCAGCGAATTCGAGTACCAGGCTTTTGTGGGGGACTACGCCTCCGCCTTGCCGGCACTGGAAGCCGCTGCGGACCCCGGGCAGAATCCGGACACCTGGTTCAGGATGAACTCAGCGGTGATCCTCATGAGCGCCCTGTCCATGGCCGGGCGGGAAATGGACGCCCTGAGCCTGATGAGGCAGCTGGGCGGGCAGATCTCGGACGCGGCCGAGATCGTGGGGCTGCGCGAGAGGTTCGCCGGCCGGGCGTACAACGTGCTCCTGATGGCAGGGCAATGGCGCCGGTGCATCGACCTCCTGGATCCGCCTTCCGCGCGCGAGTTCCACCGGCTCCCTTACCGGAGCGCCGCCGCGGAGCTAGCGGCCGGCATCGCCTACGTGTACTCGGGCCGCGGCGCCGTTGCCCTTGATTCGCTGCTCTCGGCCGCTGCACAGCTGGAACTGCGGCCCGTCCAGCGCCTGCTCCGCGCCGCCTACGCCGCCATCGCCTTCGCGTATGCGCAGATCGGCAATGCCGGGCAGTCCCGGCAGTATCTTGACCGGCTGCAGCGGACGGCAGGTACCGCTGACCATGCCACCCGGAGCCGCACTGAATTCTGCGCTGATATGGCCGCCCGATGGCTGGGGGACAATGACGCAGCCACCCGCCTCAAGCAGTCAGCCCGCCGTGACATCGCAGCAGGCAGGTTCACCCTGGCCGGGATCAGCCTGCTCGGAGCCACGGTCAACGGCACGGAAGCGGACTTCCGGCTGATGGAACAAGTGGCCGGGCAACGCCAGGGCCCCTTGGCGGAAATTTCGCGGCTTGTCGCCGTGGGCAGCCGCACCCACGACGCCAAAACGTTGCTTGCCGGCGGGGAACTGGCGGCCACCCTGGAACTGGATGCCGTTGAGGCCCGGTGCATGGCGCTGGCCGTTGACTACGCCCGGCAGGCCGGTGACTCGCTTTCCGCCAGGACTGCACAGGCCCGACTGGACATCCTCGCAGCCACCGTGGCAAGCCTGCCGATCGTGCCGAGCAGCGGCAGCCCGCTGCTGACCGCCAGGGAGAGGCAGATCGCGCGGCTGGCCGGCCGGGGCGCGTCCAACCGCGATATCGCCGTGGAGATGGGCGTGTCCGTGCGCACTGTGGAAGGCCACCTTTACCAGGTTTTTACCAAGCTCGGAGTTACATCCAGGGGTGATCTGACTGGACTCGTCTAACGGCCACGCTGCCAAACAGGGAACGCAATATCGACTGCTCACGGGCCGGCGTGAGCCGCTGGACCGGATCTGCAACATCATTCGCAGCCGCACGAGCCAGGCCGTGTTCCTCATGGCGGGCCCGGGCATCGGGAAGTCAACGCTGACCGAGGCCATCACCGAGCGGCTTTCCCAGGAGATGATCATTGTTCAGATCCATGGAAGTTCGTCGCTGTCCGGCGTTCCCTTTGGAGTTTTGGCGCCCTACACGGCGGAGCTGACGGCCGAAGACTCCGTGTCTTCGGTGGCTGTGCTGCGGTCCGTGTGGAGGTACTTTGAGAAGCTGAAAGCCGGCAAGGATACCCCGTTGCTTCTGATGATGGATGACGCCCATCACCTGGACGAGGCAACGGCCAGCATCGTGGCCGACATGATCTCCGCTGGCTGGGCCACAGTGCTTGCTGCCGGCAGGCCGCGGCCCGGGCTGCCCCAGCCGCTCGCTCAGCTCTGGTACGACGGCCTGGCTGACCGTGTGGATCTCCGACCCATGAACCGGGAGCAGGTCGAGGAAGTCCTCTCCCACGCACTTGATGGAACAATCCCCTCCGGAACCATTGACACAATCTGGAGCGCGTCTGGCGGAAATCCGCGGATTCTTGATGCCTTGCTGCATGATGCCGCAGAGCGGGGCGAACTCGCAAAGCGGAACGGGATCTGGATGCTGCTGGGCCCGTTGCCTGCCGACGGACCCAGGCTCGCCGAGGTGGTGGTAAAGGACATGCTCCGGCGCAGCCCGGAAGAGCAGGAAGTCCTGAAACTTGTCGCCCTCGCCGGGCCCGTGAGCCGGAAGGTGATCGAGGATATTTTTGGCGCTGAAGTAGTTCGCACGCTGCTGGACCAGCAGATGATGGTGGAAAGTTCCGGCATTCCAGCCGATCTCCGGATCTGGAACTCCGTGTTCGGCGAGGCGCTCCGCACAAGTATCTCGGTGTCCCGGAGCCTACAGCTGCTTGAAAAGATCCGGGATCAGCTGGGAACCGCTCCCGAAGGGTCTGAAGGCAGGATGAGGGCCGTGGAATGGGCCCTTGAATGTGGATTGAAAATATCCGATCCCGAGCTGCTTGAGGCGGCCGGCACTGCCTTGGTCCACTCCCGGAACCGGAGCAGCCGGATGATGGCGGCGAAGGTCGCGGACCCGGACCTCGTGCCGCAGGCACAGGCCGTCCAGGGACGCGCCTTATTCAATGAAGGCGACTTTGCGGGTGCGGCCAAGCTCCTGGACGGATGCTGGCTGCAGCTGGGGAACAGTGCCTGGGCTGTTCCGGTCCTGATGCTCAGGGCCATGGCACACCAGGCTCTGGGAACGCCGCTGTCAGTATTCGCGGCCGATTCCCGGGAAGCGCTTAAGGGCGCAGGCGCCATGACGGCTGGCCCGGATGCTGTGCCGCCGGATTCCCAAGAGACCGCCGGTGCGCTGGCCGGGCCCTGGCAGGAGCGCTTGCTTCGCCTGCTGGAACTTTGCGAAGCAGGCAACCACCAGGCCTTGGAGGCCGAGGTCCAGGAACTTCGGAGCAGCCGCGCCGGCGATGCCACGGACGACGCCCTGCGTGCGGTGGGCCTGGCGCTGCTGGCCCATTCGCTCGCCCCGGCCGGACGGGCCGTCCAGGGGCTGGATGCCGCCTTGCTGGCAGTCTCGGAACTTCCCTCACTGCAGGGTGGCGTGTTCTTCTTCAATGAATTTGTCCTTGGCCGCCTGGTGGCAGATTACCTGGCCATGGGGGAGTGGGACTCGGCGGAACGGGAGTTGGCGAACTATGCTGCCGGGCAGCCGCGGGGTGTCGCCTATTTCGGCGGCAGCCTTGAGGTGCTCCGTGGCTACTCGCTCCTGCGGCAGGGGCGGATGGAACGCGCCTACCAAACGCTGCTGCCGGCGGTGGAGACCCTGAGGCTCAACGATCCGCTGCAGATGTTCCGGTTTGGTTCCGGGCTGGCGTTTTATGTAGCGGCGAGGCTCGGCGACGCCGCCCAGGCCGGCCGGCTTGAGCTGGATTACAAGGATTCACCGCAGGGTTCCCCCGGCTACGGACTCCTTGCGAGGGCGTACGCGGCAGCGGCATCGGAGTATGTGGCGCATGACGGAAAAGGCCTGGCGCGCCTCCACACACTGGCCACCACGCCCGAGGTGACCACCCGGGCCGGGACACTCCTGGAACTCTTGGCTCTCTGCTGGGACCTGGGCGACCATTCCGTGATCCCGTTGGTCCACTCACTGGCGGGGAGCGTCGAAGGCCGCTGGGCCGCGGCAATGCTCACCCTGGCTGGGCATTGGGAGTCCGAGGACGCCGATTCCATCATGGAAACGGCAGCCATGCTTGAAGGCGCGGGATTCGTTAGCCTTGCGCGGGAAGCCTACGCGCGGTCGAGCACCGTCCTTGAGAGCTCCGGAGAGCGCCGGCGGGCCCGTCAGGCGGTGGCCCTGCGGGAGAAATGCGACCACGAACTGGGCGAGCGGTTCCGGGAAGGCCACTTCATCGCCGCAGCACCCAGCGTGCACCTCACCCGCCGGGAACAGGACATCGTAGAGCTCGCTGTGAAAGGTCTCACCGACCGGGAGATCGCACAAAGACTCATGGTGTCCGTGCGTACTGTGGAGGGGCACCTCTACCGCACGTACGTCAAACTCGGCGTGCGGAGCCGCGACGAACTGGCTTCGGCCCTTCCGAACTAGGCCTGCGTACGGACGCCATGCGTCCGGGACCCTGTGTACGGACGTCCGGAAACGCGTAGCCCCGGCCCCAGAAAGTAGAGTACTGCCTACTCGTGTGCTGAGCTTCAGCTTGCGATTGACTTAGTGCGGCAGGAAAACACGGAGCCACCAAAACCGCGGACCGGCCAACAGACTTTCAGGCCTCATTTTGAAGCAAACTTCCGGCCCCTGGGGCTGGATCGAAGCGGGGCCGGCGACGTCAGAGTCTTCTGAGACCGAGACTCTCCCCCCAGCCGTCGCCGGCCCTCACTTCCGCGGGCTGAAGCCCGGAGCTGCTGTGGCGGTTGCCCATCGGGCCGCCGCCATAGTGGTGTTGTGGGACAATTGAGTGTCAATCCATTGGCATCTCAAGGAGTTTAGCTTTGGCCCTAGTATCAACGCCTGCCACGCTGGAACGCGCAGTGCCGGCCATGGATAACGCCGAAGTCCTCAGGATTCGAAACGACTTCCCCGTACTTGGCCGGTTGGTGAACGGCCAGCGCCTGGTGTACCTCGATTCGGGCGCCACCTCGCAAAACCCACTCAGTGTCATCGAAGCTGAGCAGGAGTTTTACGAACAGCGCAATGCTGCCGTGCACCGCGGGGCACACTACCTTGCCGTCGAAGCAACAGAGGTGTTCGAAGATGCCCGCCAGACCATAGCGGACTTCATCGGTGCCGACTACACGGAAACGGTGTGGACCTCCAACGCCACCGAAGGCCTCAACCTGGTCAGCTACGCCCTGTCCAACGCGGCGCTGTGGGCGGCGCAGGGGCGCGGCGACGCCCGGCTGAAAGACCTCGCAGTGGGCCCGGGTGACCAGATCGTGGTGACCGAGATGGAGCACCACGCCAACCTGATCCCCTGGCAGGAACTGGCGTTCCGCACCGGCGCCACGTTGCGCTACATCCCCATCGACGACGCCGGTGCCCTGCGGCTGGACATTGCGGCAGAGATCCTGGGCAGCAAAACCAAGGTCCTCGCCTTCACCCACGCCTCCAACGTGCTGGGCACGATTAATCCCGTGCAGGAACTGGTCGCGCTGGGGCGGCAGGCCGGAGCCCTGGTGGTCCTGGACGCCTGCCAGTCCGCGCCGCATCTGCCGTTGAACGTCAAGGCGTTGGACGTAGACTTCGCCGTGTTCTCCGGCCACAAGATGCTGGCGCCCACCGGAATCGGTGTCCTCTACGGCAGGCAGGACATCCTGGACGTGCTGCCGCCGTTCCTCACCGGCGGCTCCATGATCACCACCGTGACCATGGATCGGGCCGAGTACCTGCCCGCGCCGCAGCGCTTCGAAGCCGGCACCCAGCGGATCTCGCAGGCCGTCGCCCTGGCTGCCGCAGCCAACTACCTCACGGAAACCGGCCTGGCCCGCGTGCACCGCTGGGAATCGGAACTCGGCCAGCGGATGGTGGCCGGGTTGGAGTCCATTCCCGGCATCCGGGTCCTGGGGCCCGCCGCCGGACGGGAACGGATCGGCCTTGCCGCGTTCGACGTTGACGGTGTGCACGCGCACGACGTCGGGCAGTTCCTGGATTCCCGGGGCATCGCCGTCCGCGTGGGTCACCATTGCGCCCAGCCGCTGCACCGCCGCCTGGGCCTGACCGCCACCACCAGGGCAAGCGCCTACCTGTACAACACCACCGACGACGTCGACGCCTTCCTGGAAGCCGTAGCCGGAGTCCGCTCCTACTTCCGCGTCTAGCGCGATCACCGAAGGTACACCACCATGAGCCTTGACCAGCTGTATCAGCAGATCATCCTTGACCATTCCAAGGTCCGCTACGGCAGCGGCCTGGCGGGAGTCGCAGCGCCGGCGGGGGCGTCCACTGGCCAGTCCCACCAGCTCAACCCGGTCTGCGGCGACGAAGTCACGCTGCGGGTGGCCGTGGAAAACGGCAAGGTGGCACAGATTTCCTGGGACGGCGAAGGCTGTTCCATCTCGATGGCGTCGGCGTCGGTCCTCAGCGAGCTCGCGGAGGGAATGACCGTGGACGAACTCCACGCCGTCATTGCCAACTTCCGCGAATTGCTCCGTTCACGCGGGAAGATCCACGCCGATCCCGAGATCCTGGGCGACGCCGCGGCGTTCGAGGGTGTGGCCCGCTACGCCGCGCGCGTTAAGTGCGCCATGATTTCCTGGGTGGCCGCCGAGGACGCCCTGAACCAGGCCGCCTAGCCCTTACGGTCCGACGCAGGTCCGACGCCGCGCCAAGGCCGCGCCGAGGCTCTCAGCCTCGGTGCTCGAAAACGTCCGGGATGCCGTCGCCGTCAGCATCATGCCGTTCCGCAAGTTCCACTGTGCGGTAATGCCGGTTCCGCAGCCGGAGCACCACGGCGGCAAGCAGGGCGGCCACCAGTGATCCGGTGAGGATGGCCACCTTCGCGTGGTCATCGTGGGCGGAGCCCGCACCGAAGCTCAGCTCGGCGATCAGCAGCGACACGGTGAAGCCCACACCGGCCAACAGCGCAAGGCCTGCAACATCGATCCAGGCGAGGCCGTCGTCGAGCTTTGCCCTGGTGGTCTTAGTAATCAGGTAGGTAGTGCCGAACACACCAATCGTCTTGCCGGCCACCAACGCAGCCACAATTCCCAGCGCCACCGGATCCGCCAGGGCCGAACGGAAGCCGTTGAGGCCGCCCACGGCTACTCCGGCGGAGAAGAAGGCGAAGACCGGGACGGCGAAGCCTGCCGAAAGCGGGCGGAGCCGGTGTTCAAAGGACTCAGCCATGCCGGAACCCGTCTCACCGCGTTTCCGCGACGCCAGGACTGGCACGGCAAATGCGAGCAGCACACCGGCCACCGTGGCGTGGATACCGGAGGCGTGGACGAGTCCCCAAGTGGCGGCGGCCAGCGGCAGCAACAGGTACCAGCTACGGACCCTCCTCTGGGCCAGAAGAGTAAACAGCCCCAGCGGAACCAGAGCCGCCAACAAGAAGAGCGGCTGCAGTCCGGACGAGTAGAAGAAAGCGATGATGCCGATGGCCAGCAGGTCATCAACTACGGCCAAGGTCAGCAGGAAGGTTCGGAGGGCCGCAGGCAGGTGGGTGTTGATGACGGCCAGGACGGCCAGGGCAAAGGCAATGTCGGTGGCTGTGGGAATTGCCCAGCCCCGGAGGCTGTCAGCGTCCTGCCCCAGATTCACCAGCGTGTAGATCAGGGCGGGAACTGCGACCCCTCCCACGGCCGCGGCCACGGGGACCACCGCCTTGGATACCTTGCGGAGCTCGCCGGAGACAAACTCCCGTTTGAGTTCCAGGCCAGCCAGGAAGAAGAAGATGGCCAGGAGACCGTCGGAGGCCCAATGCCCCAGGGAGAGCTGGAGGTGCCAGGGTTCGTAACCGATTTTCAGGTCACGCAGCGCGAAGTAACCCTCAGCCGCCGGCGAGTTGGCCCAGAGGAGGGCCGCAGCGGTGGCCAACAACAGGAGGGCACCGCCGGCAGTTTCCAGTCTGAGGATCTCTGAGATCCGCAGGAATTCGGGGTAACTTGAGCGACTGAGGACCTTAGCGGCGAAGGCGGGGCGGGAAGGGTGCTTGGCCATGGGTGGCTCCTGGAATTAAGGGGTCGGCAAAACTATTGCCGACCAGACTTCCCGGCGCACCTGTGACCAGCCTACCCGAGTACGCCCATAACCCCGATCACGGCAGTGGCAGCTCCCAGCACCATCGAGATGCTGACCAGCACCACGTGGACGGTGAGAAACTTTGTGGCCTTGCCCGCGGCGTCCCGCGCCCTGGGATCCTTCATCACGCGGCGCAGGAACTGCGGCCAGACCACCAGGGACCAGAGGCCGGCGATGATCAGGACCACCGCCGCAAACAGGGGGAGCACCATGGCCTTAGTGGCTTTCGAGCCAGGCCTGGGCCTGCTGGGACTGGATGTTCAGGGCCTTGGAGACCATGGGCTCAGCAGCCTCGGCGATCTTGCCGCCCAGGAAGGGAATAGAGGACGTGACGTTGCCTTCGAGTTCAATGCGCGTGCTGCCGCCCTCTGCGACGAGCCGCTGGACCGCGGTCACATCAAGGGGGGCGCCGGCGATCTTCAGCGTGATGTTGCTCTGGCGGGAACCGTCGGCCGCCGGGGCGTCCCAGTTCTCCACCTGCGTCACCGTGAGCTTTTCGCCCACGAACTTACGGGCGATCTCCGGCAGCCGGGTGGTGGGCAGCGTACGGACCGAGGTGGTGCTGAATACTCCGTCAACGTCTCCGGCCACCTCGAAGGATTCAAGCGTGCCGCCAACGAATTGGCTCGTGTGCCGCTGGAAGTCCTCGTTGATAAAGACGGCAGCGACGCTGTCGACGGCGTGGGGAAGGGTAGTGGTTGCACTCAGTGCCATGGGTCCTCCAGTGATGTGTAGGTCAGAACGCTTTTTGCTCCCCACATCCTACGGGGAGCCCTGCGTGTTGTTGGAACCGGCCTCCGCGCTGTCGGCGCTGGCGATTTTCTGCGCCGCCGTGGTGATGTTCCGTGCCATCGCCGGAAATATGAGGCTGTGGAAGGGCAGAACGGCAAGCCAGTAGAGCTTTCCGCTGAGGCCCTTGGGGAAGAAAATGGCCCGCTGCCGGTAGCGGCTGCCCGTCCCGTCAGGTTCGACGGACAGTTCAAGCCAGGCCCGTCCGGGGGCGCGCATCTCCGCGCGGAGGCGCAACAGTTTTCCGCGCTCGATCCGTTCCACGCGCCACCAGTCCACCACTTCGCCCGAGGCCAGGGTGCCGGGGTGCCTTCGTCCCCGCAGCAGGCCCGCGCCGCCCGTGAGCTTGTCCAGCCAGCCACGTACCCGCCATGCCAGCGGCAGGGAATACCAGCCGTTCCGGCCGCCGATTCCTTCGATGATGGTCCACACGTGGGCGGGATCAACATCGCCGTGGAAGGTCCGCTCATCCACGTAGACCGTGTGGCCCGCCCAGTCCGGATCGCTGGGCAGCGGATCGGCGTCGGCCCCGGCATTTGACCATGTGGTTTCCACCTGGCCATCACGCTCCTTGCCCAGGGCGAGGGCAACGGCCCGCCGGTACGGAGTCAGGCCGCCCGCCGGCACCGGAATATGGGCGTCGATGTCGTGCTCGCGGGACACGGCATCGTGCTGCAGCGACTCGACGAGCGGGAGCGACATGGACAGCGGGATGGGCGTGGTCAGGGCCACCCACACGCCGGCGAGCCTCGGGGCGGGAATGGGCAGAGCCAGCACCACCCGGTACGGCAGCCCGGCCTCGGCGGCGTATTCCTTCATCATGCCCGCGTAGCTCAGGACCTGCCGGCAGCCGATGTCGAAGGTGCGGTTGACGGGCCCGTCCAAGGATGCGGCGCCCACAAGGTAGTGCAGCACGTCCCGGACAGCGATCGCCTCGATCTTGTTGCGCACCCAGCTCGGGGCCGGCATCAGCGGAAGCGCTTCGGACAGGTGGCGGATCATTTCGAAGGACGCGGACCCGGAGCCAATCACCACCCCGGCCTGGAAGACCACCGCGTCCACCGTGCTGTCCAGGAACACCTCTCCCACGGCTTCCCGGGACCGCATGTGGGTGGACAGTTCCACGTTGGCCGGGTGCAGGCCGCCCAGGTAGACGATCCGGCCTACGCCGGCGGCGGCAGCGGCTCTGGCCGCCGTTTCCGCCATGGCCTTTTCCTTGGACTCGAAGCCGGCGCCGGAAGCCATGGAGTGGACCAGGTAGTAGAGCACGTCGACGCCGGCCAGCGCCTGCTCCAGGGCTCCGCCGTCGTCGAGACTGCTCTCGATGACCTCAACCTTGCCCAGCCACGGCACGCCGGCGATCTTTGCCGGGGTCCTGACCAGGACCTTGACGGTGTGCCCGGCTTCCAGCAGCCGGGGGACCAGGCGGCCGCCGATGTAGCCGGTGGCGCCGGTCACCAGGACCGTTCGCGCCGTCCCCGGTGCCACGGTGGGGGGAGTGTCGCTCGGACTATTGCTATCGCTCACTGAAAGCTCCTCAAGCCGGCAGGCGGAGGCGCACAACAGGCGCGCTTCCTCAGCAAGCTTAGCAACGGGGTGCCCGGCGGGCCCCGGGGCAGGGGTAGGCTGGGATGACCCGGGATTCGAAGTGAATTTCGGGCTTTCGTGTTGCCTGCGATCCCATGAACCCACAGGAGTTTCCGCCATGAGCCCCACTGGCCCGTCCCATCCTGGCCCGTCCAACGGTGGTCCCTCGCTGACCGGACTGCGCCGTGTCCTGGCAGAAGATCAGACGTTCGCGCGGGTCCAGGCGGAGGCGGCCAGGGGTTTTGACGTCCGGGGCCAGGACTACCAGATCAGCGCGCCGGCCGGACTCCGCGCCGTCCTGCTGGCGGAAATGGCAGACGGCCTGGACGCTGGCTCCGACGAAGGAACTCCCGACGGCGGGCTCCCTCCTGTGGTGCTGGCGGTCACCGCGACAGGACGCGAAGCAGAGGATCTGACAGCAGCCCTGCGCGCTTACCTGCCGGCCGATTCAGTGGCCGAGTTCCCCAGTTGGGAAACCCTGCCGCACGAACGGCTCTCGCCCCGCTCCGACACGGTGGGCCGCCGGCTGTCCGTCCTGCGCCGCCTGGCGCACCCGGAAAGTTCGACGGCGGGCCGGCTGCGTGTGGTGGTGGCACCGGTCCGCGCGGTGGTCCAGCCGATCGTCGCCGGGCTGGGTGACCTGGTTCCGGTCACACTGAAGGTGGGACAGGACATGCCGTTCTCCAGCGTGGTGCGGAGCCTTGCCGATGCCGCCTACGCACGCGTGGACATGGTCACCCGCCGTGGCGAGTTTGCCGTCCGCGGCGGCATCATCGACGTCTTCCCGCCCACCGAGGACCATCCCATCCGCGTGGAGTTCTTCGGCGACGAGGTGGACCAGATGCGCTGGTTCGCGGTGGCCGACCAGCGCTCGCTGTCGGCGCCCGGTGTGCATCACCCCGCCGAGCTCCACGCCCCGCCCTGCCGCGAAATCCTCATCACGCCGTCGGTGATGTCGCGCGCAGCCACCCTCAAGGCGCAGCTTCCCGCGGCCGCGGACATGCTGGAGAAGATCGCCGGCGGCATCGCCGTGGAAGGGATGGAATCCCTGGCCCCGGTGCTGGTGGACACCATGGTCCCGTTCGTGGAGCAGCTGCCCGCCGGGTCCATCTCGGTGATCATTGAACCGGAAAAGGTCCGCCGGCGCGCACATGACCTTGCGGCCACCAACGAGGAGTTCCTGGAAGCAGCCTGGTCCACGGCCTCCGATGGCGGCACGGCTCCGCTGGACCTCAGTTCGCAGGCGTCGGCAGCGTTGCACTCCGCCAGCTTCCGTTCCCTGGCCGAAACCCGGAGCTTCTCGCTGGAGCACGAGGTGTCCTGGTGGTCCATCACGTCGCTGGCAACTGACGAGGAGCTGCTGCCCGAGATTGACGTCCTGAACCTCCGCGCCCGCGAACCGCGCGGGTACCAGGGTGATGTGGCCGAGATGATGGACTTCATCGGCTCCCACGTCCGGGACCAGTGGCGGATCGTGGTGGCCACGGAGGGTCCCGGCCCGGCGCAGCGCCTGGCGGAACTCTTCCACGACGCCGACATCCCCTGCGCCAGGGTGGACACCCTTGAGAAGGAGCCGCAGGCGGGCATCATCGAGGTGACCACTGCCGCCGTCGGACGCGGTTTTGTCCTGGACAGCCTCAAGCTGGGGCTGCTCACCGAAGCAGACCTGCTGGGACGGACCTCCGCGGGCTCCACCAAGGACATGCGGCGCATGCCGTCCAAGCGGCGGAACGCCGTGGACCCGTTGCAGCTGGTCAACGGCGATTCCGTGGTGCACGAACAGCACGGCATTGGCCGCTTCATCGAACTCATCCAGCGCAAGGTGGCCGGCGGCGGAGACGGCGTCCGCGAGTACCTGGTCCTGGAATACGCCCCGTCCAAGCGCGGCGCCCCCGGGGACCGCCTGTTTGTCCCCACAGACCAGCTGGACCAGGTGACCCGCTACGTTGGCGGCGATACCCCTGTGCTCAGCAAGATGGGCGGCTCCGACTGGGCCAGCACCAAGTCCAAGGCACGCAAGGCCGTCAAGGAGATCGCCGGCGAGCTCATCCGGCTGTACTCCGCGCGGATGGCCTCAAAGGGCCATGCCTTCGGGCCGGACACTCCGTGGCAGCGTGAGCTGGAGGAGGCCTTCCCGTACGTGGAGACGCCGGACCAGCTGACCACCATCAATGAGGTCAAGGCGGACATGGAGCGCGAGATCCCCATGGACCGCCTGGTGTCCGGCGACGTGGGCTACGGCAAAACCGAGATCGCCGTCCGGGCCGCGTTCAAGGCGGTCCAGGACGGGAAGCAGGTGGCGATCCTGGTGCCCACCACCCTGCTGGCCCAGCAGCACTTCGAAACGTTCACCGAGCGCTTCTCCGGGTTCCCCCTGCGGGTCAAAGCCCTGTCGCGGTTCCAAGGGACCAAGGAAACCAAAGAGACCGTGGAGGGCGTCAAGAGCGGCTCCGTTGACGTCGTCATCGGCACCCACCGGCTGTTGTCGAAGGACTTCGCGTTCAAGGACCTGGGCCTGGTGATCGTGGACGAGGAGCAGCGCTTCGGTGTGGAGCACAAGGAAGCGCTGAAGAAGATGCGGACCAACGTGGACGTGCTGGCCATGAGCGCCACCCCGATTCCGCGGACCCTGGAGATGTCGTTGACCGGCATCCGGGAAACGTCCACGCTGGCCACCCCGCCGGAGGAACGCCATCCCGTGCTGACATATGTGGGACCGTACACGGACAAGCAGACCTCGGCAGCCATCCGGCGTGAGCTGATGCGCGAAGGCCAGATGTTCTTTGTGCATAACCGGGTGTCCACCATCGACCGGACGGCCGCGAAGATCCGTGAACTGGTTCCGGAAGCACGTGTTGAGGTGGCGCACGGGCAGATGTCCGAGAGCCGGCTGGAGCAGATCATCGTGGACTTCTGGGAAAAGCGTTTCGACGTCCTGGTATGCACCACCATCATCGAAACCGGCCTGGACATCTCCAACGCCAACACCCTGATCGTGGACGGGGCCGATAAATACGGCCTCTCCCAGCTGCACCAGCTCCGCGGCCGGGTGGGCCGCGGCCGTGAACGCGCATATGCCTACTTCCTGTACCCGTCCGAGAAGCCCCTGGGCGAGGTGGCCCTGGAACGCCTCAAGGCCGTGGCCACGCACAACGAGCTCGGAGCCGGCATGCAGCTGGCCATGAAGGACCTCGAAATCCGCGGCGCCGGCAACCTGCTGGGCGGCGAGCAGTCCGGCCACATCCAGGGCGTCGGCTTCGACCTCTACATCCGCCTGGTGGGTGAGGCGGTGGCAGACTTCCGCGGCGACGCCGAGGAAAAGGCCGCCGAAATGAAGATCGAGCTGCCGGTCAACGCCCACCTCCCGCACGATTATGTGCCGGGGGAGCGGCTCCGCCTGGAGGCCTACCGCAAGCTGGCCTCCGCGTTGACGTACGAGGCCATCGAGGAGGTCCTGGCCGAGCTTGTGGACCGTTACGGTGAACCGCCGCTTCCGGTCCAGAACCTCATCGCCGTGGCCCGCTTCCGGGTGGGTGCCCGCGAAGCCGGCCTGTCCGACGTCGCACTCCAGGGGAACTTCATCAAGTTCTCGCCGGCGCAGCTGCCGGAGTCGAAGCTGATGCGGCTGACCCGGATGTACCCGGGTTCGCAGTCCAAGCCCGCCCTGGACGCGGTGCTGATTCCGAAGCCCAAGACGGCCAGGATCGGCGGCCGCGACCTGCAGGACGCCGAAATCCTGGAATGGGCCAACGGGGTCATCCGCAACATCTTCTCCGACGCACCGCTGGCGGTGAGTTAGAGCTTGATGGGAGGACATCACGCCGCGTCGGGGGCCGCGGCGTGGGTAGCTATTGCCTCAACGGGGCCGTACACGCTGGGCTGGTATCCGCTGGACGCCACGGGAATCCTCATCGGCGGGATGGCGACGGCGGGGACGGCGCTCGTGTGTGACTGGGACCACCGCCACAGCACAATGGCCAACTCGCTGCCACCGCTGTCCAACCTGATTGCCGTGGGTATTGAGAACGCCAGCGGCGGGCACCGGCAAGGCACCCACTCGGTGCTCGGTGCGGCGTTCTTTGTGCTGCTGGCCATGATGGCCGGGCAGTTCCAGCTGCAGACGAACTGGGGCCTGCTGTCCGTGGGTGCCGGCCTGCTGTGCATGTTCATGATCAACATTGCGGCCAAGGCGCTGAAGCTGTTTCCCAAGTCCGGATTTATCAGCAACTGGATCTTTGCCCTGGCCATGGCCGGACTGGTGACCTGGTTCGCGCCGGAGCAGTGGACCTGGCTGCCCGTCTCGATGCTGACCGGGGTAGTGGTCCACATAGTGGGGGACATGATCACCACCGGGGGCGTGCCGCTGCTCTGGCCGATCGTCATCAAGCCACCGAAGTTCCTCCGGAAGCTGCCGGTGCTCAACGACGTCTGGAAAGCCAACGGCGCCTTTTCCCTGCCGCTGCTGGGCCGCGCAGGTTCCCGGCGCGAGTGGCTGGTGCTGATCCCGGTGAGCGCCTACGCGATGGTGGGCATGTGCCTAGCTGCCTGGTCGTTGGCGAAGGCACATTTCCCGGCCGCCCTCACCGCACTCGGCAACGCTATCCACCCTTAAACAAACCAACGCGGGGTCACTTACTGCCCAAACCATCCCGAGGGACGGGCATTAAGTGACCCCGCGTTGCTGTTATTAGGGGGGTGTTACTTGCCGCCGGCTGAATCGGAGCGGCCCGTGATGGTCTGCGGGATCCAGAACGCCAGGAAGAACATGCCCAGGCAGGCGGCCATCGGCCACGGGTTGCCGAGCGTGAGGAAGGACAGGGAGTAGATGGAGCCCAGGAACAGCGCCATCATGGGTACAAACAGAAGGATGCTGCCCAGGAGGCTGTTCTCGTTCTGGGGGGTCTGTACCGTGGCGTTGCCGGACTCGGTGGTCTTGCTGGACATTGTTTCCTCCTCGGCCCCGCGGGGCTCAAACTGTGGCGGCTCCGGGCCGGCGTCAGTAGCTGGATGAACCCTGTTCACCCTTGACGATGGCAATGCCGGAGCTGGCACCAATACGTGTTGCACCTGCAGCAATCATAGCCTGCGCGTCGGCGAGGGAACGTACGCCGCCGGACGCCTTGACGCCGAGATCGGGGCCGACGGTGCGGCGCATCAGGGCGATGTCTTCGGCCGTGGCTCCCCCGCCGTTGAACCCCGTGGAGGTCTTGACGAAGTCCGCGCCCGCTTCAACGGATGCCTGGCAGGCAAGGACCTTCTGGTCATCGCTGAGCAATGCGGTTTCGATGATGACCTTCAGGATGGCTCCGCCCGCGTGGACTGCGTCCGCGACGGCCGAGATATCGTCCACCAGTGCACCCTTGTCACCGGCACGGGCTGCCGCGATGTTGATGACCATGTCGATTTCGTCCGCACCGTCCAGCACTGCGCCGCGGGCTTCGAAAGCCTTCACGTCGCTGGGCGTGGCACCCATGGGAAAGCCGATCACCGAGCACGTCAGCACACCGGACCGCTTAAGCGCGGTCTTGACGGTCTTGACCCAGAGAGGGTTCACACAGACTGACTTGAAGTGGTACTCGGCGGCCTCGGCACACACTTTGAGGATCTCCGCTTCGCTGGCCTCGGGCTTGAGGAGAGTGTGGTCGATGTAGGAAGCGATGTTGCCCGATGCTGAGACCGTACCAGCTCCAGTTTGGTCGGTAGGAGTGGCTGCGTTGCTCATGATGGTCCTTTCCATGTGGCCTTGTGGGCCGCCGGAGCCACGCGGTGCGTGGCCGTTCAGGTGACCATCTTGTCACAGCGGGTGTCGCGGCGGGCGGACGCTTACGCGGCCGCAGGCACGCGCTCAGCCAGGCCTTCCGCCGCTGATGTAGCCGTCATCAGCTGCGCGGCGCAGGCTCCGGCGGCAGAAGCCGCGGCGACCAGCAGTCCCAGCCGGACGCCGTCGAACGCTGCGGCGTCACCAATCGCCCAGATGCCGGAGACCGATGTCCTGAAGTCCTTGCTGATGGCGATTCCGCCGTTGGGGGCGGTGGCGAGTCCGGCGCTGGCGGCGAGTCCATCGCGGGCAACCCGCTCTTCGGCGAGGACAACCAGGTCGCCGTTCATGCTGCTGCCGTCCTCGAAGACAATCCCGGAAGCGGTCAGGCCTGAGCCGGCGATGGAGTGCACCACGGCGGCCGGCCGGACCGTTGTGCGGATGGGCCTGACGCCGCGGGCCCGCAGCACCGCTTCGGCTTGGCCCGCTGCCGCGCCGGTTCCCACGAGGATCCCCAGTGGCCGCCGGCCCAGTTCCCGCGTCACTTCCTTGACGGCGTCGCCGATCCGGGCGGCGTCGTCGATCGTGGAGTAGCTCAGGCAGCGGCCGGCGCCCGCCACGGGGGACGCAACGGGCGCTGATCCGGTGGCGATGACCAGTTCGTCGTAGCTGAGTTCCATGCCGTCGGCGGTGGTGACGGAGCGGTTCTCCGCGTCGATGAAGCTGGCTGGCTGGCCGAAGCGGACTGATACCTGCGGCAGCTCTGCGAGCTCCAGGAGTTCGGCGGGAGCGTCGTCCCGGTTGCTGAGGACGGTGACGGTGCCGCGGAAGCGGGCACCGTCCAGCTGGCGGACCAGCGCCTGTGCGGCGGGCCCGGCCCCGGCAATGACGATGCGCGGAGCCGGGGAAACTGAGGTGGACGGTGCCGGAGCGGACATGTGCTGGCCCTTTCGCTGGCGGCCGCTGGAGCGGCCGGGACTTCGTGATGAATCCCAGCGTAGGCGGCGGGCTTTTCAGGCGTGTTTCCCCGCTGTTGCTGGGAAAACACCCTTTGTTCGCCAGCGTTTACCGGCCGGTAACAAAACCCGTGACGCACCTCTCCCTGCGCTCCGAACTGACACAAAGGCGGCCGGAGCCTGCGTCACTAGACGCGGATCCGGTAACCCCTCTTGACCACCGTCTCTACCAGGCGGCCGTCCGGCAGCGATGACCGCAGGCGGCTGACAGTCATGTCCAAGGCGTGGACCGAGCCCTTCAGCTCCAGCAGCTCCGACAGCGATTCCCGGGAAAGCACGGCCCCACCGGCCCCCAGGAGGGCACGCAGCAGCAGCAGCGGCGCAGGCGCCAGCTCAACCTGAGCTCCGTCGACCCGCAGGCTGCGCCCACGCAGCTCAAGGTTGCCGGACGCGGTGTCCAGCCGCCGCACGTGGTTCAGGGCGAGGTGCTCGCACACCAGCCGGATGAGGGCGCCCATCCGGAACCGTTCCGGAACGAGCGGCGAGATACCGGCGTCGAGCAGGGGCTGGGCCGTGACGGGCCCCACCACTGCCGTGGTGACGTTGGTCTTGAGGCTTTCGATGAGTTGCTTGTAGACGCCCATTTCGTGGGCTGTACTCCACATGGCGTCGACGGCGGGGGCGCTGGTGAAGGTGAGCACGTCCAGGTTGCCGCTGCACACAGCCTCGATGAGGCGCGGAAGCCGGTCTTCGCCGTCGGGCTTTACCCAGCGGTAGGGGGTGACCGTCAAGACCGTGGCGCCGGACATACGCAGGCGTTCCAGCTGCCGGACGTCCGTGTAGCCGTGCAGCTGCACGGCCACGGTCTTGCCGCGCACGCCCTCGGCGAGCAGCATGTCCACCAGTGTTGCGGTGGTTTCGTCGCTGCTGATTCCGACGTCGGCGAGTCCGGCCGCGCGGACGGCGCCGCGGGCTTTGGGGCCCCGGACGAACATCCGGCACGCCCCGAGGGTTTCCAGCAGCTGCTCACCGATCCCGAAGGAATCGGCAGCTTCGCACCAGCGGCGCATGCCGTACGCCGTAGTGGCGATGCACAGGTCCGGGCGTGCGGCGATGATGGCCTTGGTGTCCTCGATGAGGCGGATGTCCTCCTGCACCGGGGCGATCTTGAGGGCCGGCGCGTGCAGAACTTCCGCGCCGCGGCGTTCCAGTGCCTCGATAAGGTCCCGGGAGCGCCGGTGCGAGGTGACTCCGATGCGGAAGCCCTCCAGCGGGGAGTCCGCAGCCTCCGGCCCGGACGTCGCTTCAAGCTGGGCAGGTTCAGCTGGTACCAGTGCGTTCATGGGGGTCAATCCTTTCATGAACCGAGCAGCGAGGCCGCCAGCCGGTCGAGGTCGGCGGCGGCCTCAGCATGCCCACGGTTGGCTTCCGCCACGCGAACCACCTCGCCAATGACCAGCACAGCGGGATTGCTGCACCCGGCAGCGGCGGAGGTGATGGTGCCCAGGTCCGCGATGGTGGTGCGCTGGCCGGGGCGGTAACCGCGTTCGACGACGGCCATGGGCATGTCCGGGCGCATGCCGGCTTTGCGGAGTCCGGCCGCGAGCTGGTGCAGTGTGCCGATGCCCATCAGGACCACAATGGTGCCGCCCAGACCGGCCAGGTGCGTGTGTTCCTTTTCGGTCAGCGGCGCGTGGCCGGAGACCACGGTGAACATGTGGCTGACCTCGCGGTGCGTGACGGGGATGCCGGCGGCCGCCGGCACGGAGATCGCGCTGGTGACGCCCGAGATGACACGGACCGGCACGCCCGCTGCCACGCAGGAGGCCACTTCCTCGCCGCCCCGGCCAAAGACGTAGGGGTCGCCGCCTTTGAGGCGGACCACATTGTTGCCGGCGAGGGCGCTTTCGACCATGAGCTTTTCGATATCGGCCTGGCCCACTTTGTGGTGGCCGGGCTTCTTGCCCACATCCACCAGTTCGGCGGAAGTCAGGTCCGGCAGGTCCTGGCAGGGAGCCAGCCGGTCGAAGAACACCACGTCCGCATCGCGGAGGGCCTTCACGGCGGCGACAGTCAGCAGTTCCGTGGTGCCCGGCCCGCCGCCCACCAGGGTGACGTGGCCGACGGGACCGGCGGCCGGCTCGGCCGCCACCGGAATGCCGGTAGCGGCGCAGCGCTCGAGCAGAGACTCCCAGCCGGGCTGGCCGTCGTCGACCGCTGCGACGAGGAACGGACGCTCGGGGAGCGGGCCGTCATGCGCTGCACCCGCAGGGGTGCTGAGGCGGTAGACGACGGCGCCCGCGGCCGCGTAGCGGCGGACCGCTTGGCGGGCGGCGTGGTCGGAGCCCGTGACCAGGACTTCGCGGCCGGTGAGATCAATGCTGAGCTGCATGGCTATACCTCGTTCTCGGCGCGGGGCCGCATGGGGATGGAGGCGCCGATCAGGACCTTGCCTTTTTCCTCCGGAGTGGCAGGGCGCATCTGGCCACGCTCGTCGGAGACGAACGTGATGGAGTCATCCTTCTGGTCGGGCGCGTTGACGAAGGAACGGAACCGGCGCAGGCGCTCGGGGTCCTTGAGGGTGTCCGCCCATTCGTCCACGTAGGTGTCAACATGCTTGGCCATGGCGGCTTCAAGTTCCTCGGCGATGCCCAGGGTGTCCTTGACCACCACGTCCTCAACGTGCTTGATGCCGCCGTCGAGCTCTTCCTGCCAGCGCGCGGTGCGCTGAAGCCGGTCGGCGGTGCGGATGTAGTACATGAAGTAGCGGTCGATGTACTTGAGCAGGGTTTCGTCGTCAAGGTCCTTGGCCAGCAGCTGGGCGTGGGCCGGGGTGGCACCGCCGTTGCCGCCGACGTACAGGTTCCAGCCGTCGGCCGTGGCGATCACGCCGACATCCTTGCCGCGGGCCTCGGCGCATTCGCGGGCGCAGCCGGAGACGCCCATCTTGAGCTTGTGCGGGCTGCGGAGGCCGCGGTACCGCAGCTCGAGCTGGATGGCCATGGCCACCGAGTCCTGGACACCGAAGCGGCACCAGGTGGAACCGACACACGACTTCACCGTACGCAGGCTCTTGCCGTACGCCTGGCCGGATTCGAAGCCGGCGTCCACCAGTTCTTTCCAGATTTCCGGAAGCTCTTCCAGCCGGGCACCGAACATGTCGATCCGCTGGCCGCCGGTGATCTTGGTGTACAGGTTGTACTTCTCGGCCACGGCGGCGATGACGCCGAGCTTCTTGGGGGTGATTTCACCGCCGGCGATGCGGGGGACCACCGAGTAGGTGCCGTCCTTCTGCATGTTGGCGAGGGCGCGGTCGTTGGTGTCCTGCAGGGTGCCGCGGCCGGCGTCCAGGACGTAGGCGCTGTTCTGGCTGGCCAGGATGTTGGCGATGGTGGGCTTGCAGATGTCGCAGCCGGCGCCGGTGCCGTACTTGGCCATGATCTCTTCGAAGGAGGTCAGTTCCAGGACGCGGATGGCGTCGAAGAGCTCCTGGCGGGACAGCTCGATGTGCTCGCAGAGGGCCTTGGAGACCTCGACGCCGGACTTGGTGAGTTCGGTTTCCAGCAGCTTCTTGAGCATCGGGACGCAGGAACCGCAGCTGGTGCCGGCGCGGGTGCAGCCCTTGAGCTCGCCAAGTTCCTGGACGGGGGCGTTGCCGTCGCAGGCGCCGCAGCCGTTGATGGTGTCGCGGATGGTGCCGGCGGCCACGTTGTTGCAGGAACACAGGATGGCGTCGTCCGGGAGTTCGGTGTCCGGGGCGTCGCCGCCGCCTGCCGCGCTCAGGTAAGCGCCGGGTTCAGCAGCGAGCTCGCGGCCCAGCAGCGGGCGCAGGCTCATGTAAGGGGAAGCGTCGCCCACGAAGATGCCGCCCAGGAGGGTCTTTGCGTCGTCGGTGGTGACGATCTTCTGGTAGACACCGCGGGCGGGGTCGGCGTAGACGATTTCAAGGGAGTGTTCGGTCTTGGCGAACCCGTCACCGAAGCTGGCAACGTCAACGCCGGAGAGCTTGAGCTTGGTGGCAGTATCGAAGCCGGGGAACGTTGCCTGGCCGCCGTGGAGACGGTCTGCCACGATCTCCGCCATGGTGTTGGCCGGTGCAACCAGGCCCAGGCACATGCCACCGTAGTTGGCGACCTCACCGATGGCCCAGATGCCTTCCACTTCGGTGGCGCAGAAATCGTTGATGACAACGCCGCCGCGCTGGCCCAGGCTGAACACCTGCTCTTCCCCTTCGGCTGCGCGGAAGAGTTCATCGCGCGGCCGGACGCCGATGGCGACGATCACGAGGTCAGCGTCGATAATGCGGCCGTCTGCCATGAGGACACCGGTGACCTGGCCGTCGTCGTCGGACAATACTTCCGAAGGGAACACGCCGCCGTGGACTGCGAAGCCTTTGGCCTTGATGAGCCGGCCCATTGCCTGGCCCGCGCCTTCGTCCAGCTGTGTGGCCATCAGCCACTGCGATCCGTCGATGACGATCGGGTTGGCGCCCAGCTGCTCCGTGCCGGCGGCCGATTCGAGTCCGAGGAGGCCTCCACCGATAGTGACGGCGTTGACCTTACGGCCCAGCTTCTCCGTCAGCCCGGTAATGGCCTCGTTGATGGCCCAGACGTCTTCGAGCGTGCGGTAGACGTGCGTGTGCTCGGCTCCGGGGATCGGGAGGCGTGCGGCATTCGAGCCGGTGGCGACCACTAGGTCGTCGTATTCGAAGATGCTGCCGGCAGCGGTCTCAACCGTCTTTGCTTCGGCATTGATCTTGACCACGCGCTCGCCGGTCTTCAGAGTCAGGGAGTCGTGGTCCCACATTGAGGCAGAGCCCAAGGTGAGGTCCACGCTGCTGTCCGTCAGTGCCTTGGAGAGCGCCACGCGGTCGTACGGGAGGTGGGCTTCTTCCGTGAGGACCGTGACGTCCCAGCCCTCAAGGCCCCGGGTGTGCATGGCATCGGCGAAGCGGTGGGCAGCAGGGCCGCCACCGGCGACGACGATCCGGCGCGTTGCCGTCTGGCTTGAAGTCTGTTCGGTCACTGTGGGCCTTTCGCATGTGCCGCAGACGATGTTCTGCGACTTTCTCTGACGAGGTGTGTCCATCCAGACTAGGTAGCCGCAGTTTCGCTTCAGTTTCCCTTATGTTTCGTAGGCTTAACTTCTGCATCACGAACGCGTTTCCGATCGGGTGAGGTCTCTTTTACGCGCCGGACACATTCACTGCACGCCTTTGAAACACCCGTTCCCTAAGTTGTTTAGTACGGCCATAAAGGTGGCCAATCAAGCACGGGGAGAGGAGCCGGACATGACGGCAACACTGGAACTTGGGGCGCTCGCCGCCGACACCGCGACCTGGCACCGGGTCTGCGCCGTGGAGGAGCTAGAGGTTGCCTGGGGCGAAGCAGCCCTCATTGAAGGCCGCCAGGTGGCACTCTTCCGGACCGGCCCCAGTGAGGTTTTTGCCGTGGCCCAGGAAGATCCGGCCACCGGCGCCCACGTAATGGCCCGCGGCATTCTGGGTTCACGCGGCACACGCCCCACCATCGCTTCGCCGCTGCACAAAGAGGTCTACGACCTGGAAACCGGCGAATGCTTCGGAACCGCGGCGGTCCGCCTGGAAACGTTCAGCACCCGCATTTCCGACGGTTTCATCGAAGTCGCGGTCTAACGACCAGTCAGAGCCCGAGGGCCTCGCGGACATCGTCGAGCACATTGTCCAGGGCGGTCCGGGCTGCCTGCCGGGCTTCCGGCAGTTCGGCCGCTGACTCAACCGGGAGGATGACTTCCAGGTAGCACTTGAGCTTGGGCTCGGTGCCGCTGGGCCGGATGATGACCCGGGTTTCGTCCCGGGTCAGATACAGCAGGCCATCGGTGGGCGGCAAGTGCTCGCTCCCTTCGGCCAGGTCCACGAAGGTTTCAACCGCGGACGAACCGAACGAATCGGGCGGGCTGACCCGGAGCCGGTTCATCATGGCGTCCAGCAGGCCCAGATCCGCCACCCGGATGCTCAGCTGGTCGCTGGCGTGCAGCCCGTGCTGAAGGTAGAGCTCGTCCAGGGTGTCGAAGATGGTTTTTCCGTCTGCCTTTGCGGCGGCAGCCAGTTCCGCGATGAGGACAGCCGCGGAGATCCCGTCCTTGTCCCGGACCAGTTCAGGTGCAACGCAATAGCCCAGGGCTTCCTCATAGCCGTAGACCAGCCCGGGCACCCGGGAAATCCACTTGAACCCGGTCAGCGTTTCCTCATGTGCGTATCCTGCCGCGGCGGCGATGCGGGAGAGCAGGCGCGAGGACACAATCGAATTTGCGAAGACCCCGGCCCCTTCGCCGCTGGCTGCTTCAACCGTACTGCCGGAGGTTTCGTCGGAGCCGGGCGCCAGCCGGGCCACAATGTGTGCCCCCAGCAGCGCGCCCACCTCGTCGCCGCGCAGCACGCGCCACGCGCCGGTGTCAGGATCTTTCGCCGCCACTGCAGCGCGGTCCGCATCCGGATCGTTGGCCAGGACGATATCGGCGTCCACACGGGCCGCAGTCTGCAATGCCAGGTCCAAGGCGCCGGGTTCCTCCGGATTCGGAAAGTTCACCGTGGGAAAGTCGGGATCCGGCTCAGCCTGTTCGGCCACGAGGGTGACATCGGCAAAGCCGGCAGCATTCAGCACCGCCACGGCAGTCTCGCCGCCGACGCCGTGCATGGGCGTCAGGACAATCCGCAGGTCGCGGGTCGGGAAGCGGGCCGCATCGGCGAGTGCCGCCGTCGCGCGTTCATAGTCCGCCGCAACCGACGGCTCCAGGACCGTCCAGCCGTCCACGGCAAGGGTGATGGATTCCAGTGCGCCCACGGCATCGATCCGCGCGGCGATCCGGGCGTCGTGGGGCGCCACGATCTGCGCTCCGCGGCCGCTGTCCTCCACAGCATGGCGGCCCAGGTACACCTTGTAACCGTTGTCCTGCGGGGGATTGTGGCTTGCCGTCACCATCACACCGCCGTCGCAATCGAGGGCCCGCACGGCGAACGCGAGCAGCGGGGTGGGCAGCGCGGACGGCATCAGGAAGGTTTCAATCCCGGCAGCCGTGAAGATGGCCGCCGTTTCCTCGGCGAAGATGTCCGAGTTATAGCGGGCGTCATAGCCGACGACGGCGCGTGGCCGGGTCCCGGGGGCAGCCTTACCCACCGCATCAACGAGGAAGTCGGCGAGCCCGGCGGCGGCGCGGCGCACCACCACGCGGTTCATGCGGTTCGGCCCGGCGCCCAAGGCGGCGCGGAGGCCTGCGGTGCCGAACTGCAGCGTGCCGCTGAACCTGTCGGCGAGCTCCTGTGACGCTGCGGGCGAGCCCTCCTCCGCGAGTTGCAGCAGCTCTGTGAGCTCTGCGGCTGTGGCCGGATCCGGATCTTTGGCCGCCCATTCGCGGGCGTGGCTGAACAAGGAAGCGGCATCGGAGGACGTCATGCGGTCAACGCTATCGTCATTGCTTCAGGAACTGTGCCTGAACACTCGCCTGTGACAGGGGAAAGCAGCGAATCCTTGCAGTAAATTTTCTGGACAAGTAATGTCGCGAATATGAAATTGGGGCAGGGCGTTGAGTGGGGGCTGCATAGCTGCGTCAACATGTCCTGGACCGCGCCGGGGGAGGCCGTCAGCAGCGCACGGCTGGCCGAGTTCTACAAGCTCCCCGCCGCATACCTGAACAAGCAGCTCCAGGCCCTGGTGCGGGCCGGGATCCTGACCTCGGTATCCGGCCCGCGGGGCGGCTTCTCGCTGGCCAGGCGTCCGGACCGGATTTCCGTCCTTGACGTGGTCCTGGCTATCGAAGGAAATGACCATGCCTTCCGGTGCGAAGGCATCGCCAAGGACGCCCCGGGCGGGAGCATGGACGCCGACTACGCGCGCACGTGCCTTATTTCGCAGACCATGCGCCACGCCGAAGTCACCTGGCGGACTGAGCTGTCCCGGCAGAGCATTGCCGGGATCGCCCAGTCCATCGAGCGCCGCTTTCCAGCTGCCCGGGAGTCCACCCTCCTGCAGCTCGTCGGTCCGCGGACCTGACCAGCCCTACAGCAACGCGGGGTCACTACACGCCCATGGGAATGCCTCCATTGGGCGCTTAGTGACCCCGCGTTGTCCTAAAGTTTGGCGATGATCCCAGCCAGCAGTTTGGAAATCCGCGGTCCGGCGGCCTGGCCGGACTCGATGACTTCCTGGTGGCTGAGAGGCATGGCGCTGATGCCGGCCGCGAGGTTGGTGACCAGCGAAATTCCGAACACTTCCATGCCTGCGTGCCGGCCGGCGATCGCTTCCAATGCAGTGGACATGCCCACCAGGTCCGCGCCGATCCGCTTGGCGTACTGGACTTCGGCCGGCGTTTCGTAATGCGGTCCGCTGAACTGGGCATAGACGCCTTCCTCCAGCGACGAGTCCACTTCACGGGCGAGGGCACGGATGCGCGAGCTGTACAGATCCGTCAGATCAACGAACGTTGCGCCTTCAAGCGGGGACGTGGCGGTGAGGTTGATGTGATCTTTGATGAGGACCGGAGTGCCCGGCGCCCAGCTTTCGTTCAGCCCTCCGCATCCGTTGGTGAGGACCAGGGTTTTGCAGCCGGCAGCGGCAGCGGTGCGGATGCCGTGGACCACGGCGCGGACGCCTTTGCCCTCGTAGTAGTGCGTCCGTGCGCCCAGGACCAGCGCGCGTTTGCCCTCCTTGGTCAGGACCGAGCGGATGGTGCCCACATGCCCTTCGACAGCGGGGGCGTGGAAGCCCGGGACGGCGTCGGCGGTCAGGGTGGCGGTGGTCTCGCCGATGAGGTCGGCGGCTTCGGCCCAGCCTGAGCCCAGGACGAGCGCGACGTCATGATTGTCCACCCCGGTCTCCTGCGCGATGTACTCAGCGGCGGAGCGCGCGGCGGCGAAAGGGTCCGTGTTCTGGAAGTCTGTATTACTCACTGGTACAAGTTATCGTGCTGGTGCCGCTGTGCACAGTGGCAGCAGCGTCGCGCCGGGCCGCGGACGGCACCGTGACGGGGCACTCTTTATTGGTGGTCCCTGCGCAGATGCGCGAGAATGGTTGATTGTGACTACGCACCCTGATTTCAGCTCCCCCCGGATCGCAATCCTCGGAGGTGGCCCCGGCGGATACGAAGCCGCTATGGTCGCTGCCTCGCTGGGGGCGCAGGTCACCATCATCGAACGCGCGGGCATGGGCGGCTCGGCGGTGCTGACCGACGTCGTGCCTTCCAAGACCCTGATCGCCACCGCGGACCTGATGACCCGCGTCGGTGAGGCCGGGGAGCTGGGAGTGAAGTTCGACGTCGACGGCGGCGACTTTGTGCCTGTGATGCGGGCAGATCTCAAGCACATCAACGACCGTCTCCTGGGCCTTGCCCGCCAGCAGTCCCGAGACATCACTACCGGTCTGGAACACCAGAACGTCCGCATCCTGCTGGGTTCGGGCAAGCTCCTGGACAGCCACACCATCGAAGTCGTGACCGCTGACGGCACCGAAATCGTGGAAGCGGACACCATCCTGCTGGCCGTCGGCGCACACCCCCGTGAGTTGCCCACCGCGCGGCCGGACGGCGAACGCATCCTGAACTGGGCGCAGATCTACAACCTCGACGAGCTTCCCGAGGAACTCATTGTGGTGGGGTCCGGCGTGACCGGTGCCGAATTCGCCTCCGCCTACAACGGCCTGGGCTCCAAAGTCACCCTGATCTCCAGCCGTGACCGCGTGCTGCCCGGCTCGGACACCGACGCGGCGGAGGTGCTGGAGGAAGTCTTCGAGCGCCGCGGCGTCCGCGTCCTGTCCCGCGCCCGAGCTGAGACCGTGGAGCGGACCGACGACGGCGTGGTGGTCACCCTGGGTGACGGATCGAAAGTCACCGGCAGCCACTGCCTGGTCTGCGTGGGCTCCATCCCGAACACCGCGGGCATCGGCCTTGAAGAGGCCGGCGTGGCCCTCACCGAGAGCGGCCATATAAAGGTCGACGGCGTCTCCCGCACCACGGCGCCGAACATCTACGCCGCCGGCGACTGCACCGGCGTGCTGGCTCTGGCCTCGGTGGCCGCCATGCAGGGCCGGATCGCGATCGCGCACTTCCTGGGCGACAGCGTTATGCCGCTCAAGCTGCACCAGGTGGCGTCCAACATCTTCACCTCACCCGAGATCGCGAACGTGGGCGTCTCCGAGGTCGAGATCCAGTCCGGCAAATACCAGGGCGACATCGTCAAGCTCTCACTCAAGAGCAATGCCCGCGCCAAAATGCGCAATCACAAGGACGGCTTCGTCAAGATCTTCGCGCGTAAGGGCTCTGGCACCGTGATTGGCGGTGTTGTGGTGGGGCCGAACGCTTCCGAGCTGATCTTCGCCATCTCCCTTGCGGTCACCCAGAAGCTCCACGTCGACGACGTAGCCAACACTTTCACTGTGTACCCGTCACTGAGCGGGTCCATCTCGGAGGCGGCGCGCCGCCTGCACGTCCACATGTAATTGACTTGCGGTAGCGTGGCCGCATGACTACAGCACTTGAGCGGCCACGCCGCGGAAAAATCATCGGTGGCGTTTGTGCCGCCCTGTCAGCCCGGTTCGGGATCCCGAAGTTCCTGGTCAGGCTCGGCTTTGTTATCTTCGGCCTGGTGGGGATCGGCGAGCTGGTCTACATCGCCCTGTGGATCATGATCCCCAAGGCCCCGGCCTAAAGACCGCCCGGATTCCCGGCCTCGGAGCCTAAGCCAGGGCGTAGGGCGGCACCGTGCTCCCGGCTGCAAACGGGGTGAACCAGCCCTCGATACTCAGGTTCCCGGCGTCGATTTCCGGAATGCCGGGGCTGTCCGAGTAGAGAGCTGGACTATCCGCCTCCTCCAACAGGACTTCCTCAACCTGTGCCCGCCAGTCTTCCGGGAGGTCGAGTTCGTAGATGTCCTCGGTGATTTCCGCCTGATCGAGCAGGCAACGGACGGCGAGTTCGGCAGCGAGGCATCCGGGGGCGGTCCAGCCGCGGACCAGAGATGCCGTCACATCGGAAGCGACGACGATGAACTTCCGGGTAAACGTCGCGTCGTAGCTGGCGGCGAACTGAGGCGGCAGCGAGGACAGCACAGCGGAACCGGCGACGTCAGACGGCGTGACCGCATCCAGGGCTGTCAGGGTCCCCAGATCGCGGAAGAGCTGGTCAACGAGAATGCCCGACGAGTTCCACAGGAGGCCTGCCAGCAGGAGCGTCTGGCTCACAGCTGTTTTCCGGTCTTGCGGCGAGACGGCCGCCATTTCGTCCAGGTCTTCCGGGTCGAACTGCAGCCGCTGTTCCGGCGTCATGTCATCCGGGTGCGGATCAAGGCCCAAAAGTTCCAGGCTCAGTCCGGTCAACATTCCGGCGTCGGCCAGCAGTTCTTCTGTGATGTCGTCTTCTTCGTCGGCATTCATGGCCCCGATGCTACCTGCCATCCGTTCCGGGTCCGATTCCGTGACGCGCACATGTCCGGGCTCGCCGGCTTCAGTTCACATCAGGCGGCGGGAGCCGCCTGGAAGTGTTTTTCGATGAGCCCCTTGATGTCCTCGTGGCAGCCGCCGCAGCCGGTACCGGCGCGGGTTGCCTTGGACACCTCGGCCACCGTGGAGCAGCCTTCCGCCACGGCACCCTGGATCTTGGCGCCGCTGACCCCGGCGCAGCGGCATACGGTGCCGGCCGGATCAGCGGGACCGGACGCGGCCAGCTGGTCCGGGCCATCGAGCCGCAGCAGCAGGGACCTGTCGGCCGGCAGTTCCGCGCCGCGTTCGAACAGTCCCACGAGCTCGGCGGCGGTCCGTGGCATACCCACGGCCACCAGGCCTTCCAGCACGCCGCCGCGGGTGGTCATCTTCACGTAGCGGCCATGCTCCGGATCGGCCCACTGGGCGATCTGCAGGCGCGGCCGGCCGTTCACGGCGCCGGCGGTGAGCACGTCTTCGTCCCACGGCTCGGCACCGTTGTCTCCGGCCACAGCCATGTTCATGCCACGGGCCTTCAGCACAATCACGCCGGCCTGTTCCTGGGGTAGCTCCTCCAGCGCGTCGGCCTCTTCCTGCGTGCCGGTAGCCAGCAGCGTCAGGTATTCGGCCAGCCATTCGGCCTGCCGCCACCCGGGTCCCACCAGGCCGGACGGGCCCTTCGCCGTGCGGCATTCGCCGCAGGCAGGGTCCGGGCAGCGGACCTCGGCGCAGTCGCCGATTGCGAAGATGTGCGGTTCGTGGTGGGCACGAAGCCGGTGGTCCACCAGGATGCCGGTGCCCGTGGACAGCCCGCAGCCCTCGGCGAGCTCGGTCCGGGGACGGACACCGCACGAGATGACCAGGAGGTCGCCGTCGATCGCCGAACCGTCATTGAGCAGCAGTGCCGAGAATCCGCCGTCGGGCGCATTGTGCTCCACCCCGGTGGACCGGGCGTTGCCGGCCATCCGCACGCCGCACCGGCGCAGGCTGGCCGCGAGGACAGCGCCGCCGCCGCGGTCGATGTTGCGTCCCAGCGGGTGCGGCCCGTTGTGCACCACCGTGACGGTGGCGCCTTCCTCGGCAGCCGCGAGGGCTGTCTCGAGGCCCAGGACGCCGCCGCCCAGCACCACAACACGCTTGCCGCCGTCGACCGCTGCGCGCAGAACCGAAGCGTCGCGGAGGTCCCGGAGCGCCGTCACACCGGCCGGGAGGACGGGGGAGGCGGGGTCCGGGTTGATGCCGGTCAGGTTGGGGATGACGGGCCGGGAACCGGTGGCGAAGACCAGCCGCTCGTAGTGGGCGGAGGTGCCGTCGGTGAGGAGTACCTGCTGGCGGGCGCGGTCCACGCGGCGGACTCGTACGCCGAGCCGGACGTCCACGCCGTCTGCCACCAGGGCTGCGGCGTCGGAGAGCGCCAGGGCGTCGGCCGTGGTGCGTCCAACGCCCAAATCAGCCACCAGCACCCGGTTGTACGCGGCCTCGGTTTCCTCGCCCACCACTGTCAGGCTGACGTGCCCGTCGCGGACCGCGGGCAGCAGTTCATCGATCAGGCGGGCAGCCACCGGGCCGAAACCAACAATGACAATCTGCTCACTCATGAGGCCTCCGATGTCTGAAGAACACTGTTCTGAAGTCCGTTGGCCGCAGCCCGGACCCACACCTTGTTGAACTTGAACTCGGGCATCCCGGAAATGGGATCCGTTGCCGCCTCGGTGAGGCGGTTGGCGCTTTCGAGTTCGGGGAAATGGAACGGCAGGAAAACCGTCTCGGGCCGGATGGCCGTGCTGAGTTCTGCCCGGCAGAGGACCTCGCCGCGTTCGTTGGCTACGGAGACGAAAGCGCCTTCGGTGATGCCCATGCCGGCTGCGGCGGCCGGGTGGATCTGAATTTTCGCTTCGGGCTGGGTGGCCAGCAGCTCGGACACGCGCCGGGTCTGGGCCCCGGACTGGTAGTGCTCCAGGAGGCGGCCGGTGATCAGGGTCATGGTTTTCGCGGCCGGGTCCGGGTTGGCGGCCGGCGTACGACGGCGGCGGGGCGTCACCGGGGTCATGACCGCCTTGCCGCCGGCGTGGGCAAAGGTGTCCAGGAATAGCCGGGGCGTGCCGGTGCTCCCCACGGGGTACGGCCAGTAGGCAGCTTCGCCGCGGTCCAGCATGGCGTAATCGATGCCGGAGTAGTCGGCGTGCCCGCCGGCCGAGGCCAGCCGCAGTTCCTCAAAGACTGTTTCCGGATCTTCGCTGTACGTGGACGGGGCCTCGAGCGCTTCTGCCAGCCGGGCCATGATCCACAGTTCGCTGCGTGCGCCGGCCGGCGGCTGCAGGGCCTGGCGGCGGCGGAGGACGCGCCCCTCGAGGTTGGTGAGCGTGCCCTCCTCCTCGGCCCACTGCAGGACCGGGAGGATAAGGTCGGCTTCCGCGGCGGTCTCGGACATGAAGAAGTCGCAGACCACCAGGAAGTCCAGGCTGCGGAGCCCGGCGATGACGGCGTTTGCATCGGGGGAGGCCACCGCGATGTTGGAGGCGTGCACAAAAAGGCACCGGACGCCGTCGGGCTGTCCCAGCGACTTCAGCAGCTGGACGGCGGGCAATCCCGGCCCGGGAATGGTTTCCTCCGGGACGCCCCAGACGCCGGCCATGTGGGCGCGGGCGGCGGGGTCGGTGATCTTCCGGTAGCCGGGGAGCTGGTCGGCCTTCTGGCCGTGCTCGCGGCCGCCCTGGCCGTTGCCCTGGCCGGTGAGGGTGCCGTAGCCGCTGCGGCGCGAGCCGGGCAGGCCCAGCAGGAGGCTGAGGTTGATCGCGGCGGTGGCGGTGTCCGTGCCGTCCACGTGCTGCTCCACACCGCGTCCGGTAAGGATGTAGCTGCCGCCCTTGCCCGCACCGTCGGCGAGCCTGCGGGCGGTGTCGCGGATGAGCTCGGCCGGGACGCCGGTGAGGGACTGGACGCGTTCGGGCCAGAACGCGTTGACGCTGCGGACCACGGCCTCGTAGCCGGTGGTGCGTGCCGCGATGAAGTCTTCGTCGGCCAGGCCCTCGTGGATGATCACGTGCGAGAGGCCCAGCAGGAGGGTGAGGTCCGTGCCCGGCAGGGGCTGGAGGTGAAGGCCGCCGCCGTCGGATGTGAACTTTGCCGTGGCTGAACGGCGCGGATCCACCACGATCAGTCCGCCGGCGTCGCGGGCGCCCTGCAGGTGCTGTACAAACGGCGGCATGGTTTCTGCCACGTTGGAGCCGAGCATCATGATGGTGCTGGCCGAGTCCAGGTCTGCCAGCGGAAACGGGAGGCCGCGGTCCAGGCCGAAGGCGCGCATCCCGGCGGCCGCGGCGGAGGACATGCAGAAGCGGCCGTTGTAGTCGATGCGTGAGGTGCCCAGGGCCAGGCGGGCGAACTTGCCCAGCATGTAGGCCTTCTCGTTGGTGAGGCCACCGCCGCCGAAAACCCCGACGGCGTCCTTCCCGTAGCGTGCCTGCGTGTCCTTCACGGCGGTGGTGACCAGCGCCAGGGCCTGGTCCCAGCCGATGGGGCGATGGACGCCGTCGGCGCCCTTGAGCAGGGGTTCGGTGACCCGTCCGGGGTGGTTGAGGAGCGTGGCTGAGGTCCAGCCCTTGCGGCAGAGGCCGCCGCGGTTGGTGGGGAAGTCCCGGCCGCTCACTTCGAGGAGGGGGGCTTTCAGGGTGCCGTCCGCAGCGGCCAGCGCTACGGATTCAGCCGGCACGGGGACTGACCCCGGCTCGGAAGCCGGGGTCAGTACCGCTGGTGACGTGAGCGTCATGGCGCACTGCAGGGCGCAGTAAGGGCAGTGCGTGTCGGCGCTTTTGGTCATGTTAGACGTGTCCCATCGCATTTCGGTTGGCGTTGCGGATGTAGCAGAACCAGCAGACCGCCAGCATTACTACATAGGCTCCGACGAAACCGTAGAAGGCCGGGGTGTAGGAGCCGCTGGCCGTGTTGGAGGCGTTCAGGACCTGCGGGATAACGAAGCCGCCGTAGGCGCCGATGGCCGAGATCAGTCCGAGGGCCGATGACGCCAGTCGCTGGGTTTCAACCGTGCTGGCACCGGACTTCGCAGCCCGGCTGGACGTTGCGAAGATGATGGGGATCATCCGGTAGGTTGCGCCGTTGCCGAAGCCGCTGGCCGTGAAGAGCATCAGGAAGAGGACCAGGAACAGCCAGAAGTTCTTCAGCGGCAGGGTCCAGATCATGGTCAGGGTGATGACGGCCATGGCGGCGAATGCTGCCACGGTCATCCGTGCACCGCCCATGCGGTCAGCCATGCGTCCGCCGTAGGGGCGGGCGAGTGAACCGACCAGCGGGCCGAGGAAGGCCAGCGAGAGTGCCACGGTGCCGACTCCGATGGAGGAGAACGCCGGGAAGTAGTCCTTGATGAGCTTGGGGAACACGCCGGCGAAGCCGATGAACGAACCGAAGGTGCCGATGTACAGCAGTGCCATGATCCACAGGTGCGGTTCCTTCAGTGCCGCGACCGAGCCGGCCACGTCACCCTTGGCACTGGTGAGGTTGTCCATGTACTTCCAGGCACCGAAGGCGGCGATCAGGATGAAGGGGATCCACATCCAGCCGGCCATCGGCAGGTTGACGCTGCCGACGGCGAGCAGGGTGATCGCAATCGGGACGGCGAGCTGCGCGACGGCAGCGCCCATGTTGCCACCGGCGGCGTTCAGGCCAAGGGCCCAGCCCTTCTCGCGTGCCGGGTAGAAGAATGTGATGTTGGCCATGGAGCTGGCGAAGTTGCCGCCGCCGAAGCCTGCAAGTGCTGCCACGAGCAGCATGACACCGAACGGGGTTTCCGGATTGGAGACGCAAAGTCCCAGTCCGACGGCGGGAATCAGGAGCAGGAGCGCGGACACGATGGTCCAGTTCCGGCCGCCGAAGCGGGGAACCATAAAGGTGTAGGGGATCCGGAGGGTGGCGCCTACCAGGCTGGGCATGGAGATCAGCCAGAAGATTTCCGAGGTGGTGAACGTGAAGCCGGCTGCCGGCAGCTGGACCACCACGATGGACCAGAGCTGCCAGACCACAAAGCCGAGGAACTCGGCGAAGATGGACCAGTTCAGGTTGCGGCGGGCGATGGCCCGGCCGGCGGACTCCCACTGCTCCTTGTTCTCGGCGTTCCAGTTGGCGATCCAGCGGCCTGGGCGGAATTCAAGGGCGGGGGCGTCGGTTGTACGGGTGGAGGGCTGCGCGCTGGCGGATGAGGACACGCCTCCGTGCAGCGGGTCGGTGTCTATATCTACGGAATTACCGGTGCCGGCATCTGCGTTGCGGTCAACAGTCACGGTGGACCTCCTCATGGGGGATGTTGTTCTTCCACGGTAGAGAACGCGCGTTTCGCGGACGGTCGCGGTTTGTTAACGCCCTGTGACATTTGCCTATCGGCAGCCGGGCCGGCGGCGTGAGGAGAGTTAACTGACCGAAGAATGAGACTTGGGCCACAAGACCACATGATGGACCTTTTGTCCATTGACTGGACGGCCGGAACTAATATTGAACTCTAACTACTGCACGCCGGACCTTACCTGGCCCGGCCGGTTCTCAGGAAAGTGTTCATATGTCATCTACGCAAACCACCGCGGAGCAAGGATCCCCCAAGGCGGTGAACTCACGCGGCCGCGTGATTGTGGCCAGCCTGATCGGCACCACCGTTGAGTTCTACGATTTCTACGTCTACGCCACCGCCGCCGTGCTGGTCTTCCCGGCGCTGTTCTTCCCCAACCAGAACGAGACCACCCAGCTGCTCAGCTCCTTCGCTGTGTTCGGTGTGGCCTTCGTTGCCCGCCCGCTGGGATCCATCGTGTTTGGCCACTTCGGCGACAAGTTCGGCCGCAAGGGCACCCTGGTGGCCTCGTTGCTGACCATGGGCATTGCCACGTTCCTGATCGGCTGCCTGCCCACCGCACTCGTCCCGGGCTGGGAATTCTGGGCTCCGGCACTGCTCGTGGTCATGCGCTTCGCCCAGGGCCTCGCCCTCGGCGGCGAATGGAGCGGCGCTGCCCTGCTGGCCACCGAAAACGCCCCGGCCAACAAGCGCGCCATCTACGGCACCTTCCCGCAGCTTGGTGCGCCCATTGGCTTCATCATCGCCAACGTGATCTTCCTGGTGGCCAGCTATGCACTGACACCGGCCGACTTCCTGGCCTGGGGCTGGCGCGTGCCGTTCCTGCTCAGCGCCGTTATGGTGATCATCGGCCTCTACGTCCGCCTCAAGCTGATCGAAACGCCTGCCTTCACCAAGGTGCTCGAATCCAATGAAGTGGCCAAGCTGCCTCTGGCCCGGGTCTTCAAGACCAGCTGGCGCCCGCTGATCCTGGGCACGTTCATCATGCTCGCCACGTACGTGCTCTTCTACCTGATGACCACGTTCACGCTGACCTACGGCACCCGCGCTTCCACCCTGGATGCCGCCAAGGCTGCCGCCGAGAAGGCAGGCAAGCCGATGTCCGAGGCCGCCGCGGCCGCGTTTGTTCCCGGCCTGGGTTTCACCCGCAACGATTTCCTCTGGATGCTGATTGCCGGCGTCGTGTTCTTCGGCATCTTCACCCTGGTTTCCGGACCGCTGGCGGAGAAGTACGGCCGCCGCAAGATGCTGCTGGCCGTCACGGGTGGCATCTTCGTCTTCGGCCTCCTGTTCGTCCCGCTGTTCAGCGGCGGCTTCGTGGGCACCATGGCCCTGCTGGTCATCGGCTTCTCCCTGATGGGCCTCACGTTCGGCCCCATGGGTGCGCTGCTGCCGGAACTGTTCCCCACCAATGTGCGCTACACGGGATCCGCCGTCAGTTACAACGTGTCCAGCATCCTGGGTGCTGCGGTGGCTCCGTTCATCGCCGTCGCGCTCTGGGAGCTGGCCGACGGCAGCCCGGTCCTGGTGGGTGTCTACCTGACCGCGATGTCGGTGCTGACGCTGATTGCGCTGTTCGTAAGCAAGGAAACCCGCGACCTGGACTACGAGAACAACGTAGCCTGAGGCCCCGCCGTCGGGCGTTCCAGCCCGGTTGCTGACAGAAATGCCCGGCGTGTTCCCCGTTATTGCGGGGAGCGTGCCGGGCATTGCTGTGTCCGGGCGGGACCGACCGGGGAGGAACGCACGACGGCGGCGCTCGCCACCCGTCCGCAGGCTCAGTTGGCGTAGCGGTCCACGAAGTTGCGGAGGATCTTCATGGGCTCGGTGGCGGTGTACATCCGCGCGTCCGCCATGAGTTCCTCGGCGGACTCCGGCGGGAAGTAGCCGGCGTGGCGGTAGATGTCGATCCGGGTCACCAGGCCCTCCGCGTCCAGCTCAGGGTGGAACTGTGTGGCGTACAGGTTCTGCTTGATGCGGAACATGTGGACGGGGCAGGCCTGGGAGGATGCCAGCAGCACCGCGTGGGAGGGCAATCTGGTGCAAGCCTCCTTGTGCCCGGTGAAGGCGGTGAAACGCCGTGGCATCCCGTGCAGGAGCGGATCCGCGAGCCCCGCCTCCGTCAGCTCGATTTCCACCCCGCCCAGCTGTTCGCCAAAGGTCCTGTCGATCACGGCGCCCTGATGCCTGCCCAGCGTCCCCACCCCGTAGCACGCGCCCAGGAACGGAAAGTCCTGGGCCACGATCCGGTCCAGCAGCCCGGCCAGTTCCCGCTCCACCCGGTGCTGGGTTTCGCTCTTGTGGTCTGCCGGGTCGCTGGACGTGAAGGGACTGCCGCCCACAATCACCGCCGAGTAATCGTTCAGGTCCAGTTGCGGCAGGGGAGCGGCCTCAAGCCGGACACGCCTCAGCTGCGAAGGGGTCAGCCTGCCATACGTCAGGTACGACTCATACTCTTCCTCTGCGGCGGCGTCTTCAGCCCGGGAGGCAAGGAGGAGGAAAGGCTTCACACGCTAAGTGTGCCTTTCGCCCCAGCTCAACGCCAGAGGACGCAGCGAGCCTGCGGTTGGCGCCGGAGCACAGCCCCGGCGCCAGAGGCACGAAGGCTGTCAGTGGCTGGCAGGCTGCGCGAAGGATCGCCGGGACTGCGGCTGCGCGGCCGGGTCTGCGTGGCGGTGGACCAGCTTCCAGTAGCCTTCTTCGCGCCGGAAGATGCTGGTCACACGGAGCGCGAATTCCTCTGGCGCTGCGGCGCTCTCCAGCCGGGCACGGAAGTGTTCCGTTTCCACCAGGTAGGCCGTGTCGCGTGCGGTGTAGGAGGTGATGGTGTCGAACCCCAGCATCTCGCCGTCCTGGAACTGCCGGGACGCCTGGTCCAGCCGGGCCTCCACCTGGGCCCAACCACGTGCGATGCCGCCGAACGGGTTGGCCAGCGTGACGTCGTCGAGCCTGGAATACAGGTCCTTGACGGCACCGGGATTCCCGCGGGTGATTTCCGGAACCGCCAGGTGGTAGCGGTCTACTTCTTCTTCAAAACTGGGTGCGAGCATGGGTGCCTCCGGCAGGGTCTAGTCTTCGATCGTGGCGATGACGGCGCCGGCCGAAACCGTCTCACCGGCCACTGCGCTGAGTCCGGTGATGATGCCGGAACGGTGCGCGGTCAGGGGCTGTTCCATCTTCATCGCTTCGAGAACCACCACCAGGTCACCCTCGGACACAACGTCGCCGTTGGTCACGGCAACCTTGACGATGGTGCCCTGCATCGGGGAGGTCAGCGCGTCGCCGGCGGCGGACGCAGCCGCTCCGCCTGAACGGAGGCGTTTCTTGGACTTGTTGGACTTCGCGCCGGCGGCGGAACCCGCCCCGATCGAACCAAGGGAGGCCGGCAGGACAACCTCGAGGCGCTTGCCCCCCACTTCAACCACCACGCGCTGGCGTTCACCGGCGTCGCCACTGGCTTCAGCGGTTCCGTCCGGCGTCCAGGCGGGAATGTTGTTGACGAATTCGGTTTCAATCCAGCGGGTGTGGATGCTGAAAGGCCCTTCCGCGGGCGCAAAAGCGGGGTCCGAAACAACGGCGAGGTCGAACGGGATAACGGTGGGGATGCCCCCCACCACCATTTCCTCCAAGGCGCGCCGCGAACGCTGCAGGGCCTGGGCACGCGTGGCGCCGGTGACGATCAGCTTGGAGAGCATCGAGTCGAAGTTGCCGCTGATGACATCGCCCTCCTCCACGCCGGAGTCGATCCGGATGCCGGGGCCTGTGGGGTTCTTCAGGGTGGTGATGGTGCCGGGGGCTGGCATGAAGTTGCGGCCCGGGTCCTCGCCGGTGATGCGGAATTCGAACGAGTGGCCGCGGACCTCGGGGTCGCCGTAGCCGAGCTCCTCGCCGCGGGCCAGCCGGAACTGTTCGCGGACCAGGTCGATCCCCGTGACCTCTTCGGAGACGCAGTGCTCCACCTGCAGGCGGGTGTTGACCTCGAGGAAGGAGATGGTGCCGTCCTGGCCCACCAGGAACTCGCAGGTTCCGGCGCCGAGGTAACCGGCTTCCTTCAGGATGGCCTTGGAGGATTCGTAGAGGCGGCGGTTCTGCTCTTCGGTGAGGAACGGGGCAGGTGCTTCTTCAACGAGCTTCTGGTTGCGGCGCTGCAACGAGCAGTCACGCGTGGAGATGACCACGACGTTGCCGTGGGCGTCCGCGAGGCACTGCGTTTCGACGTGGCGCGGGGCGTCCAGGAAGCGTTCGATGAAGCACTCGCCGCGGCCGAAGGCTGCAGTGGCCTCACGGACGGCAGACTCGAAGAGCTCCGGGATTTCTTCGCGGGTGCGGGCCACTTTGATGCCGCGGCCGCCGCCGCCGAAGGCTGCCTTGATGGCCACGGGCAGGCCGAACTTGTCCACGAACTCGAGGATTTCCTCGGCCGACTGCACAGGATCGGCGGTGCCGGGGACCTGGGGGGCACCCACTTTCTCGGCGATGTGGCGGGCCTGGACCTTGTCGCCTAGGGCGGAAATGGCCTCGGGGGACGGGCCGATCCAGGTGATGCCGGCGTCGATGACCTTGGCGGCGAACTCGGCGTTTTCGGCGAGGAAGCCGTAACCGGGATGGATGCCGTCGGCACCGGACTGGCGGGCAACGTCAATGATCTTGTCCATCACCAGATAGGACTCCGCGGCGGTGTTGCCACCGAGGGAGTAGGCCTCGTCGGCCAGCCTGACATGGAGCGCGTCGCGGTCCGGATCGGCGTATACAGCCACGGAGGCAATGCCCTCGTCGCGAGCCGCGCGGATGATGCGCACTGCGATTTCGCCTCGGTTTGCGATCAGCACCTTGGTGAGGTTCGATTGCACGGGACTAGCGGACTGCTCCAAATTTGCTGACAAGGCGTCTCCTTCTTTCCTTCAGGGAGCCTAGCGCGATTTTGTGGGTTCCGCCGATATTACTTGCGGTTTCCGCGTGTAAACGGGCGCGGCTTTGTAGGGAACCTACAATTGGTCGGAAAATCGCCGCAATTATTCGGCGGACCACAGGTCCGTGATGCGTACGTTTGCGTGCCCGAGGAGACTGCGCAGCGTGGAGACTGACAGCCCGACGACGGCGTGCGGGTCCCCGTCCACCTTCCGGATGAACGCCCCGCCCAGGCCGTCGATCGTAAACGAGCCGGCGCAGTGCAGCGGTTCGCCCGTGGCGATGTACGCGTCGATCTCTTCCGGATCCATCTCCGTGAAGTGGACCTCGGCGGAGGCGACCGCACCGAGGGTGGCGCCGGATCCCGGTGCCGTGATGCCGCCGTCGGCCGCTGCGTCGGTGCCTATCTCGGCGGGCTCGTCATCGGCTGCCGTCGCGCGGCAGTCCACCAGCCAGTGCCCGGTGTGCAGGACACCGCTGTTGCCGCTCATCCGCAGCATCCGTTCGCGGGCGACGGCGGCCGTGTACGGTTTGCCGTGCGCCTCGCCGTCGAACTCGAAGACGGAGTCGCAGCCGATGACCAGCGCGCCCTCCGCTTCCGGCAACGCGGCCACCGCCTCGGCCTTGGCGCGGGCCAGCAGCAGCGCGGTATCGTGCGGATCCGTGACGCCGTAGCGGGCCTGGACCGCGTCCTCGTCCACGTCGGAGACCAGCACGGAGTGCCGGATACCGGCGTCGGCCAGGAGCTTGGTGCGGGCGGGGGACTGGGAGGCGAGGATGAGGCGGGTCACCGTTTCAGCCTAGTGGACGGGCTCGGTCAGCTTCTGCGGCGCGTTTTCGCGGCGTTCCAGCCGGGCGCCCTCCACGTCCACGTCCGGCAGGATCCGGTCCAGCCACTTGGGCAGCCACCAGGTCTTTTCGCCCAGCAGGTACATCACAGCCGGCACGATGGTCATGCGGACCACAAACGCGTCCAGCAGCACACCGAACGCCATGGCGAAGCCCAGCGGCCGGACCATGGTCAGGTGGCTGAAGATGAAGCCGGCGAACACGCTGACCATAATGATCGCGGCGGCGGTCACCACGGCGCCGGCATGGCTGAAGCCGATGCGCACGGCCTTTTTCGCCGGCGCGCCATGCATATAGGACTCGCGCATGCCCGACGCGATGAACACCTGGTAGTCCATCGCCAGGCCGAACAGCACACCGATCAGGATGATCGGCAGGAAGCTCAGGACCGCGCCGGGATTGGCGACGTCGAACACGCCGCCCAGCCAGCCCCACTGGTAGACGGCCACCACCAGGCCGAACGCGGCGGCCAGGGACAGCAGGAAACCGCCGGTTGCCAGGAGGGGAACCACAATGGAGCGGAATACGAGCAGCAGCAGGATGAGGGAAAGCCCGACGACGATCGCCAGGTACGGCGGCAGGGCGTCACCGAGTTTTGCGGAGACGTCGATGTTGCCGGCGGTCTGCCCGGTCAGGCCGATGGTGACCCCCGTTTCGGCCTGGATCTGGGTGCCGCGTTCGCGGAGTTCGCTCACGACCTGCACTGTGCCGGCCTTGGCGGGCCCCTCTTCCGGGATGACCTGGAATACGGCGGTGCGGCGGTCCTCGCTCAGCGCCACGGGCACCGTTGCCACCACGTTGTCCACGCCCCGGATCAGGTCCGCGACGTCATACTGCAGTTCCTGGGCCTGGGCTTCGTCCAGGCCGGCCGGGAATTCACCCACCACCACAATGGGGCCGGTGACGCCTTCGCCGAAACTGCGGGCGGTGACGTCATAGGCCTGGTAAGCCTCGGAGTCCACCGGTTCGGAGCCGCCGTCGGGCAGTGCCAACTGGAGCTGCGCGGCGGGCAGGGCCAGCGTTCCCAGCAGGAGTACACCGGCGACGAGCGCCACAACGGGGTGCCTGGTAACCAGGCCGCCCCAGCCCCGGGTGCTCTTTTCCTCATCCTTGGCCTGGTCGGCAACCTCGTGGCCGGCCTCGGCGTTGTGGGCATCGGCCTTGGCCCAGGCCCGCCGGGAAATGATGCGCCGGCCGATCAGGGACAGCAAGGCCGGGGTCAGGGTGAGCGCCACCAGGACGGCCACCGCGACGGTGCCTGCTGCTGCCAGGCCCATCACGCTCAGGAACGGCAGCCCGGGCACCACCAGGGCGGCCAGGGCAATGATGACCGTCAGGCCGGCAAAAAGCACGGCGTTGCCCGAGGTTCCGGTGGCGCGTGCCACGGATTCCTCGGGGTCCATGCCTGCCAGCAGCTGGGTCCGGTGCCGGTTGACGATGAACAGGGAGTAGTCAATGCCCACGGCGAGGCCAAGCATCAGCGCGAGCATGGGGGAGATGGAGCTCATCTCGAAGGCGCCGGACAGGGCGAACGTGATGCCCACCCCGACACCAACGCCGATGACGGCCATCAGCAGCGGCAGGCCCGCGGCGATGAGCGTCCCCAGCATCAGGATCAGGACCAGGGCCGCCACACCGATGCCGATGATTTCGGTCGTGCCGAACAGTTCTGAAATGTCTTCCGTAATTTCCTTGCTGGCCAGCGCCGTCACGCCCACGGACGAAGTCTCATGCGCGATGTCCTGGACCTGCTGGCGCACCGCCGGGGTGAGGGCGTTGATGGAGGTGTTGAACTGCACCTGTGCCACGGCAGCCTGGCCGTCCGCCGAGACAAACCGGATCCCGCCGGATGCCTCCGCCTGCCGCTTGCCCAGATCGAGCTTGGCCTTGGCGGCCTGCAGTTCCTGGGTTCCGGCGTCGAGCTTTGCCTGGCCCTGTGCCAGGGCGGCCTTCTGCGCTCCGAGCTGGGCCTCGATCATTGCCGGGGTTGCGCCGCCGGCAGCGAGCTGCTGCTCCGCGCCGTTCAGCTGCGCTGTGCCGGCGTCGAGCTCGGCACGTGAGGCATCCAGGCGGGCCTGGCCCGCGGCAAGCTGCTGCTCGCCGTCGGCGATGGCCTGCCCGGCCTTGTCCAGCTGGGCCTGCGTGGCGAAGGGATCCACCGTGGCCTTGACGTCAGGCAGGTCACCAAGCTTGGTGAGGGCAGCCGTGACGGCGGCGCGGCTGCCGTCAGTAAAGCCGCCTTCCGGGGCTTCAAAGACGATCGTGGCAGAGCCGCCCGACGCTGCCGGCAGTTCCTGCTTCAGCTTGTCCGCGATCCGCTGCGTCTCAGTGCCCGGAATCTGGAAGTTGTTGGACAGTGTGCCGTGGAAGGCGGCTGCTGAGCCGCCGACGGCCACCAGCGCGGCGAGCCAGAGCGAAATGACCAGCCAGCGGTGGCGGTAGGAGAACTTGCCGAGGCGGTAGAGCAGCAGGGCCATGTCAGAGCCGTTCTTTGTTGAGGTGCGTAGTGGCAGTTGTGGACGTCGCGGAGGGGCTGGCTGCCGGAACGGGGCTGCCGAAGCCGGAGCCGAGGTGGCCCATGGCGTCAATGAGCAGTTGCCGCAGCACAGCGAGTGATGCGGGGGAGAGATCGGCGCCGCATCGGGCGAACCACACGTCCATGGCCGCCTTCCCGCAGGAGATGACGGAGCCTGCGAGGGCGCGCAGGTACAGTTCGTCGACGACGGCGCCCGGGGTTCCGGCGAAGCGCTCCCGGGCCGCGCTGATGATCTCTTCGGTGCAGTGGTCCCACGCCTCGAGTTCGGACCGGGACAGGACCGCGTTGTCCTGGGTGAGGGTGAAGAGTTCAGCCAGGGGCGCCACCGTCATGGGGTCGGCCAGCTGCATCAGGGCCGCGCGCGCCGATTCGAGGATGGGCTCGTCGGCGGGCCGCTGCCGGAACTGCTGAAGGGCGTTGTCCAGGAACCCGTGCGTCATGGAGGCCAGGGCGGCCTCGGTGCTGCTGAAGTAGTTGAAGAAGGTGCGGCGCGAGATCCCGGCAGATTCGGCGATGTCTTCCACCGTGAAATTCCCGGGTCCCTGGGCGCGCAGCAGGGTCAGGGCGGCATCGGTGATGGCCTGGCGGGTGGCGGCTTTGTTCAGCTCACGGCGCGAGAGAAGTTCGGGCATGAAATTACACTACGTGCAAGTTTGCACGCCGCGCAAGTTGATTCACAGGAAGATGAAAGGTTCCCGACAGCTGAGCCTGAACCTGCCGCCGAAGACTGGAAGAGTCCCGTCTGGGACATCTTCACCAGCCGTCACCGGACGGCAGATCCAGGAGACAAGAATGGTACGCACAAAGAGAATTGCCCTTGGCCTCACGGCCACCGCGCTGGCCCTTGGCGCCGGGATCGGCGTCGCCGGCATGGCGTCCGCAACCACGACGCCGACGCCCACCCCCAGCGCCAGCTCAAGCGCCTCAGCCGACGGGGGCACCGGCACTGCCCCAGCTGAAGGGAAAGGCATGCGGGGCGGCCATGGCCACGGCGGCTTCCGCGGCGTGGACGCAGCGGAACTTGCCACCAAGCTGGGCGTGGACGAGGCCAAGGTGACGGAGGCCCTGAAGGCCTACCGCGAGGCCAACAAGCCCACCACCCCGCCGGCCGACGGAACTGAAGGAACCCGGCCGGACCCGGCCGCGAAGCAGGCTGAACTCGCGAAGTCCCTCGCGGCGACGCTCGGCATCGACGAGGCCAAGGTCACGGCGGCGCTTGAAGAGCTGCGCACCGCCGAACAGGCAGATCGCGCCGCGGCTCTGAAGACGCGCCTGGACCAGGCCGTCACAGACGGCAAGCTGACCCAGGCCGAGGCCGACGCCGTGACCAAGGCTGTCCAGAACGGAGTCATCGGAGGTGGCGGCCGCTAACGAAAGGCCGGGCTGAGCGAAACCCGGCACCGAACAGGAGAAGTCCCCGGGAGCACTTCCCGGGGACTTCTCCTGTTTGCTGTTCGAGCCGTGCGTCAGGCCTTCGCGTCGGCCAGTTCGCGTCCGGCTTCCGGAGAGTCAGTACCTCCGGCGACGGCGGAAGGATCCGCAGCGGAGGAGTCGGCGTCGTCGTCCACAAACGGAGTGCCGTTGCGGGGTGCGTTGTAGAGCGCCTCGTCGAGCATGCCCTGCCGTTTGGCCACGATGGTGGGCACGAGGGCCTGGCCCGCGACGTTGACCGCGGTGCGGCCCATGTCCAGGATGGGGTCCACCGCGAGCAGGAGTCCGACGCCGGCCAGGGGCAGTCCCAGCGTGGAGAGCGTCAGGGTGAGCATCACCACGGCGCCGGTGGTGCCGGCCGTTGCGGCGGAACCGAGGACCGAGACGAGGGCGATGAGGAGGTAGTGGCTGACCTCCAGCTGGACGCCGAAGAACTGGGCCACAAAGATGGCGGAGATCGCGGGGTAGATCGCGGCGCAGCCGTCCATCTTGGTGGTGGCGCCCAGGGGTACGGCGAAGGAAGCGTAGGCGCGGGGAACACCGAGGCTGCGCTCAGTGACGCGCTGGGTCAGCGGCAGGGTTCCGATCGAGGAGCGGGATACAAACGCGAGCTGCACGGCGGGCCATACCCCGGAGAAGTACTGCTTCACGGACAGGCCGTGCGAGCGGATCAGCGTCGGGTAAACCACAAACAGCACCAGGGCCAGGCCAACGTAGATGGCGAAGGTGAACTTGCCGAGCGCGCCGATGGTGTCCCAGCCGTACACGGCCGCGGCGTTGCCGATCAGGCCCACCGTGCCGAGCGGGGCGATGCGGATGATCCACCAGAGGACCTTCTGGATGACGGCCAGCGCCGAAGCGTTGAGGTTCAGGAACGGCTCGGCAGCCTTGCCCACCTTGAGGGCGGCGACGCCGACGGCGATGGCAATCACCAGGATCTGGAGCACGTTAAAGCTGATGGAGGTGCTGACTGTGGTGGCCGCGGTGGCGCTTTCAGTCACGGTGGAGCTGGCACCGAGGCCGAGGAAGTTCTTGGGGAACAGCCCGATCAGGAAGGACCACCAGTCACCGGACTTGCCGGCGTACTTGGCCTCCTGGGTGATGCCGGTGTTGGCGCCGGGCTGCAGGAGCACGCCGAGGCCGATGCCGATCACGACCGCGATCAGGGACGTGATGGCGAACCACAGCAGGGTGTTCCAGGCCAGCTTGGCGGCGTTGGAGACTTGGCGCAGGTTCGAGATCGAGCTAACCACGGCCGTGAAGATCAGCGGAACCACCGCGGTCTGCAGCAGTGAAACGTAGCTGGACCCAATGGTCTGCAGCGTGGCGCCGAGGCCGTTGGGGGCCTCCTTGGTGCTGCCCGTGTACTTGGCCAGCAGGCCTAGGCCCAGGCCCACAATGAGGGCGGCGATGATCTGGAAACCGAACGAGCCGGCCCACTTGGGCAGCTGGAAGCCGGTCTTTCCTGCGGATTCGGGGGTGCGGGTTTGAGTGCTCACCAGAACACGCTAGGCCCGGGTTTCTTATCACGGCGAACAGATGTTGAGAAATGTTACTCCGCCCCATCGCCTTCGAAGCCCAGATGTCCCCGCAAATCCGGCGCAAATCAAGGCAATTGTGAAGTTATTCCCAGCCCGGATGTGGCAAGAGTCTCACCGAACCCGGCTCGGAGGGGGCGCATCCGGCAGCGTGCGTCAGAGCGACGAAGGAGCAGCACGCCGAGGATGGGGCCCCTCGGGGCCCCATCCGGGGTGGACCTACGAAAGCAGCGCCCGGCGGAGGGTATCGAGGCCTACGGAGCCGACATTCAGTGCCTTGGTGTGGAAGGCCTTGAGGTCGAAGCCGGGCCGGGTTTCGAGGTCGGCCCGGATCTGTTCCCAGAGGCGCTGTCCCACTTTGTAGGACGGGGCCTGGCCGGGCCAGCCGAGGTAGCGGGTGAATTCGAATTTGAGCTGGCCTTCGCTGATGGGCAGGTTCTCTTTGAGGAAGTCGTAGCCCGCCTCCGGGGTCCATGTTCCGCTGCCCCAGCGTTCGGGGATCTCCAGTTCCAGGTGGACGCCGATGTCGAACACCACGCGGGCCGCCCGCATCCGCTGCATGTCCAGCATGCCCATGTGGTCGCCGGGATCGGCCAGGTAGCCGAGTTCCTGCATAAGCTTTTCGGCGTATAGGGCCCAGCCCTCGCCGTGGCCGGAGGTCCAGCAGATGTTGCGCCGCCATTTATTCAGCAGTTCCCGCCGGTAGGTGGCGGTGGCCACCTGCAGGTGGTGGCCGGGGACGCCTTCATGGAAGACCGTGGTGGTTTCGGCCCAGGTGGTGAAGGTGTCCTCGCCGGCGGGAACTGACCACCACATCCGGCCGGGACGGCTGAAGTCATCCGAGGGGCCCGTGTAGTAAATGCCGCCCTCGTCGGTCGGGGCGATGAGGCATTCAAGCTTCTTCATCACGTCCGGGATCTCGAAGTGCACGCCGGCAAGCTCGGCAACTGCCTTGTCCGAGAGTTCCTGCATCCACGCCTTGAGGGCCTCTGTGCCCTTGAGTTGGCGGGCAGGGTCGTTGTTGAGGACGTCTTTGGCCTCCTCGATGCTGGCCCCTTGCTTGATGATGGACGCAACGTTTTCCTGCTCGGCGATGAGCCGGTCGAGTTCCTGGACTCCCCAGGCGTAGGTCTCTTCGAGGTCGACGGCGGCGCCCAGGAAGGAGCGCGAGGCCAGGGCGTAGCGTTCCCGGCCGACTGCGTCCTGCTGCGGGGCGGCAGGGAGCAGTTCCGTGCGGAGGAACTCCGCGAGCTCCCGGTAGGCACCCCGGGCAGCGGCAGCACCGGCGTCGAGCGTCTCCTGCGTTTCGCCCGGCAGGGGACCGTCCGCAGTCCGGGCCTCGGTGGCGAGCTTGGCGAAGAAGCCGTCTTCGGCGGCGTATTTGGTGGTCTGCTCGATGACGATGGAGACCTGGCGTTCGGCCGCGACTTTACCCGCGTCCCGGGCCCGGCGCAGTGATTCGGTGTAGCCGCGGAGGGCGCCGGGGACGTTCAGCGCGCGGCCGGCGATGTGTTCCCAGTGCTCAGCGGTGTCCGTGGGCATCAGGTCGAAAATGGCCCGGATGTCCTGTGCGGGGGAGGCGATGTTGTTCAGCTCCGCCACGTCCCAGCCGGACTCGTGGATTTCCAACTGGAGGCCCAGCCGTTCCCGCATGGCGTCCAGGGTGACGGTATCGACGTCGTCCTGGGGTGTGAGGCCCTCCAGGGCAGCAAGGGCCTTGCGGGCTTCCGCTGCGAAACCGGCGATGCCGGCGGGGGAGTAATCCGGGTACTCGGTCTCATGCCCCGGCAGCCCCAACTCGGTGGCAAGCGAGGGGTTCAGGCGGATAAGTGTGTCGGTATAGTCATCCGCCACGGCATCGATGGCGGAGTGCGGACGGGCGGCGGGGGCGGCTTCGGTAGTCACCCCACGAGCCTAACCCCGGCTCCGCCTCCAGGCGCCGGGACCCGGCGTCGGGGCGAGCCGCAGCTGCTGGCGGCGCACCCAGTCGCGGGCGGTGGGCTTCCCGGCGGCCACAGCGTCCGCGCTGCCCAGGGAAAGCACGACGGCGGTCAGCGCCGCGAGCTCTTCGGCCGACGGTTGCCCTTTGACCACAGAAAGCAGGGCTTGCGCGTCGTCAACAAACGGCTTGTCCGCACTCACAGCGGGATGTTCCCGTGCTTCTTGGTGGGCAGGCTCGCCCGCTTGTCGCGGAGGGCGCGGAGGCCCTTGATGATCTGGCCCCGGGTATCGGAAGGTGCAATGACCGCGTCCACGTAGCCCAGCTGGGCGGCCTGGTAGGGGTTCAGCAACTCTTCTTCGTACTGGCGGATAACGTCGGCGCGCCGGGCCTCAACGTCCCCGCCGGCCTCGGCAACTGCGGCCAGGTCGCGGCGGTACAGGATGTTGACGGCGCCCTGGGCGCCCATCACGCCGATCTGCGCAGTGGGCCACGCAAGGTTCAGGTCCGCGCCGAGTTTCTTGGAGCCCATCACGATGTACGCGCCGCCGTAGGCCTTGCGGGTGATGACCGTCAGCTTGGGGACGGTGGCTTCGGCGTAGGCGTACAGCAGCTTGGCGCCGCGGCGGATGATGCCCTGGAACTCCTGGTCCTTGCCGGGCAGGAAGCCGGGGACATCCACCAGGGTGATGATGGGGATGTTGAAGGCGTCGCAGTTCCGGACGAAGCGGGCGGCCTTCTCCGAGGCTGCAATGTCCAGCGTGCCGGCGAACTGCAGCGGCTGGTTGGCCACGATGCCCACGGTGTGTCCCTCAACCCGGCCGTAGCCGATCATCACGTTGGGGGCGTAGAGGGACTGCATCTCCAGGAAATGTGCGTCGTCAACGATCTGCTCGATGACTGTGCGCATGTCGTACGGCTGGTTGGCCGAGTCGGGGACGAGCGTGTCCAGGGCGAGGTCGTCGTCGTTGATCTCCAGCTCCTGCTGGTGCTCCAGCACCGGGGCCTCGGAGAGGTTGTTGGACGGCAGGAAGTCCAGCAGCTCGCGGACGAACTCGATGGCGTCGGCTTCGTCGGAGGCCAGGTACGTGGAGGTGCCTGTGTTGGCATTGTGCTGGCGGGCGCCGCCGAGGGTTTCCATGTCCACGTCTTCGCCCGTGACGGTCTTGATGACGTCTGGTCCCGTGATGAACATGTGCGAGGTTTTGTCCACCATCACCACGTAGTCCGTGAGGGCGGGGGAGTAGGCCGCGCCGCCGGCGGACGGTCCCATGATGAGCGAGATCTGCGGGACGACGCCGGAAGCGTGGACGTTATTGCGGAAGATGTCGGCAAACATGGCCAGGGAGGCCACGCCTTCCTGGATGCGGGCACCGCCGCCGTCGAGGATGCCCACTACAGGGCAGCCGTTGCGCAGGGCGAATTCCTGGACCTTGACGATCTTCTCGCCGTTGACCTGGCTCAACGATCCGCCGTAGACCGAGAAGTCCTGGCTGTAGACGGCAACGGGACGCCCGTCCACGGTCCCGTAGCCGGAGACCAGCCCGTCGCCGAGCGGCTTCTTCTTTTCCATGCCGAAGGCGGTGGAGCGGTGCACGGCCAGCGCGTCAAGCTCCACAAACGAGCCTTCGTCCAGCAGGAGGTCCACGCGCTCGCGGGCGGTGTTCTTGCCGCGGGCGTGCTGCTTTTCGATGGCTTCGGGGCCGGAGGGTTGTTCTGCACGGGCCTGGCGGTCGCGGAAATCGGCGATCTTTCCCGCTGTCGTTGTCAGATCGTGGCTCATCAAGTGTCTCCGGCTCTGTAGCAGATTGGTGCTGTAACAATGTGGGGCTGCGTGCGGTGGTATCTGGCAGGTCAGGCGCGGGATTTAAGTAGATTCCACACAAAAGACGAACCCTGCTGGCTAGTCTAATGACGCATCTGCGTGGGACGACTGTAGAAAACCTACAATTTTCCGCACTCTCCAGCGGCCAGCCCAATGTTACTCACCAGTAACATACCTCGGCTACAGTGGAGCCATGACTTCCAGCAACGACGCAAGGTCCACTGCCGCAACGCCGTACCAGGCCTCCGGGTCCCTTCGCGGCCGCACCATTCTGATGTCCGGCGGCAGCCGCGGCATCGGGCTGGCCATTGCCACCCGGGCCGCACAGGACGGTGCCAATATTGTCCTCATGGCCAAGACCGGCCAGCCCCACGCCAAGCTGGCAGGCACCGTCTTCAGCGCCGCCGAGCAGGTGGAGGCTGCCGGGGGCAACGCCCTGGCAATCGTCGGTGATGTGCGCAGCGACGAAGACGTCGCAGGAGCCGTGGCGGCCGCCGTCGAACGCTTCGGCGGGATCGACATCGTGCTCAACAATGCGTCCGCGATCGATCTCTCCACCACCGACGACGTGGACATGAAACGCTACGACCTGATGCAGGACATCAACGTCCGCGGCACGTTCCTGCTGTCCAAGCTGTCACTGCCCGCCCTGCGCAAATCGGCCCACGCACACATCCTGACGCTGTCGCCGCCCCTGAACCTTGACCCCCACTGGGCAGGCAGGCACCTGGCCTACACCATGGCCAAATACGGGATGAGCCTCACCACCCTGGGCCTTGCCGAAGAACTCAAGGCCGACGGCATCAACGTCAACTCGCTCTGGCCGTGCACCCTCATCGATACCGCGGCCATCCGGAACATGCCCGGCGGCCAGGAGATCGTCCAGGCCGCGCGCGGACCACAGATCATGGCCGACGCAGCCCACGCCGTCCTGACCGGCAGCAACCTGGCCGGCCCCGGTGCACCCAGCGGCAACTTCTATACGGACGAACAGGTGCTCCGCGCGGCGGGTGTCACCGACTTCCGTCCGTACAGCCTCGGGGCCGCGGAGGATCGCCTGGTTCCGGACATATTCCTCTGAGCCGCAGGTTCCAGTCATGTGGCTGTGGGATCAGCCAGCGGCGGCGCCTGAGTCGATAGGATTCAACCATGGATGACTCACACACCCCAGGAAATCCGTTGGATCGTGGAGCCTTGGCGGACCAGGATTTCCTGGCGGCCACAGGCATCGCCAAGGTGGTGGTGGTGGACTCCACCGGTTCCACCAACGCGGACCTCCTGCGCTCGGTGACGGTTGAGCCAAAGGAGTGGCCGGACCTGTCGGTGCTGACGGCCGAGTACCAGACCGCTGCCCGCGGACGCCTGGACCGGCGGTGGGAAGCGCCGCCGCTGAGCTCGGTGTCGGTGTCCCTGGTCCTGCGGCCCGCCAATGCCGAGGGCAGGCCCCTGCCCACGCACACGTATTCGTGGCTGTCACTGCTGGGCGCGCTGGCGCTGCGGGAGACGCTTCTTGAGACCGCGGGCCTTCCGGCCGAGCTCAAGTGGCCCAATGACGTCCTGGTCCGTGGCCGCAAGATCGCCGGGATCCTGGCCCAGCTGGGGCCCATGGGGGACGGTTCTGTTCCTCCGGTCATTTTGGGGACCGGCCTGAACGTGACGTTGACCGCGTCGGAACTCCCGGTGCCCACAGCGACGTCGGTTGCCCTGGAAGAACCGCTGACCGTTGATCGGACCGTGCTGCTCAAGAGCTACCTCGCCCATTTCGCCGTGCTCTACCGCGGCTTCTGCAATGCCGACGGCGACCCCACCGCCGGGATTGCCGGTGGCCCTTCGCTTCACAAACGGGTGGAGTCCGCCATGGTGACGCTGGGCAAGCAGGTGCGCGCGCAGCTGCCCGGTGACCACGAGATCATCGGGCACGCTTCGAGGCTGGACGAGTACGGCTCACTGCTGGTGGTGGACAAGGACCGCCGCGAGCATGTGGTCACCGCCGGCGATGTTGTCCACCTGCGCCCGTGGACCCCGCCGGGCCAGGGCGCTGAAAGCGGCTATGCGTAAAGGCCTCGTGCCGGGCGAGCAGGTCATTACGATCACCCGCCCGCAGCCGAGGAAGCTGGCCGGCCCGGCCGCAGCCTTCATTGCGGCACCGGCCGCTGCAGCTTTTGCCAGTGCCTGGACCGTGCGGGGTGAGGCTACCCGGCTGGTGCCGGTGGCTTCCGCTGACTGGACACCGTGGATCGTCCTGGCATGCGTCCTGGCCGCTGCGTGGATATGGTTGGCATATTGCCTGCCTCGGCTGCTGCGGTGGCAGGCAACCCGGTACATCCTCACGAGCAGGCGGATTGTTGCCCGCTACGGCATGATGCGGCGCCGGGACGAGCAGGTCAACCTCGCGTCGATCCGCAACGTGACGGTCCACCAGTCGGTGCTGCAGCGCATATTGCGCTCCGGGAATATATCCTTGGAAACCGGGTACCAAGGTGTGGTGAACATCCAGGACGTCCCGGAAGCAGTGCGGTTCCGGGACTTCGTGCTGGATGCGATTGACGAACTGCCTGTGGGCGGGGACCCGGGGACTGATGAGATATCGGATTACACAGACGAAGCGTTGCCGTGGGAGTTGAGAGAAGGTGGAGACGATGAACGATGAGGACCAGCGGGACGAAGCGGACCTGCCGACTCCCGCCGTGCCCGAAACTGCCCACCCGGCAACAGGCACACTCTCTCCCGAACGAGTGGCTGCCAAGGCTCTAGAGACCCGGCTGTTGGGCGGCGAACGGAAGCTGCGGCGCCGTGAGGTGGCTGCCGGCGCAGGGCTGTCCCTCCTTTCGGCCCGGAAGCTGTGGCGTGCCCTCGGCTTCCCGAACTTCGGCGACGAAGACGTCGCCTTCACCGAACGGGATCAGGCTGCGCTGTCCACCGTGGTTGACCTGGTCCGCACCGGGGTGCTGACCGAGGAAGCCGCCATCTCCGTGACCCGGTCCATCGGGCAGATGACCGACCGCATGGTGGTCTGGCAGATCGAGGCCCTGGTGGAGGACATGGTCCACGAGCAGGGCGTCACGGACGCTGTGGCCCGCAAGCGCCTGGTGAAGGAACTTCCCTCCCTGCTGGATGCACTAGAGGAGATGCTGGTCTATTCGTGGCGGCGGCAACTCAATGCCGGCGTGCAACGCCTGGCCGTGCGCGCCGAAGCCGGCCTGCAGGCCAGCGAAGAAGGCCGCGACGGCGATGAAGACGACGCCCCGCTGCCGCTGGCCCGCGCCGTCGGCTTTGCTGACCTGGTTTCCTATACGAGCCTCTCCCGCCGGATGAATGAAAAGACCCTCGCCCGGCTGGTCCAGCGCTTTGAGAACAAATGCGCCGAGATCATTTCCGTTGGCGGCGGGCGCCTGGTCAAGACCGTAGGCGACGAAGTCCTGTACATTGCGGAAACGCCGGCTGCCGGGGCCGAGATCTCACTGGCCCTGGCACAGGCTTTCACTGAGGACGAGATCCTGCCCGAAGCGCGGGTGGCGATGGTCTGGGGCCGGATACTGTCCCGGCTGGGGGACATCTACGGCCCTACGGTCAACCTCGCCGCCCGGCTCACCACGTTGGCGGATCCGGGAACCGTCCTGATCGACTCCATGACTGCTTCCGCGCTGGACCAGGACAAGCGCTTCATTCTCGTTCCGCAGCCGGCTGAAAATGTCCGAGGGTTCGGCGAAATCCATCCCGTGCTTCTGGCACGCGGTCAAGGAAAAGGCCTGGTCCTCGACTAGCCGGTTACCGTCCCCACGTATTTATCCACTTGATGGTGAATGCCGCTATAGTCGGTTGTGCCCGGCTGCAGCGGACCGTACATCGGCCCGGCCGGAGTCTTATCTGGGGAGATACCGGTCATGAAACTTCGCCGAACGGCGCGCGCCACAAATCCGCGTGCCACAAATGCGCGCGCAGGAAACGGCGCGGGCTGGACCACCCGCCGCGGCATCCTGCGCTCCCGCGGCGTTGCGGGGACGGCTCTTGCTGCTGCTGTGGTTGTCCTGGTGACCGGTGCGATCATCTATCCGGGGTTCAAGACCACTGAGGTGGAGTTGAACGACGGCGGCGTGTGGGTAGTCAGTAAATCCAAGAATGCGGTGGGTCGGCTGAATTATCCGTCGCGGGTTTTGGATGGTGCGGTGACGCCGGCGAGTACGACTTTCGATATTCTCCAGAGCTCCGGGGATGTGTTTGTGGATGATGAGACGGGTTCGACGTTGAACCAGGTCTCGCCGGCGAACATGCGCCTGGGCGGGGACAAGCAGCTTCCGGGTTCGGCGGATGTCAGCTTCGGCGCCAGCGTGATCTCAGTGACGGACGCGGCATCAGGCAAGGTCTGGGCCGTGTCGCCGTCCACCGTTAATGGTTTTGACCAGGAAGCATCCGAACCTGTGATGGTGGGTTCCGAAGGTCTGGTCTCCGCAGTGGGTACCGATGACCGGATCTACAGTGCGGACCCCAAGACGGGCGCGGTGACTGTCACGTCTGTGGACGCGAACGGCGAAGTGGTGTCCACCGATTCGAGTATGTGGGGTGAGCTGAAGGGTGCAGGGGACCTGCAGATCACGGTGGTGGGGGATAAACCGGTGGTGTTGGATGCTGCTGCGGGGAAGTTGTTCCTGCCGGGCGGTAAGCGGCTGCAGTTGGAGAATGCGCGGGATGCGAAGCTGCAGCAGGGCGGTCCGGCGAGTGATTTTGTGGCGGTTTCGACGCAGAAGGCGTTGTTGAAGCAGCCGTTGGATGGTTCGACGGCGAAGACGGTCACGTTTGATGGTGAGGGTGTGCCGGCGGCTCCGGTGCAGCTGGCCGGGTGTGTGCATGCTGCGTGGTCCGGGGCGAACAAGTATGTCCGTGACTGCACCAATGATGCTGATGATAAGAACGTTGACGTGCCCAAGGCGAGTGCGTCGCCGTCGTACGTTTTCCGGGTGAACCGGGACCTGGTGGTCCTGAACGATGTGAATTCGGGGAATGTGTGGCTGGTGAACCAGAACATGCAGCTCGTGAACAACTGGGACGACGTTGTTCCTCCGAAGAACGAATCCGATGAGCAGGATCAGGAATCGGCGGACAACAACACCATCAACGTCCTGCCGGACCGCACCAAACCCAACCGGCCGCCGGAAACCAAACCGGACACCCTGGGCGTTCGTCCGGGGCGGACCACCATCCTCAGCGTCCTGGACAACGATTCCGATCCTGACGGTGACGTCCTGACCGCCGCCGTCGGCGATTCCGGGCCCAAAGCCGGAACAGTGGAAAGCATTTACGGCGGCACCGCGTTCCAGATCTCCGTTCCCGCGGACGCCAGGCCTGGCGCCGAAACGTTCAGCTACAACGCCGCCGACGGCCGGGGACTTTCAGCCGGCGGACAGGTCACGCTCAACGTGGTGGCAGCCGATGAAAACAAGCCGCCCGCATTCAAGCGCGGCGGAGACTCCACCACCATGCTGGTGGAACAGGGCAAAACCGTCAGCCAGAACATCCTCACCGACTGGGTGGATCCCGACGGCGACGACCTCGTCCTGCTGGACGCCAAGGCAGACAACGACCAGGACCAGGTCAAGGTCCGGCGTGACGGATTGCTGACGTTCCAGGACTCCGGAGCCACCGCCGGCAAGAAGAACGTGGAAGTCACCATCTGGGACGGCCGGGCAACGGTCACCGGAAAAGTCGTGGTGAACGTCCAGCCGCCGGGCGCCTTGGCGCCGGTGGTCAACGCCGATCACGTCACTGCCGTGGTGGGCCAGGACCTGGTCATCGCACCCCTGAAAAACGACGTCGATCCCAACGGCGGCGCCCTCCGCCTCGCGCAGGTGGAGGCCAACGGTCCTGCCGAACTGGGCCCGGTCACCGACGGCGGTACCTTCACGTTCCGCAGCACCACTCCCGGTCCCGTCTACCTGACCTACATCGCCAGCAACGGCCCGCAGAGCAGCCAGGGCCTGATCCGCGTTGACGTGGAGTCCGGCAAGGACGCCGGCGACCCCGTGGCCGTCCACGACGTTGCGCTGATGCCCACCGGAGGCAGCGTGCTGCTTGACCCGCTGGCCAACGACTCGGATCCTTCCGGCGGCGTGCTGGTGCTGCAGTCCGTGAAACTCCCGGACAACACCACGGCCTCGGTCAGCGTGATCGACCACGGCGTCCTGCGCATCACCGATGTGCTGGGCACCAAGGACCCATTCCTTTTTGAATACACCATGTCCAACGGCAAGAAGTCAGCCACCGGCAGCGTCTCCGTGATCCCCGTCCCGGCCCCCGCCGTCGTCGAGGCCCCCCAGCCCAAACCCGACGAAGTGAACGTCAGGGTCAACGACGTCGTCACCATACCGGTGCTGGACAACGACACGCACCCGCAGGGCCTGGAGCTGAGCGTGGACCCCATCCTGCCGCAAGCCGTGGACGAACTGGACGGCAAGAGCTTCGTCTCGGAAAACACCCTGCGTTTCATCGCCGGGCCGCAGCCTAAGACGGTGCGCGCCATCTACAATGCCGTGGACCCGCAGGGGCAGAAGAGCGCTGCCGCCGTCACCATCCACATCCTTCCGCTGGAGGGGGCCGAGAATTCGAGGCCCCAGCCTCAGAATCTCACCGCCCGTGTGGTTGCCGCCGGTTCTGTCCGCATCCCGGTTCCGCTGGACGGCATCGATCCCGACGGCGACTCCGTTCAGCTAACGGGTATTGACAGCACGCCGGCCATGGGAACCGCCACCGTGGGCAGCAACTTCATTGACTTCACCGCTGCCGGCGACGGCGCCGGTACGGATACGTTCCGCTACAAGGTGGTGGACCGCCAGGGCGCCGTCAACACCGGAACCGTGACGGTGGGCATCGCCCCCCGTGGCGAAACGAACCAGAACCCCACCCCCGTGGATGACGAAGTGAAGGTCCGGCCGGGACGGCAGATCGCCGTCGACGCCACCGGCAACGACACTGATCCCGACGGCGACATTATCCGCATCCTCACAGACGGTATCGAGGCCGACGACGCCCTCCAGGCCACCGTCAGCAAGACCAGCGGCCGCATCATCCTGACCGCTCCCGGCGCTGCCGGGACGGTCAACGTCCGGTACACCATCGCCGACGACCGCGACGCCACCGCCCAAGCCACCATCCGCGTGATGGTGGACAACGAGGTTCCGCTGAAGGCGCCCATTGCCCGCGACGACCGGGTCACCTCGGCCCAGGCGATGGGCAAGACTGCCGTGGACGTGCCGGTCCTCAAGAACGATGAAGACCCCGACGGCGTCGGCGAGAACCTCAAGCTCAGCACCGAGTCCCTCACCGCCCGCCCGGGGCCTGACGGCACCATGCTCGTAGACCTGACCGAACAGCCGCAGCTGATCCCGTACACCGTCGAAGACGTGGACGGCCAAAAGTCCACAGCCATCATCTGGGCGCCGGGGCTGGGGCAGCAGGTTCCCACCCTCGCCAAAGACGAGGTTATTGAGGTCATCGCCGGACAATCCGTGAACGTTGACCTCAAGGAATGGGTCAAGGTCCGGGAGGGACGCTCACCGCGCCTGACGCAGACTGACCGGATCAAGCTCATCGGTTCGGACGGCGGCAACCCGGTTTCCGGTGACGGAACGGCGCTGAAGTACACCGCCGGCGTCGACTACGTTGGCCCGGGTTCGCTGAGCTTTGAGGTTACCGACGGCACCGGGCCGGATGATCCTGCAGGGCTGAAATCCACCCTGAGCATCCGCACCAAGGTGCTGCCGGACCCCAACCGCAACAACGCGCCGGAACTCCTGGGCGCGAACGTTGACGTGCCGAAGGGCGAGTCTGCGGACCTGGACCTGAGCCGGTTGACTTCCGACCCGGACAGGGATGATCTGGACAACATGAAGTACGAGCTGGTGGGCGGCAGCCCGGCCAGCTTTAGTGCCCGGATAGACGGCAAGATCCTCAAGACATCCGTGGACGGCGCCACCGCCACCGGCACCACCGGTGCGGTCCAGATCAAGGCCAAGGACTCCCGCGGGCTGGAGGCAACGGCCACCTACCAGCTGGCTGTCACGGCCTCCAACCGGCCCAAGCCGGTGGCCAACGACGACCTGGAGCCGAACGCGGCCGCCGGGAAGCCGGTCACCGTGAAGGTGCTGGCCAACGACTCAAATCCGTTCCCCGAAACTGCGTTGAAGATTATTTCCGCATCAACCGAGACGGGCCAGGGCAGCGCAACGGTGTCCGGCGACTCGGTAACGGTGACGCCGTCGTCCGGTTTCACCGGGACCATGGTGGTTGCCTATACGGTGGCAGACAAGACGGGAGACGATTCCCGCAATGCCACGGCGCGAATCCGGCTTACCGTCAAGGACAAGCCCCTGGCACCGACTACCCCGCAAGCGCAGAGCGTTGGCGACAAAACTGCCCTGCTCAACTGGTCTGCCCCGGCAGACCGCGGTGCGCCCATTACCAAGTACTCGGTCTACGGCGAATCGGGCTTCAGGCAGGACTGTCCGGCGAACACCTGCACGTTGACCGGGCTGGTCAACAACACGAAGTACCACTTCGAAGTCACGGCCACGAACGAGTTCGGCGAATCTGAACGTTCCCCGGCCTCCGCCGAGGTCCGCCCGGACGTCAAGCCGGACACGCCGCTGGCGCCCACGCTGAAGTTCGGTGACAAGCAGCTTTCCGTGAACTGGGTGGCACCGGCCAGCAAGGGATCACCCGTCAAGTCCTACGATCTGGAAATCTCGCCGGCCCCGCCGGGACAGAACGCCCAGATCCAGAACCTGGCAGCGGTGAGCTATGTCTGGAAGGGACTCCAGAACGGCGTCTCTTACAAGGTCCGGGTCCTGGCCCGCAATGATGCCAAGGATCCGTCCGAGTGGAGCCCGTATTCGGCAGCCGAAGTCCCGGCGGGCGTCCCTGCCACCCCGGCCGCCCCGACGGCGACCCAGGCGGGCCAGGTGGGATCCACAAGCCAGCTGAAAGTCAGCTGGACGGCGCCGAACAACAACGGCGACGCCGTCTCCTCCTACACGCTGACCACCCTGCAGGGCGGGGCGGTGGTTGCCACGCAGCCGGTAGCTTCAGGCACCACGCAGAACGTCACCGTGGACAACTCCGAGAGCAACTACACCTTCACCGTTTCGGCCACCAACAAGGCCGGCACCAGCGCCACCAGCAACCCGTCGGCCCAGATCCGGGCGGCCGGCAAGCCAGGCCAGGTAAGCAGCGGAACCGTGGCTGACACCGGTAACAGCGGCCAGCTCCGCGTGACGTTTACGCCGCTGACCCAGGCTCAGCGGAATGGTTCGACGGACACCGAAATCCAGTACACGTACAACGCAGACGGCAAGTCAGGAAGCATCCAGGCCGGCGGCGGAACCATCGGTGGCCTCACTAACGGCCGGGACATCACGGTCACCATCATCGCGACGTCCACCAAGAACAACGTGTCCGGGGACGCCAAAGCCATCGGTACGGGCAACCCCTACGCTCCGCCGAACGCACCCAACGTGAACGGCATGACTTCGCCCAAGGGCGATGGCCAGGTGCATTGGTCCTGGAACCAACCCAACACCAACGGCCGACCACTCAACCACTACGAGGTCAGCGTCGACGGTGGCGGCTGGCAGAACGTGGGGCAGGCCAGGAGCTTCGACGCCCCCGGCGGTGGTTGGGGCAACAACCGCACGCTGCGTGTCAAGGCAGTGACTATTGTGGACGGTGCCATCGGCGGACCCGTCACCTCCACGTCCGGGGCCGATCCCACCCCGCCGGTTACCACCGTGAGGGTCAAGCCCGGCGACAACAACAGCTGCCCGGGCAAGCCCGGAGTCCCGGACCGCTACAGCAATGTGGGCGGGGACGCGCGCTGCGGTTCATCCGACGCCAACTGGGTGTCCACCTCGGACGGCTGGATTCCCAGCGCCTGCTGGATGAACATTTACGGCTCCAGCGAATCGTCCAACCCGGCGTCCTACTACAAGTGGTACCGCATGGACGGGGGCCCCCACTCGGGCTGGTACGTCAAGCTCGCCACTATCGATATCAGCGGTCCGGACGTCGGCAGATGCTGACAGTCCACACAGCCCGTCCACTCCAGCTTCATCAGACCCGCACCACAAGAAAAGGACTCATTTCATGACCATGACCACCGAGCAGGCCGAATGGTTTGCAGGCACTTTCGACAAGCTCGTTGCAAACGTGGGACAGGCGGTGCTCGGCAAGGACCACGTCATCCGGCTCACCTTCACCGCAATGCTGGCTGAGGGCCATGTGCTGTTCGAGGACGCCCCCGGCACCGGCAAGACCATGCTGGCCCGGGCGATGGCCGCCACCGTCCAGGGGTCCAACAACCGCATCCAGTTCACCCCCGACCTCCTGCCCTCGGACGTCACGGGTGTGACCATCTACGACCAGAAGACGCAGAAGTTCGAGTTCCACAAGGGACCGATCTTCAACAACATCGTGCTGGCCGATGAGATCAACCGCGCTTCGCCGAAGACCCAGTCGGCACTGCTGGAGGTCATGGAGGAATCCCGGGTCACCGTGGATGGCGTGACCTACGAGGCAGGCCGGCCGTTTATGGTGATGGCCACGCAGAACCCGATCGAGCAGGCCGGTACGTACCGCCTGCCGGAGGCGCAGCTGGACCGCTTCCTGATCAAGACCTCCATCGGCTATCCGGACCACGCCTCCACGGTCCAGCTGCTCGGCGGCTCGAACCTGAAAGACCGCTCCAAGGAGATCTCCGCAGTTATCACCACGCAGGCCGTGGCGGACATGGCTGACCTCGCTGCCACCGTGCACGTGGACACGGCGGTCCTCGAATACATTTCCCGGCTCTGCGAAGAGACCCGCAACGCACCCGAGACCCGTCTCGGCGTTTCCGTGCGAGGCGCCATCGCCATGGTCCGCGCCGCAAAAGTCTGGGCCGCGGGGCAGGGACGCAACTTCGTCCTGCCGGACGACATCAAGGAACTGGCCGCCGTGGTGTGGACGCACCGGTTCGTGATGGATCCGGAGGCCGAGTTCTCCGGCGCCACCCCCGAGGCCGTCCTGGCCCGGGTGCTATCCGACATCGCGGCACCGCAGCAGCGCGCCGCCGTCTGACGCTCCGGCGGAGCTCCAGACCACCACTGACCAGCACGAACAAAGGCACATTTATGTCCAGCAGCACTCCGTTGACCCGGCTTGCTGAACGTCTCCGGCAACCCTTCCGCCGGGACGGCAGACCCACCAGGCTGCATCCCTCGTCCGTCTGGGCCGAAGCCACCAGCACCGCCGCCCTCGCCCTCACCCCGGCGTGGGAGAAGGTCCGTGGCCTGTGGCTGCGCTACGTGTGGCCTGTCCTTTCGGTGGTCAGTGTCCTGGGCTGGTCCGTCCTGGCGGCCTCCATCCTGCTGTGGACTGCCGGTCAGGCCTTCGGCTGGCAGGAGGCCAAGGCGGCGGCCATCGCGGCGTTTGTCCTTTTCCTGATCGCCATCGGGTTCATCCTGGGCCGGTCATCCTACGGCGTGATCCTGGACCTCGCCCGGACCCGTGTGGCCGTCGGGGACAGTGCGGTAGGAAGCATCGCCGTCTCCAACACCTCGGCCAGGCCCCTGTTGCCCGCCGCCCTGGAACTGCCGGTGGGCAACGCGACCGCCGTCTTCCACCTGCCCAGGATGAAGCCCGCGCAAGTGCACGAGGACCTGTTCACCATCCCAACCGCCCGCCGCGCCGTCATCGTGGTGGGACCTGTCCGCTCCGTCCGGGCCGACCCCCTGCACCTCCTTCGCCGGCAGGTGCTGTGGACGGAACCGGAGGAACTGTTCGTGCACCCGAAGACAGTGGCCCTGGCCGGTTCCGCGGCGGGATTCATCCGCGACCTCGAGGGCATGCCCACCACCGACCTGTCCAGTGCGGACGTGTCCTTCCATGCCCTGCGGGACTACGTCCCGGGTGATGACCGGCGGCACATCCACTGGAAGACCACCGCGCGGACCAACAAGCTGATGGTGCGCCAGTTCGAGGAGACCCGGCGCGCCCACCTGGCCATCTCACTGTCGATCAACACGGACGAGTACGCCTCAGAGCAGGAATTCGAAATGGCCATCTCAGCGGCCGCCTCGATCGGCCGGCAGGCCATCCGCGAGCAGCGCGAGCTGAACGTCCTGACGCAAAAGGGGCCGCTGCGCTGTGAAACCGGGCGGAACATGCTGGATGACATGACACGGATCGCCGGGGCACCCATGCGCCGGACCGCCGTCGACCTCGCCCGGACACTGGCCGACACCGTCCCCAACGCGTCGGTGGTCTTTTTTGTGGTGGGCAGCAACGTGACACCCTCCCAGCTCCGATCGGCCGCGGCCTCCGTGCCGCTCGGCGTCAGGAGCCTGGCCGTGCGCCTCCAAATCGGGGCTGCACCGGGCCGCGCCAACATCGCAGACCTGACAGTGCTGACCCTCGGCGACCTCGCTGACCTCGCCATCGTCCTCAGAAAGGCGGCCGCATGAGCTCCGTACCGGGCCTCCGGCCACGCCCGCAGCAGCGGCAGTACGAATCATCCTTCGCCGACGGCCAGCCGGTCTGGCACTTTGTGCTCGACGCCGGCGCCCTCACCGTCCTGCTGGGGTTGGGCCTGCTGGGCTTCAGCCTCAGCTTCGGCGGAGACCCCTACTATCTGGTGTCGGGCTTCGGCGGCATCCTCCTGGGCCTCGGCATCGCCGCCGCCAACGCGCACCTGCGCCTGGGTTTGCTGATCACCACCGCCCTCGCGCTGGGCGCGTACCTGGTGTTCGGCACGCTCCTCGCAGTCCCGGATGCGGCAATTGCCGGTTTTGTGCCCAGCCTTGACTCCTTGCGGACCTTGCTCCTGGGTGTCGTGTTCGCCTGGAAGGACATGCTCACGGTGGGCGTTCCGGTAGGGTCTGCCGGCGGCGTCCTGATCGTCCCGTTCCTGAGTTCGCTGCTCACCGCCTTGGTTGCCGGCATCCTCACGTGGCGGCTGAAAACCCCGTACTGGCCACTGCTTCCCGTGCTGGTGCTTTTCGTCACGGGCATCGCCTTCAGTACCAACGCTGCCTTCCTCACCGTGGAGCGCGGCATCGGGCTCACCGTCATAGCGATTGCCTGGGCCACTTTCCGTCGCGACGCGCTGCGGCGCAGCGACACCCGAAAAGTCTCAGTCAACCGTCCGCAGACCGACGCTGCCACAGCCCAGCGGGCCAAACTCCGCCGGCTCTGCACCGCAGCCGCCGTGATCGCCGCAAGCGTCGCCATCACCGCGGTGGCGGCACCCCTGGTCACCGCCGGCGGTGACCGCAAGGTCCTGCGCAACGTGGTGGTCCCGCCGTTCGATCCCAAGGACTACGTCACGCCCCTGGCAAGCTTCCGGACGTTCGTCAAGGACAAGAAAGACGACACCCTGTTCGTGGTCAAAGGACTGCCCCGGGACGGCCGTGTCCGGCTGGGGGCTTTGGATGCCTTCAACGGCACCAACTACAACATGGATCCCAACGGCTCCGGCAGCTTCAGCAAGGTGGGCGACACCGAGTCCATCAACACCCTGGCCGACACCTCGGGCATCGTCCCCTCGAATGACTACTCCATCGACATCACCATCGAGGATTACCAGGGCTACTTTGTCCCGGGAGGCCGGAAGACCACCGGCCTGAGCTTTGACCAGGGCGCCTCCGCCGCGGCGTCGGGCCTGTACTTCAACGCGGGCACAGACACGGCCGTGACCACGCAGGGCCTGTCCAAGGGCGATTCCTACAGCGTCCAGGTGTCCGATCCCGTGAAGCTCGAACACGGTCAGTTGACGCAGTACGACTTCGCGAAGATTACGCTGCCGGACGCCGTCGAGGTCCCGCCGGTGGTGGGGTCACAGGCCAACGACCTCTCGGCCGATGCGCCCACCGCGATCGACCGGGTCCGCCAGATCGAGGCGCATTTCCAAAAGACGGGCGCCTTCAGCAACGGCCTGGTGGCTGACGGCCAGCTGCCCAGCGTTTCCGGCCACAGCTCGTCGCGGATCAGGAACCTGCTGACCGCCAAGCAGATGCTCGGCGACGACGAGCAGTATGCCGTGTCCATGTCGCTGATGCTCCGCCACCTGGGCATCCCGTCACGCGTGGTCATGGGCTTCTACCCCGAGCCGACCAGCCCCGAGAACGGCGCCGGCGAGGTAGAGGTCACGGGCAAGGACGTCCACGCCTGGGTTGAGGTGGCCTTCGACCGGGTGGGCTGGGTCAGCTTCGACCCCACACCGCCCAAGGACAACGTCCCCATCCCGCCGGACCCCGAAAACAAGTCCAAACCCAAGCCCCAGGTGCTGCAGCCGCCGCCCCCGCCGCAGGAACCGGCCGATCTGCCGCCGGATTCCTCGCCGGACGCCCTGGACGCCGACGAGAAGAAAAACAATCCGTGGCTCTTCTGGGGTGCCCTGCTCGGGGCCCTGGGCATTGCCCTGATCCCGCTGTCCATCCTTGCCCTGCCGCTGCTGCTGATCGCGCTCCTTAAATCACGACGCCGGAAGGCCCGCCTCACGGAGGGGCACCCGGCCCAGCGTGTGGGCGGCGGTTGGAACGAGGTGGTGAGCCTCGCCACGGATTTGGGCGCCGGCATCGACACCCGTGCAACCCGTCGCGAAAGCGCAGTGGTGCTTGCTGACTCGTTCCCGGCCACCGGGCAGACCACCACCATGCTGGCGCACCGTGCGGATGCCTCCATCTTCGGCGCCGGCCAGCCCAGCGAGGAGGAGGTCCGGGAATACTGGACCATCGTGGACGGCTCGCTGAAGGAGATGACCGGGACGTTGGGGTTCTGGCGCCGCCAGCAGGCCCGCTTCTCGCCCCGGTCGCTGCTGGCTGATGGCCGCAACGCCCTTAAGCTGCGCGGTACCAGGCTCGGGCTGAGCCCGCTGGTGCGTCCGTCCGGCCAGGGTTCCCCCGGATGGGGGTCCGCCACCGGTAGGGTGGGGACGGGCGCGGACGCTGCCGGAACCCCGAATCCGGCAGCACAGGGAAGCGAACCCCGGACGACGGCGGGGGCTTCCGAGCCTGATGAGTCCACCGTTATGCGGAACCCTGGCAGGAAGAACCCCACTGACTCATGATGAACGAGGCCGAGCGCTGCCAGCAGTGCCAGCAACTGATCCGGGGCGGCGCCACGTTCTGTCCGGCGTGCGGTGCTCCGCTGCCCAACAGGGCGGCACGCAGCGGACGCAACGTGGACCATGCACAGCGGGCCATGATGGAGCGTGCGGCGGCGCACGCCAGCCAGAATCCCGGTACTATCCCGGTAGAACAAACGGCTCCAGGGGGAGGAACGGGAATGGCAGCCAATCTTGAGCTTGTTCCGGCCACGGCGGGGAAACGGCTCGGCGCAGCAGTGCTCGACTGGCTGGCCCCCGTCGCGGTCCTGGTGGTGACTTTCGCCATCGGATTCGCGGGAATCACCCGCACCCAAAGCGGCGGCTTCATCATCTATGACACCGGTTCGCTGGTGCTGTTCGGCAGCATCGGCCTGGGACTGACGCTGGTCTATCTGGCGGTCCTGGTGGGCATGGAAGGCCGGTCCGGGAAGACCCTCGGCAACCACGTCATGGGCATCCGCAGCGCTGACAAGGATGGTTACGCCCCCGGCGCCGGGGGAGTGTTCCTGCGCGGCCTCATCACCGGCGCGGGCATCGTCCTGGCGCTCCTGGCCGCCGTGGCCATCGTCAGTTTCAAATGGTTCGATGTGGCTGTCTTTATCCTCGGACCGCTGCTCTTGGTCGGCGCGGTGTGGGCCGTGCTGGTGGTGGTTTCCAACACCTGGGACCGCAACGGCGGGCTCCGCGGCTGGCATGACACCGTGGCCAAAACGCTGGTGTTCGACGTCAAGGACGGCCGGAACCCCATCACGTCCGGCGGCATCCAGGGCCCGTACAGTTTCGCGCCCCTGGACCTCCCGCCTGTCCAGCAGGTCGCGTCGCCTGTGGCGGGGGCCGCAAAGCCGCCCCAGGTTGTGTCCGCCCAGCAGCCGCCGGTCCAACAACCCGTGCAGCCGTACGCCCCGCAGCCGTACACGTCTCAACCGGCAGCCGCGCCGCCGCCGTTCGCACCCCAGCCGGACGCGCCGCCGTCGTCCACTCCTTTCCAGCCGCATGTCCCGTACGCGGCCCCTGCCGTTCCCGCGCCGGGCGCCCAGTTCCATCCAGATGACGACCTCGACCGCACACAGATGCGCGGCGGGGCAGCGTATGCAGCGGCCGTCGCCGTACTGCGGATAAAGCTCGACGACGGCCGGGACTTCCAGCTCGACCGCAACGTCCTGTTGGGCAGGAACCCCCTTGGCCAGGCGGGGGAGCAGCAGGCCCAGCTCCTGGCGGTCAGTGATCCCGGCCGCTCGATCTCCAAGACGCACCTCCACCTGCTGACCGACGGTGCCGGCATTTGGGTGACGGACCGGAACTCCACCAACGGCAGCGCCGTCACTACACCGGACGGACGGCGCACCCCACTGCAGCCGGGCGTGCCCGCTTTTGTCAGCCCGGGATCCACTGTCCACTTTGGTGACCGTTCCTTCCACCTAGGACAAGCATGAACTCACAGCCCGCCAGCGACCCAGCTGACGCAGACCACGGAACCGGCCTCAGCCTGAGTTACGGCTACGGAACGGACCGCGGGCTGCGCAGGGAATTGAACGAGGATTCCTTCATCGCCTCCGACCCCGTCTTCGCCGTGGCCGACGGCATGGGCGGACACGAAGCCGGCGAGATTGCCAGCGGTATGTGCGTCCGCGCCCTCGCTGCCATGCCACAGCTGGCCACCGGGGAGCGCAGCGTCACGGCGGCAGTGCTCCAGCAATACCTGCTCCGCGCCGACAGTTCTATCCGGGAGGTGACCGGTGCCCGCGCCGGGACCACGCTCACCGGTGCCGTGGTGGTGGAACAGATGGGCATGCCGTACTGGCTGGTCATGAACATCGGCGATTCCCGCACGTACCGGCTGAGCCAAGGACACTTTGAACAGGTCAGCGTGGACCACTCGGAGGTCCAGGAACTCGTGGATGCCGGTGAAATCACGCCCGAGCAGGCCACCGTCCATCCCCGCCGCCACGTGGTCACCAGGGCGCTGGGCACTGGGGACGAGATCGAAGCTGACTACTGGCTCCTGCCCGTTGAGGAGGGCGACCGGATCATGGTCTGCTCCGACGGACTTAATGGCGAACTCACGGACGAGCACATCTCCCGGATCCTGAGCACCGTGGGCCACCCGCAGGACGCGGTGGATGCCCTGATCCAGGCTGCGCTCCGCAATGGTGGCAGGGACAACGTCACCGTCATTGTGGTGGACGCCAGGAACGTCATGAACGACGGCGGCATCGCCACTACTGCGCCGCGCCCCGCCGCTGATGCTGCGGAGGAGGTCACACTGCCCCGGGGACAGATTGTTGACGCCAGCCGGCCGGCCGGCCAGGACGACGAAAGCGGGGAACGCTGAGATGGCCACCGCAACATACACCGCGGGCACGTGGCTGGGCGTTGTCCGAGCCAACACGGTGGTCCTCCTAGGACCCGGCACCCCGCCCGCCCTGGTCCAGTCCCTGTGGGAACTGCTGGAGGATGCCCCGGAAGTCCACGAGGTGCTCCACGCCGTCACCAGCAGCTTCGGCGTTTCCCTGGCAAAGATACCGTCGTTCGGGATAGTGGATTCCGGTGACGCGCTCCGGATCTTCCTCCGCGGCAACCTGGACCTGACCGTGCAGCTGCCCGGCGGCCCCGTGGAGCTGAACGGGCGGGATGTTACCACCTGGACGGAGCGCCGCCTGGACACCCCCGAGTGGTACCGCCTCACCGTGGCCGGAAACGGCCAGCCCGGAGACGGCCAGGCCGGGAACGTGTTGCCGCTCAGCGAAGGCGTGGTCCTGCTGGAGTCGCTGACAGTGTCGCTCACCGGAATTCCCGTGGACGAGGTGGCGGCTCCGGCTGCCACGCCCGCTGAGGTCGAGGCACCCACCGCTGTCGGCGGCGTCGTCCTCGTAGCGGACGCTGAACCGGTCACTGAAACGGTAGCGGAGCCTGACTCCGAACCGGCGCCGGAAACTGCACCTGAGGGGGCGGCTGAATCAGGGCGGGAGGCGGTGAGGGAATATGACCGGGAGGTCTCCGCCGAAACGGTGATGGGGCTCATGGATGATGACGCCAACTTTGCAGCCGGAGCAACGGAGCCCGAGCCGGACATGGAGCCCGCCCCGGAACGCACCGCCCATCCTGACCAGGTCCCGGCCCACGAAATGACCGGCAGCTACGACCACCTCTGGGAACGGACTGTTGTCCGCAGCATCGAGGACGCAGCAGTCCGGGACGAACCAGAGGAAGATCACGCCGTCCCCGCGGCACATGTTGGCGCGTCTCCGGCACCGGTCGATGCGGCAGAGGCGAACGCTCCAGGACAGCCGGAGGCAGCGGCCAGCCTGGCTCCTGCACACCCCGCCCACGAACCCGCACGTCCACCTGCCACACCGCCTGCGGCCGCAGCGGCCGCCCGGACGATCGGCGGGCTCATCGACTCGGTCCCGTGGCGGACCGGCGGGAGCACACCTGCTGCCCAGGCCGCGCCGTCGTCCAATCTGCCGGCGTTGATTCTGCCGCCGTCGAACCTGTCCCCGTTGAATCAGCCCCTGTTGAATCAGCCCCCGGCGGACGTCCGGGCAGAAGTGCACGCAGGGCAGCCGGCAGCAGACCCGGACGCCTTCGACGGCGACCACGACGGCCACACGATCATGAAGAGCGACCTCGCCGGAATGGCCGCGCATCCCGCCCCGGTTCCGGAGCCGGATTCGGCCGCAGGCCCCCTGGTGCTGGCCCGGGTCTGCGATCGGGGACACGCCAATCCGCCCACCCAGGCGCAGTGCGCTGCCTGCGGCTCGCCGCTGCCCGCCGATGCCGTTCAGGTGGCCCGGCCACGGCTGGGCCGGATGCGGGTCTCGACGGGTGCACTGGTTGACCTTGACCAGTCGCTGGTCATCGGGCGTCAGCCGTCCGTTTCCCGGGTCCAGGGCGGTGTGATGCCGCGGCTGGTCCAGGTGGCCAGCCCCAGCGGCGACATCTCGCGCTCCCACGTGGAAGTACGGCTCGAAGGCTGGCACGTGATGCTCTGCGACCTGAAGGCCACCAACGGCACGGTCCTGGTCCGCGAGGGCCAGCCGCCCCGCCGCCTGGCCCAGAACGAGATGGCCATCCTGCTCGACGGCGACATCGCCGAATTGGGTGACGACGTCTCACTGCGTTTTGAGGAGATTCTTTGAGTTCCAAACGGCCGGTTGCGCCGCCGCCCCACATTCCGGGGTTTACGTACATCAACCTGCTCGGCTCCGGCGGGTTCTCGGACGTATATCTCTACGAACAGGACCGGCCGCGCCGGAAAGTGGCGGTCAAGGTCCTTTTGTCGGATCTGAAGACCGAGGGTGCCCGGCGCAGGTTCGAGTCCGAGGCCAACCTGATGGCCCAGCTCTCCTCCCACCCGTACATTGTGACCATCTTCGAGGCCGAGGTGACCGAGGCCGGTCACTCCTACCTGGCCATGGAGTACTGCTCCAGGCCCAGCCTGGACGTCCGGTACCGCCGTCAGCGCTTCAGCGTTGATGAGGTGCTGGCCGTCGGCATCCAAGTGGCCTCGGCCGTCGAGACCGCCCACCGGGCCGGCATCGCCCACCGGGACATCAAGCCCGCCAACATCCTGGTGACGGACTACAACCGGCCGGCCCTGACGGACTTCGGAATCTCGGGCACCCTGGGCGGCGACGCCGACGAGGACGCCGGGATGTCCATTCCGTGGTCGCCGCCGGAACAGTTCGCGGACGGCCCCGTGGACGGCGTGATGGTGGATGTCTGGGCGCTGGGCGCCACGCTGTACACACTGCTGGCCGGCAGGTCGCCGTTCGTGATGCCCGGGACCGATAATTCCCAGCGCGAACTGATCTCGCGGATCACCAGCGCGGCACTGCCGCGCCTGGGCCGGGCCGACGTTCCGGAGTCACTGGAGCGGGCGCTGTCGACGGCCATGGCCAAATCCGCGGCGTCCCGGTACTCCTCAGCCCACGCGTTTGCCCTCGCCCTGCAGCGGATCCAGGCCGAACTGAACCTTTCGGTCACGCCCTTCGAGGTACTCGAAGAGCAGCAGCTGGAAGAGCACCACCCGGATGACGGCTTCGAGGAAACCCGCGTCCGCAATATCGCGTCCATCGACCCGGAGCGGACCGGCAGCGCCCCTACTTTCCCGGCACGCACCCGGCCGCAACGCCCCGGAACCGGTGCGACGCCGTCGGGTTTTCCGGCTGGCGGCTTCGCCCTTGCGGCTGCGGCCCCGGCAGGACCCCGGCCCCAGGTTCCGGGCAACCTGTTTGCCGGCCAGGACGGCCAACTGGACGACGGCGGCACGCAGGCTGGCAGCAACTCCGCAGGCGAGTGGGCCCATGCCACGATGCTCCGCGGCAGTGCACCGGCCGCCGAGTACGGTTCCGCGCCGGACGCAACCGTCCAGCGTCCCGGGCCCCTTCCCGCCCAGGCCGGCCAGCAAACCGGCCTGCCCGGCCACCGGGCGGGGCGGGCCGATCCGGAGATCGACGCGACGATCAGCCGGCCGGCCCCGGTCGCCGAAACCGCCCCCGAGGCGGCGCCCGACCACGGCAGGCGCAACGTGTGGCTCGCCGCCGCGGGCGGAACGCTGCTGGTCCTCGCCATCATTGTCGGAATCGTGCTGGCGTCATCAGCCCCGGCGCCGAAGGTCGAAGAGACCGGCCAGGTCAGCAAACCGCCGGCGGATGCCCTGGACAACGGGACAGTTCCCGACGTCGCGGATCTGGCGGGGACTGTGGACGCCGCCGGCAAGGCGACGTTCACGTGGACCAATCCGCAGCCAAAGTCGGGCGACGCGTATAAGTGGCGGGTCTACGCGTTGGGCAACAACGGCGAATACCAGTCCACTGCCGAGCCAACCGCCCAGGTTGCGTTGAATCCGACGGAACCCACGTGTGTCCAGGTGATGATCGTCAGGAGCGACGGCGCGTTCTCACCTTTGGAAGAAGACTCGATCGCCTGCATCCGCAAGTGACGGCAGAGCAGACCGGAACCGTTAGTGAACGCGGGCAGAGCCCGACGAGGAGGCACGGAAAATGGGGGATCTAGCAATAGATTTCTGTGGTGAATGGTACGAACCGTCCGATGAGGAAATCTTCAACATCGGCCGCGAAGGCGACCTTGAGGTGGACGACAACCCGTACCTTCACCGCCAGTTCCTGCAGGTGGCCCGCTACGACGGGATCTGGTGGCTGAGCAACGTGGGCGGGATGCTGTCCGCCACCGTCGCCGACGGTTCCGGCGGGATGCAGGCCTGGCTGTCGCCGGGTGCGCGCATCCCGCTGGTGTTCAGCCACACGAACGTCATTTTCACCGCCGGGCCCACCACGTATGAGTTCGCCGTCCACCTCAAGACGCCGTCCTTCCGCCAGGAATCACGGGAGGATGACAGCAACGGCGATACCACCATCGGCCCCGTGGTCTTCACCGACTCTCAGAAGGCCCTCATCGTGGCCCTGGCCGAACCCATGCTGCGGCGGGAAGGGACCGGATTCAGCGCCATCCCGTCCTCGGCCGCAGCGGCCAAGACCCTGGGCTGGGCACTCACCCGGTTCAACCGAAAGCTCGATAACGTCTGCGACAAACTTGACCGCGTGGGCGTGGTGGGCCTCCGCGGCGGCGGCGGGAAACTGGCCACCAACCGGCGCGCGAGGCTCGTCGAACACGCCGTCACGTCCCACCTGGTCACCCCCGATGATTTGCACTTACTAGAAAAGATGAGGGGCGTGGACGAAGGATGAGGATCCGGCTGACACTCCGCCGGGACCCGGCGGAAACCAAGGACCTGGCCGTCACCGTCGACGGCCTGGCCACGGTGGCGGATATTGCCACGCAGCTTTGGGTCGCGGACCCCGACCGCAAGGGATCGCCGGCACCGGAAAACCTATCGCTGCGCATCGACGAGGCCTTTGTGGGCGGCGGCATGCGCGGCAGCGTCCTGACCCGCACGGACAACCTCCTGGAATCGGGCCTGCGGCCGGGATCCGTGGTGTCCCTGACCGAGGTCAGCGAACTCTTCAACGCACCCGGCGCCAACCGCGGACCCGCCGCAGCCACCCTGCGGATCCTTTCCGGGCCCGACGTCGGCCAGGAATTTTCGCTGCCTTCCGGCACCAGCTACATCGGCCGGGACCGGGACGTGGACATCCGGCTCACGGACCCCCTGACCTCCAAACGCCACGCCCGCATCACCGTGGGCGAGAGCGTGGAGATCGTGGATACGAACTCCGCCAACGGCCTCCTGATGGACGGCCTGCCGGTCACCCGGGCCACCCTGAACTCCTCGGACACGGTGACGCTGGGGGAGACCACCGTGACCGTGGTGCCGCTGGGCCGCAACCTGGCGGCAGCCCCGACGTCGCCCCTTGTCGATTTCAACCGCTCCCCGCGGGTGGTTCCCCGCTTTGAGGCGCCCAAGCGCGTGCCACCGGCCGGACCCAAGCGTCCGGACCACCAGCCGTTCCCGTACATCATGCTGATGGCGCCGCTGCTGATGGGCGGCATCATGTTCGCGGTCACGCGGAACATCCTCTCGGTGGTGTTCATGATGATGATGCCGCTGTTCATTGTGGGTCACTACGTGGACCACAAGATGCAGACCAGGCGCCAGCAGAAGGAACAGCTCAAACAGTTCCGGGAGTCCATGGCTGCGTTCCGGCAGGACATCACCGAACTGCAGCACGTGGAACGCGCGGTCCGCCTGCAGGAATCACCATCGGTCAGCGACACCGTGGATTCCATCTACAAACTCGGTCCGCTGCTGTGGACCCACCGCCCCGAGCACACCGGTTTCCTGGGCCTGCGGTTCGGGCTCGGCACCAGTACATCTCGCATCCTGTTCGAGGAACCCCACAGCAACGACACCGAAGCTGAATTCATGCGCGAGATCCAGGACTGCCTGAAGCAGTTCAGGGACATCGAGGGTGTCCCGGTGGTCTCCCAGCTGCGCACGGCCGGGTCCTTCGGCGTGGCCGGAGCCCGGGGCCTGGTTGACGACGTTGCCCGCGGCATGGTCCTGCAGTTCGTGGGCCTGCACTCGCCGGCCGAGGCCGTGGTGACGGCCATAACGTCGGCGCAATCCCGGCAGCGCTGGGACTGGCTGCAGTGGCTGCCCCACGTGGGCTCCGGCCACAGCCCCCTCAACGGCGACCACCTGGCCGCCGGTTCAGCCAGCGGCTCCTCCCTCGTGGCCAGGCTCGAGGACCTGCTCGACGCACGCGAAGCCATGGCCAAGCGCTCCACCCCCGAACACCGGGGATCCGTGGACCCTGCCAAGGACGAGATCCCGGTCCCGGTGCTGCCGGCGGTCCTGGTCATCGTCGAGGACGACGCTCCGGTGGACCGGGGCAGGCTGACCCGCCTCGCCGAGCGCGGACCGGACTCCGGCGTCCACGTGATGTGGGTGGCCACCGACATCCAGGCACTCCCGGCCGCATGCCGGGACTTTATGGTGGTTGACGGCGAAAACGGCACCACCACCGGGCAGGTGCGGCTGGGACGGCACACGTATCCCGTGAGCTGCGAAAGCCTTGACGCCGACCTGGCCGCGCAGCTGGCCCGGATGCTGGCGCCCGTGGTGGACGTTGGCAAGCCGGTCAGCGACGACTCCGACCTGCCGCGTGCGGTATCCTACGCCACCCTGATCGGCAAGGACTTCCTGGACAACCCGCAGGCCGTGGCGGAGCGCTGGGTGGAGAACAATTCAGTCCATGCCTCCGCGGTTCCCAACCGGAAGGACAACGGTACCCTCCGGGCCCTGGTGGGTTCCAAGGGCATCGAGCCGCTCTACCTGGACCTGAAGAACGAAGGCCCGCACGCGCTGGTGGGCGGCACCACCGGCGCCGGCAAATCGGAGTTCCTGCAGTCCTGGGTCATGGGCATGGCTGCCGCCTACAGCCCGGACCGCGTGAGCTTCCTGTTTGTGGATTACAAGGGTGGGGCGGCGTTCGCCGATTGCCTCAGCCTGCCCCACACCGTGGGCCTGGTCACCGACCTCTCCCAGCACCTTGTCCGCCGTGCCCTGACCTCCCTCCGTGCGGAGCTGCACTACCGCGAACACCTGCTGAACCGCAAGAAGGCCAAGGACCTGCTCGGGCTCCAGCGCGAAGCCGACCCGGAGGCGCCGCCGTACCTGATCATCGTTGTGGACGAATTCGCGGCGCTGGCCACCGAGGTCCCCGAATTTGTGGACGGTGTGGTGGATGTTGCCGCCCGTGGCCGGTCCCTGGGCCTGCACCTGATCCTCGCCACGCAGCGTCCCGCCGGCGTCATCAAGGACAGCCTGCGCGCCAACACCAACCTCCGGGTCGCCCTGCGCATGGCGGATGAGGATGACGCCACCGACATCCTCGGCGTGCCTGATGCGGCCTACTTCGACCCGTCCATCCCGGGCCGCGGCGCCGCCAAGACCGGGCCCGGCCGTATCCAGGGGTTCCAGACCGGCTATGCCGGCGGCTGGACCACGGAGAAGCCCCAGCGTCCGCAGATCGACATCGTGGAAATGGCCTTCGGGTCAGGGCCCAGCTGGGAGGCGCCCGCCCCCGAGAAGCCCGTCAAGGAAGCTCCGGCCGGCCCCAACGACATCGCCAGGATGACCACCAATATCGTCAGGGCCGCGGAATCCCTGGCCATCCGGCCGCCGCGCAAACCGTGGCTGGACGAGCTGGCCAAGACGTACGACTTTTCCAAGCTCCCGAACCCCCGGACGGACGAACGGCTGCTGCTGGGTGTGGCGGATGATCCCGCCCGCCAGGAACAGCCCACGGTGTTCTACGAGCCGGACCAGGACGGCAACATGGCCATCTACGGCACAGGCGGCTCCGGAAAATCCGCTGCCCTGCGCGGCATTGCGATTGCCGCCGCCGTCACGCCCCGGGGCGGGCCCGTGCACATCTACGGGATCGATTGCGGTTCCTCCGGGCTGAAGATGCTCGAAGAGCTGCCGCACGTCGGCGAGATCATCAACGGTGACGACGTCGAACGCGTCGGCCGGCTGCTCCGCCTGCTCCGGGACATCGCCGACGAAAGGTCCGCCCGGTTCGCCGAGGTCAGAGCCTCCACCATCGTGGAATACCGGACCCTGGCCAACCGCCCGGACGAGAAGCGGATCTTCGTGCTGCTGGACGGCATATCGGCGTTCCGCGAAACGTACGAATTCAGCCGCCTGTCCGCACTCTGGGACGTCTTCCTGCAGCTGGCCACCGACGGCCGTCCCCTGGGGATCCACTTGGTGGTCACCGGTGACCGGCCGAACGCCGTACCGGCGACATTGCTGGCTTCCATCCAGCGCCGGCTGGTGCTGCGGCTGACGTCCGAGGACGACTACATGTCCATGGACGTCGCCAAGGACGTCCTCACCAGCTCCTCGCCGCCGGGGCGCGGCATGCTGGGCGGCTACGAGGTCCAGCTGGCCGTCCTGGGCGGCAACTCCAACCTGGCGCTGCAGGCCCGTGAAGTCCACAAGCTCAGCCAGGCGATGCTGCGCCAGGGGCTGGAATCGGCACCAAAAATCCAGCGGCTTCCGGAACAGGTGGACCTGGATGTGCTGCCTTCCGGCAGCCCGGACCTGCCCGTCATCGGCGTCGACGACGAAACCCTGCAGCCGGCCGAGATCATGGCCCAGGGACCGCTGCTTCTGGCGGGTCCGCCAGGGGCGGGCAGGACGGTGGCGCTGGTGACCCTGGCCTACGCGCTGCGCCGGTCCAACCCGGACACGGAGCTGGTGTACATCGGCTCCCGCCGGTCCGCGGTGGCGTCGCTGCCGCTCTGGAACCGGTCCGTGGTGGGTGCCGATGACCTGGCCGAGATCATCGAGGACCTCACGGAGCACTCTTCCGGGAACCCCGGGAAGCTGGCGATCTTCATCGAGGGCCTGACCGACTTCACGGATACCGTGGTGGAATCGCGCGTTTCGCAGCTCGTGACGGCGTCCATCAAGGCCGATCAGTGGGTCATCGGGGAATCGGAAACATCAACCTGGTCCTCCGCCTGGTCGCTGTCGCAGCCCTTCAAATCCGGACGCCGGGGCCTGCTCATCAACCCGGGCGACATCGAAGGGGACAGCCTGCTCAACACGTCGCTGGGCCGGGTCAGCCCGGAGTTCATACCGGGCCGCGGCTACATCGTGGGCCGCGGCAAAGCACGGAAACTGCAGATTGCGCTGCCGCCGGAAAACAGGGGCTGAGCCGTTGCTTCCCACGGGCCCGTAAATCCATTGGATTTGCGGGCCCGTGCCGCGTTGTAGGAGACTACCGGAAACACTGTTCGCTGCGGCAGGGGGGTGCGCGGCGCTGTCGAAAAGGTAACCATGATCCGATCCTCATCCGTGCTCCGCGACGTGTCCGCTGCTGCGGCCGCTGCGGTGCTGGCGCTCCTGGTTGGCCTTTCGGCGGCGGTCCCGGCGCAGGCCGAAGACGGCGACCCCACGCCGCAGTGGTGCCTGCTGAACTGTGAAACGGCCAGCGCTGAGCCTAAGGATCCAGGTAAGGGCAAACCTGAAGTGCCGCCCGTAGTCCCGTCCCCAGTTGTCCCAACCCAGCCCCCGGCACCGCCGCCGGTGGCGCCAGCACCGGTACCGATTGCCACCCTCGCCCCGGAACCGAGCGTTTCGCCGACTGAGGAATCGCCGTCGGCCGCGCCCAGCACCACCATCCCCAGCCCGCCGTCGTCCGCAACCCCGTCCACGGAATCGAACTGGAACAAGCCAGTCACCAAGTCGGCCAAGCCCACACAGGCCGCCGCCGTTTCCCGGAACGACGGCTCCGGCCTCTTCGGCGGGCCCGGCCTGCTGGCCATCATGGCGGGCGTGGTGCTGGTGGGAGTCGCCGGCCTCGCCTTCGCCTGGTGGAGCCGGAACCGCCCCGCCTCACACTGACCTTTGTTATCCGGTGATCGAGCTTGTCGCCAGCCCCGACCTTCCCAACTAGGTAGCAGTAACTGTCGTTATGTGCGCTCATAGCGACAGTTACTGCTACCTACACGGGGGCGTTCCGTGCCCACCGGGCCCCGCGGCATTTAACGCCAGGGGCACGGCGGCGCAGTGGGCGTTTGGGCGCAATGTCGGGGCGGTAAGGCAAGATAGGTCTGTGAGCACAGCACCGGTCCCCGCAGAGGAAACAGCAAACAGCACTGAGGAACTAACCGAGCCGGACGCCGTCCCCGCTGGGTCAGTGCGCGAAGAATATGAGAATCTGACGGACCTGGTCAGGAAGTACCGGTTTGCGTATTACCAGGAGGACGAACCCCTGGTCTCTGACGCGGAATTCGACGAACTGTTCCGGCGCCTGGAGGAGATCGAGGCCCTGCATCCGGAGCTGGTAGCCAATGATTCGCCTACGCAGGAGGTTGGCGGGGAAGTCTCAGCCGCGTTCGCCGCCGTCGAACATCTGCAGCGGATGTATAGCCTCGAGGACGTCTTTTCCCTGGAGGAGCTGGAGGCCTGGATCACCAAAGCCGAGGCCGGCGTCAGCAAGCTGGGGGACACGGCTCAGCTCGCGTGGCTCACGGAACTGAAGATTGACGGCCTCGCGGTCAACCTGTTGTACCGCGACGGGAAACTGGTCCGGGCGGCCACCAGGGGTGACGGAACCACGGGTGAAGACATCACCCACAACGTCCTGACGATCAAGGAAATCCCGACGGAACTGACGGGCACCGGCTTTCCCCCGGAGGTGGAAATCCGTGGCGAGGTCTTTATCCCTTCCAAGGCTTTTGCGGAATTCAATGAGGCACTGATCGAAGCCGGCAAGGCGCCGCTGGCCAACCCCCGGAATGCCGCCGCCGGTTCGATCAGGCAAAAGGATCCGGCGGAAACCGCCAAGCGTCCGTTGCGGATGTTTGTCCATGGCATTGGTGCGCGCGAAGGGCTGGAAACCCTGAGCCAGTCCCAGACCTACGCCGTGCTGGAACAATGGGGCCTTCCCGTCAGCCCCTACTTCGAGGTTCTCAGGGGCCTGCCGGAGATCCTTGCCTTCATCCAGCGCTATGGAGAACAACGGCACAACCTCATGCATGAAATCGACGGCATTGTGGTCAAGGTTGACGATCTCGCCACCCAGCGTGCCCTCGGCTACACCTCACGCGTTCCCCGCTGGGCCGTCGCCTACAAGTACCCGCCGGAAGAGGTCCACACCCGGCTGCTGGACATCCGTGTCCAGGTGGGCCGTACCGGCCGCGTGACCCCGTTCGGGGTGCTGGAGCCAGTGAAGGTGGCCGGCTCCACCGTGGCCCGTGCCACGCTGCACAACCAGGACGTGGTCAAGGCCAAGGGCGTGCTGATCGGCGACGTCGTGGTGCTGCGCAAGGCCGGAGACGTCATCCCGGAGATCGTTGGCCCCGTGATGGCGCTGCGCAAAGGCCGTGAGGGCGAACTGCGCGAGTTCGTGATGCCCACCGTATGCCCCTCCTGTGGTACGGAGCTCGCCCCCTCGAAGGAGGGAGACATCGACATCCGCTGTCCCAATTCCAGATCCTGTCCCATCCAGCTGACGGAGCGCGTGGCGCACCTGGCCGGCCGCGGTGCCTTCGACATCGAGGCCCTCGGCGGGGAAGCTGCCGTGGCACTTACCGATCCGGCCGAGCCCAGGCCAGGCCCGCTGGTGAGCGAATCGGAGCTCTTCTCCCTAACCGCGGCGGACCTGGAGCACGTGCGGATCCTGCGCGAGAAGCGTTCCAAGGGCGTGGGCACCGGCGTCTTCGAGCTGGTCCCGTACTTCTGGACAAAGGCAACGGCCAAAACACCGTCCAAGCCCACTGCAACCACGAACAAGCTCTTCGACGAACTGACCAAAGCCAAGACGCAGCCGCTGTGGCGGGTGCTCGTTGCCCTGTCCATCCGGCACGTTGGTCCCCGCGCCTCACGCGCCCTGGCCACCGCGTTCGGCACCATGGACGGCATCCGGAACGCCTCCGAGGAAGACCTGGCCCATGTGGACGGCGTCGGCCCAACCATCGCGGCCGCACTGAAGGAGTGGTTCGCCGAGGACTGGCATGTGGAAATCATTGACCGCTGGGCTGCGGCCGGGGTCCGCATGGAGGACGAGCGCGACGAATCCATGCCGCGGACCCTGGAAGGGTTGACCATTGTGGTTACTGGCTCCCTGCCGAACTTCAGCCGGGACGAGGCCAAGGAAGCCATCCTTCTGCGCGGTGGCAAAGCTGCCGGCTCGGTCTCCAAAAACACCAGCTACGTCGTCGCCGGCGAAAGCGCAGGCACCAAACTGGACAAAGCCGAACAGCTCGGAATTCCCGTCCTGGACGAAGACGGCTTCCGGGAGCTCCTTGCGAACGGCCCGGCCTCCGCTGCCGAAGCCACGCCCACACCAACGCCCACAGAATCAGAAGAGGCAGCCGAATGAGCCACGCGGACCTCAACACCGAACTGCTTGCGGTGGCCCGGCAAGCAGCCGCCGCCGGCGCCGCCGTGCTGGCTTCCCGCGATGGCGAGACCCTGGACGTCAGCAACAAAGGCGACGCCGGCGACTGGGTTACGGCCTTTGATGTCGCCGCGGAGAATGCCGTCCGGGATGCCATCGTGGCCGCCCGGCCACAGGACACCATCACGGGGGAGGAGCATGGGACCACCCGGCCCGCTGCCCCCACCGGTTATCGCTGGTCCATCGACCCGCTGGACGGTACCACCAACTTCATCCGGAACATCGTCTACTACGCCACCTCCGTGGCAGTGGCGGATGCCGACGGCGTCTGGCTGGCCGGCGTCGTCAACGCCCCTGCGCTGGGCCGCGTCTACTACGCTGCCCGCGGCCAGGGTGCGTGGCTGGAAGAGGGCGGCCGGGTGACCCAGCTCCAGGGTCCGGCGCCGGACCGCGCCGGGCAGATCCTCGCCACCGGCTTCAGTTACGACCCCGCCATCCGCGCCGAGCAGGCTGCACTGCTGGGCAGTCTCATGGATGGATTCGCCGACGTCCGGCGGCTGGGCTCCGCGGCGCTGGACCTCTGCATGGTGGCTGACGGGACCCACGACGCCTACGGTGAACGCGGGCTCAACGAACATGACTTCTCCGCCGGTGCGTTGATTGCCGAGGAAGCCGGTTGCTGGGTCCGGCGTCCCCGGCTGGCCAGTCCGCTGGACGGCGGACCCGCCGACGAGGACAGGCTGGCCGCCTGGACCTGCGCCGGGACCTTGGCGCTGTCCGGCAAGTTTCCGCTGTGACGATGCTGCGCCACTAACATTGTCAGGTGCAATCGCAAATAACCATCCGACCGGCCGTTGAGGCAGACTTCCAGGCCATCGCCAGGATCACCGTGGACTCGTACCTGGCAGCAGGGTATTTCGACAGCGCGGACCATCCCTATATGCAGCAGATCCAGGATGTTGCCGCACGTGCGGCGAAGGCCACGATCTGGGTTGCCGAGCGGGACCGGCAGGTGGTGGGTTCCGTGACGCTGGCACTGGCAGGTGAACCGTTCGCCGACATCGCCCTGCCGGATGAGCTGGAGTTCCGGATGCTGGTGGTGGATCCGGCGGTGCAGCGCAGCGGCGCAGGCAAGGCCATGGTGGAAGCCATCATTGAGCATGCGAAATCGCTGGAGGGGATCACCGGCGTGGCCCTCACCACCGGCGGGACCTGGGAGAGCGCCCATGGCCTCTACCGGAAGACCGGCTTCAAACGCGTCCCCGAGCGTGACTGGCTGATTCCGGGCACCGACATAAAGCTGCTGGTTTACCGGCTTGACGTCCAGCCAACCTAAAGTGGTGCCGACTCGTTTTCGGCACTGAAAGGCCCACCATGCGCAAAACATTCGGCACCGGCTCCGTCTGGGAGCAGACCCTCGGCTACTCCCGCGCCGTCCAGGTGGACAACACGCTCTACATTTCCGCCACGGCCGCCAGCGGCGAGGACGGCATTGTGGGCGAGGACTTCTACACGCAGACCCAGTACATCCTGCAGAAGCTCGGCGTGGTCCTGGCCGATGCCGGCTTCAGCTTCGAAGACGTGGTCCAGTCCAAGCTGTACCTGACGGACATCAGCAAATGGGAAGAGGCCGGCCGCGCCCACGGCGAAGTCTTCGGCGAGATCCGCCCCACGCTGGCCCTGGTGCACGTCCTGCCGTTCCTTGACCCGAAGATGCTCGTCGAAATCGAGCTCGTGGCCCAGAAGAGCGCCAGCTAGAAGGCCTCGCGCGGGACAGGCATCCTCCGCGTGCTCGCTCGTTCCTCCCCACCGCCACCCTCTCCTCGCAAGCTCGGACAGGGAACCCTGGCGGCGTGGGCCCCCTTAGACGCACGCTTCCGGATGCCTGTCCCGCGTTCGGACGCTTCGCAGTTGCGGGCTCCGGTCGGGTGTGTGTTAACTGGCCGGGAGGCTGTAGCGGTGTTCCGGGCGTCCGGTGGTTCCGTAGCGCAGTTGGATGTCGACGGCGCCGTCGTCGGCCAGCGAGGACAGGTACCTTTGCGCCGTGGCCCGCGAAACCCCCACGCGGGTGGCCACTTCCACCGCCGAATACTGTTCGCCGGCAACCAGCGATTCCAACACCGCGGCCTCGGTGGCGGAGCGGGGTTTCGCCGCCGGCGTCACGTCCCCGGGGATCAATGCCCGTTTGGCCCGCTCCACGGAGCCCTGGTCCAGGGCCCCGGGCTGGCCCAGCAGCCTGCGGTACCGGGCATACGAACGTAGCTGCTGCGAGAGCGACTCGGCGGTAAAGGGCTTCAACAGGTACCCGAGGGCGCCGCGGCGGAACGCCTTCCGCAGCGACTCGGCGTCCGATGCGGCACTGAGGATCATGGTGTCCACGTCCAGCTGCTGCAGCAGGTCGAGACCTGAGGCGTCCGGCAGGTAGACATCCAGCAGCACCAGGTCCGGGCGGAGGCTGTGGATCGCCTGCAGCGCCAGGGATGCCGACCCCACCGGCGCCAGCGCCAGGAATCCCGCCACCGAATCCACATACGTTGCGTGCAGCTTGGCCACGTGGAAATCGTCGTCCACAATCAGCACCCTGAAGTCCTCAGGCATCATTGTCCTTTCCAGCTAAACCCTGGGTCCCCGCAGGTGTCCCGGCGGTGGTCCCGGCCGTTGTGCGTGGCAGGGAAGCCATAAACACGGCACCGGGTCCGCCCGGTGTCCCCGGCTCCAGCAAGCGGACGTCCCCGCCGCGGCGCCGGGCCAGCTTCCGGGCCAGGGCCAGGCCCAGCCCCTGCCCGCCACTCCGTCCGCCACTCCGTCCACCGGCAGCCGCCGGAGCCGGCACTACTGGGCCAGCCGCCGTCGTAAATCCCTCGGCGAAGACCGCTTCCGCGTCCGTTCCGGCGGCCAGCCCGTCGCCGGAATCGGCGACGACGATGTGCAGCGTCCCGCCGTCGTCGTGCGGTTCATCCAGCACCTCCAGCTCCACCCAGCGGTCCGGGGCGGAGCCCGCGACGGCGGCGTTCACCGCGTTGTCGATCAGGTTGCCCAGTACGGTGGTCACGTCCTGCGGCTCGGTGACCTGGCCGCGGACCAGGGTTTCGGGGCCGATCCGCAGCGTCACGCCGCGCTCGTCGGCCTCCACGCCCTTGGCGCCCACAAAGGCCTGCAGGTAGGGGTCCTGCAAAAGTTCCGCCTGGTCCACCGGGAACTTCAGCGGCCCCGTGGCGGCCAGCCCGGCCAGGTACTCGCGGGCCTGTTGGTGCTGCCCGATGCTCATGAGGCCGGCGATGGTGTGCAGCTGGTTGGCGAACTCGTGGCGCTGGGCGCGCAGGGCCGTGGACATGGTGCCCACGGCGTCGAGCTGCCGGGTGAGCTGCTGGAGTTCGGTGCGGTCCCGGAGCATCACCACCCAGCCCAGGTCCTCGCTTCGATGCAGGGCCTTGCGCGCGCTGGCCACCAGGACACTGCCGCCGGCTACCAGCTCGATGGCGTCCGCCTCCGCAGCGTCCGGCCGGGTCAACGCCCTGAGCTGCTCGGGCACAGGAGCGCCGGCCCACGGCATCCCGGAAAGGTCCGGCTGCTCCAGAAGGCGCTGCGCCGCTGCGTTGAACACGCTGATCCTGCCGTCGGCCGAAACGCCGATGACGCCGTCGTCCACGCCCTGCAAAACGGCCACCTGGTCGTGCACCAGCGTGCTGATTTCCTCAGGCTCCAGGCCCAGCGTCAGGCGCTGGAGCCGGCGCCGCAGTAGGAACGAGGCCAGCACGCCCGCCAACAGCGCACCTGCGGCGGTCAGCCCCACCGGGCCGATGTCGCGCGCAACGCTTTGGCCCACGCTCTCCATGGAGTACCCAACGCTGACCTCGCCCACAACCGTGCCAGTGCCGGGCGCGTAAACAGGAACCTTGGCGCCGGCAGACGGGCCCAGTGTCCCGGTGTTCCTGGTAGTGACCTCCTGGCCGGCGAGGGCCTCGGACGGATCGGTGCTGACCTTCTCGCCCAGCCGGTCCGGGTCCGGGTGCGCCAGGCGCAGGCCGGTTTCGTCGGTGATCACCACAAACAGTGCCCCGGTACGGGTCCGGATCGCCTCGGCGGCTGCCATCAGCGGCCCGGCGCGGAGCACGGCGGGCGGGGGAGTGCCCGCGCCCGCGCTGATGGCTAGCACGTCAGCCTGCACGGAAGGATCCGCGGCGACGGCGCGGGCCAGCGTCAGGGCCTGGTTTTCCGCCTCGCGGCCCACCCGGTCGTAGGTCAGCCAGGCGTGGACAGCGGCGCTGAGCAGCACCACCAGCAGGACCACGCCCAGCTGAAGGAGGAGGGTCTGCGTGGAGAACCGCAGGGGCGGGGTGCGTGGCGGACGCGGCATGGTTCTCCCTTCCTCAGGCATTGGCGTGAGCACAATGCGCAGAATGCTCCGAATAAGCAGTATGCCAATCAATTGAGCCAAAGGCACGGCCGTGACCTCCGCCACCCTAATGTCTGTAGCACGCGTCACACTGCGGTGGCGTTGTTCACAAGAAGGAGCCGGCCGTGCTGGTATTACTTGGATTCGCAATGATCGCGGTATTCATGGTGCTGATCATGACGAAGAAGTTGACGCCAGTACTGGCGCTGATCATCGTCCCCACCGTTTTTGGCCTCTTCGCAGGCGCCGGACTGGGCATCGGGGACATGGTCCTGGAGTCGATGAAGTCCATGACGTCCACGGCGGCCCTCCTGATGTTCGCCATCATCTACTTCGGCCTGATGATCGACGTCGGGCTGTTCGATCCGCTGGTGAAGTTCATCCTCCGGAAGCTCGGCAATGACCCTGCCAAGGTGGTGCTCGGCACCGCGATCCTGGCGGCCGCGGTCTCCCTGGACGGCGACGGCTCCACCACCTTCATCCTCACCACCGCGGCCATGCTGCCCGTCTACCTGCGCCTGAAGATGAGCCCCGTTGTCCTCACCTGCGTGGCCGGCCTGGCCAACGGCACCATGAACATCCTGCCGTGGGGCGGTCCCACGGCCCGCGCCGCCACCGCGCTCCACCTCGACGTCAACGACGTTTTTGTCCCGATGATCCCGTCCCTCATCGCCGGCCTGGTAGTGGTCTTCGGCTTCGCCTGGCTGCTGGGCCTGCAGGAACGCAACCGCCTCCGCGCCATTGCACCGGAAATCTGGGGAGTCCCGGACACTGCTGAAAAGTTCGACGGCGGCGCTTCCGACGGCGGCACCGCCGCTGCCTCCGCCGGTACCGGCCGCAGTGGGTCACGTTCCCCCGGAACCGGAAGTCCCGCCGTCGGCGGCTACTCTCCGGAAGGTTCGTCAGTGGCTGTCCTGGAACGCACCGAAACGCTGGTGGAAGAACAGGACGGCGGTCTTGCCGATACCGCCCTGGACCCCAACCGCTCCACGCTCCGCCCGAAACTGTTCTGGTTCAACCTTGGCCTGACGGTCGCTGTGATGGTGATGCTCGTGGCCGATCTCGTCCCGCTGCCGTTCGTCTTTATGGTCGGGTCGGCCATCGCGCTTGTAGTGAACTTCCCCAACGTCAAGGAACAGGGCGCTCAGCTGGTGGCCCACTCCTCGTCCATCGTGGCCGTGGTGAGCATGGTGATGGCGGCCGCAGTCCTGACCGGTGTCCTGACCGGCACCGGAATGGTGGAGGCCATGTCCGCGTGGCTGGTCCAGATCATCCCGACTGAAATGGGTCCTTTCCTGGCCGTCATCACCGGCGTCCTCAGCATCCCCATGACCTTCTTTATGAGCAACGACGCCTTCTACTTCGGCGTCCTGCCCGTGCTCAGTGAGACCGCCGCACACTACGGGATCAGCGCCGCGGAGATGGCGCGTGCCTCCATCACCGGCCAGCCTTTCCACCTGCAGAGCCCGCTGGTTCCGGCCATCCTGCTGCTGGTTTCGCTGGCCAAGGTGGACCTGGGCGACCACCACAAAAAGGTCCTGTGGCGCACCGCGGTGGTTTCCCTCGTCATGCTGGGTGTGGGAATGCTGACGGGAGCCATCGGGATCGGTTAGTCTGTAGCTGCCTGTGGCCGGTCCCCGTGACCGGGACCACGGCACCGAGGTGCCCGTCTGACGCCCGCTGGGGGTCGTCAGACGGGCACTGACGTTTCCCCACTAGACTGGTTCGGAAAACAATCCGAACCTGCAGGGGAGATCCATGGCTGCGATCAACCGTGACGATGTTGCGCACCTCGCGCAGCTCGCTCACATCGAGATGAGTGCTGAAGAGCTGGACAGGATGGCCGGCGAACTCGCCGTCATCGTTGATTCAGTGAAGTCCGTGAGTGAAGCCGCCGGTGATGACGTCCCGGCAACCTCCCACCCGATCCCGCTGACCAACGTGTTCCGCGAGGACGTTGTGGGCCACACTTTCACCGCGGAGCAGGCACTCTCGGGGGCTCCGGATTCCGATGAGAACCGTTTCAAGGTCCCGGCAATCCTGGATGAGGCATAACCAATGACTGACACCAACGAACTCATCCGCCTGTCCGCCGCGCAGTTGGCCGGCATGCTGGCCGCGGGCGAGGTCACCTCCGTCCAGGTCACGCAGGCTTACCTGGACCGGATCGCAGCTGTCGACGGCGGCGAACGCGGCGTGAACGCGTTCCTGCACGTCAACACTGTGGAAGCGCTCGCCGTCGCTGCCGAGGTGGACGCCATCCGCGCCGCCGGCGGCGCCGCGGCCGAGGAACTCCACGTACTCGCCGGCGTGCCGATCGCGGTCAAGGACCTCATCGTCACCATCGGCCAGCCCACCACGGCAGGCTCCAAGATCCTCGAAGGCTGGCACAGCCCCTACGACGCCACGGTGGTCAAGCGCCTCCGCGCCGCCAAAATGCCCATCCTGGGCAAGACCAACTTGGACGAATTCGCCATGGGTTCCTCCACCGAGCACTCCGCGTACGGCCCCACCCGCAACCCGTGGGACCTGGACCGGATTCCGGGCGGTTCCGGCGGCGGTTCGGCCGCGGCCGTTGCTGCTTTTGAGGCCCCGCTGGCCCTCGGCACGGACACCGGCGGGTCCATCCGCCAGCCCGGCGCCGTCACCGGCACCGTGGGAGTCAAGCCCACCTACGGCGGTGTTTCCCGCTACGGGGCCATCGCGATGGCTTCCTCGCTGGACCAGATCGGCCCGGTTTCCCGCACCGTCCTGGACTCGGCGCTGCTGCACCAGGTCATCGGCGGGCATGATCCCTTTGACTCCACGTCCCTGCCCGACCCCCTGGCGGACCTCGTCGCCGCTGCCCGCGTGGGCAACGTCGAAGGCATGCGGATCGGCATCATCAAGGAACTCCACGGCGAGGGCTACCAGGCCGGCGTCGAGAACCGCTTCAACGAATCCCTGGAACTGCTGAAGCAGGCCGGTGCGGAAATCGTCGAGGTGTCCTGCCCCAACTTCCAGTACGCCCTCGGCGCCTACTACCTGATCATGCCGTCCGAAGCCTCCTCCAACCTGGCAAAGTTCGACGGCGTACGGTACGGCCTGCGCGTCCTGCCCGAGGACGGACCCATGACCATCGAACGCGTGATGGGTGCCACCCGCGCCGCCGGCTTCGGTGCCGAAGTCAAGCGCCGCATCATCCTGGGCACCTATGCCCTGAGCGCCGGTTACTACGACGCGTACTACGGGTCGGCCCAGAAGGTCCGTACCCTGGTCCAGCGCGACTTCGAGGCCGCGTTCGCGCAGGCCGACGTCCTGATCTCGCCCACGGCGCCCACCACGGCGTTCAAGCTCGGGGAGAAACTGAATGACCCGCTGGCGATGTACCTCAACGACGTCGCCACCATCCCCGCCAACCTGGCAGGCGTGCCCGGGCTGACCCTGCCCGGCGGCCTGGCGGACGAGGACGGCCTTCCCGTCGGCATCCAGCTGCTGGCTCCGGCCCGCGAGGATGCCCGGCTCTACCGGGTGGGTGCTGTCCTGGAATCCCTCCTGGAGGCACAGTGGGGCGGCCCGCTCCTGGACCAGGCCCCGCCGTTGGTTGAGACCCTTGTTGACGCCAAGGAGGCAAAATAATGAGCACGGACGCAACCCTGAGCTTCGAAGAGGCCATGGAGAAGTACGATCCCGTCCTGGGTTTTGAGGTCCACGTGGAGCTCAACACCAAGTCCAAGATGTTCTCCTCCGCGCCCAACGTCTTCGGCGATGAGCCGAACACCAACGTCAACGAGGTGGACCTGGGCATGCCCGGTGTGCTGCCGGTAGTGAACAGGGTCGCGATCGAGTCCTCGATCAAGATCGGCCTTGCCCTGAACTGCAAGATCGCTGAATCCTGCACGTTCGCCCGGAAGCAGTACTTCTATCCGGACACTCCCAAAAACTTCCAGACGTCACAGTACGAGGACCCCATCGCGTACGACGGCTACCTGGACATCGAACTGTCGGACGGGACCATATTCCGCGTGGAGATCGAGCGCGCCCACATGGAAGAGGACGCCGGAAAGCTGACGCACATGGGCGGGGCCGCCGGCCGCATCCAGGGTGCCGACTTCTCGCTGGTGGACTACAACCGTTCCGGCGTTCCGCTGGTGGAGATTGTCACCAAGCCCATCGAGGGTGCGGGTTCCCGAGCCCCGGAGCTGGCCAAGGCCTACGTGGCCGCCGTCCGGGAGATTGTCAAGAACCTTGGTGTGTCGGACGCGAAGATGGAACGCGGCAACGTGCGCTGCGACGCGAACGTTTCGCTGCGCCCGCACGGCCGCGAACGCTTCGGCATCCGCTCCGAAACGAAGAACGTCAACTCGCTGCGCGCCGTCGAACACGCCGTCCGCTACGAGATCCAGCGGCACGCAGCCGTCCTGGATGCCGGCAACCCGATCATCCAGGAAACCCGCCACTGGCACGAGGACACGCGCACCACCACCTCGGGCCGGCCCAAGTCGGACGCCGATGACTACCGCTACTTCCCGGAGCCCGACCTGGTTCCGATCGTTGCGTCCCGCGAATGGGTGGAGGAGCTCCGCGCCACCCTGCCCGAGCCGCCCGCGGCCCGCCGCAAGCGGCTGCAGTCGGACTGGGGCTACTCGGACTTGGAGTTCCGCGACGTTGTCAACGCCGGCGTTATGGATGAGATCGAGGAAACCATCGCCGCAGGAGCTTCTGCCTCTGTCGCCCGTAAGTGGTGGATGGGCGAGATCGTTGGCCGTGCCAAGAACGCCGACGTCGATCCCGGCCAGCTGGGCGTCCAGCCTGCCACCATCGTGGAGCTGAACCGGATGGTCGAGGACGGCAAGATCAACAACAAGATGGCCACCGAAGTCCTGGACGGCGTGCTCGCCGGTGAAGGCACCCCGGCGGAGATCGTGGAGAAGCGCGGCCTCGCTGTCGTTTCCGACGACGGACCCCTCCTGGAAGCCATCGACGCCGCGCTCGCCGCGCAGCCCGACGTCGCGGACAAGATCCGCGCCGGCAAACTCCAGGCGATCGGCGCGATCGTCGGCGGCGTTATGAAGGCCACCCGCGGGCAGGCCGACGCCGGCCGCGTCAAGGAGCTGATCCTTGCGAAGCTTGGAGTTGAGGGCTGAGCCACAGGGCAAGCTACCTGTTTAAACCCAACTGGGTCGCAGCTACTGCGACCCAGTTTGGCTTTAAGTACTCACTTCCCGCCCGCAAAGTACGCGTATTCAGCGGGGCCTGCCGGTTCTAGACTGAAGATCCAGGGCGCCGGAGCCCTGCCCGTGCTGTGGGAGGAATGGCCATGTCGGTCCAAGAACCGTTGAGATTCCGCAAGGCTTTGCTGGCTGGCGTCATAGCGCTGGCGCTGACCGGTACGGGTGTCGCCATCGCCTGGTCCGCCACAGATACGCCGTCGCCGTCGCCGTCGGCCTCCGCGCCGGGGAAATCGGACAAGGCTAAGGGCCAGGAGAAGCCGGCCAAGGCCCAGCGCCCGCAGCACCTGCACAGTGAAAGCGTGGTGAAGAAGGCGGACGGGACGTTCGAAACCTTGCTGACCCAGCAGGGCACCGTGGAGGCCGTCAGCGAAACCTCGCTCACCGTCAAGAGCGAGGACGGTTTCACCCAGACCTACGCCGTCAACGCGGAGACCAGGATCATCAAGTTCCCTGCCCCGGCCGCGGACGGTTCGCCGGCAACGGGCGACGACGGCAAACGGCTGAAGCGGTCAGAGGTCACCATCGCGGAAATCGCCACGGGTGAGGCCGTCAGGGTCTCCGGCGTGAAGAACGGTGACAACGCCACCGCCCGGCAGATCGTGGAGGGCGCCGGCACGGGTCCGGGCCTGGGCCTCGGAAAAGGAATGGGCAAGGGGCACGGCCACGGGCTGGGCAAGGGCCTCGGCCACGCCAAGCGGCTTCCCCCAAGTAAGTAGCGCCAACTGTCGTTCTGAGCCCTGAAAACGACAGTTAGTGCTACCCAGCTGGGTTAGCCCTGCTCCACCAGCCCGGTCATGATCGCCTGCAGCGCCTCGCACACAATCATCACCGAGCGGCGCTTCAGGTTCTCCGGCCGGGCCAGGATGTCGATCCGCCGCCGGGTGCTGATGCCCTCCAGCGGCCGCAGCACAATGCCCGGGTTGAGCACGGGCCGCGCCGTATGCCGCGGCAGCAGGCCCACCACACCGCCCGCCGCCACCAGCGCGGCCACGGTGGAGTAGTCGTTGATCCGGTGGACGATGTTCAGTTCCTTGCTGGAAACGGCCGCGACGGCGGACAGGACGTCGGCGGGGGAGTATCCGGTGTGGCTGGTCACCCAAGGTTCGCCCACGACGTCGGCCGCGGTGAGAGTGCCCTGGCGGGCCAAGCGATGGTCCGCCGGCAACGCAACATCCAGCGGTTCGTGCGCCAGCGGAATCACCGCAACACGCTCCTCCGGCCAGCGCGGGCTGTGGTCCATCCGGTGCGCCAGCACCAGGTCGTACCGCGCCGTCAGCGCCGGGAAGTCCTGCTGCGCCACGTCCTCGTCAGAGAGCTGGATCCGCGGCTGGCCGGGCGCGTCCAGCATGCGCGCAAGCGGTGCGAACAGCGCCTGCCCCGCGCTGTGGAAGCCGCTGATGGTCACGGTGCCAACCGGCGAGCCGTGATAGGCGCCGATGGCTGTCCGGGCGTCCGCCATGGCACTGACGACGGCGGCACCGGCGTCGGCGAGAACCTGCCCGGCCTCGGTCAGCACCAGGTTGCGGCCCTCCTTCCGGGTCAGCGGAACCTCAACATTGCGCTGCAGCAGTGCCAGTTGCTGGGACACCGCGGAGGGCGTGACCATCAGCGTCTCCGCCACCGCTTTCACGCTGCCCAGGGCTCCGAGTTCGCGGAGGATTTCCAGCTGGTGAATTTCCATCCGCCCAGTCTATGCATTAGTGAACACTTCATCGTCGATTGAGAGAATTCTGCTTGTGCTAATGCTTCGAAATGGCTCTAATGAAGGGAGACCATACCCGCAGGCCGCGGGTCGCTGCCAACAGTCAGGAAGCCAATGAAGGCACTCTACAAGTCCGGTGCACACGCCGGGTTCGAGCTGGTTGACCGGCCCGAGCCCGAGGCCGGCCCCAGAGACGTCAAGATCCGGGTCATGACCACCGGGATCTGCGGCACGGACCTGCACATCCAGTCCTGGGACGCCTGGGCGCAGGGCATGATCGAGGCACCCCTCATCGCCGGCCATGAGTTCTACGGTGAAGTAGTGGAAATCGGCGACGGCGTCCGCGACGTCAAAGTGGGGGACCGCGTATCCGGCGAAGGCCACGTGGTCTGCGGGATCTGTCGGAACTGCCGCGCAGGCCGCCGCCACATGTGCATCCACACCGTCAGCGTCGGTGTGCAGCGGGACGGCGCCTTCGCCGAGTACGTGGTCATCCCCGAGACCAACGTCTGGGTTCACCATGACCCCTCCATCACACCGGAACTCGGCGCGATTTTCGATCCGTTCGGCAACGCCGTGCACACCGCCCTCAGCTTCCCGCTGGTGGGCGAGGACGTGCTCATCACCGGGGCAGGACCCATCGGCCTGATGGCCATCGCCGTGGCCCGCCACGCCGGGGCGCGCAAGATCGCCATCACCGATGTCTCCCAGCCACGGCTTGAGCTTGCACGCCAGCTCGGCGTGGACCTCACCATCGATGTCTCCACCACGAGCGTCAAGGATGCCCAGCGTGAACTCGGCATGCGCGAAGGCTTCGACATCGGCATGGAAATGTCCGGCCACCCCACCGCCCTGCCTGAGATGATCAACAACATGAACCACGGCGGCCGCATTGCCATGCTCGGCCTGCCCAGCCAGGACATCACCATCGACTGGGGCAAAGTGGTCACGCACATGCTGACGCTGAAGGGCATCTACGGCCGGGAAATGTATGAGACGTGGTACGCCATGAGCGCCATGCTCTCCTCCAACCCCGTGCTGCACGCCGGCATCTCAGCGGTAGTGACGGACAAGCTGCCCGCCGCAGAATGGGAAAAAGGCTTCGCCACCGCCCGCGCCGGCGTCGGCGGAAAAGTTGTCCTCGACTGGACCGAACTCTAAGGAGCACCATGTACACCTCCATCAAGGACCAGCTGCAGGCTGAGCTGGACGACATCCGTACCGCCGGGCTCTTCAAAACCGAACGCAGCATCAACTCCCCGCAGTCCAGCCACATCACGGCAGGGCAGATCGGCCAGCCCGGAGCCACCGTCCTGAACTTCTGCGCCAACAACTACCTGGGCCTCGCGGACCACCCGGACATCATCGCCGCGGCCAAAGAGGCCATGGACTCACGGGGCTTCGGCATGGCCAGCGTCCGCTTCATCTGCGGCACCCAGGATCTTCACCTGGAACTGGAAGCCAGGGTCTCCAGATTCCTCGGCACGGAGGACACCATCCTGTTCTCCAGCTGCTTCGATGCCAACGGCGGCGTCTTCGAATCCCTCTTCGGCCCCGAGGACGCCATCATCTCCGATGCCCTCAACCATGCCTCCATCATCGACGGCATCCGGCTCTGCAAGGCCCAGCGGTTCCGCTACGCCAACCAGGACATGGCGGACCTCGAGGCCAAGCTCGTTGAAGCGAAGGATGCGCGGCGCAAGATCATCGTCACCGACGGCGTATTCTCCATGGACGGCTACCTGGCACCGCTGGAGGCCATCTGCGACCTCGCCGAGAAGCACGACGCCCTGGTGATGGTGGACGATTCCCACGCCGTCGGCTTTATGGGTGCCACCGGTGCCGGAACCCCCGAGCACGCAGGCGTGTCCCAGTGCGTGGACATCTACACCGGAACGTTCGGCAAGGCCCTGGGCGGCGCGTCCGGCGGTTACGTGTCCGGCCGCGGTGAAGTGGTGGCCATGCTCCGCCAGAAAGCGCGCCCGTACCTGTTCTCCAATTCCCTGGCCCCCGCGATCGTCGCCGCCACCATCAAGGCCCTTGACCTGGTGGAGAATTCCGGTGACCTGCGGACCCGGCTCTTCGAGAACGCCCGGCTGTTCCGCCGCCGGATGACCGAAGAAGGTTTTGAACTCCTCGACGGCGAACACGCGATTGTCCCCGTGATGTTCGGGGACGCCGTAATGGCCGCCAAGGTGGCGGACCAGATGCTCCAGCACGGCGTCTTCGTCACCGCCTTCAGTTTCCCGGTGGTCCCGCGCGGCGCCGCCCGGATCCGCGTGCAGCTTTCAGCGTCGCACTCAGCGGACGACGTCGAAGCGTGCGTGCGTGCGTTCGTCGCCAGCCGTGCCGCAGTAGGGGGTTAACCCAGCCGGGTTAAACCTTACAGAGCAGGACCGGCGCGGCCGCACGGCAACTCTGCAAGGATGGAGCCATGGCAGCACACTACGACGTCCTGATTGTGGGTGGCGGCATCGCCGGCCTGTCCCTGGCGTCCACGCTCGCGGGCAGCTGCAGCGTGGCGCTGGTGGAGGCGGAGCAGGAGCTGGCGTACCACACGTCCTCCCGCTCCGCCCGGAACCTGATTCCGAGCTACGGCCCGGACGTGGTGCGGGAGCTCACGGTCCGGACCTTGGGGCTGATGGCGGCCCGGGACGCGCAACTGCCCGAACCTGTCCTGACGCCGCGGAGCTTTATGCTCATCGGCACGGAGGAATCCGTCCGTGCCGAGGCCAGCGGCCACATGCGCCTCATCCCCATGGCAGAAGCGCTGGAGCTGTGCCCTGCGCTGGTGCCCGGGTCTTTCTCCGCCGCAGGCCTGGACACCGGATCTTTCGGCTGCAACGCGCCCCTTTTGCTGGCCGACCACCGCCTGCGGGCGGAGGCCGCCGGCGCCGACATCATCACCGGAGCACGCGTGCATTCGGCCCAGCGGCTGGGCTCGGGCTGGGAGATCGGTGCCGGCCAGGAGGCGTTCGAGGCGGGTGTGTTGGTCAACGCGGCCGGCGCCTGGGCCGATGAACTCGCGGTGATCAGCGGCGTGGAGAAGCTCGGGCTGCAGCCGTACCGGCGCACTGCGGCTATTGTCGACGTCGAACATCCACTGCCCGGGCACAGCCCCATGGTGGCGGCAGCGGACAACTCGTTCTACTTCCGCCGCGACGGCACCGACGTGCTGATCTCGCCGTCGGAAACGGTGCCCAGCGGACCGGAGGATGCCAGGCCGCGGCCCGGCGATATCGAGCGGCTGATCGTGAAGCTCAACCAGCTGACCACGCTGGGAATCCGCGGAATTCGGAGCGCATGGACGGGGCTCCGGACCGAGGCGGCCGACGGCGTCCCGGTAGCCGGTTTCGATGCCGAGGCACCCGGGTTCTACTGGCTCGCCGGTCAGGGCGGCTACGGTTTCCAGACGTCATCGGCCATGGCGGAGCTCGCCGCCGGACAGATTCTGGCCGGACAGGGCGCCGGGCACCGGGCGGCCGCTGCGGCCCACGATCCGGCATCCCGGACAGCGGAGGCGCTGGCCGCCACGCGGTGGTCCGTCCGGCGCTGAACAATGGAACCCATGAGCACCCTGATCACCAACATCGCCGAGCTGATGACCCAGGACCTGGAACACCGTGTCCTTAAGAATGCCGCCGTGGTGATCGAGGGCGAACGGATCGCCTGGCTCGGTTCCGCCGAGGATGCGCCGGCGGCCGACGACGCCGTGGACGCCGGCGGCCGGGCCGTGTTGCCGGGCTGGGTGGATTCGCACACACACCTGGTCTTCGCCGGCGACCGCACGGCGGAGTTCGAAGCGCGGATGGCGGGGGAGTCGTATTCGGCCGGGGGCATCGCCGTCACCATGGATGCCACCCGCCGCGCGTCCGATTTCGACCTCACCCGGCTGGCGATGGCGCGTGTGTCCGAGGCTGTATCGCAGGGCACCACCTACCTGGAAACCAAGACGGGCTACGGGCTGGATATTGAGCACGAGGCCCGGAGTGCCCGGATCGCCTCCACTGTCGTAGACGAAGTCACCTACCTGGGTGCCCACCTTGTCCCCTTGGGCACCGATGCGGATGCCTACACCGATCTCGTCTGCGGGCCCATGCTTGACGCCGTCCGGCCGTACGTCCGGTGGGCGGACGTCTTCTGCGAGGAAGGCGCCTTCACGGCGGAGCAGTCCCGCCGTGTGCTGGAGGCGTGCCGGGCCGCCGGACTGGGGATACGCGTCCACGGGAACCAGCTCGGCGAGGGTCCGGGCGTGCAGCTGGCGGTGGAACTCGGGGCAGCCAGCGTGGACCACGTGAACTACCTGTCGTCCCGTGATGTGGCGGTGCTGGCGGAAAGCTGGTCCGGCTGGAGTCCGGACACGGGCAGTGGTTCCCGCGGCACCGTGGCAACTTGCCTCCCCGCGTGCGATCTCTCCACCCGGCAGCCGCTGGCCCCGGGGCGTGAACTGCTGGACGCCGGCGTGCAGGTGGCGCTCGCCTCCAATTGCAACCCGGGCACCTCGTACACCAGTTCCATGGCGTTCAACGTGGCGACGGCCGTGCTGCAGATGCGCCTGAGCGTCCATGAAGCGGTGCGCGCCGCAACGTATGGCGGCGCGCTGGCGCTGCACCGGGAGGCAGGGCACGACGCCGACGGCGTCCGGGCGGTGGGTTCGCTCGCCGTCGGGCATCGTGCGGACCTGCACATGCTGAACGCCCCCTCAGCAACGCATCTCGCTTACCGCCCGGGCATGCCGCTCACGTACGCCGTGTGGCGGGCCGGTGTACGGGCACGCTAAGTACGGTCGCACTTAGTGATTGCGAGGTGATCATTTGTGCCTGTTATGATCAGATAACGTCATATATTGGTGACTGTTTGATCGCTGAGAGGCCCCCATGACCCGCACTGACCGCCTGACGGCCATCCTGGACATTCTCGCCAAGACCGGCCAGGTGGAGGTGGAGGAGATTGTCTCCCAGCTCGCGGTCTCGCCGGCCACGGCACGGCGGGACCTGGACAGCCTGGCCAAGCGGCGGCTGCTGACCCGCACCCGGGGCGGGGCCACCACCGGCGCCCTGGCCTACGACCTCCCCGGGCGGTACAACCGTGACGACCACGCCGAAGCCAAGGAGCAGATCGCCCAGGCCGCCTCGGCGCTGATTTTTCCCGGCGCTGTGATCGGTCTCTGCGGCGGCACCACCAGCACGGCCCTGGCTCAAATCCTGGCCACGCGCGAGGACCTCAACGCTCCCGGCCACCAGTCCACCCTGACGGTGGTCACCAACGCCATCAACATCGCTGCGCAGTTGGCGGTCCGACCCAACATCAAAGTCATGGTGACCGGCGGCATCCTGAACCCCCGCTCGTACGAACTCGTGGGCCCGTACACCGACATCATCATGCAGAAGGTGGTCATGGACATCGCCTTCATCGGCGTGAACGGCATCGACCCCGAGGTCGGTCCCACCAACACTGGGGAGGGCGAAGCCTCCGTGAATGCCCTGCTGGCCAGCCGGGCCCGGATCTCGTACGTGCTGGCCGACTCCTCCAAGGTGGGCGTCAGAGCCTTCGCCACCATGGACGGTTACGCGTTCACCCGCCTGATCACTGACTCCGGGATCTCCGCCGAGGACAAGGCCGCATTCGAAGCCAATGGCACCGAAGTGATCGTGGCCCCGCACTAAGGGACCTGCAACAACGCCTAGAAGATCACCGGCGGCGCATCCAGGACGGTCTCGTCCACCCGGCGGTCCACCCACTGGCTGAACGGAATATCGAGTTCGTACTTGCCCAGGTCGGTGCGCAGGAGGGTCCGCACCGCGGCATTGTCCGGGTTGTTGAGCGATTCGAAATATTCCACCGACCAGTGGAACCAGCGCATGCAGAACAGGCGCATGGTGAGCCCGTGGGTCACCAGCAGGGTGTTGGGGGCGTAGTCCGGTTTGGACCAGTGCCGGTACAGCGTCTCCATAAAGGATGAGATCCGGTCGTAGACGTCGGAGCCGGATTCGCCCTCCCGGAACCGGTAGAAGAAATGGCCGTAGGCGTTGCGGAGTTCCTTCTGGTCCTCGATGTCGCCGGTGATCTGGAAATTGGCCCAGTCCTGCTCGCGGAGCCGCGGCTCTTCGATCACCCGCTCCGTGAGATTGCCGAGGTTGAGCGCCTCCAGGGTCTGGTGCGCCCGCAGGTACGGCGACACATAAACGCAGACCTGCCGGCCGTCCAGCTCGCGGCGGATCCGTTCCCCGGCCGCCGTGGCCTGCGCCAGGCCCAGGGGAGTCAACGGAATCCGGTAGTCCGGGACCCTGTTGTAGATGGACGTATCGACATTTGCCGCGGACTGGCCGTGCCGGATCATGAAGATTTTCCCAGGCGCGCTCATAAGCCCCAAGCATAGGTCCCGCCGCATGGACGCTCTCTCACTTTTGGTGGGTTTTTGGCGGACGCTCTCTCACTTTCGGTGGGTTTTTGGCTGACGCTCTCTCACTTTGGTCAGCCCCGGCGAGCTGGCCACCCTCCCAATCAGCGAAGAACCAGAAACTACAGGCAAGATGGAACCATGTTGGTTCCCTCCCGCCGTCGGCTGCGGATTGAAGTCTGGATTGTGCTGGGCCTTTCCCTGGGGCAGTCCGCCGTCTACTCGGTGGTGCAGCTGCTGGACAAGATGACTCGGGCCCCGCTGGCCGAAGGCACGTCCACGCTGAACCGGTCACAGAGCCCCCGCGAATACTTCGACCTCACCTACCAGCTGCTGGACATCATTTTCGCCCTCGTGCCCGTGCTGCTGGTCATCTACTTCCTCACGGACCAGCGGCAATCCGGTTCCGGCTTGAGCGCCCAGGGCGGGTCCGCCTTCCGGAAGCTGGGGTTCAACTTCGCCCGGCCGGGCCGTGACCTGCTGCAGGGCTTTGGCCTCGCGGCGCTGATCGGAATTCCTTCGCTGGGCCTCTACGCAGCGGGACGTGCCCTGGGGATCACCACCGCCATCATCCCCAGCGCACTCGACTCGTACTGGTGGACAGTTCCCGTCCTGATCCTGTCCGCGCTGCGGCACGCCGTGGTGGAAGAAGTGATCGTGGTGGGCTACCTCCTGGACCGCTTCGGCAAGTTCGGCTGGAGCATGCCCCTGGCCATCTTCATTAGCTCGATGCTCCGCGGCAGCTACCACCTATACCAAGGCTTCGGGCCGTTTATCGGCAACGCAGTGATGGGTGTGGTCTTCGCCTGGCTCTACACGAAAACCAAGCGGATTATGCCGCTGGTCATCGCGCATGCGCTGCTGGACATCGTGGCTTTCGTCGGCTTCAGCCTCTTTGGCCGGGCGGTAGGCCTGGGGTAGGACAGCTGCCGTGCCCGCGCGGCGCGCGTGCACTGATGCAGGTCCGGCTTAAAGGGATTCGGCCGCCATCGGTGGGTGGCATCATTGGCACCCGCTGATGGCGGCCGAAGCTATTGAACGTGCAATCAGATGGTGACTGCTCCGGTAGCGGTTTCGAAGGTTACGGACAGGATGCCCGGGGTTCCATGCGGAGCCACCCAGTCAACGGCCACATCCTCCAGCGGCTTCTCGACGGGTTCGCCCAGCCATTCCGTCACGCGTTCGGCGGAACCGGCTATGGTCAGGCAGCTCATCTTGACGTTGCTCTCATAGGCGTTGGACGGGTGCAGGGCGGGGTCGCCCTCCCACTTGAGCATGTACGGGACCTGCGGGTCCGCGATCAGGCCCAGGATGCCGATCTGCTTCCAGACCAGCTCGCGGCCGTCCGGGAACTTGCGGTTGCCGTTGACGGCGGCACGGCCCAGGCGGTCTTCGAACGGAGCGAGGTCGTCCACTTCGACGCACCAGCCCATCCAGCCGCCGCCGGCTTCGGACCGTGCCCGGACAGCCTGCCCGAAGGGAGCCTTGTCCGATGCAGGGTGGTTCAGGACCTCCACAACTTCCAGGTATTTGTGGCCGGCGAGGGGAATAATCATGTTCCGGGTTCCAAACCGGGGGTGCACCCCGCCCTTCACGGCTTCAACGCCGAGGGCGGACGAAATACGTTCGGTGGTGGCAACGAGGCCATCTTGTTCACAGGCGTAAGAGACGTGATCCATGCGCATGCCATCATCTTGGCACTTTGTGATCCGGCTCTCAGCTAAGGGTAGCCTTACCGGAATCCTGATGCGTCACGAGTGGACATTTCCGGGCGGCCAAGGGCGCGGCGGACCCTGGCAAGGACGCGGCCGGCCAGCCGCAGTAGGGCTCCCGCGAAGTCATAACCAGTCACACGCTTAGCAATAGACCGGGGCTGTTCGTACACTCGAAGCAGGTCATGAGTGCCAGCGACAGCCCCGGCTTGCTGGCCGGCAACCCTCTTTTGCGGTGGGGTGCCCCGGGTGAGGACCTGGCCTGCCGGTCAATTGACGGTGGGCAAGCGCATAGAAAAGGTCCTTCCATGACGATTACGATTTCCCGTACTGCAGCACCCGGAAACGGGGTGGTCCGTTACGCCAGCATCGGCGGACTCGAGCTCGAAGCCGGCGGCTACCTCCCGGAAGTCACCCTCGGCTATGAAACGTGGGGAACCCTCAACGCGGACGGCTCCAACGCCGTCCTGATTGAGCACGCCCTGACCGGAAGCACACACGTGACCCGCGGCGACAGTGACGAGCCCGGCTGGTGGGAACAGCTGGCCGGGCCCGGTGCGCCGGTGGACACGGACCGGTTCTTTGTGGTCTCCATCAACATCGTGGGCGGCTGCTACGGCTCCACAGGGCCGTCCTCGGTTGCACCGGACGGCAAGCCGTGGGGGTCCCGCTTTCCGTTGGTAACGCTGCGGGACACCACGGCGGCCGAGGCCAGGCTGGCTGACCAGCTGGGCATCCCGAGCTGGTACGCCGTGCTGGGCGGTTCCATGGGCGGCGCGCGGGCCCTGGAATGGGCGGTCACCTACCCGGAACGGGTTCAGCGGTGCGCCGTTATCTCGATCGGTGCCGCCAGCACGGCCGAACAGATCGCGTTCGCCCAGGCGCAGACGCTCGCCATCCGCCAGGACAGCAATTTTAACGACGGCGACTACTACGGCGGTCCGCTGCCGGAGGACGGCCTGGCCCTGGCACGGCGCATCGCCCACATCACCTACCGCTCCGCCGAGGAATTCCATGGCCGCTTCGGACGGTCGGCCCAGCACCCGGAGTCGCCGTTCCAGGCGGCAGCGCTGGGGGAGCGGGGCCGCTACCAGGTGGAAAGCTACCTGGACCACCAGGGCAAAAAGCTGGTGCGGCGCTTTGATGCCAACAGCTACATCGCCATCACCGACGCCCTGATGAGCCACGACGTCTGCCGCGGGCGGGGCTCGCTGAACGAAGCCTTGGGCCGTGCCACCGCCAGGTTCTTCGTGGCTGCCGTGGACAGCGACCGGCTGTACTTCCCGTCCCAGTCCCGTGAGCTGGCTGACGCGCTCCCGGGCGACGTGGACGTGCACGTTATTGAGGCCCCGATCGGCCACGACGGCTTCCTGACCGAGATCGGCCAGCTCGGCGTCCAACTCCGGAAGACCTTCCTCGTCTAAGCCCGAACGGACACTTGAGCCCCTGCTCTTAAACGCGAGAGGACACTTGAGGGCCCCTGGAATCAGGGGCCTCAAGTGTCCTCTCGCGCTGACTAAGCGATCAGCCGTTCATGATGTCGGAGCGGCGCTTCATGTAGTCCTCCATGGCCAGCTCGCCGTTGCTGTACTGCTGGTCGAGTTCGGCCAGTTTCCGGGCACGGTATCCCTGCGGGCCCGACGGCGGCAGGGGAATAGCGGGGGCGGCAGGCTGCTGCGGTGCTTCCGCGCGCTGCTCCGGCACCGGCTGGCCGTTGGGTTGCGGCTGACCGTACGGCGGGAACTGCTGATCCGCAGAAGGAATCGGCTGCATGGGCGGCAATGGCTGGCTAGGCGGCAGGGGCTGCGGGCTCATGATCTGCCGGAAGCCGCCACTCATGTAATCCTGCTGCGTGTAGCCGTCACGGGGCTGCTTGTTCTGCGGGCCCGGGTACTGATCGCTGCCCGGGTACTGCCCGCCGCCTGGAAACTGCTCGGGGTAGCGCCCGGAAAAGCTCTGCTCCTGGTTCCGTTTGTTCACGGATTTCCGGTACATCCGCATCGCCATCGGTATCACGAACGACAGAATGATGATCCAGAAAAACAAGCTGTTCACGGTGTAGCGCCTCTCATATGTGTCCTTCCAGCTTAACCCCGGAGCCCACACGCGCGGCCGGGATCCCCAGGAAGGCCCCGTACCGGTCCACGGCGTCCTGCACGGCATCTTCCGTGGCCCGGTCCGCGGCAGCGGACAGCCGGATATCCAGCTCACAGCGGCCGGAGAACATGGTGTGCCGCCAGCAGCCGGCCATCCGCCCGTCCAGCAGCACCACATGCATCGGATCCCCGGCGACCGGGAACACCGGAGCGCTGCCGCCCAGATAGTGCCGCGTTGCGGAATAGCCCATCACGTATTCGTCGTAGCACTGGATCAGATCGATCCGCGGTCCGGCCGCGGTATTGCCGGCCTCCGAACCGGCCTCCGCGCCGGCGTCGAAATAATGATCGACGCCGTCAATCGCCGACGTTGCCAGCGTTTCGGGAGCAGCCGCCAGGGACTGTTGAAGGCCCAGCCGCACGTCGGCCATGGTGAGCCCGGACCAATCGGCGCAATCCTTGACCGTGGCCGGCCCGCGGCTGGTGAAGTAGCGCCGGACGAGCTCGCTGAGCGCTTCGGCCCGGGTGGGCGGCACGGCCGGGCCGGCAGGTACACGCTCGTCAAAAAGGGCGTAGGTCTGCTTCAGGGCCCCGCCCCGGCTGCGCACCGGCGACCCGCTGGTCAGGATCCCGCTGATCTCGGCGTGCATGATCAGGTAGGCCAGCCCGAAGCCGGTGGCCGCGAACCCTTCGTCCTGCAGCCGCGCGGCCAGCTGTTCGCGGGTCAGGTGTGGCCCGCCCCGGACGGCTTCGGCCAGGACCTGCCCGCTCCGGCCAGCGGCGGCGGCATCAATCCCGGTCTGCCGGTACATGCCCGCGTTGCCCTGGTGAAGCCGCGGCGCGGACAATGCCGTCAGCCAGCGAAGATCCTCGCGGTGCACAAAATGCCAGGTGGGCCGCAGGATATGGGTGCGCAGGATACGCCCGTCGGACACCGCCTGCTCAACCTCCGAGGCTGTGGCCACCGCAGCCTCGGCAGCGACACGATGCGACGGCGCCCCGCCGGCAGCTCTAAGTCCGTTGGTCCGTTGCGCCAGGCTCCAGCGGGCGTACGGAAACTCCTGCGCCTGGACAGCCAGCAGGTGCCGGACGGCGTCCTCCGCGGCGTTCAGGCCGGGCCCCCGCAGCCGTTGGGCGTGAAGCCGGCGCCGCACCACCTCATCCGGATCCATGCCTGTCCGGGGGAGCCGTCCCTGGGTCACGCCGTGCCGCCGCTCACGCCGGGGCCGCCGCTAGCGCCGGGCGTCGGTGGTGCCCAGCGGCCCCTCGCCGGAACCCAACGGAACGCCCGGGCCGAACACAGGGCCCGGCGTCGGGCGTTTTGCGGTGATTCCGTCGCCGGAGGAGCGGTGGCGCAGCCGCCGCACCACCCACGGGACAAAGTACTCTCGGGCCCACACCAGGTCCTCGGAACGGGCTGTCCGCCACGTGCGGGCGGGCAGGGGCTTGGGCCGGAGAGGCTCGAGCGTGTGGTCCACGTTGAGCGATTCCAGCACCATGGCGGCGATGGTGTGGTGTCCCAGCGGCGAAAAATGCAGGCGGTCCTCGTCCCACATCTGCGGATCGTTCAGCTGCTTGAGCGACCACATGTCGGCGATGATGGCGTCATGGCGGGCGGCCACTGTGCGGAGGTTCTCGTTGTAGATGGCCACCTTGCTGCGGATCCGTCCCAGGACCGAGGATCCGGTATCCGGACCGTTGAACAGCACCACCGTGGCGCCGCCCATGGCCAGGATCTGGACCACTGAATCAAGTTTTTCGGCGAGGGCGTCGGGGTCGCCGCCCGGCCTGATGAGATCGTTGCCGCCGGCGGAAAGGGTTATCAGGTCCGGCTTAAGCGCCAGGCACGGAGCGAGCTGCTGGTCCACGATCTGCTGCAGCAGCCGGCCGCGGACGGCCAGGTTGGCATAGGCGAAGTCCGCCTGGCCCCTGCCCAGTTCCTCGGCCACCCGGTCCGCCCAGCCGCGGAAGCCGCCGGGGCTTGTGGGGTCCGGGTCGCCGATGCCCTCGGTGAACGAATCTCCCATCGCCACATAGCGGCTCCAGGGGTGGGCTTCCGTGGCCCTGGGCGGGCTCTGCATGGCTTTTGCTTCATTCACGGTCCTATCCTGCCTCCTTGCTCACAAGCTACGCCACCGTAGGTAGTTACCGCCGGGTAACTGTAAGAATGGAAACCATGACTGACGCCCAAGTATTTCCCGCCCCCGTTGTTCTGTGGTCCCGGCCGGAGGACCAGCGCACCGGAAAGCCGCTGCTGGTGCTGCTTCACGGCTACGGCGCCAACGAACAGGACCTGCTGAGCCTGGCGGATATGCTTCCCGAGGACTTTGTTGTTGCTTCGCTCCGGGCGCCCCTGGCTACGGGCCCCGGGTTTATGTGGTTCCCCCTGACGGCCTCCATCGAATACACGCTCGACGCCGTCAAAGCTGGCGCCGGTTACGTGCAGGACTGGATTGACAACGTCAAAGCCGACCACCCGTCGGTGACGCTGCTCGGCTTTTCCATGGGAATGGCGATGGCCACCACGCTGCTCCGGCAGCGCCCCGCTGACTATGCCGCCGTCGTCGGGCTTTCCGGTTTTGTGGTCAACGCGGACGGGGACCCATCCTTCAAGGACGGCGAGCTGGACGGCACAGTGCCGCTCTTCTGGGGCCGGGACCAGCAGGACCCCGTGATCACCCCCGACAAGATCGACTACACCATGGGCTGGGTGCGCGGGCACGTCAAGCTCACCAAGGTCCTCTACACGGGCATGTGGCACGGCATCAACCAGCAGGAAATCGGGCACGTCTCCGAGTTCCTGACGCACGAGGTGCTGAACAAATAAACGTACGACGGCGGCCGGCGGCACAGTGCCGCCGGCCGCTTACCCTGTCCTGGCCGACTGAGGCTGAGCCAGGCCTGCTAAATCAGGCTTCGGGGGCCACAACCTGCACGGTCTGCCCGTTGGCGGTGACGGTGTCGCCGTTGTGCAGCTGGCGTCCGCGGCGGTCCTCGATCTCGCCGTTGACCTTGACGAGTCCGTTCTTGATCAGCTCAGCGGCTTCCACGCCGTCCTCCACCAGGCTGGCGAGCTTCAGGAGCTGGCCAAGGCGGATCATGCTGTCGCGGATGGGGATCTCTTGAATGTCCTGGTTGCTCATACAAGCAATAATGCCTGACGTAAGGTGAATCCAATGACCCACACCCCACGGCTGCCGCGCTTCGCGGGGCTCCCGCTGGCCGTCGGCGCGGGACTGGCCATTCCCGTCCAGGGCCGGATCAACGGGGCCCTCGGCGTCCGGCTCAACGACGGCATCGCCGCGGCCGTGGTGGGTTTCAGCGCCGGCCTGGTGGTGATGATCCTGATCTCCCTGATCCTGCCCAGCGGCCGCGCCGGTCTGGCCAGGATCCTGCCGGCGGTCCGGACCCGGGCTTTCCCGCCCGTTTACGTGCTGGCCGGCGGCATCGGTGCCCTATTTGTCTTCGCCCAGTCCTTCACCGTGGGCATCCTGGGCGTGGCACTGTTTACCGTCGCCGCCGTGACCGGGCAGACCCTGAGCGGGCTGCTGGTGGACCGGCTGGGCATCGGACCTGCCGGCAAGAGGGCCGTCACGCCCATGCGGATCATCGGCTGCGTGCTGACGGTCGCCGCCGTAGCATGGGCGGTTTCGCCGCGACTGGCCGGATCGCCGGGCTCCCCGGGCGCCCCTGCCGACGGAGCAGGCGGGCTGGAATCCTTGGTTCTGCCGTTGATCCTCCCTGTCCTGGCCGGTTTCCTGATGAGCTTCCAACAGGCGATGAACGGGACGGCCACGGTCCACTACGGTTCGCCCGTCGCCGCCACGCTGGTGAATTTCGTTGCCGGCTCCGTGTTCCTGTGGATTGCCTTGGCCGTCAAGGTGGCTGTATTCGGGCCGGGCAATCCGTTGCCGGCCGAGTGGTGGTACTACCTGGGCGGGCCCATGGGCTGTGTGTTCATCGGCCTGGGTGCGCTGCTGGTCCGCAGCCTGGGCGTGCTAGTGACCGGGCTCGGCATGATCGCCGGACAGCTCCTTGGCTCCCTGGGGCTGGACCTCCTGGTGCCGGCCCCCGGGAGCGTCGTGGCCCCGGCCACCGTCCTGGGCACACTGCTGACGCTGGCCGCCATCATCCTGGCCACACTGCCGTGGCCGCGGGGCGCCTTCCGGAGGCAGGCAGCTTCCGGAGGCAGCGGCCGGTAGGCTAGGACACGCAGTTCTCTGCATCTCGTTCCTTCGCCCGCCCCGCCCGCACCCAGCGGTGATGCACCCACGTGCAGCGGGGCCAGATACCCGCGGACCGCACCCAGCGGCCCTGTAGAAATTGGAGTCCACCATGGCAGCAAAATCCGTACTCGACCAGGTCATTTCCCTTTCCAAGCGAAGGGGCTTTGTGTTCCAGGCCGGTGAAATCTACGGAGGCTCGCGCTCTGCCTGGGACTACGGACCCCTCGGCGCCGAGCTGAAGGAAAACATCAAGCGCCAGTGGTGGCAGTCCATGGTCCGCGGCCGCGAGGACGTGGTGGGCTTGGATTCCTCCGTCATCCTGCCCCGCCAGGTATGGGAAGCCTCCGGCCACGTTGATGTCTTCTCGGACCCGCTCGTGGAGTGCCTCTCCTGCCACAAGCGCTACCGTGCCGACCACCTCGAGGAAGAGTACGAGGAAAAGAAGGGCCGCCCCGCCGAGAACGGCCTGAAGGACATTGCCTGCGTCAACTGCGGCACGCGCGGCGAATGGACCGAACCCCAGGAGTTCTCCGGCCTGCTCAAGACCTTCCTCGGCCCGGTGGCCAGCGACGAAGGCATGCACTACCTGCGCCCCGAAACGGCCCAGGGCATATTCGTGAACTTCAGCAACGTCCTGACCACCTCCCGCAAGAAGCCGCCCTTCGGCATCGGCCAGATCGGCAAGTCCTTCCGGAACGAGATCACACCGGGCAACTTCATCTTCCGCACCCGTGAGTTCGAGCAGATGGAAATGGAGTTCTTCGTCGAGCCCGGCACTGACGAAGAGTGGCACCAGTACTGGATGAAAGAGCGCATGTCCTGGTACACCGGCCTGGGCATCCGGGAAGAGAACCTGCGCTTCTTCGAGCACCCGCTGGACAAGCTCAGCCACTACTCCAAGGGCACCACGGACATCGAATACCGCTTCGGCTTCCAGGGCTCGGAATGGGGCGAGCTCGAAGGCATCGCCAACCGCACCGACTTCGACCTCTCCACGCACTCCAAGGCTTCCGGCCAGGACCTGAGCTACTTCAACCAGGCCACCAACGAGCGCTACACCCCGTACGTGATCGAGCCGGCCGCAGGCCTGACCCGTTCCTTCATGGCGTTCCTGGTGGACGCGTACACCGAGGACGAGGCACCCAACGCCAAGGGCGGCGTCGACGTCCGTACCGTCCTGCGCCTTGACCCGAGACTGGCCCCCGTCAAGGCTGCGGTGCTGCCGCTGAGCCGCAACGAGGACCTCTCGCCGAAGGCCAAGGACCTGGGCGCGCAGCTGCGCAAGAACTGGAACATCGACTTCGACGACGCCGGCGCGATCGGCCGCCGCTACCGCCGCCAGGATGAGATCGGCACCCCGTTCTGCATCACCGTGGACTTCGACACCCTTGAGGACCAGGCCGTGACCATCCGTGAACGCGACTCCATGAGCCAGGAACGCGTCTCGCTGGACAAGGTGGAAGGCTACCTGGCCGCCCGCCTGATCGGCGCCTGAGCATGGCCATCGAATACCGCGAATGGCGTGAGGGCGATGACCTGACGCTGCTGGAAATCTGGGGCGGCCCGGAGACCGAACAGGCCCGGCAGTTCCGCGGTGCCCTGACGGTCTCCTCGGCCGGCACGGACGGCACTCCGTGGCGCCGCTGCATCGTGGCCGAGGACGTCATTGACGGCGTCGGCATTCCGGTGGCGGCGGGCGCGGTTTACGAGGCCTCGCTGCACCCGGAACGGTTGTGGACCTACATCGAAGTGGCGCGCGATCACCGCCGCGCCGGCATCGGTGCCACGCTCCTGACCATGCTGCGGCGCGAAGTCGGGCAGGCGCCGTCGGGAGTTACCAGGCTGCGCGCGAAGGTGCAGCCGGGCACTCCGGGGGCCGCGTTCGCCGAGGTGTTCGGGCTCGCGCCCATCCAGCGTTCCCGGCTGGTGGTGGTGGAGCCGGGCGCCCTGAAGCTGCCCGTGTTCCCTGCGAAGAACGACGGCGGCGGGCTGGCCAACGACGAAAACGCCGGTTCCGACGTCGTAATGGATCTCGCTACCGGTTCCGTTGAGCTGACCGACGTCGTGGGGCGGTATTACACGTCGATCCACGGCTGGGATTCGCCGGGCGTGCTGTCGGTGGGGCAGGTGCAGAAGCTGTTCCTGGATGATCTCACCGGCGCCCACGGTGCGCTGGTGTTGCGCGCCGAGCCGGGATCCGCCTTTGGCGCCGGGGTTTCCCCCAGCAAGAAGGGCCGGATCCGCGCCTTTGCGGTGAGCTATGCGGAGGCAGCCCAGGACCCGACGGCAGATGCTTCGGCCCAGGGCGCAAAGGCCACGGATGTGTTTGTGGGCCACGAACCCGCGCTTGAGGCAGACGACGCAGCAGCCGCCGTCCGTGACCTGCTCTCGCTCCTCGCATACCAGCACCCGGTCATGCTGGAACTGGACGATTCGATGACAGCGCTGCGCGCCGCCGTCGAGCCCTTGCTGGAAACCGGCAAGGCGCGCCAGGCCGGTGCCGAAACGCTGATCGTCTCGGACTGACCCCACCCGGGGGAGGTTACCGGCGTTTGGGCGGCCACGGGATGAAGCCGCTGGTTGCCTCGACGTATTCCCGGTAACCGGGCCGTCCGGACATCGCCTTTTCCGTCAGGGGCTTCCCGGTCTTCCCGGCGAGCGTCCACACCATCAGTGCCGGAGACAGGACCGTCAGGATGCCCGGCCAGGAGTCTGCGGCAATGAGGAACAGCCCCGTCCAGATAGCCGCATCGCCGAAATAGTTGGGATGCCGGGTATACCGCCACAAACCGGTATCCAACACCGTGCCGCGGCGGGACGGATCCTTCTTGAACCGGGCCAGCTGCCAGTCGCCCACGGTCTCGAACACAAACCCCGTCACCCACAGCAGGACGCCGAGCCCGGCCACCCACCCCACAGGTCCGGTGGCGAACATCCCCACCTGCAGCGTCAGGGACACAAAAAACATCACCACGCCCTGCGGCAGGTAGACACGGCGGAGCGCAAACGCGTTCCTGGATCCGGGCGCCGGGTCCAGCAGGGCCTTGTAACGCGGGTCTTCATGTCCGTCGCGCGCCCGCCAGCCAATATGGCCGCCCAGCCGCAGCCCCCAGACCGCCGTCAACAGAAGCAACAAGGCGCGGCGGGTGTCATCGCCCGATCCGGCCGACAGGAACCAGGACACTACGGCCACCGCGACGAAGCCGGGGCCCCACACGACGTCCATCACCGAGTGCCGGCCCTGCCGCACGGCCACACCAAACGTCAGAGCCAGGACCGCCAGGACTGCCAGTGCTGTCCAGGGCAACGACGCCGCGAACGCCGGCCAGGGAAAAGGGCTCACAGGGCCACCTCAGCGGCGGACCCGGGCACCAGCTCAGCCAGCTTGTTCGAGGCCTGGTGTGTGAACCGCGTGCGCTCGGCGAAAGCCTTCATCACAAAACCGGTGGCCAGCGTGTGCCACAGCCGGCCGCGGCGCACCATAAAATGCCCGGCACCGTGCAGCGAAACATACTGCATGGAGGCTGCTGTCCCGGTGGCTCGGCGCGCAAACGCCAAGGACTGGGACGGGCTGGTCATATGGTCTCCCGTGCCGTGGACAATCAGGACCTTGCGTCCGGCGAGCGGGGTGGCGGGTGTCTCCGGGCCGAGCCACGGGGCCAGCGCCACCACGGCGTCCACCTGCGGATGGTCCGCGGCGGTCACAGCGGTGAGGCCGCCCATTGAGTGCCCCACCAGATACACGGGAACCCCAGGGTGCTGCGCACTGATTTGCTGGAGGGCCCAGCGGGCATCCTGCAGTGCGGACCTGTCCGGCCCGTTCCAGCCACGCACGCTGTTCCGCAGGGACCACACCGCCAGCCCGTGGTCCTTCCCGGCACGGTGCAGGTGACGGGCGAACGTGACCATGCGCAGCGGGCTCAGGTGGTGGGCCTCCACGGGCTCATAGCTGTGTGCTTTGCCCCCGTGCAGGACCAGTGCCACGCCCCGCGTTGTCCCGGGGGCCGCCAGCACAGTGAGTGCCGCCTCCCGCCTCGCAGCAGGTTCGTTGGTGTGGAATTCAGTCCTGCGGTCCGTCACGCGTGGTTCCTCCCGGTTCCTGCCATTTACCAACCTTAAGGCGCCGGACGTAGAGTTCAAGGTATGAGGTTCAACTGCTGATGGGCTCCGGTCACACCCACGTTTCAACAGATCATTCGGAGCCGACGGCCCAGGCGATTGCTGCCCGCCGGAAGGCAAACCGCATCCTGGCCGCGGTGCTGGTGCCGCTGACGCTTCTGACCCTGGCGGGCATGGCCATGCTGTGGCCGTCCGGGTCCAAGGACGGCATCTCCCTCGCCAACCCCTATTCGGCGGCGCCCGGCGTCACGTTCGATACGGGCAAGATCCAGAGCGTCGTGGAAGAAAGCTGCATGCAGGGCTCCACCGCCCCCGGCCAATCCCCGGACACCGGCGGCCAGCCCGCCCCCGCCGGCTCCGACTGCATGTTTGCCTTTACGGAACCGGACCAGGGCGGCAGCCCCGTCAAAGTGGTGGTCAACCCGGAAGTGGCACAATCCCATGGCGTGAAGCCGGGGGACCAGATCAGGTACCTGAACCTTTCCAACGCCCCGGGCGCCGCGGCGTCGCAGGGGTCCCCGGCCTACATCTTCGTTGACTTCGTCCGGACCCTTCCCATCGTGATCCTGGCGCTCCTCTATGCCCTGGTGGTCATCGCGGTGGCGCGCTGGCGCGGACTCCGGGCACTGCTAGGGCTGGTGGGCGCGTATTTCGTCCTTGCCGGCTTTATGTTGCCCGGGCTGGTGGAGGGCAAACCTCCGCTGCTGCTCGCGCTGGTGGGGTCAACGGTGATCATGATCGGGGTCCTGTATTTTGCCCACGGCTTCTCCGCCCGCACATCAACGGCGCTGCTGGGCACCATGTTCGGCCTGGCCATCACGGCGCTGTTGGCGGCGTGGGCCACCGACGCCGCCAACCTCGCCGGAGTGGGCAGCCATGACGCCACCACCCTGATCAATACCTCGGCCAACATCTCCATTTCCGGCGTGATCCTGTGCGGCCTCATCATCTCCGGCCTTGGTGTCCTGAACGACGTCACCATCACGCAATCGTCCGCCGTCTGGGAACTCTACGAGTTGGCTCCCGGCACCAGCGCCCGCAAGCTCTTCACCTCGGCCATGCGGATCGGCCGGGACCACATCGCCTCCACGGTCTACACCATCGCGTTCGCCTACGCCGGCGCCGCCCTGCCCATCCTGATCATTGTGATGCTGTACGACCGGCCGCTGGGGGACACTCTGACCAGCGCCGAACTGTCCGAAGAAGTCATCCGCACGCTCGTCGGCTCCATCGGCCTGGTCCTCGCCATTCCCGTGACCACCCTGATCGCCGTGCTGGTGGTCAAGGCCACCGGCGTCCGGACGGCCGGACAGTCCGCCGTCGGCGTCCCGGACGAAGACCGCCGCCCCCACGGCACCTCGGGCGCCGGCGCCATCAACGCGGACGACGTCGACGATACCGGTGCGCTCGCGGCGGCCGCGTTCGAGAGGCGGTCACGGCAGTCCACGGAAGGTTCCGCCGATCCTGCCACCACCCGGAGGGGACGCCGGGCAGACCGCGGCTGAACGGGCAGCTGACCTACGCCAGGGGACCCCAATGGGCCCGGCGCGCCGATTTGCCCGCCTTTGCGACAATGGACAAGTGACTGTTACCGCAACGCCTCCCGCCCCCAAGCTGGAACTCCCGCCCCTGAAGCTGGGCCCCATCACGGTGGACACCCCCGTGATCCTGGCTCCGATGGCGGGCATCACCAACTCCGCTTTTCGTCGCTTGTGCCGTGAATACGGCGGCGGCCTGTACGTGGCGGAGATGGTCACCTCGCGCGCCCTCGTAGAACGCACGCCCGAATCACTGCGCATCATCTCCCACGATGACGACGAAAAAGTCCGCTCCGTCCAGCTGTACGGCGTGGACCCCGTTACGGTGGGCCAGGCAGTGCGCATGCTGGTTGAAGAGGACCGTGCGGACCACATCGACCTGAACTTCGGCTGCCCCGTTCCCAAAGTGACCCGGCGCGGCGGCGGCTCCGCCCTGCCCTGGAAGACCGACCTCTTCACGTCGATTGTCCAGACCGCGGTCAAGGAAGCGTCCAAGGGCAATGTCCCGCTCACCATCAAGATGCGCAAGGGCATCGACGATGACCACCTGACGTACCTCGACGCCGGCCGGATCGCCCGCGATGCCGGGGTCGCCGCCGTCGCGCTTCACGGCCGCACCGCGGCGCAGTTCTACTCCGGCCAGGCCGACTGGACCGCAATCGCCCGCCTGCGTGAGGCGCTGCCGGATATTCCCGTCCTGGGTAACGGCGATATCTGGTCCGCGGAAGATGCCGTCCGAATGGTCCGCGAGACCGGCGTCGACGGCGTGGTGGTGGGCCGTGGCTGCCAGGGCCGCCCGTGGCTGTTCGGCGACCTGATGGCGGCCTTCGAGGGAAGCGACGCGCGGCACAAGCCGGCCCTGCGCCAGGTCGCGGAAGGCGTGTACCGCCATGCTGAGCTGATGGTCGAGACCTTCGGCAACGATGAAGGCAAAGCGCTCCGGGAGATCCGCAAGCACATGGCCTGGTATTTCAAGGGCTATGTGGTGGGCAGTGAACTGCGGACCAAACTGGCCATGGTGACCAGCCTGGAGGTGCTGCGCGACACGCTGGACCAGCTGGACCTGGGCTCGCCGTACCCCGGCGTGGATGCCGAAGGCCCGCGCGGCCGCGCAGGCTCGCCCAAAAAGCCGGCCCTGCCCAAGGACTGGCTGGAATCCCGTGCCATGAACGCCGCGCAGTCCCAGGACATCTCCGCCGCGGAGCTGGATGTTTCCGGTGGCTGAGACGCGCACCACGGCACAGGCCCTGCCGGGCTACGAGGCCCACGATTCCGCCCGCTGGGTGGAGGAACCGCCCAAAAACAACTACCGCTCCGACTTTGAGCGGGACCGCGCCCGGGTGCTGCACTCTTCCGCCCTGCGCCGCCTCGGCGCGAAAACGCAGGTAGTTGCCCCGGACACCGACGACTTCGTCCGCACCCGCCTGACCCACAGCCTCGAGGTTGCCCAGGTGGGACGGGAACTGGGCCGCGCCCTGGGCTGCGACCCGGACGTTGTGGACACCGCCTGCCTGAGCCATGACCTGGGGCACCCGCCCTTCGGCCACAACGGCGAGTCCGCCCTGAACGAGGTGGCACATGCCATCGGCGGCTTCGAAGGCAACGCCCAGACCCTCCGGCTCCTCACCCGGCTGGAGCCCAAGGTCCTGGCCACCGACGGGCGCCCGGCCGGCCTGAACCTCACAAGGGCCAGCCTGGACGCGGCGGCGAAATACCCCTGGTCCGCGCTGAACGCGCCGGTCATCCACGGCCAGCGCACCAGCAAGTTCGGCGCCTACGAGGACGATCTGCCCATCTTCAACTGGATCAGGGAGGGTGCGCCGGAACGCCGCTCGTGCCTGGAGGCGCAGGTTATGGACCTGGCCGACGACATTTCCTATTCCGTGCACGACGTCGAGGACGCGATCGTGGCCGGGCACTTCCAGCTGCGCTGGATGGACAACCCGGACCACCGGGCCCGTGTTGTGGGCTACGCCAAGCAGTGGTACCTCCCGCACAACGACCCCGCCGCGATCGATGCCGCCCTGGCCCGGTTGGAAGCCACCGACGTGTGGGTCCGCGAGGCCGACGGCAGCCGGAAATCCATGGCCGCCCTGAAGGACATGACCAGCCAGCTGATCGGCCGGTTCTGCCAGAGCGCACTGGAGGCCACGCGTGCCGTCTACGGCCCGGAAAACCTCACCCGGTACAGCGCCGAGCTGATGGTCCCGGACGAGACAGTCATGGAGATCGCGGTGATGAAGGGCCTGGCCACCACGTTTGTGATGACCACCGAACACCGCCAGCCCATCTACGAGCGCCAGCGCGAGGTTCTGCACGCCCTGGTCACCGCCCTGAACGCCACGGGCGACCGCCACCTGGAGCCAATGTTCGCGGCCGACTGGCGGGACGCGCCCGACGACGGCGCACGGCTCAGGGTGGTCATCGACCAGGTGGCGTCGCTGACAGACGGCTCGGCGCTGGCTATGTACGAACGGCTCGTGGGGAGCCTGCCGTCGCTGTGGTGACAGACGCCATAGCGACGCGTTCGCTGTCAGACCCCGGGACTAGGATGGCTCTGTGGCTGGCCTGATCAAACGTGAAGACATAGACGAAGTACGCCAGCGCACGGACATCAAGGAAGTGGTTGACGGCTACGTCACGCTCAAGGGTGCCGGGCTGGGAACCTACAAGGGCCTGTGCCCCTTCCACGACGAACGGTCGCCATCGTTCACCGTGCGCCCCCAGGTGGGCAGGTACCACTGCTTCGGGTGCGGCGAAGACGGGGACGTCATCGCCTTTGTGCAGAAACAGGACCACACCTCATTCCACGAGGCAGTGGAAAAGCTGGCTGCCCGCATCGGGTACGAACTGCGCTACGAAGACGGCGGCACCGGCCCCAACCGTGAGGAAGTCGGCAAGCGCCAGCGCCTCCTGGATGCCCACAAAATCGCCGATGAGTTCTTCCGCGCCCAGCTGCTGACGCCCGGAGCCGCCGAAGGCCGGAACTTCCTGTTCGGCCGTGGCTTTGACCGCGCCGCCTCGGAGCAGTTCGGCGTGGGCTACGCACCGCAGGGCTGGGACGCGCTGCTGAAACACCTCCGCGGCCGCGGCTTCACGGACCAGGAGCTGAAGCTGACGGGCATGTTCTCCGAAGGCAACCGGGGCATCTACGACCGGTTCCGTGGCAGGCTCATCTGGCCCATCCGCGACATCGCCGGCGACACCATCGGCTTCGGTGCCCGCAAGCTGTATGAGGACGACCAGGGCCCCAAGTACCTCAACACCCCCGAAACCACGCTGTACAAGAAGTCCCAGGTGCTCTACGGGATCGACCTCGCCAAGCGCAGCATCGCCAAAGACCGCCAGCTCGTGGTGGTGGAGGGATACACGGACGTGATGGCCTGCCACCTGGCGGGTATTCCGACGGCGGTGGCCACCTGCGGCACGGCATTCGGCACCGAGCACATCAAGATCGCCCGCCGCCTGCTGTCCGACGACGGCAGCGGGGGAGAGGTCATCTTCACTTTTGACGGTGACGCCGCCGGGCAGAAGGCGGCACTGCGCGCCTTCGAGGAAGACCAGCGCTTTACCGCCCAGACCTATGTGGCGGTGGAGCCCACCGGCGCCGACCCCTGCGACCTGCGCCAAAGCAGGGGCGACGCCGCCGTGCGGGACCTGATCGCCACCCGCCGGCCGCTGTTCGAGTTTGCCATCAAAGCCACGCTCAGGCGCCACAACCTGGACACCGTGGAGGGCCGGGTGGCCGCGCTGCGGGAATCCGCTCCGGTGGTGGCCCAGATCCGCGACGCAGCCATCAGGCCCGAGTATGCCCGGGAACTGGCCGGCTGGCTCGGCATCTCGGTTGAAGACGTCAGCCGGGCTGTGGGCGTCGCCATGAAGCGTGCCGCCCCGGGCGGGCCGGCTGCACCGGGGACGCTCGCCGGTGCCCCAGGCCAGATGGCGTCCGCCCAGTCGGGGGCCGTGCAGGCGGGTTCCGCCCAGGCGGGCGGACCCGGCGTGGCTGCCGGGCCGACGTCGGGCGCTGTCCCTTCGTACCAGCGGCCCGACCCCCGGGACCCCGTGGCCTCCATGGAGCGGCAGGCGCTGGAAGTGGCGCTGCAGGAGTCCGCCCTCCTGGGCGGCGGCATCTGGGAGCGCTTCGCGGCCGCACGGTTCGTCACGCCGGCGTTCCAGGCTGTCCATGACGCCATGCGCGCCTCCGGTCCCGGATTGATCGGTGAGCCCCTGCGCTGGGTGGAACAAGTGATGCACGAAGTCCCGGAACCCCTCCGGCCGCTCGTGTCCGAGCTTTCTGTGGTGCCGCTTCCCGCGAGCACCGCGGAAGCCGTACAGAAGTACTGCAAGGACATTCTGTCCCGGCTGTTCGAGCTCCAGATCACGCGGGTCAAGGCGGACAAGATGGGCCAGCTGCAACGGCTGGATCCGGCAGCGAACCCGGAGGATTTCCAGCGGCTCAACAGGGAACTGATGATGCTCGAAATGGAACGCCGGGCACTGCGCTCGGACGCCTGAAACGCGCCGATTTCACTCCCTGCGGGGACTTTGCTAGGCTGGTACCCGCTTCATTCCTCCTTAGCTCAATTGGCAGAGCATTCGACTGTTAATCGAAGGGTTGCTGGTTCAAGTCCAGCAGGAGGAGCGCACAATCCCCGTTCCGGGTCTCCGGAACGGGGATTTTTTTATACCCGGGGAGGGTATTTCGTCTTGCGCCGCGGCCGATTTCACATTCCCGGGAAACCTTTGCTAATGTCATACCTGCTTCATTCCTCCTTAGCTCAATTGGCAGAGCATTCGACTGTTAATCGAAGGGTTGCTGGTTCAAGTCCAGCAGGAGGAGCAGACAAACAAAAAATCCCCGTCCTCTCTGTGAGGGCGGGGATTTTTTGCATTCACACAAAGTCCATTTCCACCTGCAGGAACCGCTCAGCCTCGGCTATGGCCGCGCGGAAGGCGTCCTGCTCGGTGGGGTACTTGCGGGGCTCGCGCGGATGCCATTCATGGGGTGCTGAGTACACCCGGACGAAGCCGGAGGCCGGTGGTGCGTAGAAGATCCCGAAGCGCTGCACGGGCCACTCAGGCGAGGTCTCCGGGGCCACCAGGAGGGCGGCGTTGAAGGCGGCGTTGAACCATTGCGCGATGGGCCGCCGCCGGTCGTCCGTGAAGAGTCCGGCGGCATAGAGGGCCGCGGACTGCTGGCCGGTTTGGGCGCACAGCCGGTCCCACCACATGGGCAATATACCTGAGTCGCAACGTTGCCAGGTGGCCGGGGGCGGCGAGTGGAACTTCCAGCTGGGCACGGAATTATTTTATCGTGGGAAAGCTCCCGGGCGGCAGGGGTGGGCCCTCCCCGGTGGACCGGGATTTGGCGGCACGTCCCAACAGCTAGGGACGGTTCCAAGGGCCTGGGTTGACCCGGTACAGCAGGGCAGCACCTGCAAGCGCGCCGAGGATGATGCCGATGGCGCCACTGCCGAACACTCGCCCAAGGAAGTAACCGGCGACGGCGCCCAGCACCGCCCCGAGGAACAGTCCCCGGGGGTTGCGGTGCGGTTTGCGTTTTATGGGTTTCATCATTGGGTCGACGGGGTTCAGTGGATCGAGGGCACGGTGCGGGGTCTGACGACCAGCCAGAGGCCCGCTATCGCCACCAGTATGCACGCGGCCTGCACGGCGCCCATGGGCGTGGAGCTGGTGATGCCCAGCCACCCCGCCACCGGTGAAACCAGGCCGGCCATCAGGAAGGTCGCGGCACCCAGGAGGGACGCGGCCGTCCCGGCCTGTGCGCCGTGGCTGCTCAGGGCCAGCACCTGCACGCAGGGGAACGTAAAGCCTGCGCCCATGATGTAGAACCAGAGCGGAACCATCACGCCCCAGAGCCCCAGGCCGGCCTGGTCAAAGACCACGATCAGCAGGGCCATAAGGAACATCCAGGCCGTGGAACAAGCAAGGATCCATTGCGGCGGGACAGTACGGATGAGCCTGGAGCTGGTCTGGACGCCGGCCACAATGCCCAGGGAATTGATGCCGAACAGCAAGCCGTATTCCTGCGGCGAGAACCCGAAAATGTCCTGGAACAGGAACGGCGACGCGGACAGGTAGGTGAAGAGGCCAGCGAAGTTCATGCCGCCCACCACCAGCAGGCCCACGAAGATCCGGTCCGTAAAAAGAACCTTGTAGCGCTGGCCGGCGGTCATACCGGTCAGGCCGCGCTTCTCCGGTGGCAGTGTTTCGCGGACCAGGAAGAGCGCGGCGATGATCACCACGGTGCCGTAGCCGGCCAGGAACACGAAGATTCCCGGCCAGGGCATCACCAGGAGCAGCTGTGATCCGATCACCGGGGCCAGGATCGGTGCCAGCCCGTTCACCAGGGCCATACGCGAGAACATCCGGACCATGGCATAGCCGGAGAACAGGTCGCGCACCATTGCCATGGCCACCACGCCGCCGCCCGCAGCACCCACGCCCATGAGGACGCGGAAGAGGCCCAGCGTGGAGATGTCGGTGGACAGGGCTGCTCCCACGGAGGAGACGATGTGCAGGGCGGTGGCCAGGATCAGCGGGAGCCGGCGGCCGAACTTGTCGCTGAAGGGGCCCACCACCAGCTGGCCGAGGGCAAAGCCCACGGTGGTGCCGGCCAGGGTCAGCTGGACCTGAGCCTCGGTGACCCCAAGGCTCGCTTCCAGTGCCGGGAACGCAGGCAGGTACAGGTCGATCGTGAACGGACCCAACGCGGTGAGGGCGCCGAGGAGGAGGATGTACAACAGTTTCCGGCGGCGGGTCAGCGAATCGCCCGGATTGGAGGGAGTGGTCACGGAGATCAATCCTAGGCCCGGAAGTTCCATCTTTCCGGGGTTGCAGGCGCGCCGTGCGGCCAACCCGGAAGTTTGCCCTGAACCTGAATGATAGTTTTGGGGGCGGGACCGTGCTGCCGCGGGCTCCCGCAGGACACGGAAGCCGAACCGACCAGGCAGCAGACTACGCAACAAGTTAGGCGGGAACCGATGAGCGGACGTCACACCGGGCGCACCAGCCAGGGATTGCGGATCACCGCGCTGCCCAGGACGCTGAAACTTCTTTTCCGTCTGGCCCCTCGCCAACTCAACGATGAAATCGCCTTCGCCAAAATCGAGCTCAAGCGCAAGGGCATCCAGGTAGGCGTCGCCGCCGCCTTCTTCGCCGTTGCGCTTATTTTTGTGGCTTTCCTGGTGGTTGGCCTGATCGTGGCCGCCATTATGGGCCTGGCCACCATCATGCCGGCGTGGCTCGCCGCGCTGCTCGTCTGCGCCCTGTTTCTGGTCATTGCCCTCATTGGCGGCCTGATCGGCGTCCGCAAATTCAAGCAGGCCATGCCCCTGGTCCCGGCCGAGACCATCCGCGGCATCAAACACGATCTCGGCATCGTCAAGGAAGGCTCGGACTTCAACGCCGCGCTGCTCGATCCGGCCAGCCCGGAGGCCAAGGCCGCCAAGGCTGCCAAGGACGAGGCTGCCGCGAAGGCCAAGGCCGAGAAGGCAGCCAAGGCCGAGGCGCACAAAAAAGAGTTCCCGCAGGCGTCCGAGCCCGAGCTTCACCGCCGCCTGGAACAGCGCCGGCGCCACCTGGCCCAGGTCCGCGACGAACTGGATACCGAGCTCGACATCAAGCCGCAGGCCATGTTCCTGCTGGGCGCTGCCAAGGAAAAACTGGGGGAGGGCAAGGCTGCCGTTGAACATGGCGCTGCCAAGGCCAGCCAAAAGTACGCTGACTTCTCCGGATCCCCGGACGGCGCCGGCCTCCGCTGGAAGCCACTTGCCGCACTTGCAGCCTCCGCAACGATCTTTGTGGTGCTCCTGCGCAGGCTGCTGCGGAACCCCTAACAACACAAATACGTCACGCTGGGCTCTGAAGTCACACTGGGCTCTAAGGAAGGGGGACGGATTGAGGTTCATCGGCGCTGGTGCGCGGCCCGGCCGCCCCCAGGTTGACCACGACCGCGTCTTCACCATCCCCAACGCCCTGACAGTGCTGCGCTTTATGGGCGTACCACTTTTTGTCTGGCTCGTGCTGGCCCAAAAGGAATATGGGACTGCCGTTGTGGTCCTGGTGGTCATGGCGGGAACCGACTGGATTGATGGCTACGTGGCCCGCCGCTTCGACCAGGCGTCCAAGCTCGGCCGCGTCATGGATCCGCTGGCTGACCGGCTTGCCCTGATAGCGGTGGCGGTCACCCTGGTGATTGCCGGCGTCGTCCATTGGCTGTACCTGGCCGCACTCCTGGTGCCTGACGCCGTGCTCCTGGTGCTGACGCTCTCCTACTTCCGGGGCCATCCGGACCTGCCAGTGAGCCGTGTGGGCAAAGTCCGCACCGGACTCCTGCTCCTGGGCACACCCCTGCTCGTCCTGTCGCGATTGGACACCCCGTTTGCCGGGCCGCTGTACATTGCAGCCTGGATCGTGCTGGGACTTGGGCTCACCGGCCACTGGATTGCCGCGTACAACTATTTCTGGGCCATTCTGCGGAAGGGCCGTCAGCAGTCCCATCACGACGGCGGCACCGCCTGATGGTATGGGTGGCGGTCCTGCTGGCGGTGCTTGGGGCATTCTGCCTTGCCCTGGGTGCGCAGAAGCAGGGGAGCGCCGTCAAAGCCGACACCGGCGGGCTGGCGCTGAGTTCAAACGGCTTCCTCCGTCTGCTCCGCAATCCGCGGTGGGTGCTGGGACTTCTCCTGCTGTGCCTCGGGATGGGAATGAACGCGGTGGCCCTGGTCTCCGCGCCGCTGACGGTGGTGCAGCCGATCGGCGCCATTGCGCTTGTCATTACCACCGTGGTGAACGCCCGCGACCAGGACATCACCATCAACCGGGCCACCATGGTGTCCATCGCGGCCTGCGTGACCGGCTCCGCACTCTTTGTCCTGCTCGCCGTCAACGTGACGCAGGAGAACCACCATGTGAGCCAGGAGGACGAGCTCACCATTGTGCTGCTGCTGGCGCTGGCGGTCGGCGTGTTCGGCACCCTGGCGGTCATGTTCCGGCACCGGATGAGCGCGTTTGTCTACATCCTCGGCGCCGGCGTCCTGTTCGGCTTTGTCGCGGTGCTGACGCGCATCATCGGCAAGCACCTGCTCGACCCGAACGGGCTGGCGCTGCTCAATGTCCAGTGGTATTCGGTGGTGGCCATCGCGGCGGCTGGCGGCCTGGGTTCCTGGTTTGTGCAGAGCGCCTACTCGGGCGGCCCGCCGGACCTTGTCATCGCCGGGCTGACAGTCATCGACCCGATTGTGGGCATCGCCATCGGCATCGTGATCCTGGGCGAGCTGCGCCCGGACGTCCACGCCGTGATGGCGATTGCCATGGCTACGGCTGCTTCGCTTGCTATCGTGGGGGTGATCGCCCTTTCCAGGCACCATCCCGAGGTCACCAAGCGCAGGAAAGATGCGCGGAAGGCGGCGGGCAGGGCGTCCCACTAGCTTGTTACCCAACTCGCGCACTTTCATGACCAGCCGATTCCAAGAGGCCCCGCGCTACCGTGCCGGCGGCCAACCGGTGCGGCCAGCGACAGCTGCCCGTGCCGTGACCTTCAGGAGCTCTTCACGTGACAACGCCCTCTGACCAGCCTCCCCTGACCATCCTGATTGCCGCGGATACGTACCCGCCCCACATCAACGGGGCCGCGCAGTTCAGCTACCGTCTGGCCAACGGCATGAGCGGACGCGGCCACAACGTGCATGTGCTGGCTTGCCGTGCGGACGACGGCGCGAGCTTCACCGAGTTCCGCTCCGAGGCCACCGTGCACCGGCTCCGTTCCCACGGGGTCTTCACCCACGAGTACTTCCGTATCTGCTTCCCTTGGGAAATCAAGAAGGAGATCGGCCTCCTTTTCGATCGGATCAAGCCCGATGTGGTGCACATCCAAAGCCACTACATGATCGGCGAGCACGTCCTCTACGAAGCGGCGAAGCGGGGCATCAGGATCGTGGCCACCAACCACTTCATGCCGGAGAACCTGAACCCGTTCCTGCCGTTCCCGCAGTGGTTCAAGGACATCATCGGCAAGATCTCCTGGAAGGACATGGGCAAGGTCATGGGGCAGGCCGACGTCGTCACCACGCCCACACCCCTGGCCGCCAAGGCCATGCACCAGCACGCTTTCCTGCACAAGGTACTGCCACTCTCCAACGGCATTGACTCCGCAGCCTATGAGCTGCAGCCCGGCGAAGTGATCGAACCAAACGCCCACCCAACAGTGGTGTTTGTGGGGCGCCTGGCCGAGGAAAAGCACGTGGACGTGCTCATCAATGCCGTGTCCAAGACGCCCGCAGAGCTCAACGTCCACCTGGAAATTGTGGGCGGCGGCGAAGTCCGCGCGGCTCTTGAAGCGCATGCGGAACGGCTCGGACTGGGGGAGCGGGTGAAATTCCTGGGACTGGCCAGCGATGAGGACCTCCGGGAGGCCTACATCAAGGCGGATCTTTTCTGCATGCCAGGGACCGCCGAGCTTCAGTCCCTGGTGACCCTTGAGGCGATGTCTGCCTCCACGCCCGTCCTGTTGGCGGATGCCATGGCTCTGCCGCACCTGGTGCGCGACGGCGAGAACGGCTATCTGTTCACACCCAACGACAGCGACGACCTCGCAGCCAAGATCACGCGGATCCTCCAGCTGCCAGCCGAGGAACGGGCGGCAATGGGCCAGGCAAGCCGGCGGATGGTGGAACCGCACAGCATCGAGGGCACACTGCAGACCTTCGAGGACCTCTACCGGGGTGCAAGCTACGACGACAAAGCCCTCTGACACTGGTCTCGCAGTGGCCCGCTCCAGCCTGCCCGGACCCCGGCGCCCTAACTGCGTGGTCCTGATGCCCGCCACTGTTTGCTAGAGTGTTTTTGCCCTGCTGAAGCCGAAGTCCTCCGCGGACCACGCCGGCAAGGGCAGGGGGCTATAGCTCAGCTGGTTAGAGCGCGGGACTCATAATCCTAAGGTCCTCGGTTCAAGTCCGAGTAGCCCTACCAAGCACGACACCGCAGGAACCAAACCATCGTGGAACCGCGGCTGACGAGAGATCGTCGGCCGCGGTTTCTTTCGTTTTCCCGCAATCTGCGGTATGTTACTGACCAGTAACTTACCGTGCCGCTGAGTCCCGGCCTGTCCTGCCATGGCTGGCCTGTCCGCGCTGCTGATCTTGCGAGGGAACCAAATGTCCAAAGCCTCTGTTGACATCAACAACCTTCCGTACGCCGACGGCGACTTCTTCGCCTTCGAGCAGCTTCTCACCGCCAAGGAGCAGGACCGGCTCGCCGAGATCCGGGGCTTCCTCGCCCGCGAAGTCCGGCCCATTGCCGTGGACTGCTGGAACCGCGGCGAGTTCCCCATGGAGCTCATTCCCAAGCTGGCCGAAATCGACCTGGTGAGTCCGGTCAGGCGCCAGGGCTACTCCAACCTGTTTGCCGGCCTGGTCCATGCCGAGGCCACGCGCGCCGATACTTCCATCGCCACCTTCATGGGCGTACACGACGGACTGTTTGCCGGCTCCATCGAAGCCCTGGCCTCCCAGGAACAGCAGGACGCCTGGCTCCCGGATATCTATTCGCTGAAGAAGATCGGCGCGTTTGGTCTTACGGAGCCGCTGGGAGGTTCCGACGTAGCCGGCGGCACGCGCACCACAGCACAGCGAAACGGCGACACGTGGATCCTCAATGGCGCCAAGCGCTGGATCGGCAACGCTACTTTCTCGGATTGGGTGGTCGTCTACGCCCGGGACCTCGCCGACAACCAGGTCAAGGGTTTCCTCGTGGATACGGCGCTGCCCGGCTTCAGCGCCACCAAGATTGAAAACAAGATCTCCCTTCGGACCGTCCAGAACGCAGACATCGTCCTGGAGAACGTGGTGGTTCCGGACTTCTTCAAGCTGGCGGGCGCCAACAGCTTCCGCGACACCAACAAGGTCTTGAAGGTCACGCGGCTGTCCGTCGGCTGGCAGGCAGTCGGACAGCAGCTGGCAGCCTTTGACGTGGCCCGCCGCTATGCCGTGGAACGCCACCAGTTCGGCCGCCCGCTCGCGTCGTTCCAGCTCGTCCAAAGCCAACTGGTGCAGATCCTCGGGAACGCCGTGAGCTCCATGGGCATGATGGTCCGGCTTTCCCAGCTGGAGGATGCCGGCCAGGCCAAGGATGAACAGTCCGCCCTGGCCAAGGCATTTACCACCGCCCGGATGCGCGAGAGCGTGGCGATCGGCCGTAGCCTCCTGGGCGGCAACGGCATCGTGACCGACTTCGAGATGGCCAAGATCTTTGCCGACGCTGAAGCCATCTACTCGTATGAGGGAACCCACGAGATCAACACCCTCGTGACCGGCCGAGCCATCACCGGGATCTCGGCGATCGTCTAGAGCCGTCAGCCGTCAGCCGTCAGCCGTCAGCCGTCAGCGCTCGGCGGTCAGCCAGTGTCCAGCCCCAGGGGCAGCAGGATGGACGGGCGGAGGTCGGTGACGAATTCCAGCGGATTGACGTAGGTGTCCCCCTGCCTGACGCCCCAATGGACGCAGGCAAGAGCGCCGCAGTGCCCGGGTTGCAGCGTTCCGATCATCTCGCCCTTCGCCACCACGGCCCCGGCCGTGAGCGGGCTTTCGACTGGCTCAAAACTGCTGCGGAGACCGCCCCCGTGATCGATGGTGATCACGGGGCGGTCCACCACTACTCCCGCGAAACTGACGGTGCCGGACTCCGGCGAGGTGACCGGGACGCCGTCGTGCGTTGCCTCGAGGTCCACGCCACGGTGCCCGCTCATCCACGGTTTGTCCGGCGGGTCAAAGGCGCGCAGCACCGCGGGCCTGGGGGATAGCGGCCACTCCCAGGAAGCGCGCGGCGCTGTATCCGCTGGAGCCGCCGCGACGGGCAGTAAGAGCACTGCCGCGAGGGCAACTATTGCTTTCATAAGCCCAGCTTTGCGTGCCGGATCCCTCAGCGGGAGTGCGCACTTTGGCCATGTGGAAAACGCCCGTCGAAGGCCCTCGGGTTGTCCTTCGGCTATTGGCTCCTGTTGTACACTTGATGGAGCAGTTTGCTGTGCCCTCAACGCTTGCGTCGGCACGCCTCATTCAGGAATGCGGGGGAGCAGCAACTGACTACGCGTATCCAGCCCTCCAAATCTGAAGCCCCGGCTTTGTATGAGGAGGATTGTGTCTCTTGCGGTCAGGGCCTCGCGGTCCTGATAAGAGTCGCAATGGATGCCAGGAGCACGGCCCGCCTTGGGCCACGCTAATTAACCGTCAACTATTGGCAGGGTAAGAGGGCCTGAAAGGCTCTCTCATGAATGACCTGCCGGAAGGAGCGCCGGCATGCCCGTCGTAACTATGCGCCAGCTGCTTGACAGCGGCGTCCACTTTGGACACCAGACCCGCCGTTGGAACCCGAAGATGAAGCGATTCATCTTCACGGAGCGCAACGGCATCTACATCATTGACCTTCAGCAGTCGCTGTCCTACATCGACCGTGCTTACGAGTTCGTAAAGGCCACCGTTGCACACGGCGGCACCGTACTCTTCGTCGGCACCAAGAAGCAGGCCCAGGAATCCATCGCTGAGCAGGCTACCCGTGTTGGACAGCCTTACGTGAACCAGCGCTGGCTCGGCGGTATGCTGACCAACTTCCAGACCGTTTCCAAGCGCATCCAGCGCATGAAGGAACTGGAAGAGATCGACTTCGACGACGTCGCCGGTTCCGCGTACACCAAGAAGGAACTGCTGCTCCTTCGCCGTGAACTCACCAAGCTGGAAACCAACCTCGGCGGTATCCGCAACCTGACCAAGGCACCTTCCGTGCTCTGGATCGTGGACACCAAGAAGGAACACCTGGCCGTTGACGAAGCCAAGAAGCTGAACATCCCGGTTGTGGCCATCCTGGACACCAACTGCGATCCTGACGAAGTCGACTTCCCGATCCCGGGCAACGACGACGCCATCCGCTCCGTGAACCTGTTGACCCGCGTTGTCGCCGACGCCGTTGCTGAGGGCCTCATCGCCCGCCACAACCGCGCCACGGGCACCACGGAAGCTCCGGAAGAGCCGCTGGCTGAGTGGGAGCGCGAACTCCTCGAAGGCAGCAAGACTGAAGAAGCACCTGCCGCTGAGGCTGCTCCGGCTGCTGAAGAAGCTGCCGCTCCGGCAGCCGAAGAAGCTGCTCCGGTTGCCGAGGAAGCTCCGGCTGCTGCCGAGGCTCCCGCCGCCGACGCTGACAAGTAACACTAGTAGATCCGGATTCTCCGGCGCTGCCTGCAGCGCCGGAGCACCTGACAGGATGGCGGCTCACCCGGTGAGCCGCTGTCCTGTCGGTCCGTACACCACATACATTTTCTAGACAGAGGGGTTCACATGGCGAACTACACTGCCGCTGATATCAAGGCTCTGCGCGAGCGCACCGGCGCCGGCATGATGGATGTCAAGAAGGCTCTTGACGAAGCCAACGGTGACGCCGAAAAGGCCATCGAGATCATCCGCATCAAGGGCCTCAAGGGCGCTACCAAGCGCGAAGGCCGCTCCACCGCTGAAGGCCTGGTGGCCGCAAAGGTCAGCAACGGCGTCGGCGTGATGATCGAGGTCAACTGCGAGACCGACTTCGTCGCCAAGGCTGACAAGTTCATCCAGCTGGCCGACAAGGTCCTGGCCGTGGCTGTGGAGTCCGGCGCTGCCGACCTCGACACCCTCCTGGCCATCGAAGTCGACGGCAAGCCGCTGTCCGAGGTTGTCGTCGAAGAAGGCGCAATCCTCGGCGAAAAGGTTGTTGTCCGCAAGCTGTCCCGCATTGAGGGCGGCACTGTTGACGCTTACCTGCACAAGACGTCCAAGGATCTCCCGGCCCAGGTCGGCGTCCTGTTCGCTGTTGACGGTGAAGGCGAAGCCGCTGCCACCGCCGCACACGACGTTGCAGTGCACATCGCAGCGATGTCCCCGAACTACCTGACCCGCGAAGACGTTCCGTCCGACCTGGTCGAGTCCGAGCGTCGCATTGCCGAAGAGACCGCCAAGGCTGAAGGCAAGCCGGAGGCTGCAATGTCCAAGATTGTGGAAGGCCGCGTTACGGGCTTCTACAAGGGTGAGGTCCTGGTTGACCAGGCTTTCGCCAAGGACGCCAAGAAGTCTGTGGCGCAGGTCCTCGAAGAGGCCGGCGTCAAGGGCACGTCCTTCGCACGTTTCCGCGTCGGCTCCTAGTCGAATCCGCAAAGGGGTGGCCACTTCGGTGGCCGCCCCTTTTGCATGCACCGGCTAAACGTCCGATGAGACCTTTGGCCACCCGGCACGATAACCTTTTTCAGAGTTCACCAACGGGAAGGCACCCATGGAAGCCGTCAATTCTTCAAGCCAGCCAGAGAAAAGCAGGCGCCGCGTCCTCCTGAAGTTGTCGGGCGAGGTCTTCGGCGGCGGCAAGCTGGGCGTTGATCCCGACACCGTGCGCGACGTCGCCAAGCAGATCGCCGCAGCGGTCCCGGAAGTTGAAGTTGCCATCGTCGTCGGCGGCGGCAACTTCTTCCGCGGCGCGGAACTGTCCCAGAGCGGCATGGACCGCTCGCGCGCCGACTACATGGGCATGCTCGGCACGGTCATGAACTGCCTGGCACTGCAGGACTTCCTGGAGCAGGCCGGCGTTGAAACCCGCGTCCAGAGCGCCATCACCATGGGGCAAGTCGCCGAGGCGTACATTCCCCGCCGGGCCATCCGCCACATGGAAAAGGGCCGCGTGGTCATCTTCGGCGCCGGAGCCGGCCTGCCGTACTTCTCCACGGACACAGTGGCCGCCCAGCGCGCCCTGGAGGTCCACGCGGACGTCGTCCTGATGGCCAAGAGCGGCGTGGACGCCGTCTACACCGCGGATCCCAAGAAGGACCCCACTGCCGAGAAGCTGGACACGCTGAGCTACGACGACGCCCTGCGCCGCGACATCAGGGTCATGGACCAGACCGCAATGACCATGTGCAAGGACAACAACCTGTCCATGGTGGTTTTCGGGATGGAAGGCGAAGGGAACGTCACCCGCGCCATCCTGGGCGAAAAGCTCGGTACCCTGGTGACCCCGTAGCTGCAGCTAGGATGATCTGAGCACGGTTCCATGCCCGCAACCGGGCAACAATGGAACCAGGAACCATGAACCAAGATTGTGCAGGGAACCGGTACCCGGACTGCACTGATTTCTGAGGAGAGACAGTGATCGAAGAAACCTTGCTCGAAGCCGAAGAGAAGATGGACAAGGCGGTAGAGGTAGCCAAGGAAGACTTCGCCTCGATCCGCACCGGACGGGCAAACCCGGGCCTTTACAACAAGGTCCTGGTGGACTACTACGGTTCGCCCACCCCGCTGCAGCAGCTTGCCTCCTTCGCCATTCCGGACGCGCGCACCATCCTCATCACGCCGTTCGATAAGACCGCACTGCGCGACATCGAGCGGGCCCTGAGTGATTCCGAGGTGGGCGCCAACCCCTCCAACGACGGCAACGTCATCAGGATCACCATCCCGGACCTGACCCAGGAACGCCGCAAGGAATACGTCAAGATCGTCAAGACCAAGGGCGAGGACGCGAAGATCTCCATCCGCAACATCCGGCGCAAGGCCAAGGAAACGCTGGACAAGCTCGTCAAAGACGGCGAAGCCGGCGAGGACGAAGGCAGCCGCGCCGAAAAGGAACTGGATGGCCTGACCAAATCGCACGTGGACGGCATCGACGAGCTGCTCAAGCGCAAGGAAGCAGAGCTGCTCGAAGTCTGATGAGCCAGGCAGAGCAGGCCCCCACCCAAAGGGCGCGCACCAGGGGGAAACAGTTGCGGAGCAATCCGACGCCCAAGGCCGGCCGGAATCTTCCGGCAGCCATTGTGGTGGGCCTGGCCATGCTGATCGGCGTGCTGGGCGGCCTGGTTTTCCTTCCACTCGGATTCGTGGCTGTTACCACCGGGTTCGCGGTCTTCGGAGTCTGGGAAATCTTCCGTGCCCTGGAGGCGAACGGGACCAGGATGCCCATCGTCCCGGTCATGGTGGGTACAGTCGCCATGCCGTTCGCCGCCTATCTCGGCGGTCTTGAGAGCCTGCTTTTCGCCATGCTCCTGAGCTGCGTGGCCGTCCTCCTCTGGCGTTCAGTGGAGAACCCCGCCGGATCAGCGAACAGCATCTTTGCCGGCGTGTTCACGCTGGGCTGGGTCCCGTTCTTCATCAGTTTCGCCACGTTGCCGCTGCACGCCGTCGGCGTCGCCACCCCGATGGGTCTCTGGCCTGGCGGAACCGTGCCGCCCGGGGCCTGGCAGGTGGCCGTGATGCTGCTGCTGGTGGTCTCGAACGACACGTTCGGCTACCTCGTGGGCGCATCGCTGGGCAAACACCCCATGGCCCCGAAGATCAGCCCCAAGAAATCATGGGAAGGCTTCGCCGGCTCCATTGCCGGGGCCATGCTGATCGGCGTCCTTGCCAGCATTTTCCTGCTGGGCAAACCCTGGTGGGTGGGTGTGATCCTCGCCGTCGGCGTCGTTGCAGCGTCCACCGCAGGAGACCTGGCCGAGTCGATGGTCAAGCGTGAACTCGGGGTCAAGGACATGAGCAGCATCCTGCCCGGACATGGGGGCGTTATGGACCGCCTGGACTCCATCGTCTTCGCATGTCCCGTTGCATTTGTGCTGTTCGCACTGGTTGCGGGCGTCTGACGCGACCCTCCCGGACCATCTCCGCCGGACCGCCGGCAGTGCCAATAGACTGGTGCGTAACCTCGTAACCTGACCCAGCTGAAGCAACAAAGGAACAACAGTGGCATTGGACTTTCAACGGAAAATCCCCGCGTCGTTTGAGCGCGTGCGGGGCAACGAATTCGGGTACAACGCCAAACAGGTGGACCAGTTCCTCCAGCGGGCCAGGGTGGCACTCGAGACGCCGAAGGCCGCCATCCACGCCGTCACCAGCGCCGATGTCCGGAGCGTCTCCTTTGACCCGGTCAAGGGAGGCTACGCTGCCGCCGTCGTCGACGCAGCGCTGGACCGGCTCGAAGACGCCTTCGCCCGCCGCGAACGGGACGAACTGATCGCCGCCAAGGGCGAGGATGCCTGGCTGCGGGAGATCGGCAGCCTCTCCGGGATCCTCCGGGGCCGCCTCCACCGGCCTGATGGTGAGCGCTTCCGGCGCCCGTCAAAAAAGAAGGCCCGGAGTTACAACATCCTGGACGTGGACAATCTTTGCTACGACCTGATCGGCTACCTCGAAGAGGACAAGCCGCTCAGCGTGGACAATGTCCGCCGGGTGGTCTTCCGTCCCGCCGTGGGCAAGGACGGTTACGAAGAGACCCAGGTTGATGCCTTCCTGGACCGCGTGGTTGAACTCATGGCGGCCATCGACTGACTGCCCGTTAGCTGATCACGGGACTCAGCGTTCGGTCACCAACGGCCGTTCGGGAGTGTGCAGCCGGGTCATGACGCGGCTCATGGTCCGCGGAATCCGGTGTTTTGTCCCCCGGGAGACGAGCACCATCACGGCGAAGGCGGCGGGAACCGTCCACGCCGCCGGCTGGGCCAGCCAGAAGGGCGTGCCGGAAGCGCCCAGGACCGTTCCCCACACCATGGCGCCGCCGCAGAGGACGCCGCCGGTCACCATTCCGGCAATGGCACCGGCATCGGTGAGTCCCCGCCACCAGATGCCCAGCAGGAGCACCGGGCACACAGTGGAGGCGGTAAACGCGAACACCAGGCCCACACTGCCGGCCAGAGCCAGGGAATCAGTCATCACGGCAAATCCCAGCGGGACCACAGCGGAGACGACGGCGGCGAGCCGGAATCCCCGCACGCTGCCGCCCAGGACGTCCTGGCTGATCACGCCAGCCAGCGAGACCACCAGGCCGGAGGTGGTGGACAGGAACGCGGCGAAGGCCCCGGCCACCACCAACGCTGAGAGCAGGTCGCCCGCGGTTCCACCGATCAGCTGCCCCGGCAGCAGGAGAACCACCGCGTCCGCCTGCCCTGACCGGGCGAGTTCGGGCGCGAACATCCGCCCCACCAGCCCGTAGGCGGTGGGAAACAGGTAAAAAACGGAGAGCAGCCCGAGCACGATCAGCGTGGTCCGCCGTGCCGAGTGTCCGTCCGGATTCGTGTAGAAGCGGACCAGGACATGGGGGAGCCCCAGCGTGCCGAACAGCAGCGCCACCAGCAGCGAGATGTTCTGGTACGGCCCGGCCGGGGCCAGCCCGGTGGGATTCACGACGGCGGGGGCCACGGCGGCACTCCCGTCACCGGCGAGCGTGAACACGATGAACAGGACGGGCACGGCAAGGGCGGTGAGCTTCAGCCAGAACTGGAAGGCCTGCACAAAGGTAATCGAGCGCATGCCGCCGGCCACAACGGTCAGGCACACCACAACCACCACGGCCACGGAGCCTACCCAGGCCGGCAGCCCGGTGCTGATCCGGATGGTTAAGGCCGCGCCGTGGAGCTGAGGCACAATATACAGCCAGCCCACCACAACCACCACCACGCTGGTCACACGGCGGACTGCGCGCGAATCCAGCCTCGCCTCGGTGAAGTCCGGGATCGTGTAGGCGCCGGACCGGCGCAGCGGTGCGGCAACAAAGAGCAGCAGCATCAGGTAGCCGGCGGTGTAGCCCACGGGAAACCACAGGGCGTCCGTACCGGACAGCAGGATCAGCCCGGCCACGCCCAGGAAACTCGCTGCCGAGAGGTACTCCCCGCCGATGGCCGAGGCGTTCCACCATGGCCTGACGGTCCGGGAAGCCACATAGAAATCGCCGGTGGTCCGGGAAATCCGCAGACCGTAGAACCCGATGGCGGCCGTTGCCAGCGAAACAACAACAAGCGCCACCACACCAACCGCGGGATTCATAGGGCCATCACTCGTCCCCGGCGAGGTCCCGGTAGCGGGCCTCGTTCCGTGTGGCGGTCCGGATATACAACCAGGCGCTGAGGCCGATGACGGGGTAGATGCCTGCACCGAGCAGGATCCAGTCGAACGGGATCCCCGCGATCCGGGTCTCGGCGAGTCCCGGTAGGGCTGCCAGCAGCAACGGGAACGCAGACAGGATCAGCATAAAGCCGATGGCCACCACCAGGGCCAGCCGCAGCTGGGAACGGATCAGGGAGCGAACGAAGACCTGCCCCACCTCGGATTCCTCCGCCGCCTCGCGCGACTCCCGGGCCGGCCGGGGTGCCGAGCGCGGAGCGGTGACACGGACGCGGGTCATGCCTGCGGCCGGATGCGGGTGGCTTCCAGCTTTTCCCTGACCGTGGGAAGGTGGCGGCGGCTGATGGGCAGGCCGGCACCGGCCACCGAGACGCTGGGTTTGTCGGCCGTCAGCTTCATGGACTGCACATGCTTCAGCGCCACGAGGTAGGACCGGTGCGTCCGGATAAACCCGGCCTCGGCCCACTGCTGCTCCAGGTCTGCCAGCGGAACCCGGATGAGATAGCTGGCATCCGCGGTGTGCAGCCGGGCGTAGTCGCCCTGCGCCTGGACGTACGTGACGTCGTCGCGCCTGATCATCCTGGTGGTGCCGCCCTGGTCAACGGTGATCATCTCGGGGGCGGGCCCGCCGCCGTCACGCAGTAGCTCGCTGATCCGTCCCACCGTCCGGGACAGCCGCTCGGCCCGGACGGGCTTAAGGAGGTAGTCCACGGCGGCAAGCTCGAACGCCTCCAGGGCGCAGTCCTCGTCCGCGGTGACAAACACCACCACCGGCGGTTTGCTGCTGCGCGCGATGGCGCGGGCAACATCAAGGCCGGACACGGCGGGCATGTGAATATCCAGGAAGACGGCGTCAACCGTTGCGGTGTTCAGGGCCCGCAATGCTTCTGTGCCCGAAATGGCCCGGTGGATGACCCCGATCCGGTCATCCTTGCCAAGGAGATAGGCCAACTCCTCCACGGCGGGTAGCTCGTCGTCGGCGACGAGGACATTAATCATGGTCCTACATTAGCCGCCGGAGGCGGCTGGGATCAGGCCGCCAGGTTCAGGCGTCGTGGCCGGGCTGGGACTTGGGCACGCGCATGGTGATCAGCGTTCCCTCGCCCGGGGCTGTCTCGATCACCAGGCCGTGCTGGTCCCCGTAAACCTGTCGGAGCCGGGCGTCCACGTTGCGCAGCCCCACGTGGTCGCCGTCGTGGTGCCCGGCCAGCATCGACTGGAGCTCGGCAGGGTCCATCCCCACGCCGTCGTCCTCTATGGTCACTTCCGCATAGGCGCCCGAATCATTGGCCGTGATGGTGATGTGGCCCGCCCCTTCCTTGGCCTCCAGGCCGTGCCTGACGGCGTTCTCTACCAGCGGCTGCAGGCTCAGGAACGGGATGACGGTGCTCAGGACTTCCGGCGCGATCCGCAGGCTGACCTGGACGCGGTCACCGAAACGGGCGCGCTCCAGCAGCAGGTACCGGTCGATGCAGCGCAGTTCCTCCGCCAGCGTGGTGAAGTCACCGTGGCGCCGGAACGAGTACCTCGTAAAATCAGCGAACTCCACCACCAGTTCGCGCGCCCGCTCCGGATCCGTGTTGATGAACGACGCGATCGCGTTCAGCGAGTTGTAGATGAAATGCGGACTGATCTGGGCACGCAGCGCCCGCACCTCGGCTTCCATCAGCAGCGTCCGGGACGCGTCCAGCTCAGCCAGCTCCACCTGGACGGCCACCCAGTCCGCCACTTCGCTGGTGGCACGGACCAGACCTGCGCCCGCCGCCGGGGCAAACGCCGCCACGACGCCCACCACCCGTGAGCCCGCACGGACCGGCGCGATGACGGCGGCGAAGCTTCCGGAGGCATGGCCCGTCCCCAGGTCCCGCGCCTGGAGCACCGCCGTCCGCCCGCCGATCAGGACGTCCGCAGCCAGTTCCATCAACCGGGGCTTCAGTTCCTCGGCGGCACCGTCCCAGGCCAGCACGCCGGCCGTATCGGTGATGGCCAGCGCATCACAGCCCAGCAGGTTCCTGAGCTGCCGGCTCGCCTTGGCGGCGCCCGCCGGATTGAGGCCCGTACGCAGATGCTGGCCGGCACTCGATGCAGCGTGGAGGGTGTTGTACGTGGCGCGCTCGGCGTCGGTGCCCAGCTCACGGAAGGATCGGAGCAGCTTGATGCCAACACCGACGACGACGGCGATCGCCAGGGTGATCACCGCGACGGCGGCCGCAGTCAGGAGGGGGGAGTCCGGCATGGTGCCCAGCGTAGCGGCGGGTGCCGTTAGTCGCAGCATCGTAACCGTTGAGCGACCGTTCCGGCCATGGTTCTGGAATAGACGACTACCGCAGCGCAGAGTGATTGCAGTCACATTGTCCGCATCCTGTCCGCAGGCCGGTCCGTGTGAACCAGGCAAGTCTCAATGAGGAGGAACGATGGGTAACGATGCCCACACTCCGGACGCAGCGGCGTCCGTGGACTTCGAACAGGTCCAGTCGACAGAGCGGTTCCAGAAACTGCGCAAACGTCACCGCAGCTTTGTGTTCCCCATGGCCGTGGCATTCCTGCTGTGGTACTTCGCGTATGTCCTGCTGGCTGACTACGCCGTCGAATTTATGTCCACCAAAGTGTGGGGCAACATCAACGTCGGCCTGATCCTCGGCCTGCTGCAGTTCGTCTCCACGTTCGCCATCACCGGCTGGTACGTCAGCTACTCCAACCGGAAGCTGGACCCCATCGCGGCGGAGATCCGCAACGAAATCGAAGGCCATGAGTTTGATAAGGACGGCAACATCCTGAGCGGAGTGACCAAATGATCGGGATTGCCACGGCCGTAGACGTTGCCGACCTGAAAGAAACCACGCTGCTCAACATGGGCATCTTCGGGCTGTTCGTCGCCGTCACCATGGTGATTGTGCTGCGGGCCAGCCGGAACAACAAAACCGCGGCGGACTACTACGCTGCCGGCCGCTCGTTCACCGGTTCCCAGAACGGAACGGCCATTGCCGGGGATTACCTGTCCGCCGCATCCTTCCTGGGGATCACCGGCGCCATCGCCATCAACGGCTATGACGGCTTTATGTACTCCATCGGGTTCCTGGTGGCCTGGCTGGTGGCGCTCCTGCTTGTGGCCGAACTCCTCCGGAACACCGGAAAGTTCACCATGGCCGATGTCCTTTCCTTCCGGCTCAAGCAGCGGCCGGTCCGCATCGCGGCGGCCATCTCCACCCTCGCCGTCTGCTTCTTCTACCTGCTCGCGCAGATGGCCGGAGCCGGCAGCCTCATTTCGCTGCTGCTGGGCATCAGCGACTGGGGCGGACAGGCACTGGTGATTATCGTCGTCGGCGCCCTGATGATCATGTACGTCCTGATCGGCGGGATGAAGGGCACCACCTGGGTCCAGATCATCAAGGCGATCCTGCTGATTGCCGGCGCGGCAGTCATGACCTTCTGGGTCCTGGCCATCTACGGCTTCAACGTCTCCAGCCTTCTTGGTGCGGCGGTTGATACCGCCGGCAACCCGGCTGTACTGAACCCCGGCCTGCAGTACGGCAAGACCGAGACCTCCAAGCTGGACTTTATGTCCCTGGGCCTCGCCCTGGTCCTGGGAACGGCTGCCCTGCCCCACGTCCTGATGCGCTTCTACACCGTGCCCACGGCCAAGGAAGCCCGGAAGTCCGTGGTGTGGTCCATCTGGCTGATTGGCCTCTTCTACCTGTTCACCCTGGTGCTGGGTTATGGAGCCGCTGCACTGGTTGGCGCCGAAACCATCAAGTCAGCCCCCGGCGGCGTCAACTCCGCGGCACCCCTGCTGGCCTTCCACCTGGGCGGGCCGATGCTGCTGGGCTTTATCTCCGCCGTAGCCTTCGCCACCATCCTGGCTGTGGTGGCCGGGTTGACCATCACCGCCGCAGCCTCCTTTGCCCACGACATCTACGCCAGCGTCATCTCCAAGGGCAAGGCCGACGCCGACACCGAGGTCAAGGTGGCGCGGCGCACCGTGGTGGTCATCGGGGTGATGGCCATCCTGGGCGGTATCTTCGCCAACGGCCAGAACGTGGCCTTCCTCGTGGCGCTCGCCTTTGCCGTCGCGGCGTCGGCGAACCTCCCGACCATCATCTACTCGCTGTTCTGGCGCCGGTTCACCACCCAGGGTGCGGTCTGGAGCATGTACGGCGGCCTGGGCTCGGCCATTGTCCTGATCGCCTTCTCGCCGGTGGTTTCCGGCCTGAAGACCTCCATGATCCCGGGGGCCAACTTCGCCTTCTTCCCCTTGAGTAACCCCGGCATTGTGTCCATCCCGCTGGCGTTCCTGCTCGGCTGGCTGGGTACGGTGCTGGACAAGAAGCGCGAGGACTCGGCCAAGCAGGCCGAGATGGAAGTACGCTCACTGACCGGTGTGGGTGCGGAGAAAGCCGTGGACCACTGACACGCTGAAAGCCGATCCGGCTGACTGATCGTCGCAGCGGATCTTGAACCACAGAAAAGAGTCCCCGGGCCATACGGCACGGGGACTCTTTTCTGCTCTGGTTCCCGGCGCTAGGCCTGGGGCTTGAGCTTGATGTTGATCATTTTCAGCTCGTCGGTGCCTTCGAAGCGGTAGACGAGGTCGATCTTCTTGTCGCCGTCGCAGGTGATGAGGCCGGCTACGTCGGCCGCCTTGGTGCCGTTCTCGGTGCTGGCCTTGACTTCGTTGTAGGCAGTCTTGCAGGTGCTGTCCATCTCCAGGGTCTTGATACCGGCGATGAAGTCCTCCTTGGTCAGCTGCTCATGGAGGGCGGGGTCAAGATAGTCGTCGTAGGCCTTGGAACTGTCGCCGGCAATCACCAGCTTGGTGAAGCTGTCAGCCAGGCCCCGGGCATGGTTGGTGGCTCCGTTGACAATGTTGACCAGGATGAGGACACCGACGACCGCCAGCAGCAGGACACCGCCCACAACGCCGAGGATGGTCCACAGCTTCCGGCGGCTTTGCGCCGGGGGCTCTTGTCCGGGCAGGCCGAATGGCCCCTCGGACGAGTATTGCCCGGGTGCACCGTATTGCCCCGGCGCACCGTGCTGTGGCGGGTTGCCGGGCAGCGGTGGCGCGCCATGCTCCCCGGGGTTGCCGGGCTGCCCCGTTGGTTGCGCGGGCCAGGCCGCCGGCTGGACCGGCTGGTACGGTCCCTGAGGATTGCTCACGATGGAGCCTTTCCGGCAACGCACTGGCACTGCCTTATTGTTGGGACCCGCTGAACGGCACCCATGGATTCACCTTGGAACAGCCTATAACCCAGCCCGCCGGGGCTGGGTATCGGGGCGGTAATAAGGGCTGCTGGCCCTAAGCGTCTCCGGATCCCCGCTCAAGCAGCGGCTGGATGCGGAACGGGATGAGTTCGCTCATGGCCAGTGCGGTGTCCGTCCTGTCCACTCCATCGCACGCCAGGATTTTCCCGTTGATCCGGAAGAGGTCCTCTGCGTCCAGGGCCACTACCCGGAGCAGGAGGTCAGCGGAGCCGGTGAGGCCGTAGCCTTCCAGGATTTCCGGAATGCCGGCGAGGTCATGGGCCAGCTGTCCCAGTTTCTGCTGCTGGACGTGGACGGAAATGAACGCCATGAGCGGATAGCCCAGGGATGCCGGGTTGATACGCCGTTCGAAGGACAGGAAGACGTGCTTCTTTTCCAGCTGGGCCATGCGCGCCTGCACGGTGTTCCGGGACAGCCCCAGCTTCTGGGCCAACGCCACCACGGTCCGCCGGGGGTCGCGGGCCAGTGCCGAGAGTAGCCGCGTGTCCGTGCCATCCAAAGCTTGCATAATGCGCAACGTTAGCACGGTGGGGGCACTGCAAACAGGGCACTATGCGCAATATCCGCCGCGGTGGTTGTACCCATTGAGCATTGTGAGTAGGGTCACAAATATCCGGGGCAACGGCGCCCGGGCGGCCGGCGGCGGGCGGGACCACAAGTCCCCAGGCTCCGGTCAAACGACGTGAGAAGGTTGCGTGCCATCGTGTCTACAGACAGGAACCTGATCCAGCTGGTTACCCCGGCAGGGGAGCGGATCAGCCACCCGGAGTTTGACCCCTGGGTGAAGGACATCGGGGATGAGCAGTTGTGTTCCCTCTACGAGGACCTGACGGTCATCCGGCGGATCGATGTTGAGGCCACCGCCCTCCAGCGTCAGGGCGAGCTCGGTCTTTGGCCCCCGTTGCTGGGGCAGGAGGCGGCGCAAGTCGGTTCCGGCAGGGCCCTGCGCGATGACGACTTTGTCTTCTCCAGCTACCGGGAAAACGGTGTGGCGTACTGCCGCGGCGTGGACCTGACCGACATTACGCGGGTGTGGCGTGGCACGGCCTCCTCCGGGTGGGATCCGTACTCCGTGAATATGGCCACCCCGCAGATCATCATCGGCGCGCAGACCCTGCATGCCACCGGTTACGCCATGGGCATCCAGAACGACGGCGCGGACTCGGTGGCGGTGACATACTTCGGCGACGGTGCCACCAGCGAAGGCGACGTCAACGAGGCCATGGTCTTTGCCGCCAGCTTCCAGGCACCCGTGGTCTTCTTCTGCTCGAACAACCACTGGGCAATTTCGGAGCCCGTGCGGTTGCAGTCCCACATTCAGATCGCGGACCGGGCCACCGGATTCGGCATTCCGAGCCTCCGGGTGGACGGCAATGATGTGCTGGCCGTGATGGCAGCCACGCGCGTGGCATTGGACCGTGCCCGGCACGGTGGCGGACCCACCTTCATCGAAGCGGTCACCTACCGCATGGGACCGCACACCACCGCCGACGATCCCACCCGCTACCGTGACGCCAATGAACTGGAGGACTGGGCTGCAAAGGACCCCATCCTGCGGATCAAGGCACTGCTGGAACGCAAAGGACTCCTCACGGATCAGGTCCAGCAGCACGTTCACGACAAGGCAGAGTCAGTCGCCCGCGAAATCCGTTCAGGCTGCATCGGCATGCCGGATCCGGAGCCGATGGACATCTTCAAGCACGTATACAGCGAGCCCAACTCGTGGCTGGACCGGCAGCAGGACCACTACGCCCGTTACCTGGCTTCCTTCGGCGATCCCGCGGGAGCCACCTCAGAAGAAGGTGCACGCTGATGACCCAGATGACCTTTGCCCGCGCCATCAATTCCGGCCTGCGCAAATCCCTCGAAAACGATCCAAAAGTCATCCTCATGGGCGAGGACATCGGTACCCTCGGCGGTGTTTTCCGGGTGACCGACGGCCTCCAGAAGGATTTCGGCACCCACCGTGTGGTGGACACCCCGCTGGCCGAGTCGGCCATCATGGGCACCGCCGTCGGCCTCGCCTACCGCGGTTACCGCCCGGTGGTGGAGATCCAGTTCGACGGCTTTATCTACCCTGCCTTCGACCAGATCGTGAGCCAGGTGGCAAAGCTGCACTACCGCACCCAGGGGGCCGTGAAGATGCCCATCACCATCCGCGTCCCGTTCGGAGGCGGCATCGGCTCACCCGAGCACCACTCCGAGTCGCCAGAGGCGTACTTCACGCATACATCGGGGCTTCGCGTGGTCAGCGTCTCCAACCCGCAGGATGCCCACACCGTGATCCAGCAGGCCATCCTGTCCGATGACCCGGTACTGTACTTCGAACCCAAGCGCCGCTACCACGACAAGGGTGAAGTGGATGAGGGCATCGATCCGCGCACCGCGCTGCCCATGGACTCCGCCCGCGTTGTCACCGAGGGCACGGACGTGACGCTCGTGGCCTACGGGCCGTTGGTGAAGACGGCCAAGGACGCAGCAACCGCGGCCGCCGACGAAGGCATCTCCATCGAGGTCATCGACCTGCGCTCGCTGGCACCCGTGGACTACGCCACCGTTGAAGCATCCGTCCGGAAAACGGGCAGGCTGGTGGTCACCCATGAAGCCGGCCAGTCCGGTGGCCTGGGCGCCGAAGTTGCGGCCAGCATTACCGAGCGGTGCTTCTACCACCTCGAAACCGCCCCCGTCCGTATCACCGGGTTCGATATTCCCTACCCGTACTCCAAGCTCGAAATGCACCATCTGCCCGGCCTGGACCGGATCCTCGACGGCGTGGACCGCGCCCTCGGACGCCCGAACTCCCTCAGCGGGTTGGAAGGATGAGCGCCACCATGATCAAGGAATTCAGGCTCCCGGACCTCGGCGAAGGCCTCACGGAATCAGAAATCCTCAGCTGGAAAGTGGCAGTGGGGGACACGGTGACGCTGAACCAGGTCATCGCCGAGGTGGAAACCGCAAAGGCCGTAGTGGAGCTGCCGTCACCTTTCGCGGGCGTGATCACTGCGCTCCATGAAGAGCCGGGAACAATCGTGGAGGTGGGCAAACCGATCGTCTCCTTCGAAGTAGCGGACGACGGCGGCGCCTCACCTTCAGGGGCTGCGCCCGCCGGGGCGGCCACTACTGCAGCGGGTACCGCGAAACGCGAGCCGAACCTGGTTGGGTACGGCGCCGTCGTCGAAAGCTCAGGCCGTCCCGCCCGCCGGGCCCGCACCTTCACAACCCCGGCGGTTGAGCCTGTTCGCGGCCCGGTGGTTGAGCCTGTCGAAACCGCGCTCGTCGAAACCGAGCCTGTCAGACCCGAAAACCCTGTGGTTGAGCCTGTCGAAACCGACGCCGCGGAGCGCCCACGCTCCACCCCGCCGGTCCGGAAACTGGCCAAGGACCTCGGCGTCGAGCTGGCCGCGGTCGCGGGCACCGGAGCCGGCGGCCTGATCACGCGGGAGGATGTCCAGAATTTTGTTGGCGGCGGCGAATTGTCGGCACCGGTACGCCATCTTTCCGCCGTATCCGATTCGGTTTCCCCCGCGGGACTGGCGCCACAGGGTGGGCGGGAAGTCAGGACTCCCATCAAGGGTGTCCGCAAGTTCACGGCCGCCGCGATGGTGGCAAGTGCGTTCACGGCTCCCCACGCGACGGAATTCCTCACGGTGGATGTCACGCCCACCATGGACCTGCTGGCCAAGCTGAAGACGAGCCGGGCCTTTTCCGGCTACAAGCTCACGCCGCTGACGCTGGTGGCGAAGGCTCTGCTGATCGCGCTGCGGCGGAACCCGTCGCTGAACTCGCGGTGGGAGGAAGCCAGCCAGGAGATCGTGCAGTTCAACTACGTGAACCTGGGCATCGCCGCCGCAACTCCGCGCGGGCTCACCGTGCCGAATATCAAGGACGCGGATACCCTGTCGCTGCTGGAACTCTCCGCAGCCCTGACCGGGCTGACCGAGACGGCACGGGCCGGCAAGACCGCCCCGGCAGACCTGTCCGGCGGCACTATCTCCATCACGAATATCGGGGTCTTCGGCATCGACGCGGGCACTCCCATCCTGAACCCCGGCGAGGCTGCCATCCTGGCCGTGGGGGCCGTGCGGAAAATGCCGTGGGAATTCCAGGATGAGGTGGCCCTGCGCCAGGTCATGACGCTGAGCCTGTCCTTTGACCATCGCCTGGTGGACGGGGAGCTGGGCTCGCGGTTCCTCGCCGATATTGGCGCCATCCTGGCCGAACCTGGCATGGTGCTCACGATGGTCTAACCCACGAGTTTTTGTCCAGATAATCCGGGTTTTGGGCGGTCTAACTCGGTTTATCTGGACAAAAGCTCCAGGGTCTGGGCCTTCGCAACGTCCTGCGTCATGTCGTGATTCGTAAGTGCGGCCTTGGCCCGCATTAGCGGTGCTGGGCCCAGCGCCGGTTATGCGGGCCAGGGCCGCTCCTGTTGCCGGGAGCCTCTGAGGGCCCGCTCTTGAAATCGTTTCCTGGTCAGGGGGCCGGGGGAACGTTCACCGTGAGCGCCGCAAGCGCCATGCTCTCGAGAAGAGGCCGGGCCGTTTTGGGCGCGATTTTCCGTCCGTGGTTGCGCACCGAGTGTGGCGTGGAGTTGATCAGGCCGAACGTAGCGTGCGCCCGCATCCGCAGTTCGACGGCGTCGGTGCCCGGATGCAGCAGCGCCAGGACCTCCACCCAAATCTCCACGTAGTTCCGCTGCAGTGTCCGGACCTCGGACTGGTCCTTCTGGCTGAGGTTGCTGAAATCGCGGTCCTGCACCCGGATTACGTCGGGCTTGCCAAGGGCAAACTCCACTTGGAATCCCACCAGCCTTCGGAGCGCTGCCATGGGGTCCTTGGTTTCGGAAATGACGCGCAGGCCGCCGTCGAGCAGCTCGCGGCTGACGGTGAGCAGCAGGTCTCCCAACACCGCCTGCTTGCCCTGGAAATGGCGATAGACGGCCGGGCCGCTGACACCGGCTGCGGCGCCCAGGTCTTCCAGCGATACCCGGTTGAATCCGTGCAGGGCGAAGAGTGCCGCGGCGGCGGTAAGCAGCGCCTGGCGGCGGTTCTCCTTCGCCTGGCTGCGGGGCGTTCCGGGAGCTGCGTGGGCTATCGCGGCCGCGGGTCTTCCTGGAACTGCCGGCGTCGCCGCAGCGGCCTGCGCTGCCGAAACGGGTCGTGTTGCCGAGTTCGGATGCTCAGACTGGGCCGGTGCGGACGGCTTGACCGGTCGGGTGGTGGGCACGCTTTTCCTCCTAGGAACAGCAGATTCTAGCAATGTCCTGTTGTGTTGGACATCACAGTTAATAAAGACTAACCTGAATTCCAGTTATAAAGCATTAACCGAGCTGGCTTTTACGGCTCTTGCCGGAGCCTTGGTGGCTTTCAATAGATGACGAACGGATGCAGTCGATGGAGACTCTCGCCAGCCGGCTTGATGCCGCAAGTGAAGCGTTTGCTGCAAACAACGCTGCCCAGCTCGCGCTGGCCGCCGAGCTCCGGACCAGGCTGGCTGAGGCCGCGTTGGGCGGGCCGGAGAAGTCGCGGGAGCGCCATGTGGGGCGCGGGAAGCTGCTGCCCCGGGAGCGCATTGACCGGCTGCTGGATGATGGCAGCCCGTTCCTGGAGATCGCGCCGCTGGCAGCCAACGGCATGTACAACAACGACTCGCCGGGAGCCGGGGTTATTGCCGGCATCGGCCTGGTCCACGGCCGCCAGGTGCTGGTGATCTCCAACGACGCCACTGTCAAGGGCGGCACCTACTACCCGATGACCGTGAAGAAGCACCTCCGCGCCCAGGAGATAGCGCTGGAGAACCGGCTGCCGTGCATCTATCTGGTGGATTCGGGCGGGGCGTTCCTCCCGAAGCAGGACGAAGTCTTTCCTGACAAGGAGCATTTCGGCCGGATCTTCTTCAACCAGGCGAAGATGTCTGCCGCGAAGATCCCGCAGATCGCCTCGGTGATGGGCTCCTGCACGGCAGGCGGCGCTTATGTTCCGGCGATGAGCGATGAGACGGTGATCGTGCGGAACCAGGGCACTATCTTCCTGGGCGGTCCGCCGCTGGTGAAGGCTGCCATCGGGGAGATCGTCACGGCGGAGGAACTCGGCGGCGGTGACGTGCACTCGAAAATCTCCGGCGTCACCGACCACCTGGCGGAGAACGATGAGCATGCCCTGCAGATGGTCCGGGACATCGTCTCCACGCTGCCGAGGCCGGCTGCCCCTGCCTGGGATGTGGACACCGTCGTCGAGCCCCTCGCGGATCCGGCGGAGTTGTACGGCGCCGTCCCCACGGACGTCAACGCGCAGTACGACGTCCACGAGGTCATTGCCCGGCTGGTGGACGGCAGCAGGTTCCACGAGTTCAAGAAGGAGTACGGCACCACCCTGGTCACAGGTTTTGCCAGGCTGCACGGGCACCCGGTGGGGATCGTGGCCAACAACGGCGTACTCTTCAGCGAGTCCTCGCTCAAGGGCGCGCACTTCATCGAACTCTGCGACCAGCGCGGCATTCCGCTTATTTTCCTGCAGAACATTTCCGGGTTCATGGTGGGCAGGGATTCCGAGCAGGGTGGCATTGCCAAAAACGGCGCCAAGATGGTCACCGCCGTCGCCACCGCCCGGGTGCCCAAGCTGACCGTCGTCATCGGCGGGTCCTTCGGCGCCGGCAACTACTCCATGTGCGGGCGGGCGTACTCGCCGCGCTTCCTGTGGATGTGGCCGGCAAGCCGCATCTCGGTGATGGGAGGGAACCAAGCCTCCGGCGTTCTCGCAACCGTCAAGCGTGACCAGTACGAGGCCCGTGGCGAGGAATGGTCCGCAGAGGACGAGGAAGCCTTCAAGGCCCCGATCAAACAGCAGTACGAGGACCAGGGCAGCCCGTACTATTCCACCGCCCGCCTCTGGGACGACGGCGTGATCGACCCCGCGGATACCCGCACCGTCCTGGGACTGGCGCTCGACGTCGTCTCCCGCACCCCCCTGCCGGAGACCTCCTTCGGCCTTTTCCGGATGTGAGCCAGCCATGACCGTTTCCATGCCCGCCGTTCCTTCCGCAATCCGGCAGAAGCCGCTGTTCAGCACCGTGCTCGTCGCCAACCGCGGGGAGATTGCCTGCCGCGTCATCCGCACACTGCGTGCCCTGGGCATCCGCTCCGTAGCCGTCTACAGCGACGCCGACGCCGGGGCCCGCCACGTTCGCGAGGCTGACACCGCCGTGCGGATTGGCCCTGCCGCCGCAGGAGAAAGCTACCTGAAGATCGAGGCGATCCTCCAGGCCTGCCGCGACACCGGCGCCGAGGCAGTCCACCCCGGCTACGGCTTCCTCAGCGAGAACGTCGATTTTGCCCGCGCCCTCGAAGCCGCCGGCATCACCTTCATTGGCCCCGGCGTTGAGTCCCTGAACGTCATGGGCGACAAGATCCGGTCCAAGAACCACGTGGCCGGCTACGGAGTCCCCGTAGTGCCGGGCATCGCCGAACCGGGCATGACTGACGCGCAACTCATGGAGGCCGCGCCCGCCGTCGGGTTCCCGTTGCTCATCAAACCGTCAGCGGGCGGCGGCGGCAAGGGCATGCACATCGTGGAGCGCCACGAGGACCTCGAAGCCACGCTGGCCACCGCCCGCCGCGTCGCCGCGAGCGCCTTCGGCGATGACACCCTTTTCCTCGAACGGCTCGTCCGCACGCCGCGGCACATCGAGGTCCAGGTCCTGGCGGACAACCACGGCAACGTGATCCATCTGGGGGAGCGGGAGTGCTCGCTGCAGCGCCGCCACCAAAAGGTGATTGAGGAAGCGCCGTCGCCGCTGCTGGAGTCATTGCACGACGGCGGGGCCACCCGGGCCCGGATCGGCGAGGCCGCCTGCCAGGCGGCCCGCAGCGTCCACTACAGCGGCGCGGGAACTGTGGAATTCCTGGTCTCCGACGAGGCCCCTGACGAGTTCTTCTTTATGGAGATGAATACCCGTCTCCAGGTGGAGCACCCGGTGACCGAAATGGTCACCGGCGTGGACCTGGTCGAATGGCAGGTCCGCATCGCCGCCGGTGAGGAACTGACGGTCCGCCAGGCCGACGTCGAACTCAACGGGCACGCCGCCGAAGCCCGCGTCTACGCGGAAATCCCGGAGCGGAACTTCATGCCGTCCACCGGGACCGTGCTCCTGCTGGACGAAATGCCCGATCACGGAGCCGGCATGATCCGGGTGGATTCGGCCCTGCTCGAGGGGCTCGAGATCTCCTCCAGCTACGATCCGATGATCTCCAAAGTCATCGCGTGGGGCCCGGACCGCACCGTTGCCCTGGATACCCTGGACGCGGCACTCGCCGGCTACACAGCCCTTGGCATCGATACGAATGTTGAGTACCTGAGGCTGCTGATCAACGACGACGACGTCCGCGCCGGGCATCTCGACACCGGCCTGATCGAGCGCAAGATGCCGGACTTCGCCTTCCGGCGGATTGACGACGCCGAACTGGTCGCGGCCGCCTTGTACGCCGTTGTGAGCGGGGAACAGGACATCACGGGGACGCCCCCCGGTCCATGGCAGGCCAGCAACGGCTGGCGGATCGGCGCGCCGGCGCCCCGGCGGATCAGCCTGGGAACGCCCGACGGCGGCATCGCAACAGTGAGTGTCACAGGCCGCGTGGCCGCCGGCCCGGTCCAGGTCTGTGTCGGTGACGGGCAATGGCGGACGGCCTCGCTGCGACTGCCGGGCCGCGGGAGCCTGGTCCTTACCCTGGATGGCGAACCCACGGACTACTCGCTGGCGCCGGCGGACGCGGGCCCGGTCAACCTCACCCGGGACAACCTGCCCTCAGGAGTTCCCGCGGAACTGTTCCTCGGCAACGGAGGCTGGTCCTGCCGGCTGGAGCCGCTGACGCGGGAGTCTCGGCTTGTCCGGGTTCTCGCCGCCGTCGAGCGCGAGGAAGGCACCGCGGACCCGGAGGTGCGCTCGCCCATGCCCGGCACGGTGGTATCCGTTGCGGTCAGCAACGGCGACACCGTGGAAGCCGGCCAGGTCCTTCTCTCCGTGGAAGCCATGAAGATGGAACACCAGCTCGTGGCAGAGGTGGCCGGCACGGTCCACATCAGCATCAAGGCCGGTCAGCCGGTCAAAGCAGACCAGGTGCTGGCCACCATCCACCCTTCAACCACCGATTCAGACGCAGATTCACTTCAGGATTCCAACACGGAGTCGAACAAGGATTCCAACAAGGACTCCAACAACACAGGCAAGGGAGCCTAGCCATGGCAGATTTTGAGCTCAGCGAGGAATACCAGGACCTCAGCGACACCGTCCGGGATTTCGCGGACAACGTGGTGGCGCCGGTCTCGGCCAAGCACGATGAGGAGCACAGCTTCCCGTACGAGGTGGTGTCGCAGATGGCGGACATGGGCCTGTTCGGGCTGCCGTTCCCGGAAGAGCACGGTGGGATGGGCGGGGACTACTTCGCTTTGGCACTCGCCCTCGAACAGCTTGGCCGGGTGGACCAGTCCGTGGCCATCACGCTGGAAGCAGGCGTCTCCCTCGGCGCAATGCCGGTGTACCGGTTCGGTACCGAGGCCCAGAAAGAGGAGTGGCTCCCGCTGCTGGCCTCGGGCAAGGCGCTCGCCGGCTTCGGACTCACGGAGCCGGAAGCAGGCTCTGACGCCGGCGGGACCAAAACCCACGCCCATCGTGAGAACGGCGACTGGGTGATCAACGGCAACAAGGAATTCATCACCAACTCCGGGACCGACATCACGCGCCTGGTCACGGTCACCGCGGTGACGGGTCAGAAGGAACGCAAGGATGGCAGCCTCAAGAAGCAGATTTCCACCATCCTGGTGCCCACCAATACCGCGGGTTTCAGGGCGGAGAAGGCCTACAACAAAGTGGGCTGGAACGCCTCGGACACGCACCCGCTAACGCTCAAGGACGTCCGGGTGCCGGAAGCGAACCTGCTCGGTGCGGAGGGGCGGGGTTACGCGAATTTCCTTTCCATCCTGGACGAGGGCCGGATCGCCATCGCGGCTTTGGCGACGGGGGCGGCGCAGGGCTGTGTTGACCTGTCGGTGAAGTACGCCAAGGAACGCAGCGCGTTTGGTCATCACATCGGCAAGTACCAGGCCATCTCGTTCAAGATCGCCCGCATGCAGGCCCGGGCCCATACGGCCCGCCTGGCGTACTACGACGCCGCGTCGAGGATGCTGGCGGGGAAGCCGTTCAAGACGCAGGCGGCCATCGCTAAGATGGTCGCAGGCGAGGCGGCCATGGACAACGCGCGGGATGCCACCCAGGTATTCGGCGGCTATGGCTTCATCAACGAATTCACCGTGGCACGCCACTACCGCGACTCCAAGATCCTTGAAGTCGGTGAGGGCACCACGGAAGTCCAGCTGATGCTCATCGCCCGCGAACTCGGACTGTAACCAGCCCGCTGGTCGGGAATGCCACGCGGTGGTCGAGCCTGTCGAGACCCTTGAAAGGACCAACGATGATCAACAAGGTTGTTGCCAGCGCCGAGGAAGCCATAGCGGACATCCCCGACGGCGCCTCCCTCGCCGTGGGAGGGTTCGGCCTCTGCGGAATCCCGGTGGCCCTGATCGATGCCCTGCACCGGCACGGCACGAAGGACCTCGAAACCGTCAGCAACAACTGCGGCGTGGACGACTGGGGGCTGGGCGTCCTGCTCCGTGACGGCAGGATCCGGCGGACCGTCAGTTCCTACGTCGGCGAGAACAAGGAGTTCGCCCGCCAGTACCTGTCCGGTGAGCTTGAGGTGGTCCTCACCCCGCAGGGGACGCTGGCGGAAAAGCTCCGGGCCGGCGGCGCCGGGATCCCCGCTTTCTACACCAAGGCCGGGGTCGGCACCCAGGTGTCCGACGGCGGCCTGCCGCAGAAGTACGACGCCCACGGCGGCATCGCCATCGCCTCTTCCCCCAAGGAAGTGCGGACTTTCCACGATGTGGACTACGTCCTGGAGGAATCCCTGACACCCGACTACGGACTGGTCCACGCCTGGAAGGGTGACCGCCACGGCAACCTGGTTTTCCACGCCACCGCCATGAACTTCAACCCGCTCTGCGCCATGGCGGGAAAAATCACCATCGCTGAGGTGGAGGAGCTGGTGGAACCGGGGGAGCTGGACCCCGAACACGTCCACACTCCCGGCATCTTTGTCCAGCGGGTGGTGGTTGTGCCCGCCGGTGAGAAGCGGATCGAGAAACGGACCGTCGCCCTTGCCCGGGCCGCCGGAACCGAAAGCGCCACCGAACAGGCAGGAGCGTAGCCATGGAGTCCAACAGCACGCAGGGAGCGCCTCCCCGCCCCGAAGCCGTACGGCCCGAATACCGGCGTGCCACCGTCGGCCATCCGGAAGGCACCAATCCGGAGGCCAAAGGGTGGACGCGCAACGAACTGGCCGCCCGGGTGGCCCGGGAGCTCAGCAACGGGCAGTACGTCAACCTCGGCATCGGCATGCCCACGCTCATTCCCAACTACATCCCGGCAAGCGTCGAGGTGGTGCTCCACTCGGAGAACGGGATCCTGGGCGTGGGACCGTACCCCAGCGAGGACGCGGTGGATCCGGACCTCATCAACGCCGGCAAGGAAACCGTCACCGTAAACAAGGGGGCCGCGTTCTTCGACTCCGCCTCGTCGTTCGGCATGATCCGCGGCGGGCACGTGGACGTGGCAGTGCTCGGCGCCATGGAAGTGGCGCAGAACGGGGACCTGGCCAACTGGATGATCCCGGGCAAGATGGTCAAAGGCATGGGCGGGGCCATGGACCTGGTCTTCGGCGCCAAGAAGGTGATCGTGATGATGGAACACGTGGACCGCAACGGCAACCCCAAGATCGTGGAGCACTGCTCGCTGCCGCTCACCGGCAAGGCCTGCGTGGACCGGATTATCACCGACCTCGCCGTGATCGACGTCGTCACCGAAGGCGGGCGTTCCCGGTTGGTTCTCCGCGAGCTGGCCCCCAACGTCTCCGTGGAGGATGTGGCGGCGGCCACCGGCGCCGAGCTGTTCGAAGAGGACCAGGAGCTCACCGTATGAGCGGGGCTTCGGCAGGCTCAACCCCCGACAGTCCGGGCGCAAACACCGCCGCCCCCCGGGTCATCGAGCAGCGCGGCCTGTACTTTGACGAACTCGAAGAAGGCGTTGTCTACGCGCACCGGCCCGGCCGCACCGTAACCGAGGCGGACAACGTCCTGTTCACCACGCTCACCATGAACACCCAGGCCTTGCACCTGGATGCCGCCTGGAGCGCAGGGCAGCCGTTCGGCCAGCGGCTGGTGAACTCCATGTTCACGCTGTCCACCCTGGTGGGGCAGTCCGTCTCCCAGCTCACCCAGGGCACCATCATCGCGCAGCTGGGCCTGACGGACGTCTCCTTCCCGCACCCGCTTTACCACGGGGACACGCTCTACACCGAGACGGTGATCACCGGCAAGCGGCTCTCGGGATCGCGTCCCGGCCAGGGGATTGTGACCATGCAGCACACCGGCCGGAACCAGGACGGCACCGTGGTGGCGCTGGCCACACGGAGCTGCCTGATGTGGACCCGGGCCGCCCATGTGGCGCAGTCTTCTGGACAACAGGTGCAGCCTGAGGCGGGAGCTGAAAAGGGGAGCGTGCCGGGCCCCGAAAAGAGGACAATGTCCGTATGACATTTGTGATGGGTCCCGCCCTGCTCTTCTGCCCTGCCGACCGTCCGGAGCGCTTCCCCAAGGCCGCCCAACGCGCCGACGCTGTCATCGTGGACCTCGAGGACGCCGTGGCACCTGCGGACAAGCAGCGGGCGCGCGGCGCCATCCTGGCCCAGCTGGGCGCTGCCGGGGACGGGCCCGAACTTGATCCCAGCCGCACCATCATCAGGATCAACCCGGCGGGCACCGACGAGTTCGAGAAGGACCTGCACTGCCTGGCCCACACGCCGTACCGCACGGTGATGCTGGCCAAGGCTGAGAGTGCGGCCCAGCTCGAAGCCCTGGCGGACTACCACGTCATCGCCCTGTGCGAGACCGCCGTCGGGGTCCTGAACGCGCCCGCCATCGCGGCTGCCCCCAACGTGGTGGCACTGATGTGGGGCGCCGAGGACCTCCTGGCTTCCCTTAGCGGTACGTCCAGCAGAGCGGACGACGGCGGCTACCGCGCCGTGGCGCTGCATGCCCGGTCCGCGGTGCTGCTCGCCGCCCGGGCTTTCGGGAAAGAAGCCGTGGACGCCGTGTACGTCAACATCCCGGACCTTGACGGGCTGGCTCTGGAGGCCGCTGATGCCGCAGCGTCAGGATTCGGCTCCAAAGCCTGCATCCATCCCACGCAGGCGCCCGTTGTACGGGGCGCCTACGCCCCGTCCGAGGCCGACGTCGCCGCCGCCACAGAACTGCTTCAGGTCGCGGCTGTTGCCGGATCCGGCGTGTTCCAGCACGGCGGCAAAATGATCGATGGCCCCATCCTCAAGCACGCCGAAGCCACCATCCGCCGGGCAGGCATCCACTCCTAGGGCTGTGGGCACCGAATCACCGCCGGCGCCTCCGGGAACCGCCGAGCGAAAGCGGTGGGATGGCCTCATAGAGCGGCATCCGGACCCAGCGCTCGCCCGTCTCCCGGAACTCAGCCCTGGTGGCGAAACGGTACAGGTAGCTGTTGACACGCACCCAGCGCGGCGGATCGCCGTCGAACGGGTCGGCGCGGAGTAGCCGCAGCGTCCGCTGGTCCGCCTCCAGCAGTTTCGTGAGGAACGCGTAAAACCACTCCTCGTGGACGGTGCGCAACGGCAGGAACCACATCAGCCAGTCCAGCCGCAGGTGGTAGGGCGCCCACTGGCGGGGCAGCCGGCGGAGATCTCCGGGTTTGCCCTTAAACGCATATTCGCGCCAGTCTGCTGAGTCCTCAGGTTCTTCGTCCAGGGTGCCCTCCACGACGATCTCGACGCGGTGCTTCGTCACGGTGCCAAACGCGCCGTACGTGTTGACCAGCTGCCAGCGGTTGAAGCTGGCATTCATCAGCTGCCCCTTGGAGAGCAGGTTGCGCACGGGCCAGTAGCTGAGGACTACCAGCAGCATCGTGGCCACCAAGGTGATGGCAAGCCAGTACGGGGGATTGCTGCCTTCCTCAGGATCCCCGTCCAGCGGCAGGAACGGCAATACGGCGTGGGCCACGGGGTCGCTGACCGCGGCGAAGGCCAGCACAATGGCCATCCAGTTCAGCCACGCGAAGTTGCCGCTGGCCACCAGCCAGAGCTGGGTAAAGATGATGATTCCGGCGGCGGCACTGGCCAGGGGCTGTGGTGCGAAGATGAAGAACGGCACCACGAGCTGGGCGAAATGGTTCCCCAGGACCTCCAGCCGGTGGAAGGGTTTGGGCAGGAGATGAGCCTGGCGGCTCAGCGGCCCCGGCATCGGCTGCGTTTCATGGTGATAGTAGAGGGCGGTCAGGTCACGCCACTCCCGGCCGCCGCGGATCTTGATCATCCCGGCGCCGAACTCCAGCCGGAACACGAGCCAGGCCAACAGGAGCAGAATGGTGCGCGGTGGCTCCGTCTGGTCCGAGCCAAGGAAGGCCACCGTGAACCCGGCCTCCAGCAGCAGCATTTCCCAGCCGAAGCCATAAAACGTCTGCCCCACGTTGACGATCGACATGTAAAGCAGCCACAGGGCCAGAAACGCGATCAGCGGAACCCACGGCGGCCCAAGCTGGGGGATGCCGGCCACCAGAAGGGCGGAAATTGCCAGTCCGGTGAGGCAGACACCACGCAGCAGCCGGTCCGAATAGCGCCAACGGAACAGCGTGGGCCGCCGGCGCGCGCTGAACCCTTCCAGATAGTCCGGAACCGGCAGCAGGCCACGTTCGCCCAGCAGCGCAGGGAACTGGTTCAGGGAGGACAGGAACGCAACGAAGAACAGTGCCGCCACACCTCGCTGCAGCACCTGCCGGGCGAATCCGTACTCCGGCGCATCGAACCAGGAAACCCAGTCCACGCAATCCACGTTACGCCCGGCGTCGCTGTCCGCCCACTAGGATCGGATGGTGTTTGCATTGGTGCTCATTGCCGTTGTTGCAGGGGCACTGGCCCAGCGGCTGGCCGGCCTCGGATTCGGCCTTCTCGTCTCTCCCGTCCTGGTGGTGCTGCTCGGCCCCTTCGACGGCGTCATGATCATCAACCTGTGCGGCGCAGCCTCATCCCTCCTGATCCTCTCCAGGGTCTGGCGGCATGTGGAGTGGAAGCGCTATTTCGGACTGGCGCTCGCGGCCCTCGCAGGGGTATTGCCGGGTGCCTGGTTGGCCAGCAACGTGGCCGAAGCGCCGCTGGAGATCTGCATCGGCATCCTCCTCATCATCGCCCTGCTGGCTTCGCAGCGGCTGACCCGCAGCTCATGGCGTGCCAGTGGCCCCGTTCCGATGGTCTCCCTCGGCTTCACCAGCGGACTGATGAACGCGGCAGCGGGCGTCGGCGGGCCAGCCATCACCGCGTACGCCATTGCCACCCGGTGGGAGCAGAAGAGTTTCGGCGCCACCCTCCAGCCCTATTTCGTGACCACCGGACTGTCTTCCCTGGTGATCAAGTACGTACTATCCGGTGGACATGTTCCCGGCCTGGATGGCTGGCAATGGCTCAGTATCCTGGCCGCCATGGTGGCGGGAATCATCGCGGGCGATCTGCTGTCCGGCAAGGTCAAGCCGGCCGCCGTGCGGCGGATCGTTGTGGCCATCGCCTACATCGGAGCCGTGTCCACGCTGACCAAGGGTTTCATCGAGCTGGCGGCGGGCTGACGGGACCGCGGGCCAGGTGCGGGCCGGGGTGCGGGATACTTAACCAATGCAGCCTCGCAGAATCGTCATCCTCGGATCCACCGGTTCCATCGGCACTCAGGCGATTGACGTCGTCGACGGCGCCCCGCACCTTTTTGAGGTCGTGGCGCTCAGCGCCGGCGGAGGGAACCTGCAGCTCCTGGCCCGCCAGGCCGTCCACACCGGTGCCGCCGCTGTGGGCATCGCCGCGGGGGATCCGCGCAAGCTGCAGGAACTGATCTCCGAGGCCGCCCGCCTCGCCGGGCGGCAGGACTACCGACCCGAAATCATCGCCGGCCCGGACGCCTCGGCCCGCATCGCCGCGGTAGAAGCGGACGTGGTGCTCAACGGCATTACCGGCTCCATCGGGCTCGCCCCGACCCTCGCCGCCCTGAAGTCAGGTGCAACGCTGGCGCTGGCCAACAAGGAATCGCTGATCGTCGGCGGAGCGCTCGTCAAGGCTGCCGCCCGCGAGGGGCAGATCGTGCCTGTGGATTCCGAGCACTCAGCGATAGCGCAGTGCCTGCGCTCAGGCTCCGCGGCCGAGGTTGAGAAGCTCATCCTGACGGCGTCCGGAGGTCCGTTCCGCGGCCGGACAAGGGAACAGCTCCACGACGTGACGCCGAAAGAGGCCCTGGCGCACCCCACGTGGGACATGGGGCTGATGGTCACCACCAACTCGGCCACGCTGGTCAACAAGGGCCTTGAGCTCATCGAGGCCCATCTGCTGTTCGACGTGCCGCTGGACCGGATCGACGTTGTGGTCCACCCGCAGTCGGTGGTCCATTCCATGGTCCAGTTCATCGACGGGTCCGTCATCGCCCAGGCGTCCCCGCCGGACATGCGCCTCCCCATTGCCTTAGGGCTCGGCTGGCCGGACAGGGTCCCCAAAGCGGCCTCCCCATGTGACTGGACCAAAGCCACCAGCTGGACGTTCGAACCGCTGGACACCGTCGCTTTCCCGGCCGTGGACCTGGCCAAGGACGCCGCCAAGCAGGGGAGCACTTTTCCCGCCGTCTTTAACGCGGCAAACGAGGAAGCAGTCATGGCGTTCCACTCGGGACGCATCCGCTTCACCGAAATCGTGGACACCATCGATGCTGTCCTCAGCGAACATTCAGGATCCTCCGTGCTGACGCTGGAGTCGGTACTGGATGCTGAAGACTGGGCACGCACGCGTGCCCACGAACGTTTAGCAGTCAGCAGTCTCTAGGAAGCAGCAGATCCACGCATGAGCCCCGTCCTCCTCTTTATCCTCGGCGTCGTCTTTGTGGCGATCGGCATTGCCGCGTCCATTGCGCTGCACGAAGTGGGGCACCTGGTGCCCGCCAAGCTGTTCAAGGTGCGTGTCACCAAGTACATGATCGGCTTCGGCCCCACCCTGTGGTCCAAGCGGAAGGGCGAAACTGAATACGGCGTGAAAGCGATCCCGCTGGGTGGCTACGTGTCCATGATCGGCATGTATCCGCCCAACAAGGACGACGGAACCGTCCGCCCTTCCAGCACCGGCATGTTCCAGACACTGGCCACGGAAGCCCGGTCCATGGCACACGAGGAAGTGGGCCCGGAGGACGCAAACCGCGTGTTCTACCGGCTGCCGGTGTGGAAGAAAATCATCGTGATGCTGGGCGGGCCGGCCATGAACCTGCTGATCGGCGTGGTCCTGACCGCCGTCCTGCTGATGGGCTTCGGCATGGCCACGGCCACCACCACCATCGCCGACGTCTCCAAATGCCAGGTGGCGGCCGGCGAGACCGTTGATCCTGATTCCCCGGACTGCCAGCTGACCCCCGCGGCCGCTGCCGGGCTCCTGCCCAACGACGTGGTCACCTCCTTTGACGGGAAAGCTGTCACCGGCTGGGACGAGCTGACCGAATGGATCCGGGCCTCCGCGGGCAGGGAAGTCAGCATTACTGTGGAGCGCGACGGCGCGCCCGTCACCACCACGGTGACGCCGGTGCTCTCCGCCCGCCCCGTCGTCGGCGTGGACGGACGACAGGCAAAGGACGACGCCGGCACCCTCCTGTACCAGGACGTCGGCTTCCTGGGCATCGGCGCGCAGACCGAACTGGTTCCCCAGCCGGCGTCGTCCGTCCTGCCCATGGCGGGCGAAAACATCAAGCAAGTGGCCGGCGTCGTCTTCAATCTGCCCGCCCGGGTGGTGGGCGTTGCCAAGGCGGCCTTCAGCGAGGAAGAGCGCGACCCCAACGGCCCCATCAGCGTGGTGGGCGTGGGGCGCGTGGCCGGTGAAGTGGCGGCCATGGAGGAAGTGCCGCTGCAGTCCAGGATTGGGGCACTGGTAGGGCTGCTCGCCGGCTTGAACTTTGCGCTTGCGGTCTTCAACCTGATCCCGCTGCTTCCGCTCGACGGCGGCCATGTGGCCGGAGCGCTGTACGAGGGGGCGCGGCGACGGGTGGCCAAGCTGTTCGGCAAACCGGATCCGGGCGCTTTCGACATCGCCAAACTGCTTCCCGTGACTTACGTGGTGGCCACGTTGCTGATGGGCATGAGTCTGCTGCTGATCTATGCCGACATCGTGAAGCCGGTGAACCTGTTCGGCTGACTCCTGCGGACGTCTGGCTGGACGGATGTCCCGGATCTACCATGAAACATGGGCACGTTCGCCGTCCAATCAAAGAGCATCAGCCGCTGGATCCGGGCCGGGTTGTGGGCGCTGCCTGTCTCGTGGCTTGTCACTGCCTGGTCCACGCTGGACCCGCAGCCGGACCAGGCGAAGGACCCGGAGGCGTGGGCCCGTTTCGTCAGCTCCGATGCGTACCAGATCAGCCATCTTTTCGGCAGTACCGCAGGCACCATCCTGGCCCTGTTCGGTTTCTTTGCTTTGGGCTGTTCCATGGCCAACAGCAGGACGGGGCGCCTGGCAATCGCCTCGATGGTCACAGCTGTTGCCGGCACGGCTTTGCTGCTTGTGCCGGCGGTGATTTCCACGTTTGCCACCCCCGCCATCGGAAAGGCATACCTGGGCGGAAACCAGGACGTGATGCAGCTGGAATTCCCGGCGTCCATGACCGGGGCGTTCCTGCTGGGCCTGCTGCTCGCATTCGTTGGCACGGTGCTGCTGGGGATCGCGGTATGGCGTTCCCACGTGCTGCCGCGCTGGGCCGGGGCCCTCTGGGCGGCCGGCGCTGTGGTGTTCTACGTCCTGGGCGTTGTCCTGGGGCAGGCAACCACGGGAAGCAGCCTGCCGTCCCAGGCCGCCGGGGCCGTACTGATGGCAGGCGCCGGTGGGTGGATCGCCTGGAGCGGATCCCGGCAGGCCACGACAGCGCCTGATCGGATCGGGTGATTCTCGCCAATCAGCCTTTATTGGCTGATATTTAATAATCAGCTATTTTTGATTGATTATGAGTGATCACCTGCGTACGGTTAGGGCATGTACGTACTGACCATCGACCAGCGAGGCAGCACTGCCGACGTCGACCGTGTTCCCGATCTGATCGCCGCACTGCGCAGCCTCACAGCGGCGCCCTTCGAACGGTCCGTGGGTGATGAACTCCAGGGTGTGGTGGAACATGCCGAGGACGTAGTGGAGATCGCCTTGTACGCACTCCGGAGCGGGCATTGGTACGTCGGGATCGGGATCGGGGCCGTACAGCTCACCCCGGGCGGAAGCCCCCGGGAAGGTTCCGGGAGCGGCTTTGTGGCAGCACGAAAGGCCGTGGAACTCGCCAAGGGCTCGGCTGGTCAGGTGCCATTGTCGGTGGTGTCCGGCAGTATTGGCCGTGGACGGGAGATGCCTCCCCACGCCAAGGAGGGAGCCATGACCAGTGCAAATGCCCAGGCGGTGCTTCGCCTGATCGGACGGGTGGTGCAGCAACGCACACCAGCCCAGTGGCGGGTGGTGGACCGGTTGCGCGCGCTCCAGGGCGGCGATGGAAAGCACGGCAGCCAGAAACACGTGGCCCAGGAACTGGGAATCACGGAGCAATCGGTGAGCCGTGCTGTGCTCAGGTCCGGCTGGCTTGAGGAATGGGCCGCCAGGCCTGCCGCGGCCATGCTCCTGGACCACGCCCATTCCCAGATTGAAGGAGACCGGTGAACGCACTCTGGATCGCAGTTGCCCTGTTGGTGGCCGGATTCGCAGGATGGCCTGTGACCGCACTGGTGTTCCGGCTCGCCAGGACCATTGACGACAAAGCGGACGCGGCCACCAAGTCGGACCAGGACGCGTCAGCCCAGGACCCTTCAGCCGACGTCACGGTAGACGCCGTTTCGGAAGCCCCGCGGGCCAGTACGGGGCAAACCGTCGACGGCGAGCTGACTACGGGTGGCGGCCAGCCGCCGTCGGACGTTCCTCAGGTGGCGCCGGCGCTGCCGGCCCAGCGGATCCTGCGGGGTGGGGCAATCATCGGAGTCCTGGAACGGTTGGGCGTCTGCGTGGCCATCCTGACCGGACAGCCGGTGGCCATTGCCTACATCGTGGCCATCAAGGGCCTGGGCAGGTTCGCCGAATTGAAGGAGACCCCCGTCGCTGCGGAGCGGTTCATCATCGGAACGCTCACGTCCATGCTGTGGGCTGCGGGAACGGCGGCAGTGATCAAGGTAGTGTTCCTGCAGTGACTCTTGCTGACTGCCCGGATCGGCGACAGCCCACCCCTGGGGATAGGGTGTCTTTATGACTGTTTTTGCCGTTGAGTATGTGTACGCCGCCGATTCCTCCGCCGTCCGTGATGATCACCGCCCCGCGCACCGCGCCTGGCTGGCGGGTCTGGCGGACGGGGGCCAGCTGCTGACCAGCGGACCCTACGGTGACGGGGCAGGCGCCCTGCTGATCTTCAAGGTCCAGGACGAAACCCAGTTGAACGATCTCCTCAAGCAGGACCCGTTCGCCGTCGCCGGAACCATTGCCGGGATCCGGACAACCGAGTGGACTCCCGTGATCGGCCTCCTGGCCGCGCACGCATCCTGATTCCCGGACCCTTTTTTACTACCGAAACACCTACCCAAGGAGTCCACGTGACCTCGGTCAGCCTGGGAATGCCGTCAGCACCGCCGCCCGTTCTCGCCCCCCGCCGCAAGACGCGGCAGATCAAGGTCGGTTCCGTCGGTGTCGGTTCGGACTCGCCCATCAGTGTGCAGTCCATGACCACCACGCCCACCACGGACATCAACGCCACCCTGCAGCAGATCGCGGAACTCACCGCCTCCGGTTGCGACATCGTGCGCGTCGCCTGCCCGTCGGCCGATGATGCCGAGGCCCTGCCCATCATCGCTCGCAAGTCCCAGATCCCTGTCATTGCGGACATCCACTTCCAGCCGAAGTACGTCTTCGCGGCGATTGAGGCCGGCTGCGCGGCAGTGCGGGTGAACCCGGGCAATATCCGCAAGTTCGATGACCAGGTCAAGGAAATCGCTCGCGCGGCGAAGGACCACGGGACCTCCATCCGGATCGGCATCAACGCCGGATCGCTGGAGCCCGGCATCCTGAAGAAGTACGGCAAGGCCACCCCCGAGGCACTCGTGGAATCCGCCGTCTGGGAAGCGTCGCTGTTCGAAGAGCACGGTTTCAACGACTTCAAGATCTCGGTCAAGCACAACGACCCGGTCATTATGGTTGCTGCCTACGAGATGCTGGCTGAGCAGGGCGACTGGCCCCTGCACCTGGGCGTCACCGAAGCCGGGCCCGCCTTCCAGGGCACCATCAAGTCCGCCACAGCCTTCGGGGCGCTCCTGGCCAGGGGCATCGGCGACACCATCCGGGTTTCCCTGTCGGCGCCTCCGGTGGAGGAAATCAAGGTGGGCAACCAGATCCTCCAGTCCCTGAACCTGCGTCCGCGCAAACTGGAAATCGTCTCCTGCCCGTCATGCGGCCGCGCCCAGGTGGACGTGTACACCCTCGCCGAACAGGTCACCGCAGGGCTGGAAGGCATGGAAATTCCGCTCCGCGTGGCAGTGATGGGCTGTGTTGTCAATGGACCGGGCGAAGCCCGCGAAGCCGATCTGGGTGTGGCGTCCGGCAATGGCAAGGGGCAGATCTTTGTGAAGGGCCAAGTCATTAAGACTGTGCCTGAGAGCGAGATTGTTGAGACACTGATCGAAGAGGCCATGCGCATAGCTGAAGAGATGGGGGAGGCCGATGGCGAAGATGCTGTCAAGGGTAGCCCCGTGGTTAGCGTCTCATAAAGAGGACGCGGCGCCGGCGGGAATATCTGTCCGGACCCTCGCCGGCGCGGACACCGCTGCCCTGCGGCGCCTAGCGTCGCAGGATCCGGTGGCCAATGTCTTTATCCTGGCGCACCTCCGGGCGGCGGGCTCTGCCGCGCCCACCGCTGGTGGTGCCGGCGTCCTGGGAGTTTTCGACGACGGCATCCTGGTCGGCGCGTGCTGGGCAGGGGCAAACCTGGTCCCGGTCCAGCTTAACCCCGAATTTGCCGGGCTTGTCGCTGCCGCAGCAAGCAATTCCGGCCGCCGATTCGCCTCCGCCTTTGGCCCCGCAGATGCTGTCCTTGCCCTCCATGCTGAGCTGGCTGAACTGGGGCATGCGGCCCACGAGGTGCGGGATGAACAGCCGCTGATGACGCTGTGCGGGCCGCCATCGGTGGAGCCGAACGCGGATCTGGGGCTTGGCCGGCTGGCCGATTTTGACCGGATCCTTCCCGCCTGCGCCGCCATGTTCGAAGAGGAAGTGGGCTACTCGCCGTTCCTCGGGGGCAAGGAGTTCTACAGCCGCCGCGTGGAAGGCCTCATCCGGCAAGGCCATTCATTGGCACACGTCAACGACTCCGGCGACGTTGTGTTCAAGGCCGAACTGGGTGCTGTGACAGCCGACGTCACGCAGATCCAGGGTGTATGGATGAACCCCGGTTACCGCGGACAGGGTCTGAGCGCCGGCTACATGGCTGCCGTGGTGGAGAAGGCGCGCACGCTTGCCCCCATCACCAGCCTGTACGTCAACGGATTCAACCTCCGGGCGCGGTCCACGTACGAGCGTGTGGGCTTCCGCCAGGTTGGTACCTTCGCTACCGTTCTGTTCTAGCCTCCACGTCACTGGCCTCAGCGTCGCCGCCTTTCAGGCCGCGCCCGCCACCGGTTCACCCGTCAGCTTTCAGGTCACCCGTCAGGTAGTGCTGGACGTTCGGAGCCACGAGCCGCACAACGTCATCGGGGGAGGAAGACGCGAGCGGTTCCAGCCGCACCACATACCGGACCAGCATCACGCCAACCATCTGCGTGGCCACAAGGTTTCCGCGCATGGCCACTTCTTCGGGCGGGCCGGGGACTCCTGCCATGATCCGGCTGAGGATGGTCCGCTGCACCAGTTCCCGCAGCAGCAACGTCTTGGCCTTGGAGCCGATGGTTCCTCTGAGGAAGGCCACCAGACTGTGCTGGGCCGGGCTCTCCCACAAGCGCAGCACGGCCCGCACGATCGCCTCTGCCCGGTCCTCTGGCGAGTAGCCGTCAACGCCCGCCAGGACCTTCTCCGGGTCGGCCGGCAGTGCCACACTCAGCGCAAAAAGCTCGTCCTTGCCCTTGAAGAAATGGTGGACCATGGCGGGGTCCACGCCGGTTTCCCGGGCGATCTGGCGCAGGCTGGTCCCTTCGAAACCGTGTTCGGCGAAAAGCCGCCGGGCTGTGTCCAGGATCTGTTCCCTCGACTCGGTTGCCCCGCCGCGCCGGCCCCGCCGGCCCGTACCAGCCGCGCTGCCTGCGGGACCCGGGGCGTCCGCCGGATCATGCTGTCCGTTCACGCGGTCCGCCGCCGCAGGGTCAGGGATGCGAGCACCAGGACCGCCAGGACAATGGCCACGATGACTCCGGCATCCATCCACAGCTGGTCTGTGGGCTCGGTGTTGGCGGCGATCTCCTGCAGTGCATCCACCGAAAAAGTCAATGGAAGGACATTCGACACAGCCTCGAGGGCCTCGTTCATCCTTTCGCGGGCCACAAAGAGGCCACAGAGCAGGATCTGCGGGACTACCACCACCGGCATGAACTGCACGGCCTGGAATTCCGTCCGGGCGAAGGCCGAACAGAGCAGCCCCAGCGCGACGCCAAGAACCGCATTGATCACGGCAATCATGACCACCAGTCCAGGGCTGCCTTGGATGTCGAGCCCGAAGATCCAGTAGGCGACGGCGGTAGCCACCAGCGACTGCAGGGCGGCCATGATGGAAAATGCCAGCCCGTAGCCGAACAGCAGGTCGGCCTTGTGGATGGGAGTGGTCAGCAGCCGTTCCAGGGTCCCCGAGGTGCGTTCCCGCAGCATCGTGATGGACGTAACCAGGAACATCACCACAAACGGGAAGATCGCCAGCATCATCAGGCCAACCCGGTCAAAAGTCCTGGGAACGCCCGGCGGCAGCGTTTCATTCTCATAGAGAAAGTACACGGCGGTGAGCAGCAGCGCAGGGACCACCAGGATCAGCGCGATGCTGCGGTGGTCGTGCCGGAGCTGGTCCAGGACGCGCCGGGTGGTGGCCAACAGCATCAACAGGTTCATGACCGTACCGTCCTTTCGGGGGAACCGCTGGGCACTTTGGCGGCGTCCTGGATGATGTGCAGGAAAGCCTTCTCCAGATCGGCACTGTGCCCGCGTTGACTCAATTCCGCCGGCGTCAGCTGCGCCAGGAGCTTTCCTTCCCGCAGCAGGAGGAGTGATCCGCAATGGCTGGCTTCCTCCATCACATGGCTGGAAACCAGCAGGGTGGTCCCGGACTCGGCCATGGACCGGAAACGGTCCCACAGGTCAGCCCGGAGCACCGGATCAAGGCCCACGGTTGGCTCATCCAGGACCAGCAGACTGGGGCGAGCCACCAGGGCACAGGCCAACGACACCCGGCTCAGCTGTCCGCCGGAGAGGTCACCGGTTTTCTGCCTGGCCTGCGGTTCAAGCCCGACGGCGGCGATCGCCTCTGCGGCCTCGGCGCGGCCCTTGCGGTGCATGGCGCCGAAGTAGCGGACATTGGCTTCGACCGTGAGGTCCGGATACACGCTGGGGGACTGGGTCACATAACCCACCCGGTGTCGCAGGCCAGGGTGCCCGGCGGGCAGCCCCAGCACTTGGACCGAGCCGGACGTGAGCACCTGCACGCCCATGATGGCCCGCATGAGGGTGGTCTTGCCGCTGCCGGACGGGCCCAGCAGCCCGGTGATCTCGCCTGCCTGGATGGCAAAGTCCAAGCCGCGCAGGACGGGAACCTTTCCCCGTGTGACGTGCAGGGTGGTGGCGGCCACAGCGATGCTGGCTTCCGTGACGGCCGGGGCGGTAGCTGCTGAATGGGACATTAATGCCTCCGAATGCTGGGAGTCCGCGTTTGAATTCACCAGGTGATGAATTCAAACTAGACCTGCCAAAGGCGGCCGTCAATTACTTCGAATGGAAAAACCCTTGTGGATGTGTCGGCTATCACATATGTTCGATCTAGCTGCGCTGGAGTGGGTGGGCGGTCTCACCAGTCCTCACCAGTACCTAGGCGTCAACGGCCATGGAGCCACGTCCGCATGTAATGACCAGCCGTTTACGGCCAGGGGCTTTGCATGCAGGGCGTGGCTCTATTGCGTCCCGCCCCTGCGGTCTCTGGCCCGGCTCAGGTTCCGCCGCCTGGCGTGCCGTCGATAGCCGGTAGATTAGTACCCAGAAGAATTGCCCGGCCCTGCTTTCCAGCAGCTACTCCCCAGAAACGGATAACCCACCCGTGGTCACAAGAATGTCCAAGCTTTTCCTGCGCACCTTGCGTGAAGATCCCGTCGACGCTGAGGTCGCCAGCCACCGGCTCCTGGTCCGGGCCGGCTACATCCGCCGCGCGGCGCCCGGCATCTACACCTGGCTTCCGCTGGGGCTGAGTGTGCTGCGCAAGGTCGAGGCCGTCGTCCGCGAGGAAATGGATGCCATCGGTGCCCAGGAAGTCCACTTCCCGGCGCTGCTGCCGCGCGAGCCCTACGAGGTCACCAACCGCTGGACCGAATACGGCGAAGGTCTGTTCCGGCTCCAGGACCGTAAGGGTGCCGACTACCTGCTGGCCCCCACGCACGAGGAAATGTTCACGCTTCTGGTCAAGGACCTGTACTCGTCCTACAAGGACCTGCCCCTGAGCCTGTATCAGATCCAGAACAAATACCGCGACGAAGCACGCCCCCGCGCGGGCCTGCTGCGCGGCCGCGAGTTCATCATGAAGGATTCCTACTCCTTCGACGTGGACGACGCAGGCCTGGACGCCAGCTACGCCGCCCACCGTGGCGCCTACCTGAAGATCTTTGCGCGCCTGGGCCTGGAAGTCATTCCCGTTGCGGCCACCGCCGGCGCCATGGGTGGGTCCAAGAGCGAAGAGTTCCTGCACCCCACCGAGATCGGCGAAGACACTTTCGTGCGCTCCGCCGGCGGCTATGCAGCCAACGTTGAGGCCGTCACCACCGTTGTTCCGGCCGACATCGACTTCAGCAACGCCCCTGCCGCCGAGGTCCTCGATACCCCGAACACTCCCACCATCGACACGCTGGTTGCCGCGTCCAACGAACTGGCTCCCCGGAGCGAGGCCGACGGCGGCGCGTGGACTGGCGCCGACACCCTCAAGAACGTGGTTCTTGCCGTCACCCTGCCCACTGGTGAGCGCCAGCTTGTGGTCATCGGCCTGCCGGGTGACCGCGGCGTTGACTTGAAGCGCGTGGAAGCCAACATCGGTTCCTTCCTGCCCATCGGCGGCGAGATCACGCTCGAAGCAGCCAACGACGACGACCTCAAGAAGCAGCCCCTCATCGTCAAGGGCTACCTTGGACCCGGCCTGACGCTGGACCAACCCCTGCTGGGCAGCGAAAGCTCAACCAAGCTCCTCTACCTGGTGGATCCCCGCGTTGTCAGCGGCACGGCCTGGATCACCGGGGCCAACGAAGCAGGAAAGCACGTGTACGGCCTGGTCGCCGGCCGCGACTTCACCTGGAACGGCGTCATCGAGTGCACCGACGTCCGCGAGGGTGACCCGGCCCCGGACGGCTCCGGTCCGCTGGAGACGGCCCGCGGCATCGAAATGGGCCACATCTTCCAGCTGGGCCGCAAATACGCTGAGGCCCTTGAGCTGAAGGTCCTGGACCAGAACGGCAAGCAGGTGGTGGTTACCATGGGCTCTTACGGTGTTGGTGTCACCCGTGCCGTCGCCGCACTGGCCGAATCCAACCACGATGACAAGGGTCTGGTCTGGCCCCGCGCCGTTGCCCCCGCCGATGTCCATGTAGTGGCTGTCGGCCGCGGCGAGGAAATCTTTGCCACCGCCGAGCAGCTGGCCCTGGAACTCGAGGCCGCCGGCCTGGACGTCATCTACGATGACCGGCCGAAGGTCTCCCCGGGCGTAAAGTTCGGCGACGCGGAACTCGTCGGCGTCCCCACCATCCTGGCCGTCGGCCGCGGCCTGGTGGACGGCGTTGTCGAGATCAAGGACCGCCGCAGCGGCGAAGCGGAGAACGTGGCCGTGGACAAGGCCGTTGACTATGTGGTCACCGCCGTCCGCAGCTGACCTGCGGCGGTGATTTCCGGGTTCGAGTCGATCCAGCTCACCACAATCATCCTGATTGTGGTGGCTGGATTTGCTGCCGGCTGGGTGGACGCCGTGGTGGGCGGCGGCGGTCTGCTCCAGCTGCCGGCCATGCTGCTGGTACCCGGGATTACGCCGGTCCAGGCCTTGGCCACCAACAAGATGGGGTCAATTTTCGGCACCGCAACGAGTGCGGTGACGTTCTACGGGCGGGTGAAACCGGACCTTCGGACAGCCGTGCCCATGGCGGTGATCGCCCTTGCCGGCAGCTTCGCCGGGGCGGTGCTCGCCGCCACGCTGCCGGCGAGTGTCTTCAAGGCGGTCATCGTGGTGGCGCTGGTCGTCGTGGCGCTTTTTACGGCGCTGAAGCCCAACGTCGGTGACCTCACCGTGCTGCGGCACGATGGCCGTAGGCACTACGTGGTGGCATGCATGATCGGGGCCGTGATTGGCTTCTATGACGGCCTGATTGGTCCGGGCACCGGCTCCTTCCTCATCATCGCGCTCGTCTCGGCCATGGGCTATGCCTTCCTGGAAGCAAGCGCCAAAGCCAAGATCGTGAACATGGCCACCAACGCCGGCGCCCTGCTGTTCTTCCTGCCCCATGGGTCAATCCTCTGGGGTGTCGGGCTGCTGCTGGGCCTGGCCAACATGGCGGGCGGCTACCTGGGCGCGCGGACCGCCGTAAAGCAGGGAAGCCGCTTCATCCGCGTTGTATTCCTGCTGGTGGTGGGCGCCCTGATCATCAAACTCGGCGTCGACGTTTGGCAGGAAAACTTCGCCTGACCGGGGTGGCGGAACCCGCGTAGCCTGTATCCGTCGCAGCCCTGCTTGGCCGGGCGTACCATGCAGGTATGTCCGCAGGCGGGGAACCCTATTCGGAAGCGTTGTCAGCCGCGGCCCGTCGCGCCGCCGAGTGGCTGGCGAGCCTGCCGGACAGGCGCGTCGGGCCCGCCCAAAGCGCCCACGATCTCGCGGCTGCCTTCGCGGGACCTCTCCCGGCGGAGGGAATGCCCGCTGCTGACGTAGTCGAGTACCTGGCGGACAAGGCCGAACCGGGGCTGATGGCCATGCCCTCCGGGCGCTTCTTCGGCTGGGTGATCGGCGGGACGTTGCCTGCCGCCCTGGCCGCGGACTGGCTGGTCAGCGCGTGGGACCAGAACGCGGGCCTGCGTTACGCCACCCCCGCCATAGCCGCCATCGAAGAAGGAGCCGGCCACTGGCTGCTGGACCTTCTCGGGCTGCCGGCGGAATCCGACGTCGGCTTCACCACGGGTGCCACCATGGCCAACTCACCGGGCTGGCCGCTGCCCGGTGGCGGTTGCTGGCCGATGCCGGCTGGGACCTCGACGGCGATGGCCTGGCCGGCGCCCCTCGGATCAGGTGCTTTGTGGGCCAGGAGCGCCACGAGACCATTGACCTGGGCCTGCGGTACCTCGGCCTCGGCCGGCCCGTGGCGGTCCCCGCAGATGCCCAAGGCAGGCTCCTGGCGGTGGAGCTGGACCGGCTGCTGTCGGAAGGGTCCGGGCCCGCGCTGGTCTGCCTCCAGGCCGGCAACCTCCACTCCGGAGCCTTCGACCCCTTCGACGCGGCCATCGAGGTTGCCCGGCGGCACGGTGCTTGGGTGCATGTGGACGGCGCGTTCGGGCTGTGGGCCGCGGCCGTGCCGGAATTCGCGGACCTCACCCGCGGCATGGCCCTGGCCGATTCGTGGGGGACCGACGCGCACAAGACCCTCAACGTCCCGTACGACTGCGGTATTGCCATCGTCAGGGATTCGGCAGCGCTGCGCAGCGCCATGGGACTGCAGCACACCAGCTACCTGATCCACGACGTCGAGGGCCCGGGCGACCCGTTCGAAAAAGCGCCGGAGCTGTCCCGCCGCGGCCGCGGAGTACCGGTGTGGGCCGCCCTCCGCTCCCTGGGCCGGGACGGCGTGGCAGCCCAGGTCCGCGGGCTCGCCGACGCCGCTTCGCAGATCGGCAGCCGCCTGGCCGACGTGGACGGCGTCGAGGTGCTCAACACGGTGGACTACACGCAGGTTTCGCTCGCCTTCGGGGACGATGCCACCACGCGCGCCGTGACAGCCCGGGTGATCGAGGACGGCAAGGTCTGGATGTCCGGTTCACACTGGCAGGGCAGGGATGTCCTGCGCGTCTCGGTCAGCAACTGGAGCACTGACGCGGACGACGTCGGCACTGCCGTCGAAGCGGTCAGCTCCGCTTTGGCGGCTGTGCGGGCAGCTGGCTGACCGCCGGCGAGGCCCTACGCGACCACCGGGGGGGCACTGTCCCGCACGGAAGACATCCGTCCTGCCCGGGGAGGCACCCGTCGCTCAGCTGTCGCCCTGCCCCGGCTCAGGCAGGGCGTGCGCAGAGGGGAGACCATCGAGGGTCCGCCCGGCAAGGGTGCTGGCCACCCAGAGTGACCGGGCCAGATCTCCCTGGTGGCGCGGCAAGGACGCGTAGCAGAGGGCGTTCTCCACTTCGCGTGCCACGGCCCACTGGCGCGCAGCTTCGGCGTCGAGGCCGGCCGCGGCGCTGAAGTCCTGGCACCGCCGCCTCAACCCTCCGGCCGGATCGCTCCGGGGCAGGTCGCCGAGGCGGTTCCACAGCAGCGGTGCCACAGCGAACTCCGGTTCGCCGATCATGGGCTGCGGGTCGATGGCGACGAAGGCCTCCCCGGGCAGCCCTCCGCTGATGGTGTGGGGCCGGGCCAGGATGTTCAGGAAATGCAGGTCCGTATGGACCAGGACATCGCGGCCCGAGCGGCGGCCAACGGCGCCGCGGGTCTGGCAGACTTCCAGGGCCGCCTCCAGTAGCCAGCGCGGGAACGGGCGGCCCTGCTGTTCCCAGTCGGCGGGCAGGTCATCGCTCCACTGTTCGGCCCGCCCGGCGATGTGATCGAACTCCTGCCACTGCGGCCGGCCGTCCGGCACCAGGCCCAACTGCCGCATGGTGCTGCCCCACGCCACCGCCGCTTGATCCAGCGGAAGGGTCTGGAGCGAGGAGTCCGCATTCAGCCGCTCAAGCAGCATGGCGCACGTTCCGGCGTCGGATTCCAACAGCCGGACGGCGCCGGAGCCACCCCACAGCGCCAGCGCATGGCGTTCCACCCGTGCCTCATCGTGGGGAAACGCGATCTTGAGCGCCGCCGGAGTCCCGTCCGTCCGGCGGACTGGAACCACCACGCCGCCGTGGCCATGCCACGGGAGGGCACCGTCTTCCAGGTCAACAGCCAGTTCCCAATGCTCCAGCCGCCCCTGCACCAGTCCCGGAAGGGAGGAAAGCCAGGCCCGTCCCGCGCTGCTGTGGCTGTAACGCCCGCTGAGGGCTGGCGGGATCGGTACGCCAATTTGGACAGTCACAGGACGCCGCTTGCGCCAAGCAGGTTGCCGATGGTGAACGTGGCAGCCAAGGCCAAAGCCCCGCCCGCCACCACCCTGGCGGCGGCCCGCAGCTTCGAACCGCCACCGATCCAGGCTCCCAGCGCCCCGGTGGCAGCGAGGGCCGCCAGCACGGCCGCGAACGTCAGGGGGACCCGGATGCTCTCCGGTGGCAGCAGGATGGCGGCCATCGGCAGGATGGCGCCGGTGACGAACGCAATCGCCGAAGCAAAGGCTGCATTCCAGGGGCTCACAATGTCTGTTTCGTCGATGTTCAGTTCGGCGGAGAGGTGCGCGCCCAGGGCATCGTGGGCCGTCAGCTCCCTGGCCACTGCCAAGGCTGTGTCCACACTCAGGCCCTTGCCCTGGTAGATCGCCGCAAGTTCCTCCAGTTCTTCCTCGGGCTGTTCCTGCAGCTCCAGGCGTTCCTTTTCGATCAGGGCCTGCTGGCTGTCCTTCTGGCTGCTGACGGACACGTACTCGCCCAAGGCCATGGATACTGCTCCGCCCACCAAACCGGCCATGCCGGCGACGAGGATCGGTCCGGACTGCGTGGTGACACCGGCGACGCCCACCACGATTGCGGCGACCGAGACGATGCCGTCATTGGCACCCAGCACGCCGGCTCGCAGCCAGTTCAGGCGCTGAGCGACGTCGTTTTGGTGGGGCTCATTCTCATGAAGGGCGGGGGCACCGGCACTGTCCATGCCTCCAGCAAAGCATTAGTGCCTGCGGCTGGCCAGTGTGCCGTGCCTTGGCTACGAATTGCCGGGAGTGCTGGTTGTGGAAGTTCCGGGAGTTGATACAGGCTCCGGCAGTGGCGGCAGGAGTGCTTCGTCCAGGACCACGCCGGGGACCGGGCCTGGCGACGCACCCCAATAGACGGTCCGCCGGGCCGCCGACTGAAGCGCCGAGAGTGCCCATCTGCGGTCGCGCCCGTCGCTGAGCGCCACCACGTCGCCGAGCACCGGAAGGGTCCCCGCCTCCAGTGTTCCCAGCCCCGCTGCAGGGTCGGCCAGGAACGCCTGGCTCAGGACATAGCCGGGCTGCCTCGAGGGTACCGCGGCACAGCGGGACCTGCCCATGGCCTCCGCCTCGCCCCGGAGGGCGGTGTGCTGGGCCAGGAAGTTCGACGCCGGACCCGCAGACCCGGAGTTAAGCCTGGTCAGCGCGGCCTGATACGCGTAGACCAGTTCCAGCTCGCCCTCCACGGCTAAGGACAAGGCGGAACCGAGGTTCACGCCAGTGCTGGCGGCTGCTTCGCTGGCGCAGCTGGCGGCGCGTGAAGCCGTAAAGGACGCTACCGCGGCCGGCGATGCGGGGGAGGAGGGGCCAGAACCCGGAAGTGCAGCCAACGCGATCCCGGTCGCCGAGGCCAGGTCCTCTGCAGCCAGAAGCTGGGCAGTTCCGGTGCCGGCGAGAAGGCGGGCCATGCCGCCGTCGGCCGTTTCGGCATCGTGGAGCCGCTGTGCCCCGCTTGCCTGGAGGGCAGCGGCGAAGTCCGCGGTGGTGGACGGCGGCGTGACGGTGGCCAGCGCTGTGGACGGGGCAGGGACGGGGGCAGTAGCCGCACGGTCCAGGGCAGGATCGGCCGCATCAGCCGGCAGCATCAACGCCCGGGCCTGGACAGTCAGCAAAGTCACAATCCGGGCCAGGGCGGCCGCTTGTGGGGCCGGCGCAGTGGCGCCGGCAGTGCCTTCGAGGTCCAGGCCAGCGGCCCTGAGGGTCAGGGAATCCGCGAACGCGGATGCCCTTGCCTGCTCGGAAAACGGCGGCGCCGCAGGCGGGGACGGTTCGCGGGGGATGAGCACCAATCCGAGGCTCACCACCAGAAGGGCGGCCAGCGCAAAAACGGCGTACTGGAAATAACGCCTGCGGCGGCCGGATTTCTGCGTGTCGTCTTTCACAACAGACCATGTTCTCACGCCTGATGCCAATCTTCGTGCACCACTGTGGCCGGAAAATCGTTAGGCTAGTAGTCACAACATCATCTATTGGAAGGCGGCCGGCATCGTGAGTAATGCAGAAGCCACGACTTCATCAGACGCTACCGGAACGGGTACGGCTGAAGCTGCGCCCGCCAACAATCCCGAAGCCGTCAGGCTCCGGGCGCTGTTGGAACCGGCGGTCCAGGCCAACCGCCTGTACCTCGAGGACGTATCCATCCTGGCCGGTTCACACCGCGTGGTCCACGTGGTGGTTGACCTGCCGCAGGAGGAAACCGGCGGCGTAAACCTCGATGTCATCGCGGACATCTCCAGGGTCCTCTCCGACGTCCTGGACAATGATCCCGCAGACGACGGGCGCCCCTACGACCTCGAGGTTTCCTCCCCGGGCGTCGCGCGTCCCCTCACCGAAGTCCGGCACTGGCACCGCGCCCGGGGCCGGATGGTCAAGGTCAACGTCATCCAGGGCGAAAACGTCACCGGCAGGGTCCAGTCCGTGGACGATTCCGGCGTCACCATCATCCCGGAGATCGCCGTCAAGAAGGGCATGAAGCCCAAGCAGGGCGAGCCCCAGATTCTTCCTTTCGACAGGATCCGCAACGGAAAAGTCGAGATCGAATTCAGCCACCTCGAAGAAGCTGGTCTGGAACCTGAGCACAATGGACCTTCTGAGGAGGCCTGATGGATATTGACATGAGCGCGCTGAGACTACTGGAGCGTGAGCGCGAAATTCCGCTGGACCTCCTGATCCCCACCATCGAGCAGGCGCTCCTGGTGGCGTACCACAAATCGCCCGGCGCCTTCGAGAAGGCCCGGGCCGAGCTGGACCGCAAGAGCGGCCACGTAACCATCTGGGCAGTGGAGATCGACGACGACGGCGCCCCCATCGGCGAGTTCGAGGACACTCCTGCCGGCTTCGGCCGTATCGCGGCGAGCACCGCACGCCAGATCATCCTGCAGCGCCTGCGCGACGTCGAGGACGACGCCATCCTGGGTGAGTTCAAGGGCCGCGAGGGTGAACTTGTGGCCGGCCTGATCCAGCAGGGCAACAACCCGCACATGATCCAGGTCAACCTGGGTTCGGTGGAGGCCCTGCTGCCGCCGCCCGAACAGGTGCCGGGGGAGAAGTACATCCACGGCAACCGGCTCCGCGCCATCGTTATCGATGTCCACCGCGGCACCAAGGGCCCGTCCGTCACCCTGTCCCGTTCACACCCGGGCCTCGTCCGGAAGCTCTTCGAACTGGAGGTCCCGGAGATCGCGGACCGCTCTGTGGAGATCGTGGCACTGGCCCGCGAGGCCGGCCACCGTACCAAGATCGCGGTCAAGGCCCACACCCAGGGCATCAACGCCAAGGGCGCCTGCATCGGCGAAATGGGTTCCCGCGTCCGCGCCGTTATGACGGAACTGAACGACGAAAAAATCGACATCGTCGACTTCAGCGAGGATCCGGCAACGTTTATTGCCAGTGCACTTTCCCCCTCGCGTGTGAATTCGGTCACCATCGTGGACGAGGCCACCCGCTCCGCGCGTGTGGTGGTCCCGGACTACCAGCTCTCGCTGGCCATCGGCAAAGAGGGCCAGAACGCCCGGCTGGCGGCCAAGCTGACGGGCTGGCGAATCGATATCGTCTCGGACGCTGCCCCGGCGCGCGAAAGCTAATCCGGTTCCGGGGCGGCGGCCGGCGGCGGATACCTTCGGCCGAAGCCCCGGTTTCGGGCAGAACTGCCCCGGGGGCTAGAATAGACATGACCGCGCCTAACGGCCGGTATTCGTGTGCCCTGAGAATTCCCGTTCCGCCGATGCGGTTGGGGCCTCAGGGCCAGCAGTTATGAACGTCAGGAAGATACTCACCGTGGCAGAAGTGCTTCACACCGAGGATCAACCGCAGCGTACCTGCATCGGATGCCGGAAGCAGGCACCGCGGTCTGAGTTACTCCGGCTCGTCGCCGAAGGCAGCGGTTCCACCGCAGTGCTGGTAGACGAACGACGCCGGATGGCTGGCAGGGGTGCATGGCTGCACCCCAGCGAAGCGTGCCTGGCCCTGGCGGTCAAGCGGCGAGCATTCGGAAGGGCCCTCAATGGGGCAACCGGGTCCACCGCCGTCGAACGCCGGATCATGGCAGGCAAGCAGGATGCCAGCCCGTTGCAGGTACCCCTGGTAGCTGCAGCAAAAACCGTCCAACCTGAAAGCGGGTCAGAAAACTGATGGAAACCCGATGAGTTCCCAGCGATGAGTGCGCAACGATGACAACTTTGTTGCGCTCTGCAATGGGCCCTGTAGTTGCAACCGCGGCTGGGGCCCGCAGTAAGAAGTAGACGGTTCGTGCCTGGCTCGGTGCGGACCGAGACAGGAGAAATGTGGCCAAGGTCCGCGTACACGAGCTTGCTAAAGAGCTCGGTATTACTTCCAAAGATGCAGTAACCAAACTGCAGGAACTGGGCGAATTCGTTCGCTCCGCCTCTTCAACCATTGAGGCCCCGGTGGTGCGGAAACTCCGCAACGCCTACCCCGACGCAGCTGCCAAGACCGCAGCTCCGGCAGCCGCGCCCAAGGCGCCTGCCCCGTCGGCCGACACACGACCCGCAGCACCTGCTCCGGGCCCCGCAGCTCCCTCAGCCCCGGCAGCACCAGCTGCTGCGGCTCCGGCTGCACCCGTTGCCGTTTCCGCAGCTCCGGCAGCACCTGCCGCAGCACCGGTTGCGTCAGCCCCGGCCGCAAGCGCACCGTCCACCGGCGCCAAGCCTGGTGCCCGTCCGGCACCGAAGGCTGAAGCCCCGGCCGCGCCGACCCGCTCTGGCGGATCAACACAGGGTGGTTCGCAGGGCGGCTCTGCACCGCGTCCCGGCGGTCCCCGTCCGGGTAACAACCCGTTCGCCACGTCCCAGGGCATGCCCCGCGGCCGCGGTGGCGACGGAGAGCGTGCTCCCCGTCCGGGTAACAACCCGTTCGCTCCTTCGCAGGGCATGCCCCGCGCGGGTGGAAGCCGTCCCGACGGCGACCGTCCGGGTGGTCCGCGTCCCGCGGCCGGTGCCGGTGGTCCCCGTCCGGGTGGTCCGCGTCCCGCAGCCGGTGCCGGTGGCCCCCGTCCGGGTGGTCCGCGTCCCGCAGCAGGCGCCGGCGGTCCCCGTCCGGCAGGTGCCGGTGGAAACCGTCCTACTCCGGGCATGATGCCCAACCGCACTGAGCGTCCCGCACCCGCTGGTGCAGGCCGTCCCGGTGGCGGCGCCCGTGGTCCCGGACGTCCGGGTGGCGCTCCAGGCACCGGTGGCGCACCGGGTGCCGGTGGCGGCGCTCCGGCCGGCGGTGGCTTCGGCAAGGGTGGCCGCGGTCGCGGTGGCACCCAGGGTGCTTTCGGTAAGGGCGGCGCAGGCCGCGGCAAGCAGCGCAAATCGAAGCGTGCCAAGCGCCAGGAACTCGAGCAGATGAGTGCCCCGTCGCTGGGTGGCGTGAGCGTACCCCGCGGCGACGGCAACACCGTAGTCCGGCTTCGCCGTGGCTCGTCCATTACGGACTTCGCCGACAAGATCGAGGCAAACCCCGCAGCACTGGTGACGGTCCTCTTCCACCTCGGCGAAATGGCCACGGCCACGCAGTCGCTGGATGAAGAGACCTTCGCACTGCTCGGCGAGGAGCTTGGCTACAAGCTCCAGGTTGTGTCGCCGGAGGATGAGGAGCGCGAGCTGCTCTCCGGCTTCGACATCGACTTCGAAGCAGAACTCGAAGCCGAAGGCGACGAAGACCTCGAGGCACGTCCTCCGGTTGTCACCGTTATGGGCCACGTTGACCACGGTAAAACCCGCCTGCTCGATGCCATCCGCAAGTCCGACGTTATGGCGGGCGAACACGGCGGCATCACGCAGCACATCGGTGCTTACCAGGTCACGCACACCCACGAAGACATCGATCGTAAGATCACCTTCATCGATACTCCGGGCCACGAGGCGTTCACCGCCATGCGTGCCCGTGGTGCGAAGGTCACCGACATCGCCATCCTGGTGGTCGCAGCGGACGACGGCGTAATGCCGCAGACCGTTGAGGCACTCAACCACGCGCAGGCAGCAAATGTGCCGATCGTGGTGGCTGTGAACAAGATCGACAAGGAAGGCGCCAACCCGGAGAAGGTCCGCGGCCAGCTGACCGAGTACGGCCTGGTTCCCGAAGAATACGGTGGCGACACCATGTTCGTGGAGGTCTCTGCCCGCCAGAACCTCAACATTGACGAGCTGCTCGAGGCTGTCCTGCTCACCGCGGACGCTGCCCTGGACATGCGCGCCAACCCGAACAAGGACGCCCGCGGTATCGCGATCGAGGCCAACCTGGACAAGGGCCGCGGTTCCGTGGCCACCGTCCTGGTGCAGTCCGGCACCCTGCGTGTCGGTGACACGATCGTGGCCGGTACGGCTCACGGCCGCGTCCGCGCCATGTTCGACGACGACGGCAGTGTCCTGACCGAGGCCGGCCCGTCCCGCCCCGTGCAGGTTCTGGGTCTGTCCAACGTGCCGCGCGCCGGCGACACCTTCTTTGTGACCGCTGACGAGCGCACCGCCCGCCAGATCGCCGAGAAGCGTGAAGCAGCCGACCGCAACGCCGCCCTCGCCAAGCGCCGCAAGCGCATCAGCCTGGAAGACTTCGATCAGGCCGTTGCCGACGGCAAGATCGACACCCTCAACCTCATCCTCAAGGGTGACGTGTCCGGTGCCGTGGAAGCCCTCGAAGACGCGCTGCTCAAGATCGACGTCGGCGAAGGCGTGCAGCTGCGCGTCATCCACCGCGGCGTTGGTGCTATCACGCAGAACGACGTCAACCTGGCAACGGTCGACAGCGCCGTTATCATCGGCTTCAACGTCAAGCCTGCCGAGCGGGTTGCCGAACTGGCAGACCGCGAAGGCGTGGACATGCGCTTCTACTCCGTCATCTACGCAGCAATCGATGACATCGAGATGGCCCTCAAGGGCATGCTCAAGCCGGAGTACGAAGAGGTCCAGCTGGGCACCGCCGAGGTCCGCGAAGTCTTCCGCTCTTCCAAGTTCGGAAACATCGCCGGTTCCATCGTTCGCTCGGGCATCATCCGACGCAACACGAAGGCCCGCATCAGCCGCGACGGCAAGATCATCGGTGAGAACCTCACCGTTGAGACGCTCAAGCGCTTCAAGGACGACGCCACTGAGGTCCGCACGGACTTCGAGTGTGGTATCGGTCTTGGTTCGTTCAACGACATCACCGAGGGCGACATCATCGAGACCTTCGAGATGCGCGAAAAGCCGCGCGTCTAAAGGTTCGTTGCTTGACGGGTCGGGGGCGTCGGATTTTTTCCGGCGGCCCCGCCCCTACGCTGGGCGGCATAGGATCTGCGATCCCTTGCCGCCCAGCTTCGGCAGGCCCGATGCCACTCCCAGGCCGCCGGAAAAACCCAACGGGAGTCCGTCGTAGACTCGCCTTAGGCGCGTGGCAACCAACCAAACGTGTGTACGCAAGCCGCTAACGCGCCGTCGTACATCCCAAATTTTTTAGGAGTGGAAATGGCTGATCCCGCACGGGCTGCCAAGTTGGCGCAGCGGATTAAGGTTGTTGTTGCTGAGGCCTTGGGCCGGAAGGTTAAGGATCCTCGGCTGGAGGGTATTACTGTTACCGATGCCCGGGTGACCAATGATCTGCAGCATGCCACGATCTACTACACCGTTTTCGGCGACCAGGCTGTGCAGGCCGATGCTGCCAAGGGCCTGGAGAAGGCCAAGGGTGTGCTCCGCCAGGAGGTGGGGCGCAACGTGACTGTCCGCCTGACGCCGACGCTGGAATTTGTGGCGGACCAGATCCCCGTCGTTGCCTCGAACCTGGAGGACCTGCTCCGGGCCGCCAAGAAGCGCGACGCCGAGGTGGCTGCGCTGGCCGAAAATGCCAAGCACGCCGGCGACGCCGATCCGTACAAGAGCGACATTCCCGCCGATGTGGAGATCGACGAGGACGACTTCGACGAAGAGGATATTGACCTCACCGACGACGAAGACCTCGACGAAGACGCCAACAAATAGCTTCACGCGAAGAAGGCCCGGACCCGAAGTTGGGGTCCGGGTCTTTTTCGTTTGCGGGATGTTCCCTGCGTTTCCTACCGGATACTGGCCTTCAGGACCGTTCCCGCGGTGAGGTCAGCGAAGCTGAAGCCGGCTGTGGCATAGAGGGTTTTCCCTCTCAGCTCCACCGCGGCAGGACCATCGACGGCCAGGAACTGTGACTGTTCACGGGTCCAGGCGTCGATCCTGACGATCTCATTGCCGAACATCGAAGCGGCGTAAACGTCTCCGGTGCGCGACACGGCGATGCCGGTGGGGCTCAGGATCTCATCGGCCCACAGGTGGATCGCCCCGGTCCATGGATTGACCCGGAAGATGGCACCGCGGTGGCCCAGGGAAGGATCCTCGGGACCGCCGGGGAGCGACGAGACATACAGCCAGCCGTCGGGGCCGATCTCCACATCGGTGGGCACCGGTTCAAATGCGTAGTTGTGTCCGACAACGCAGGACGGGAAGCCAGCAGCCGCGGCAGCCTCTGCAGTGGCTTCCGCCGGACGCGGGGGCAGGACCGCCAGGGTGGTGGTCTCCCCGGTGGCGGCGTTGACCTTAAGGATGGCATTCATCCCGGCGTCGGCCACGAAGACGGTATTGCCGTGAACCGCTGTGGCATAGGGGTGTGAGTCGACCGCCCCGGAGTATTGTGCCGGCGGGAACGGCGCCGTAATTTGGGCCAGGCACTCGTCGGTCACGTCAGACCCGAAGCCGTAGTCCTGGAATCCGTCCGGGTTGTTCTGACGCTCGTAGGTCGCGAGGTCCACAATCGTCCTGACCTCCCCGCGCCTGTCGATTGACTTCAAATAGCCGGCCAGCGCTGTGGGATCTCCGCCGCCTCCCCCGACGCTTTCGACGAAAAACGTGGTGGTACCCCGTGTCTCAACACCGCCAACGTCCCAGCCCGCATTCGTGTAAACGTTGGTCGTTTGCCCGTCATCCTCGACGCGGTCCAGCGTGCCCGCAAAGTTCTGCGTGACGAGGACGCTCTTGCCAGGACCCAAGGCCAGGCTCAACGGCGTCATCAGGTGCTCCGCCAGGGTTTCGGGTCCGGACGGTTTCTGCGTAGCCGTGGCGGGTGCGACGGGGATGATCATCGCCGCTGCTGCCAGGCACGCGACGATCGGAAACTTCTTGTTCATTGGATCCTCCGGAGTTGACGTGCACCCCGTCGCCGGGGCCTGGCCTGAGACCAAGTCAAAGCGATCCGAACTACCCCCGGCGCTAGGTTAGTCCCGCGAAAGCAATGACGTCGACGGCATTTCCCCCTAATGTGCCCCCTATTTTGATCCGGAAATCCTGGGTCATGGCTAGGATCTAGTTATGACGCAGGCGAGCGACAACCACGAGGCCACCCGATACCTGGAACAGGCCATTGAGCTGGCTGTCCGGAACGTCTCCGACGGTGGCGGCCCGTTCGGTGCGCTGGTAGTGACCCCGGACGGGCGGGTCCATGAAGGCACTAACCGGGTCACCCGGGACAACGACCCCACCGCGCATGCCGAAGTGGTGGCAATCCGCGCTGCGGCAGCCGCAGGCGCCACCTTCGACCTGAGCGGCGCCGTGCTCTACACCAGCTGCGAGCCGTGCCCGCTGTGCCTGTCAGCCGCGCTGTGGGCGCGGATTGATCGCGTCTATTTTGCGGCCGACCGCCATGGTGCAGCCGCGGCCGGTTTCGACGACGCCGTGTTCTACGAGTATTTCAACGGCACGCGTCCGGAACTTCTGCCGGTCGCCCAAACCGCTATTCCGGCGTCGGACGCTCCGTTTGACGCGTGGCGCCGCAACACGAAACGCAAGGATTACTAACCAGGTGCCGGGTTATTAATCCTGGTTTTTAGGCAGCCTGCCGACACCCTCCACCAAGTCGTTGCGGGTACCGCACAGCGCGATCCGCACCCAGCCCTCGCCGATCGAGCCAAATGCAGTTCCCGGCGCAAGCGCAACGCCGGAATCGGCCAGGAACCTGCGGGCCCAGCTGCGGACGTCCCCGTCGCTGACATGGGAGACGTTGGCCCAAAGATAGAAGGCTCCCTGTGCACTCAGGTACGGGATTCCCTTGGCCTCCAGCACTGCTGAGGCCGCGTCCCGGTTGGCCCGGTAGTGCTCATGGGCGTGACGGACGTAGTCCTGCGGGCCTGTCAAAGCCGCGAGCGCTGCATACTGCGACGGCGAGGCAACGCAGGAGACAATCGCTTCCATCACGTTGTTCATCTTCTGCTCCAGCCCCGGCGGACAGACCAGGGCGCCGATCCTCAGGCCGGTGAGGCCGTACGTCTTCGAGAGAGTCAGCGACGTGAACACGCGCGCCTCGCCGGGCACGTCGCTGTCGAACCGGGCCGGGCTGACGTGGGGTACGTCGTAAGTAAAGGCCTCGTAGCATTCGTCGGAAATGATCCAGAGATCGCGCTTGCGGGCCAGGTCCACAAGTTGCCGGGTCAGGTCCGCGCCGAGGACGGCGCCCAGCGGGTTGGACGGTGAATTCAGGATGAGCACCCGGGTCCGGTCCGTGATGAGCGCTTCAATGTCCTGGATCCGCGGCTGGAAGTCATGCTCGGGATACAGCGGGTAGCCCACCGGCACGGCATTCAGGAGCCGGCTGGTCATGGCGAACGTGGGGTAGCCGGGGTTCGGGATCAGGATCTCGTCGCCGGGGGAGAGCAGGAGGCTCATGGCGAAGTGCAGGCCCTGCTGAGCGCCGTCCACCACGTAGACGCGCTCGGCACCGAGGCTGGTGTTGAGTCCGGCGCGTTCACGGAACCGGGTGGCGAACGCTTCACGGAGGGCCGGGATGCCGGCGTTGGGGGTGTAATTCGTTTCGTCCCGGTCGAGGCACGCCATGCCGGCTTCCAGGATGTGGCGGGGGAGCGCGAAGCCCGGCTCGCCGATGCTCAGCACGATGGCCCCGGGAGTATGCCAGGCGGCCTCGGTGATTTCGCGGATCTGGTTGACGGGGACGTCGCGCGCGTGCGCCGCAAGCTCAGGCATGGATGCCATCCTAGCCGCCACCCGCGCACCTGGGCGGGGGGCTGAGGGCAGGGCGTGTGGGCAAGGGCCGCGGCCAGCGCCGATATACTGGGAAGCGTGCTTTCTGGACTGGTGATAGTGGACAAACCGCAGGGATGGACCAGCCATGATGTGGTTGGTCGGATGCGGCGTCTCGCCGGGACCCGGAAAGTGGGGCACGCCGGCACGCTCGATCCCATGGCTACCGGCGTCCTGGTGGTCGGCATCAACAAGGCCACCCGGCTTCTGACCTACATCGTGGGCACGTCCAAGACGTATACGGCAACCATCCGGTTGGGCCAGTCCACCATCACGGACGACGCCGAAGGTGACGTGATTGCCGCCGTCAGCGCCGCCGCCGTCGCCGATGAAGCAATTCACGACGGCGTCGCCGCCCTCACGGGTGAAATCCAGCAGGTGCCCAGCAGCGTCAGCGCCATTAAAGTCAACGGTGAACGCGCCTACGCCCGTGTCCGCTCCGGTGAAGAGGTAAAGCTTGCGGCGCGCCCGGTCACTATCCACCGTTTCGAAGTTCACGCCATCAACCGGGAAGCGGGCGTCGACGTCGTGGACATTGATGTCACCGTTGAGTGCTCATCCGGTACCTATATCCGCGCCCTCGCCCGTGACCTCGGCGACGGGCTGGGAGTGGGCGGCCACCTGACCGCCCTCCGCCGGACCCACGTTGGCCCGTACTCGCTGGACCAGGCCCGGACGTTGGAACAGCTGGCCGAGGAGCTGAATGTCCTGGAGATGTCCCAGGCTGCCCGGGCACTGATGCCTAACCGCGAACTCACAGCGGAGGAGGCCACAGAGATTTCCTTCGGACGCCGGATCGCAGCGGGATCGGAAGCAGGAGATCCCGCGGCTGCCACCACTGAGCACCCCGCGGCGGCGTTCGCGCCGGACGGCAGCCTCGTGGCGCTACTGGCGGACTCCGGAAACTTTGCCAAGCCTGTCCTGGTATTCGCGCCGGGCAACGGTGCGTCAGAAAAAACTGCGCCCCGGAAAACTGCGCCCGAAGATGTTGTGCCCGAAGATGCTGCGGGCGGGGACGCTTAGGCATGGACGCCTATTTCTACATCATCATGGTGGTCGGCCTGCTCTCCAGCGGAATCTGCCTCGGCGCCGGCATCCTGAAAAAAGCCCCCAACGATCTCACCATCCTGTCCGTTGCCGCCGTCGAGCTGGCACTGCTGGTTTACCTGGTGGGTTCGATCGTGCGGGTGATCGCGGGCGAACCGATTGCCGGGGAAGCCTGGGAATTCTGGGGATACCTGGCCACGGCGATGCTCCTGCCGCCGGCAGCCGTGTACTGGTCCATCCTGGAACGGACCCGCTGGAGCAACTTTGTCCTCGCCGCCGTCGGTGTCACGGCCTTGGTGATGGCCGCCCGCATGAACCAGATCTGGTACTGAAATGGAAGAAGTACGCAACGTGAAAGCACCTCGTTCCGAAGCCGACCGTGCCAAGGCAGGTGCCAAGGCCGGCGTCAAGGACACTCGGAACACCGGCCCCGGACGCCTGCTCATCGCCGTCTATGCAGTGTTTGCCATTTCGGCCACCGCACGCGCCGGTTACCAGATCCTGACCAAGTTCTCCGAAGCCCCGCTCGCCTACCTGCTTTCCGCGTTCGCGGCGCTGGTCTACGTGGTGGCAACGGTGTCCCTGGCCAAGCCCGGTCGCACCTGGTTCAAGATCTCGCTGGCCGCCGTCCTGGTGGAGCTCGTCGGAGTTCTGGTGGTGGGGGCGTTGAGCGTGTTTGATTCTGTGGCGTTCCCGCATGAGACCGTCTGGTCCCTTTTTGGCCGGGGGTACGCGTTCATTCCGCTGCTGCTGCCTGTCCTGGGACTGGTGTGGCTGTACCGGCGCCGGCCGAACCAGCAGTAGACCGCACCAACGGTCGGCCCGGGCCGAGGCTTATTCTCCGGCGGACCGGCGAGTACCGGCAAGCGGGTACCAGGAAGGCTCCCGGACATGTCCTCGCGTGCCATCCAGTTGGCCCGGCGCCGTCCGGCAGCAGTCCTGAATGCGGGTAATCTTAGAGAGTTCCGGCGCCGGTGCGTTCGGAGAGATGTCAGTTTTAGGCAGTAAAAGGCGAGGGTGATGGTCTACATCTGGAACGATCCGTCCGAGGTCCCGGCGGACTTTGGTCCCTCCGTTGTCACTTTTGGCAACTTCGACGGCGTCCATCGCGGGCACCAGCAAGTGCTTTCCGAGCTCATCCGCTCGGCCCGCTTCAACGGGACGAAGGCCGTTGCCGTCACCTTTGACCCGCACCCGGCCCTGATCCACCGTCCGGAGTCCGCGCCCGAAATGATCATGGGCCTGCAGGACAAACTGGTGGCATTAGGGGAGCTGGGCCTGGATGCCATTTTGGTGATGAAGTACTCGCTGAACCTGGCCAGCCTCACCCCTGAGGAATTTGTGGGCCAGGTCCTGGTGGACAGCCTGCACGCCAGCCACGTGGTGATCGGTCACGATTCCCGGTTCGGCCGCGGCAACTCCGGTGACCTTGACACTATGAAGCAGCTGGGCGAAAAGTTCGACTTCGACGTCCAGGTCATCAGCGAGTTCGGCTCGGAAGGCTACCCGCTGCATAACGACGGCGGCACGGACCGCCGCTGTTCCTCCACCTGGGTGCGTGAAGCATTGCAGGAGGGCGACGTCGCCACCGCCGCCGCGGTGCTGGGACGACCACACCGTATGCGCGGCGAGGTTGTACACGGCGCTGCCCGCGGCCGCGTACTCGGGTTCCCCACGGCAAACCTTGCCTACGAGGCCACCGGGTTCATCCCGGCGGACGGCATCTACGCCGGCTGGCTGGTGGACCAGGCGGGCACTCGCTGGCCGGCGGCCATCTCGGTGGGGTCCAATCCCACGTTCGACGGCGTCAGCCGCCAGGTCGAAGCCCATGTGATTGACCGTCCGCACGAGGCCGTGGAGGATTTCGATCTGTACGGCCAGACAGTAGTGGTCGAATTTGTGGCCCGGCTCCGCGGCATGGTGGCATACCGTGGGCCGGAGGCGCTTGTTGACCAGATGCGTCTGGACGTTATTCAGGCCCACGATCTCCTGGTGCGGCGCTGACCCGGTCCCACCCGCACCGAACACCCAGAGAGGCAGCACCGTGGCCGTCGAGAAGAACACCCGCAAACTGGACAAAGGCATAGTCCGCGATTTCAGTTCCCGGATGAGCTACGCGTCCTACCTCCAGTTGCCCACCCTGCTCAGCGCACAGCAACCTGTCAGCACGCCCGAACACCACGACGAGCTGCTGTTCATCATCCAGCACCAGACCACCGAGCTGTGGCTGAAGCTGGTGCTGCACGAGCTCCGCAGCGCCGCGGCCTGGCTGCGCGCAGACGATCTCGGCTCCGCGCTCAAAGGCATCGCCCGGGTCAAGCACATCCAAAAAACCCTGACGGAGCAGTGGTCCGTCCTGGCCACGCTGACGCCCACGGAGTACTCCCAGTTCCGCGGGTTCCTGGGCAACTCCTCCGGATTCCAGTCCAGCCAATACCGGGCCGTGGAGTTTATCCTCGGCAATAAAAACCGAAAAATGCTGCCGGTCTTCGAATCTGACCCGGACGCGCACGCCATGCTGGAGGACGTGCTTAAGGCGCCCAGCATCTACGACGAGTTCCTGGCCTACCTGGCCCGGCAGGGCTTCGACGTGCCACAGTCCGTCCTGGAGCGGGACGTCACCCGTGCCCACGAGTTCTGCCCTGAGCTGGTGCCGCTGTTCAAGCACATCTACGAAAACGCCGCCGCTAACTGGGGTGCCTACGAGGCGTGCGAGGAACTGGTGGACCTTGAGGATAATTTCCAGCTCTGGCGGTTCCGGCACCTGCGAACCGTCCAGCGGACCATCGGGATGAAATCGGGAACCGGGGGATCCAGCGGCGCTGCCTTCCTGCAAAAGGCCCTTGAGCTCACCTTCTTCCCGGAACTGTTCGCGGTACGGACGGAGATCGGCCAGTGAGCAGCGCAATGGACGCGAACATGGAGAATCACGACGCCGGCGCTCTCCTTGAGCAGGCCGCGCAACTGGATGCAGGCGACCCGTTGGCGCGCTACCGCAGCCTCTTCATCGGGACGGACACGGACCTTTCCTACCTCGACGGCAATTCCCTGGGCCGCCCGCTGAAGCGGACACAACAGGACATCAGCACCTTTATCGGGGAAGGCTGGGGCGGCCGGCTCATCCGTGGCTGGGATGAGGAATGGCTGGACCTGCCCCAGACCATCGGCGATCAGCTGGGCCGCGCTGTCCTCGGCGCAGCCCCGGGCCAGACCGTCATCGCCGACTCAACCACGGTGGTGCTCTACAAACTGATCCGCGCCGCGCTGGCCACCGTGGCTGACCCCGTCCGCACAGAGATCGTCCTGGACACGGATAACTTCCCCACGGACCGCTACCTGGTCGAGGGCATCGCCCGCGAGGAAGGACTCACCCTGCGGTGGATCGAAGCTGATCCTGCGTCCGGAGTCACCGTCGAACAGGTGCGGCACGCAACCGGCCCGGCCACCGCCGTCGTACTTTTGAGCCACGTGGCCTACCGCTCAGGCTTCCTGGCCGACCTTCCGGGCATCACGGAAGTTGCACACAGCGCGGGGGCGCTGGTGGTCTGGGACCTGTGCCACTCCGCCGGATCCGTGGAGCTGGAGCTGGACGGGGCAAACGTGGATTTCGCCGCGGGCTGCACCTACAAGTACCTCAACGGGGGACCGGGCTCGCCGGCGTTCGCCTACGTCAATCGCAGGCACCTGCCCGGTCTGAAACAGCCGATCTGGGGCTGGATGGGACGCAAGGACGCGTTCGAGATGGCCGCAGGCTACGAGCCCGCGCCCGGTATCCGGAGTTTCCTCAGCGGCACTCCGGCCATCTTCGGGATGTTGGCCATGCGCGGGACCCTGGACCTCATCGAAGAGGCCGGCATGGCTGCCATCCGGGAGAAGTCCCTGAAACTCACGGCCTACGCCGTGCAGCTGTTTGAGGCGTGGCTGGAGCCGGCGGGCGTGGAGCTGGCGTCGCCGCGTGAGCCGGAGCTTCGCGGGAGCCACATCACCCTGGATCATCCGGCGTTCCGGAACGTGACGGCGGCGCTGTGGGAACAGGACGTCATCCCGGACTTCCGCGCACCACACGGGATCCGCGTGGGGCTGTCGCCCTTGAGTACCAGCTTCGCGGAGCTGTTCCGGGGGATGGCCGCCATCCGGGATCAGCTGCGTCGCTGAGCCACGGGCATTTGGTGATGGTTTTTTGGGGGCGGCCGCGGCTGACGGCGGCGGCTGTTTCGACAAGATTGCGGCGAGGCCGGTAAACTAGCAGATGGATCCGGCTGCAGTCCGTGGCGGCTGGTTCCTGCCATGTGTGGAAATTCCCTGGTTTCCGGGGGATTCCCGCGCGGGCAGACCCGGCAGTGAAGTACTGAATCGGGCCTCACGGCACATCTCTAGGAGTTATTGTGGCACTTGACGCCGCTGTAAAGCAGTCCATCATCCAGGATTTCGCAACGTCCGAGGGCGACACCGGTTCGCCGGAGGTCCAGGTTGCAGTCCTGACTCAGCGGATCAAGGATCTGACTGAGCACATGAAGGTGCACAAGCACGATTACCACACCCAGCGCGGTCTGCTGGCCATGGTTGGTCGTCGCAAGCGTATGCTCACCTACCTCAAGAACACTGACATCACCCGCTACCGTGCGCTCATCGAGCGTCTCGGCCTGCGCCGCTAGTCAGCTTTAAGGGGCGGCCCCTTCCGTGACGGAAAGGGCCGCCTTCTTCAGAAGAAAAACTAAACAGGAGGATCAACCGCATCACGCATTCGCGGTCCTCGGTAGTGATCCCCGGGAACGGCTTCGAAGAATGAAGCCCTCGGCCCGTGGGTCTCGATCGATGACCGGGTGCAGTGCAGGCCAGTAGACAGATGCTGGCCTGGGTTGATGCGGCTGGACTCCGTGAAACAAGAAACGGAGGTGACTCTCTTGGAGGGTCCCGAAATCCAGTTCTCAGAAGCAGTCATTGACAATGGCCGCTTTGGCAAGCGTGTAATCCGCTTTGAAACCGGCCGTCTTGCCAAGCAGGCAGCCGGCGCAGCCATGGTGTACATCGACGAAGACACCGCACTGCTGTCCGCCACCACCGCGGGCAAGCACCCGCGCGAAGGCTTCGACTTCTTCCCGCTGACGGTTGACGTTGAAGAGCGCATGTACGCCGCCGGCCGTATCCCGGGCTCGTTCTTCCGCCGTGAAGGCCGCCCGTCCACCGAGGCCATCCTGGCCTGCCGCCTCATGGACCGCCCGCTGCGTCCGGCCTTCGTCAAGGGCCTGCGCAACGAGGTCCAGATCGTGGTGACCGTCCTGGCCATCAACCCCGACGAGCTCTACGACGTGGTGGCCATCAACGCCTCCTCCATGTCCACCCAGCTCTCGGGCCTGCCGTTCTCCGGCCCGATCGGCGGCGTCCGCGTTGCCCTCGTCGCTGACGAGCACGGTTCACAGTGGGTTGCTTTCCCCAAGCACTCCCAGCTCGAGAACTCCGTGTTCAACATGGTTGTAGCCGGCCGTGTTGCCGGTGACGACGTCGCCATCATGATGGTCGAAGCCGAAGCAACCGACAACTCCTGGAACCTCATTAAGGAACAGGGCGCCACCGCTCCCACCGAAGAGGTTGTCTCCGAGGGTCTCGAGGCTGCCAAGCCGTTCATCAAGGCACTCTGCGACGCCCAGGCGGACCTGGCTGCACGCGCTGCCAAGCCCACCGTCGAGTTCCCGGTCTTCCTGGACTACCAGGATGACGTCTACGCCGCTGTTGAGTCCGCTGCCGCTGAGAAGCTGGCCGCTATCTTCCAGATCGCCGACAAGCAGGAACGCGATGTTGCAACGGATTCGCTCAAGGACGAAGTCACTTCTTCCCTGGCCGGCCAGTTCGAAGGCCGCGACAAGGAGCTGTCCGCAGCATTCCGCTCGGTCACCAAGCAGGTTGTGCGCCAGCGCATCCTCAAGGACCAGATCCGCATCGACGGCCGTGGCCTGACGGACATCCGCCAGCTCACCGCAGAGGTTGAGGTTCTGCCCCGCGTGCACGGCTCGGCAATCTTCGAGCGCGGCGAAACCCAGATCATGGGTGTCACCACGCTGAACATGCTCAAGATGGAACAGCAGATCGATTCGCTGTCGCCCGTCACGCGCAAGCGCTACATGCACAACTACAACTTCCCGCCGTACTCCACCGGCGAGACCGGCCGCGTGGGTTCGCCCAAGCGCCGCGAAATCGGCCACGGCGCCCTCGCCGAGCGCGCCATCATGCCGGTGCTGCCGTCCCGCGAGGAATTCCCCTACGCGATCCGCCAGGTGTCTGAGGCTCTCAGCTCCAACGGTTCGACGTCGATGGGTTCCGTCTGCGCTTCGACGCTGTCCCTGCTCAATGCAGGTGTGCCGCTGAAGGCAGCTGTTGCAGGTATCGCCATGGGCCTGGTATCCGACCAGGTTGACGGCCAGACCCGTTACGCAGCCCTGACCGATATCCTCGGCGCCGAAGATGCTTTCGGCGACATGGACTTCAAGGTTGCCGGCACGGCCGAATTCGTTACGGCCATCCAGCTGGACACGAAGCTCGACGGCATCCCCGCTTCCGTGCTGGCAGCAGCGCTGAAGCAGGCCCGCGAAGCCCGCCTGCACATCCTGGACGTCCTGAACTCCGCGATCGACACCCCGGATGAGCTCTCCGAGTTCGCGCCGCGCGTCATCGCGGTCAAGATCCCGGTTGACAAGATCGGCGAGGTCATTGGGCCCAAGGGCAAGATGATCAACCAGATCCAGGAAGACACCGGCGCCGACATCTCCATCGAGGACGACGGCACGGTCTACATTGGCGCCACCAACGGTCCGTCTGCTGACGCAGCACGCTCCGCCATCAACGCCATCGCCAACCCGCAGATTCCGGAAATCGGCGAGCGCTACCTGGGTACGGTCGTCAAGACCACCACCTTCGGTGCCTTCATCTCCCTAACCCCGGGCAAGGACGGCCTGCTGCACATCTCCGAGCTCCGGAAGCTGGCCAGTGGCAAGCGCGTGGATAATGTTGATGACGTGGTTTCCGTGGGCCAGAAGATCCAGGTTGAAATCACCAAGATCGATGACCGCGGAAAGCTGTCCCTGTCGCCCGTAGTGGCTGAAGAAGAAGGCGCCGGCGAAGCCGAGCGCGTTCACGCTTCCGCCGCAGAGGGCGCTGCCGAAGCGGAGTAGTCCACTGACGCGGAGTAACATCCTCCTTCACACAGCATGAATCGGCGGGGCCGGTGGATGATCCACCGGCCCCGCCGCTGTTACGATGGCAGCCAGATCCGGCTGCCGCTCCTGAAAGGCTTCAATGACTGTTGTACCCCTGCCGCTTGAGCAGAACCGGCCCGGCGACACCCTGGTCCACGGCTCCGACGGCGGCTCCGTTGTCCGCCGTTCAGTGCTGCCGGGCGGCGTGCGGGTGCTCACCGAAGCGATGCCGGGCCAGCGCTCGGCAACTATCGGTTTCTGGGTGGGCGTCGGGTCACGCGATGAGGCACCGGGCCAGCACGGCTCCACGCACTTCCTGGAGCACCTCCTGTTCAAGGGAACCAAGCGTCGCACAGCCCTGGAAATCGCCTCGGCTTTCGATGAAGTGGGCGGGGAGTCCAACGCAGCCACGGCCAAGGAGAGCACCTGCTACTTCGCACGGGTGCTGGACACGGACCTGCCCATGGCCATCGACGTCATTGCCGACATGATCACCGGCGCGGTCCTGGACCCGGCCGAGATGGAGCAGGAGCGCGACGTCATCCTGGAGGAAATCGCCATGGACAGCGACGACCCCACGGACGTCGCGCATGAAAACTTTGTGGCTGCCGTGCTGGGCACCCACCCGCTGGGCCGCCCCATCGGCGGCACACCCGCCGCGATCCGCGCCGTCGCCCGCGACTCCGTCTGGGAGCACTACCGCCGCTACTACCGCCCGGATGAGCTGGTGATCACCGCCGCCGGAGGTTTGGAGCACGACGTCGTCTGCCGCCTTGTGGTGGATGCACTCCACACTGCCGGGTGGTCACTTGAGTCCGACGCCGCCCCTGTGGATCGCCGCTCCACCGAGCGGGCCGACATCACCGGCACGGCTGGCTTGCACGTGGTCAAACGTGCGGTGGAGCAGGCCAACATCATCATGGGCTGCCCTACGATTGTGGCCACGGACGAGCGCCGCTACGTCATGAGCGTCCTCAACGCCGTCCTGGGCGGCGGGATGTCATCGCGGCTGTTCCAGGAAATCCGTGAAAAGCGTGGCCTGGTGTACTCCACGTACTCCTTTGCCTCCTCCTACGCGGACGCCGGCTACTTCGGGATGTACGCAGGGTGCACACCGTCCAAGGTCCGCCAGGTGCTGGACCTGCTGGGGCTCGAACTGGATAAGCTCGCCGAAGGCGGGATCTCCGACGACGAACTGCGCAAGGCCGTGGGCCAGCTGTGCGGCGGAATTGTCCTGGCACTTGAGGACACGGGTTCCCGCATGTCCCGGCTGGGCCGCGCTGAACTGGTGTCCGGTGAATACCAGGACATCGACGAGACACTGCGTCTCATCAAGTCCGTCACCGCGCAGGAGGTGCAGGATCTTGCCAAGGAACTGGCAGCCGCGCCCCGGACTGTCACCGTGGTGGGCCCGTTCGAGGAGACCGAAACTTTCGGTCTCTGACCGGGACCGGCTTGTGACCGGGATGCCTGCGCCCGCCATAATAAACCTATGATCCTTCCGCAACCAGGCACCGTGCACGCCGTGCTGGAAAATTTCCTGGGGCACTGGCGCGGCACAACCAGACTTGCAGCATCATCCTGGGGGCCCGAACGCACGGCCGGCGCGGAAATCAGCTTCACCCGCGCGGCGGGAGGGTTCGCCGTCGTGCAGAGCTATCGGCATACCGAGGCAGGCGGCAGTCACTTTGAAGGCCACGGCGTGTTCACCGTCGACCGCGACCACGAGGACGTCCTCTGGTACCACGTGGACAGCATGGGCCTGCCGCCGGGAACGCCGACCCGCTGCACGTGGGTGGAAGGTGTGCTGCGCGTCGAGCGCCACAGCGACCGGGGGATTGCGCGCCACACCTTCCGTGTGGACGGTGACGTGCTGATCCACACGGCCGAGCTGCGGCTCGGCGAGGGGCAGGACTTTGTCCCGTTCATGACCTCCGAGTGCCGCCGCGTCTAACCCCATCCCGCCCCTTCGTCCCACCTGCCGCGCGAACGGACACTTGAGGCCCTGCACGTTGGCGCGAGAGGACAGTTAAGCCCCCGCCCCTGCGCGAAATGGATCCTCACAGACACTTGGGGCCCTGGCAGAGTTCGGACCGTCAGCCGGCTGATTCCAGAATCCTTGTCCGCGGAGCGCCGTTCAAGGCTGGCGCTGCGGAAGACGAATTCCACACCCTACTTTTCAGGTTCGCCAGCAATTGCTCAGCCTGGCCGCGTTCGTTGAAATCGAGTTCCACCACCACGTAGTGGGAATCATCCACAGGCTGGGAAATCCGGTGGCCGACGACTCCGGAGGCCGCGCGGTCCACTGGATCCCGGTCGAAGGCTTCTTTCCACATGCCAAAGTCCTTAATGCCATGTTCGATTTGCAGTGTGTACATTGCTGATTCTCCTTAGTTGATCGCTTGTTTGTCGTGCTGTTGATGGCACTTGATTGCCTCCGTGCTCGCCCACGCATTGGTCCTATGCTGGGAATGCCGCACGGTCGGCTGCTTCGCGTAGTGTCACGGTAACCGCTGGCCACTTTGGCCGGTATCCCAGAAATCTGGGGTCTTGGTAGAAAACCCCAGCGCTGTCCACAGAGGGCATACTGGGGGAATGACCCCCGGCCGGCCCTGGAACAGGAGCCTCGAACGGATCCGGCTCATCGGCGACTCCGCCCCGGATCACCACTCGTTACGCACTGCCGTGCTCGCTGAGTTGGGCCGGGTGCTTCCGTTCAGTGCTTTCGTGTGGCCGCTCTCAGATCCGCTGACGGCGACGGGCATGTCGCCCATGGCCCGGATTCCGTGCCCGGACGAGCTGCCGTTGTTGATTCGGCTCAAGTATCTGACGCTTGCAGGTCGGTGGACGCGGTTGGCGATCAGCCCGTCGCCGGTGACTACGCTGCTGCGGGAAACTGCCGGCGATCCATCACGGAGCCTGGTGTGGGATGGGCTGATGAGGCGTTACGGAGTGACCGATGTCCTGTTCGCAGTACTGGCGGACAAGCACGGCTGCTGGGGTTGGATTGACCTCTGGCGAACGGCGCAGGAAAGTCCCTTTACTGCCGACGAAGTGGGATACATCGCTGCCGTGACGCGTGAGGTCAGGCCCGCCCTGCGTCGTTCGATAGCCCGGCAGTTTGTCATGGAGGTGCCTGTCGGACGCGACCCCGTTGGACACGACCCCGTAGGACACGAGGCTGTCCGTGCGGGGGCGTCAGCCATCGGCGGAGGTCCGAGGCCGGAGTTGCCTCAGCAGGCAGTGCTGACTCTGGATGCAGATATGGCGGTTGTGGGTGGAACTGCTTCTGTCGAGGAGTGGCTTGGACTGCTTCAGCCTGGCCCGCGTCCCTTTCAACGCGTACCGGCCGAGGTCCTCAACGTCGCTGCCCAGTTGCTGGCGCTTGAGGCGGGTGTGGATGATCATCCTGCGTCTGCCCGTATGCACCTAGGGTCGGGCCAGTGGGCCCTGCTCCAGGCCAGCCGGATGGACTCCACCGGCGCAGCGGCCACTCCGCCACTGGCCGTGACTATCCAGGCCTGCCCTCCAGCGGCGAGGCTTGATATGTTCGCCCGGAGCTTCGGACTGACAACACGGCAGCGGGAATTGTTTGAGCTTGCCGCCAGAGGCGCCGACACCAACGCCATGGCTGTCGCCTTGGGGATCGGGGCCTACACCGTCCAGGATCAGTTCAAGCAGATTTTCGATACATGCGGCGTCCATAGCCGCGCGACGTTGTTGGCCCTGGCGATGGGAACGGCCCAGTAGCCGAACCGGCCTTGACCTCTGAACGGGCCTTCACCTCAGTCCCGGTGGCAGGCTTGTGTCCAGGTCCAGGTCCAGGTCCATGCCGAGTTCCACGTCCAAGACCGAACCGGTGTTGGTGCCGGTGGCGGGCATAGGGATGTTTGCTGGCCAGCGTGGTGGTTCCCAGTCGGGGTGTTCGCTTTGGTAGTGGCGGCCGGTGGGTGAGATCCAGCCGGGTGGTTCGTTCTTTGTGGCGGTGGTGGGTTTCCATGCTGTGGTGTGTCTTAGTCTGTGGTGTTTGTGGCAGGGCTGGCCGAGATTTGAGATCCCGGTGGATCCTCCGTGGGCCCAGGCGAGGATGTGGTCGGCTTCGTTGTCGAGGGAGTGGTTGCTGCAACCGGGGAACGGGCATTTCCCGTCGCGAAGCCGCAGCCATTGGCGTTGGGCTTTCGTCACGCGGTAGCTGGTTCTGCCGATCTCCAGGGGTGCTCCGTCGCGGGGGTCGATCAGGACCCGGTGGAAGGACTCCGCACCGTCGGCAATCAGACTGCGGGCAATGGACGGCGGGATCGGGCCGTACCCATCGAGCATGGCCGATTCATCCGTGAGGCCGAGCAGCGACATCACCGGGACCGTGATCAACACCTGCGCCCGCGGCGAGGGAACACCGCCACCCACTGCCATGCCCGTTGCGCCGGCACCGCCGGCACCGCCGGCTTCGCCGGTACCGCCCGTTTCGCCCTTACCGCCGGACATTGCCGGCATGCCACCGGTCCCGCCGCCGGTGATGTTGTTGCTCAGGAGCCAGGTCGCGGCGATGTCTGCGCGGATCTGGCTGAGGGTCCGGCCCTCATGAGGTCCTTGGAGCGCTCTCGCGGCTGTGGTGGTGCGGTCCCAGATCCCTGCCGCCTGATCGGCGGGGAGGTACGCGGAGAGCCAGGCCATGCCGTCGCGGTCCGGGGCATACTCCACCCGTCGATCGGCTGCGCTCTTGATGTGGCGTTTTTCGATGCTGATCGGGTGATGGCGCTCCCGCCAGGTCCGGGCCTTGTGCCGGAACCGCCCGGGGATGAGCTCACCTGCCGGGCAACTCCTCGCCGGGTTCGGCGCGGCGGGGTCCAGGAAATGCGCTTCGAGGGCTTGGGCGCCGGCAGGGTCCAGGTTCACGGTTTCGTCGACCATGATCCGGGCGTGCTGCCAGGAAATCGTCCCTGCCTGCAGCGCGGAGAACGTCAGCGGCAGGGCGGTGGTCAATGCGTGGGCTTCGGCGAGCAGAGCGCCGGCACTGCGTTCGCTGACCGTCAGGGCACAGGCGACCTCCGCGACAACGGCCATCTCCTGCCCGGTATGGTCCTCGGGCGACGTTGCAGGGCCCGCCAAGGCCTCGGCAGCGGCGGTGTAGCCGGTAGCCAGCCAGGCCTTCAGGGCGGCACTTTTCGCGTCCAGTCGTGAGATCTCGGCCAGCCCGTCCAGGAAATCATCCGCCACCCGGCGCAGCGGATCAGCACCACCGGATCCCGAGGACTCGGTCCCGCCCCGGAGCACCACAGCAAGCTCAGCGAAGGACACCGAAAGGGCCTCCGCCGTCGCCACAGCTGCTCTGCTATCCATACCCAAATCATCCCGCGAGGGTATGACAATAACGGCGAAGCTGAATGCCTATGTGCATAACTCAATGGCTACGATGCCGTCATGGCGGCTATCGCGACTAAGAGCCCGGCCGTTTCGGCGCGAGGGCGCGGTTCTGGCCCTCAGACCGGGCCTCAACTGTCCGTTCGCGCTGTCGGTGGGGTGTCCTACCCGCCGGCGAAAGGAGGCAGCACGTCAACCACGTCGCCCGGATTTAACACAGTCGTGCGGTCCCGGACGGCCACCTCGTTGAGCAGGAAACTGCTCCGGGACAGGATACGTTGCAGGGGAGGAGTGCCGGCAGCAGGCTCGGCTCGGTCCACAGCCAGGACCGCTTCCAGCAAATCGGCCACTGTCGCCCCGCGAGGGAGTACGAAGAGCTCTTCTTCGACCCCAGCGGCAGCGCGTGCGGCAGCGAAGTAACGTACGTTCAAGAATTCAGCCTCCGATGGCGCTCATGCTGCGGTCCGGCTGGACAAAGTCCGCCGCGCCGAGACCTGTGTGGTCCATGCCGTGGGCCTTTGGCTTGACCCACATGGCGTCCTGCCAGCGTTCGGCCAGGCCTTCGTCACTGGCGCCGTCCCGCAGCAGACCCAAGAGATCGAACTCCTCACGGGAGAACAGGCAGCTCATGATCTTGCCTTCAGCGGTGATCCGTGTGCGACGGCAGTCGGCGCAGAACGGCTCCGTGACGGACGCGATGATGCCCACCGTGCCGAGCACCGGCCCGTGGGCTTCCGGCGCCGCCTCCACGCCTTTCGGCCGATGCATGTCAGCGGCAGACACTAGTCCCTCGGCACCCAGCGCGGGACCATCCGGCCCCGCGGTCCCGGCCGCCCGGCGTCGTACTTCAAAGCGTTCCGCGGGGGCACCGTCGCGGGCGCGGAGATCGGGACTCAGCACAAAGTCGTGCGAGAGCAGGGCTCGGATCTCGGCCGCCGTGATCATGTTCCGCCGCGTCCAGCCGTGGTCCGCGTCAAGGGGCATCTGCTCGATGAAGCGCAGTTCGTAGCCGCGGTCCAGCGCCCACGCGAGCAGGGACGGCGACTCGGTGTCGTTGATGCCCCGCATCAGCACGGCGTTGAGCTTGACGGGGCCCAGTCCCGCGGCCCAGGCGGCATCGACGCCGGCCAGGACGCGGTCCAGGAACGGGCGGCGGGTCAGCTTGGTGAAGGTTTCTTCGTGCAGCGAATCCAGTGAGACGTTGATGCGGGTCAGGCCCGCTGCCTTAAGCGCGGCAGCCTTTTTGTCCAGGCCCACGCCGTTGGTGGTCATGGAGATGGGCAGGTCCGGATGATTGCTGCGCAGGGCCGCAATGATGTCTATCAGGTCCGCCCGGACCAGTGGCTCACCGCCGGTCAGGCGCAGTTCGCGGACACCGAGCAGGTCCACTCCGATTCGGACGATCCGCACGATCTCCTCGGCGGACATCACGGCCTGCTTCGAGAGCCACTCAAGCCCCTCGGCCGGCATGCAATAGGTACAGCGCAGGTTGCACTTGTCCGTCAGCGACAGCCTCATGTCCGTGGCCCGGCGTCCGTACTGGTCCAGCAGCCCGGCCGGCGTGCCGGCTGGGCGGGCAGGCGGCAGGCCCGGCCCTGTACCTTCCCGGGGTTGCGGCATGCCTAGCTGAACACTCATGAATTCAGGCTACGCCACGTTTACCCCCGGGATCACGCCCATGACGCCCGGGATCCGGTCCAAAGCCGGAAGTCCCTCCGAACAGTGGCGAAGTCCGGCGCTGCCGGGGCCCGGCGAACTTATGCTGGAGAGGTGAACAGCTCCCAGCCCCTGCAGGAAACGGCCGACGACGGCGCCACCTCTCCCGGGCGCTTGGGAACCGACGGTGCCGCTCAAGGCCGCCGCCGCTGGGCTGCCGCCTCGGGGGCAGTCGCCGCCGGCGCCGCCGTCGTCATAGGGGAGCTGCTGGCAGGTCTGTTCAGTCCGTCCCTCTCGCCGCTGACGGCAGTGGGCGGGGCCATGATCGATGCTGTTCCGCCGGGGGTGAAGGACTGGGCCATCTCCCTGTTCGGCACCGCCGACAAGGCGGTCTTCGTGGCCGGGATGCTGCTGGTTATCGCAGCCGTCGGGGCATTGGCCGGGATCCTGGAACAGCGCAGGCGGTTTGCCGGTGCAGCGGTGATTGCGGTCTTTGGGCTCGTCGGGCTTGGTGCGGTCCTCACGCGTGCCCAGATGACCCCGGCCGCGGCTGTAGTGGCACTGGCCGCAGCCCTGTCCGGTGCGCTCCTGCTGGGCTGGCTGATCCGCCGGCTCCACGAAGGGCTCCCGGCCGGCGCAGCCGGGACAGACGCCGGGACAGGTGCCGCCGAGGCGCACTTTCCCGCCAGGACACAAGCCGGGCGGCGCACGTTCCTGCAGGTCTTGGCTGCGAGCGCCGGGGCCACCGCCGTTGGCGGGGTTGTGGCCGCGGTCTGGCGAGGTGCAGCCTCCGGCATCAGCATCGCCCGCGAAAAGCTGCAACTGCCTGCCGCAGTCTCCGGAGCGGCCGCCATCCCGGCCGGCGCCGAGGTCGGCCTGGACGGAATGCAGCCGCTGGTCACACCGAACCGTGACTTCTACCGGATCGACACCGCCCTGATTGTCCCGTCCCTCGACCCCGAATCCTGGGTACTCCGCGTCACGGGAATGGTGGAACAGGAGATTGAGCTGAACCTGGCCGATCTGCTGGCCAAGCCGCTGATCGAACGTCATGTGACCATCGCCTGCGTCTCCAACGAAGTGGGTGGAGACCTGATCGGCAATGCACGCTGGCTCGGCTGGCCGGTGCGGGAACTCCTGGCCCTTGCCCGGCCGCAATCCGGCGCCGACATGGTGCTGTCCCGGAGCTCCGACGGCTGGACGGCGGGCACACCGCTGGAGGTCCTCACTGATCAGCGCGACGCCTTGCTTGCGGTGGGGATGAACGGCGAACCGTTGCCGCTGGAACACGGCTTCCCGGTCCGGTTGATCGTGCCGGGCCTCTACGGCTACGTTTCCGCGACCAAATGGCTCACTGAACTCCGCGTCACCAGGTTCGCGGACGACGTCGGCTATTGGACGCCGCGCGGCTGGTCCGACCGCGGCCCCATCAAAACGTCCTCGCGGATCGATGTGCCCCGCACCGGCCGGCGGGTGGGGGCCGGAACGGTCATGTTCGGTGGTGTGGCCTGGGCCCAGCACACCGGGATCGGCAAGGTGGAACTCCGCGTCAACCGCGGTCCGTGGCAGGAAGCCCGCCTCGCGCCCGGGATTTCGCTTGACACGTGGTACCAGTGGCAGCTGGGCATCGAGCTGACTCCCGGCCAGTACGAGGTCCAGGTCCGCGCCACGGACCTCAACGGCGAGCCGCAGGTGGAGGAACGCCGACCGGTTGCTCCCGACGGGGCCACCGGCTTCCACACGATTAGAGTTGACGTGAATCCATGACGGCCCGGACCGAAGGCAGGACCATGCACAGCCCTCCGCACCAGCACGGCCACACGCCCCACCAGGCACGGTCCGTTGCCCTGCACCGCGCCGCCGTGACCGAACTGCTGAAGCCCGTGCGGGCCCACGGACGGACGGAAACGCTGGCACTTCGCGACGCGCTGGGCAAGGGCCTGGCCCAGGACGTGATGGCCGCCCTGAACCTCCCGCCGTTCGCCAACTCCCAAATGGACGGCTTTGCCGTCAACAGCCTGGACGTGCCCGACGGCGGTGCGAAGCTGTCTGTGGTTGTCCCCGTTCCGGCAGGTGCCGTGCCGGCGGCCCTGGACCGCGGCACTGCCGCCCCCATCATGACGGGAGCCATGATTCCCACCGGTGCTGACGCCGTCGTGCCCGTGGAACGTGCCGTTCCGGACCGGTTCCCTGCCCCGGGGGAAACAACCACTGTGTGGCTGCCGGCGACGGCGGCCGGCACCTTCGTGCGGTCGGCCGGCAGTGATATTGCGGCGGGGGAGCGGGCGCTGACCTCGGGAACCTTCCTTGGCCCGGCGCAGCTGGGGCTGCTGGCGGCCCTGGGGATCGCTGAAGTTACTGTGCGCAGGCCGGTGACCGTCCTGCTGGCCACCACGGGCGACGAAGTGGTGGAACCCGGCCAGCCCCTGCCGGCCGGCAAGATCTACGATTCCAACGGAACCCTCCTCGAAAGCGCCATGCGGCAAGCGGGCCTGGCGGTGGTGCGCACGGCCATTGCCTCGGACCATCCTGACGAATTCCGCGCACTGCTGCGCAGCCATGCCGGTGCGGTGGACCTGATCGTCACCACGGGCGGCGTTAGTAAGGGAGCCTACGAAGTTGTCCGCCAGGCCATGGACGGGCAGGCTACCGAGTTCCTTCATGTCGCGATGCAGCCTGGTGGCCCGCAGGGCATCGGGACGTTCGACGGGGTGCCCTTCCTCGGATTTCCGGGAAACCCTGTTAGCTGCCTGGTTTCCTTCGAAATGTTCCTGCGGCCTGTGCTGGCTGAACTGTTCGGAGCGCCGTCGCCGCGGATCCCTGTACACGCACGGCTGGGCCATAGCCTTTCGTCGCCTGAACACAAGCATCAGGTCCGGCGCGGAACCCTCCAGGGGGACGGAACCGTCCGCCTGGAAGGGGGCGAAAGCTCCCACCTTATGCACGCCCTCGCCGGCTCCAACGCGCTGGTGCACGTACCCGTTGGAGTCTCGGCGCTCGCCGAGGGTGACGAGGTGGAAGTATGGATGCTGTGAATCCAGAACATAGCCCGTCCGCGCTGACCCACCTGCGCCAGGACGGAAGCGCCCAGATGGTGGACGTGTCAGGCAAAACCGAAACCACGCGGGAAGCCACCGCCACTGCCACCGTCCGCACCACTGACGAAGTGCTGGGCCTGCTCGGATCCGGCGGCCTGCCCAAGGGTGATGCCCTGGCTGTCGCGCGGGTTGCCGGCATCATGGCAGCAAAAAAGACCCCCGAACTCATCCCGCTCTGCCATCCGTTGCCGCTCTCGAAAGTCACCGTGGACTTCGAGCTCGGAACCGATTCCGTGGCGATCCTGGCCACGGTCAAGACCCGAGGGGTCACCGGGGTGGAGATGGAAGCGCTCACGGCCGCCTCCGTGGCTGCCCTCAGCGTGTACGACATGATCAAGGCCGTCGACAAGCACGCCGTGCTGACCGACATCAAAGTGCTGGCGAAAAGCGGCGGCAAGAGCGGGGACTGGACACTATGAGCACCGAGAGCACTTACCCGGCTGAGCCAAACACGGAGCCGCACACGCCGCAACCTCACTTGCCGGAGCCGCACACGCACGGCGAGGTGCAGGGCCGCAAGGCCGGGGTTGTTATTGCCTCCACCCGGGCCGCCGCAGGCATCTATGAGGACGAAACCGGGCCCGTCATCATCGACTGGCTCACCGAGCACGGCTTCGAGGCTTACCCCGCAATGGTGGTGCCGGACGGCGCGCCCGTCGGTGCGGCCATCCGCGCCCTCCTCACCCAGCATCCCGCCGTCGTGATCACCAGCGGCGGCACCGGGCTCAGCCCGGACGACCGCACACCCGACGTAACCCTGCCCCTTCTGGACCGTGAAATCCCGGGCATCATGGAGGCCATCCGGCGCGAAGGCGCAACCAAAACGCCGCTGGCGGCCCTCAGCCGCGGCCACGCCGGAGCTGCCGGGCAGACGTTCATCATTAACCTGCCCGGCTCACCCAAGGGCGTTATGGACGGCCTGTCGGTGCTGGACCCGTTGATCGGGCACCTGTGCGACCAGCTGGAGGGCGGCCATGGCCACTGAACCGGTTTTCGAAGTAGTCCACGCCGTGCTGAGCGCCGAACCCATCTCCGTCGACCAGGCGATCGCTGCGGTGGAATCTGACACCGCAGGGGCCGTGGTTAGCTTCAGCGGCGTAGTCCGGAATCACGACGTCGGCAAAGCAGTGGAGCGGCTCAGTTACAGCGCGCACCCCACGGCTCACCAGGTGATGGCCGACGTCGTCGCCCGCCTGGCCGCCGAACATGCCGGCGACGGGACCGCCACGCAGCCCGTGCGGATCTGGGCTGCCCACCGCATCGGCATGCTGGACATCGGAGATCCGGCGCTGGTCTGTGCGGTCTCCGCGGCGCACCGCGGACAGGCTTTTGCCGTGTGTTCCGAACTCGTGGACCGCATCAAGGAGCAGGTTCCCATCTGGAAGGAACAGTTCTTCGCCGACGGCACGGTGGAGTGGGTGGGCGCAGGCAGCTGAGCACCACTGGCTTCCCTTCGCCTGCCTGTGGCTGCGAGGTAACGCGCAGCCTCCGGTTCAAACCCGCACCCGGCCCGACGGTAGGGTTAACGGCATGATCGAACAACTCTCCGCGCCCACGCGCGTGGCTGTCCTGGGCGCCAGCGGGCGCATGGGCGCCGAAGCCGTAAAGGCCGTTGAAGCTGCCTCCGACCTGATGCTCGTAGCCGCCCTGGGACGCGGCGACTCGCTGGACCAGCTGGCCACTTCGGGTGCCGACATCGTGGTGGACCTCACCGTCCCCGAGAGCACGGAAGCGAACGTGCGCTACGCCGTCGAGCATGGCATGCACGCCGTCGTGGGGACCACCGGCTGGGACTCCACCCGGATCGCCGCCCTGGAAGCACTGCTCGCGGCTCACCCGGAAACCGGAGTGCTGATCGCCCCCAACTTTGCCCTCGGCTCCGTGCTGGCCTCAGCCTTCGCCGCCAAGGCTTCCAAATATTTCGAGTCCGTGGAAATCATCGAACTGCACCACCCGGAAAAGGTTGATGCGCCGTCCGGGACCGCTGTCCGCACCGCCCAGCTCATCGCAGCCGAGCGCAAGGCTGCGGACGTTCCGCCCAGCCCTGACGCGACCACCAGCGAACTCGCTGGCGCGCGGGGTTGCGACGTTGAAGGAGTCCGCGTTCACAGCGTCCGGCTGCGCGGGCTGGTGGCCCACCAGGAGGTGCTGCTTGGCGGTCCGGGGGAGCAGCTGACCTTCCGCCACGATTCCTTTGACCGTGCTTCATTTATGCCCGGCGTGCTGCTTGGCGTGCGCAACGTCGCCGCGCATCCGGGACTGACGGTGGGCCTGGACGGCTACCTGGACCTGGGGCTCTAGGCCGTGGGCGAGTTCCTGGCTGCGTTCCGGAAGAACCGCACCAAGATCTGGGTGGGTGCCGTCACGCTCCTGCTGGTCTTCTACCTGGTGGTGTCGTTCCAGCGCTCCGTGCTCCTGCTGCTGGACAGCAACCCCGCCGCCAAGGCCATCGGAGCGGCCTACCTGGTCCTCCCGGCCATCGGCGCCTGGGCCATGATCCGTGAACTGCTGTTCGGTGCGCGCACGGAACAGATGGCCAAGGTCCTCGAAGCCGAAGGCGGGCTCCCGGTAGACGAACTGCCGCGCACACCCGCCGGCCGGATCGTCCGCTCCGCGGCGGATCTGGAATTCGAAAAGTACAAGGCCGAAGCTGAAGCGGCGCCCGGCGACTGGCGTTCGTGGTTCCGGCTCAGCTGCGCCTATGACGCTGCCGGGGACCGCAAGCGCGCCCGCGCCTCCATGCGCGACGCCGTGAAGCTGTTCCGCGGCCAGGTTCCGGCGTAGGAGCCTGCTCTCCGCGACTACTCTCGGCGGCGGCAGGTCAGTGGCGGCAGGCTAACGCAGGCCGGCTCGTCCGCCGCGCCCCAGCTGGTTGGCGGCATGGCCCACCAGTTCCAGTGGCCCCCGCCATTTCAGGAGGACAAACACGATGCCCACGGCGATGGCCGTCGCGGCATGTGCCCAGTACATCCCCGCCTCGGTCCAGCCGGCGGGCAGCGGCTTCAGGTAGAACGCCGAAACCACCCACACATGCGCTGAGTAGAGCGTGAGCGTCATTGCCCCCGCGCCGCGCAGCGGCAGCAACAGGTCCAGGTCCAGCCAGTCAGCCAGCCTGCCGAGCAGGAGGAACACACCCACAACGGCGGCCGCCACGCCGCAGGTGTGAAGCAGATCCAGCGTGGTGGCCGAATGCGGTGCCGCGGCCGCCAGCCACCACCAGGATCCTTCCTGCGGGATTCCCGTGAGGTTGACCTGGAGGACACTGTCCAGCGGGTATCCGGGGGCGTTCAGGACTGCCTCCAGCGCGGCCCGGCCACCCCAGTTCTCCATTGCGGCGGTGCCCAAAGCCTTGGCCAGTGCGGCCACCGCAGTCCCGCCGGCAAGCAGCAGGACAGGAACCATCGCCTTGGTGAGGGCCAGCCGGCCAATGACCAGGCCCACCAGCAGGTACGACAGCCACTGGAACACCGGGTAGTAGCCGGTCAGGAACAGGTCTCCCAGCAGAGGGAAGGGCGTCGAGAGGTCTTCCCAGGACGGGTTGTGCCCCAGATTCAGGGGCGGATTGGCTGCCATAAGCCAGGGGCGGAGCAGATATGCGAGGACCGGGGAAACCACGATCCAGCCGGCGGCCCAGGCGCACAGTGCCTTCAGCTTCAGGCCGAGGAACGGCAGGATGCACAGGAACAGCATGGCGTAGTGGACCAGGATGATCGCAAGGTTCACTTCCAGCCCGCCCAGTGAGAGCCCGGCGGCGGCAATCACCAGGGCGCGCAGTGCGATGCCGCGGCGGGCTGCGTTCAAGGCAGGACCTTGCGGTGGCACTTGTTTGCCGGTGGACAGCGCCAGGCCCACGCCCGCCAACACGGCAAACAGGGCTGCCGCGCGGCCGGAGAAGGTCAGTCCGATCCACGTGGGAGTGAGGTCGGCGTTTGCCTCGAAGGTGGGGAGCAGATGTGTGGCCATCATGCCAAGGAGCGCCAGCCCCCTGGCTGCGTCAATACCGCGGAGGCGGCCCGCGGCCTGTGAGGTTCGAGGCACCCGCGAGGGTCTTGCCGGGGCACGGGACGTCATGAGGCGATGTTCTCACATCAACCTTTGTGGCAGCAGTCAAGATCCAGCCGGAAACACGGTCTTGTAGGCCTTGTGTTCGAATATATGTTCGAATAATATGGACAGCATGCAAACCCCATCCCAGCCGCGACCCTTTCCGGAATCCCCACCCGCCGGCGGATCGGTGCGCCCCGCCCGGGATGCCCAGGACCCCGGCTCGGCACAGCCTGCAGGTGTGATGAAAGCGATGAGCCCGGGAGTGGTGGACTTCCTCTTCCGCCAGCTCGTCGCAGGTCGGCCCCCTGTGGACATCCAGTGGCAGGACGAAGGCGTCACACTAACCGCCCAGCCGGCGGGGGCGGAGCTGGCCCGCAGGCTGGACGAAACCGACCTCGATGCCTTGACGCCCACGGAACTGTTCCATTACGTACGGGCGGCCCAGCGGCTCGCGGCCTGGGCTGAGGGGCTGCGGGAGGCTGCGGTGGACCGGTACTGCCAGCCAGGGAAGCCGCAGGATGGCGTAGTTCCCTCGGGTAGGCGCGCATCCCTAGGATAAGGGGGTGACTGATGCCCTGACCGTCTCTGCCGTGCAGTACCAGGCGCTTGAAGGCGGGATTATCCCGAACGTACAAGAACACGTCCGGCTGATCGAGGACGCCGAATCCCACGGTGCCCGGCTGGTGGTGTTTCCTGAGCTGTCGTTGACGGGGTACAACCTGGCGCTACTGGCTGCTGACGACTCGTGGCTTCAACGCGATGACCCACGCCTGGCCGATCTCCACGAGATCTGCCGCCGGACCGGGATCACTGTGGTGGCAGGTGCTGCCTATCGGGAACCTGACGGCACGCCGCGGCTCGCCAGCCTCGTGATCCACCCCGACGGCACCACCGAATTCGGCTTCAAAACCCACCTCCACGGCCAGGAGCGGGAGGTCTTCGCCGCGGGCGACGGTGCCGTCGTGATCGAGCTGGATGGCTGGAAGATCGCGCTGGCCATCTGCTTTGACGCCGCGGTTCCTGCCCACTCCACCGGAGCAGCCCAGGCCGGCGCGGATATCTATGCCGTTTCGGCCCTGTACACGCAGGCGGAAGAACGGCGGCTTGGCCTGCATCTCGGAGCCAGGGCCATGGACAACCGGATGTTCGCCATCTTGGCGAACCTTGGCGGATCCACGGCGCTGGGCCCCTCCTGCGGCCTCAGCGGGTTCTGGGGACCGGATGGCTTCGAAATGAAAAAGGCTGCCGGACCCGGCACCGAAGTAGTCACCGCCATCCTGCAACGGAGTGCCTTGCGGAAATTCCGCTGACCCCGCGGGAGTCGATCTGCGGTGCGTGCTGACCGAATTCCCGGGGGCATCGCGGCCCGCTAGTTGACGCGGATCACGCCGTCCCCATTGTCCTAACCAGCCGCCGACAGGGTAACGTTTTTTCCATGCCTCACAAATCCGCCACCGCTCCTGCCCTTGGTACGCTCCTGACCGCTATGGTCACGCCCTTCACCAAGGATGGCGCCGTGGACTACAAGCAGGCAGCCGAACTGGCCACCAAGCTTGTGGACGATGGCTGCGACGGCCTGGTCGTCACCGGGACCACCGGCGAAACGTCCACCCTCTCGGATGAAGAAAACCTTGGCATGTTCCGCGCTGTCAAGGAGGCCGTGGGAGACCGCGCCGCCATCATCGCCGGCACCGGGACGAACGACACCGCACACTCGGTGCACCTCTCCCAGCAGGCCGCAGCGCTCGGCGTCGACGGCCTGCTGCTCGTCACGCCGTACTACAACAAGCCCAGCCAGGCAGGCGTCCGCGCACACTTCGAGACCGTCGCGTCCGCAACCGATGTGCCCGTAATGCTCTACGACATTCCGGGCCGCTCCTCCATCGCGATCGAACCCGAAACCATGATCAGCCTGGCGCAGCACCCGAACATCGTCGCCGTCAAGGATGCCAAGGCCGATTTCATGGCAGCCAGCCGCGTGATGGCAGAGACGGACCTGTACTTCTACTCCGGCGACGACGGATTGACCCTTCCGTGGATGTCCCTTGGCGCCGTCGGGCTCGTGGGTGTGACAACCCACGTCGCAACGCGCCGCTTCCGCGAACTGATCGACGCCATCAACGCGAACGACCTCGAAACCGCGCGTAAGATCAATTTCGAGCTGCTGCCCGTCGTGAGGGCAACGATGACCCGCGTCCAGGGAGCCGTTGCAGCCAAACAAATTCTTAAATGGCAGGGAGTCCTGCCCAACTCGATTGTCCGTTTGCCCCTCGTGGAGCCGGACGAAGCCGAGATCGTAACCATCCGCGAGGATTTGGCGGAAGCGGGGCTGGTCTTTCCCTGAGGGCTAAGACCAGCACCCTTCCGCCTGGAAAGTAGTGCACTATGACCCAAACCGCCCTTCCCGGCCTTGTCACGCCCCCACGCCTGCCGCAAGGCACCCTCCGGATCGTTCCGCTGGGCGGACTGGGGGAGATCGGCCGGAACATGGCCGTGTTCGAAATCGACGGAAAACTGCTCATCGTGGACTGTGGTGTCCTCTTCCCGGAGGAGACCCAGCCCGGCGTTGACCTGATCCTGCCCGATTTCTCCTACATCGAGAACCGTGTCGACGACATCGTGGCCGTTGTCCTGACCCACGGCCACGAGGACCACATCGGCGCCGTTCCCTACCTCCTGCGGCTGCGCGCCGACATCCCCCTGGTGGGCTCACAGCTGACGCTGGCGCTCATCGAGGCCAAGCTGCAGGAACACCGGATCCGTCCGTACACGATGACCGTTGAAGAGGGCCAGGTCGAAAAATTTGGCCCCTTCGAGTGCGAGTTTGTCGCGGTCAACCACTCCATCCCCGATGCTTTGGCTGTGTTCATCCGCACGGCCGGCGGCACTGTCCTGCACACAGGCGACTTTAAGATGGACCAGCTGCCCCTGGACGGCCGGATCACCGACCTCCGGCACTTCGCCAAGCTGGGTGAAGAGGGCGTTGACCTCTTTATGTCCGACTCCACCAACGCTGACGTGCCGGGCTTCACCACCGCCGAAAAGGAAATCGGCCCCACGCTGGAACGGCTCTTCGGCCAGGCCACCAAGCGCATCATCGTGGCGTCCTTCTCCTCGCATGTCCACCGCGTGCAGCAGGTGCTTGACGCCGCCGCCAAGCACAACCGCAAGGTGGCCTTCGTGGGCCGCTCCATGGTCCGCAACATGGCCATCGCCGCCAAGCTCGGCTACCTCGACGTTCCCGACGGCCTCCTCGTGGACATCAAGAACATCGACAACATGCCGGACAACCGCGTGGTCCTGATGTCCACAGGTTCCCAGGGCGAACCGATGGCCGCGCTGTCCCGCATGGCCAACGGCGACCACCGCGTAGTGGTGGGCGACGGCGACACCGTGATCCTGGCCTCCAGCCTCATCCCGGGCAACGAAAACGCCGTCTTCCGGATCATCAACGGCCTGCTCAAGCTCGGCGCGGACGTCATCCACAAGGGCAACGCTAAGGTGCACGTCTCCGGACACGCAGCCGCCGGCGAGCTGCTCTACTGCTACAACATCCTTGAGCCGCTCAACGCCATGCCCGTGCACGGCGAGACCCGCCACCTGATCGCCAACGGCAAGATCGCCATCGAGTCCGGCGTCCCCACCGCCAGCGTCATCCTTGCCGACAACGGCACCGTGATCGACCTCAAGGACCACCGCGCAGACGTGGTGGGCCAGGTTGAAGTGGGCTTTGTCTACGTGGACGGCTCCAGCGTCGGCGAAGTCACGGAAGCGGACCTCAAAGACCGCCAGACGCTTGGCGATGAAGGCTTCATCTCCATCATCACCGTCATCAACCGCACCACCGGCAAGGTGGTCTCCGGACCCGAGATCCACGCCCGCGGCGTGGCCGAGGACGATTCGGTCTTCGACGAGATCATCCCCAAGATCAACGCCGCTCTGGAAGAAGCCGTGCTCAACCGCACGGACCACACCACCCACCAGCTCCAGCAGGTTGTCCGCCGAGTTGTCGGCACCTGGGTCAACCGCAAGCTGCGCCGCAAGCCCATGATTATCCCGGTGGTCCTCGAGGCGTAACAGCCCCGAAGGCAAGCGGAATGGCAAAGGCCCGGTTCTTGTAGAACCGGGCCTTTCCCATCCGCAACATGAGGCCGGGAACAGCCGGAAATCCGCGGAAAACCGCGCCAGTTCCGGTACCGTGGCACGTATGGCCACTCGTACTACTCCCGCGCCCCGAGGCACCGCTGGCGGCAAATCCAGCGCCAAATCCGGCAGCCCGGCGGGCCGCGGTGCAGGCGCCACAGGGTCCAGCCGCACCGGCGGCCGGGCCGGTTCATCGGGGGGCAGCGCACGCACCCGCCAGCTTCCCGCCGTCGAACAGCGGCAGCCCTGGCTCCTGCGCGTTGTGGGCGGCGCCTGGCTGGGCGTGGGCCATCTGGTCGGCGGCGGAGTCCGCAGGATCGGCTCCGATGTCAGCGACCTGCCGGCAGAGGAACGCCGCGACGGCGCGGCCCTGTTCAACCTTGCCCTGGGCGTCTTCATCGCCACCTTCGCCTGGTGGGGAATGACCGGTTGGTTCCCCGACGCCGTCTACGGCGTGGTCAACGGCACCTTCGGCTGGATGTCACTGCTATTGCCGCTGATGCTTTTTGTGTGTGCCTTCCGGCTCTTCCGGCAGCCCGACGACGGCCGCGGAAACAACCGCGTGGGGATCGGTTTCCTCATCATGACCTTTGCGGGCTGCGGCCTTGCCCACGTGGTGGGAGGGCAGCCCACCGTTGCCGAAGGATTCGACGGCCTCCGGCAGGCCGGCGGTATGCTCGGCTTCCTGGCCGCCTCACCCCTCGCGGCCATCCACGCGGCGGTGCCCGTGGTGGTCTACGGCCTGCTGGCCTTCATCTCGCTGCTCATCATTACCGCCACCCCCTTCGGGGCCATTCCACGCCGCCTGCGGGGTGCCTATGAGCATCTGATGGGCCTGGACCTGCAGGAACCCGGCGACGACGGGGACAGCCACGACCGCAGCTACCTCGAGGAATCGAAGGCAACCCCTGCGCCGCGGAAGAAGAAGCGGCGTTTCTTCGGCAAGGACGACGAGTCCGACGCCGGGCTGGAAGGCTACGTGGGCGACGAAGCCTTTGAGCACGCCGTCATTGACGACGACGAGACCGACGCAAAGTCGGGCCGCGGACCGCGCCCCGCTCCCGGCGTGCGCCGCCCCACCCAGGCGGAAATCGCCGTCGAAAAAATCAAAGCGGCCCAGGGCCTCGGCACTGTGGGGAGGGCTCCGGCAGAGGACAACGCCACCGAGGCCATCCCGCTGGTCACACCCGGGATGGTGGCCGCCGGCTCACTCAACGCGGCACCCGCCACCGTTGCGCAGGTGCCGGCCAAGCCCGTCACGCCCATGCCCCTTCCGGCTCCTATTCCGCAGCGGACCGAGCAACTCTCGCTGGCGGGCGACGTCACCTACACCCTGCCGCCGTCGGACGTTCTGACCCCGGGCTCCATTCCCAAAGAGCGCACGGAGGCCAACGACGCGATCGTGGCTTCCCTGACCGAGACCCTCAACCAGTTCAACGTGGAAGCGCAGGTCACCGGCTTCAGCCGCGGGCCCACCGTCACGCGGTACGAGATTGAGCTGTCCCCGGGCACCAAGGTGGAGCGCGTCACCGCCCTGTCCAAGAACATCTCCTACGCAGTGGCTTCCAGCGACGTCCGGATCCTCAGCCCCATCCCGGGCAAGTCCGCCATCGGTATCGAGATCCCCAATACGGACCGCGAAACCGTCTCCCTTGGTGACGTCCTCCGCAGCCAGAACGCCCGCCGGACCGACCACCCCATGGTGATGGGCGTCGGCAAGGACGTCGAAGGCGGTTATGTCGTGGCGAACCTCGCCAAAATGCCCCACCTGCTCGTCGCAGGTGCCACCGGCGCCGGTAAGTCCTCGTTCGTAAACTCCATGATCACGTCGATCCTCATGCGGGCAACGCCGGACGAGGTCCGCATGGTCATGGTGGACCCCAAGCGTGTGGAACTGACCGCCTACGAAGGCGTCCCGCACCTCATCACGCCCATCATCACCAACCCGAAGAAGGCTGCGGAGGCCCTGCAGTGGGTCGTCCGCGAAATGGATGCGCGGTACGACGACCTCGCCAACTACGGGTTCAAGCACATCGATGACTTCAACAAGGCAGTCCGCGCCGGCAAGGTCCAGCCTCCCGTGGACTCCAAGCGCGTCATCCGGCCCTACCCGTACCTGCTGGTGATTGTTGACGAGCTCGCCGACCTGATGATGGTGGCCCCGCGCGACGTCGAAGACTCCATCGTCCGCATCACCCAGCTGGCCCGTGCCGCCGGCATCCACCTGGTCCTGGCCACCCAGCGGCCCTCCGTGGACGTCGTCACCGGCCTGATCAAGGCCAACGTGCCCTCGCGGATGGCCTTCGCCACGTCCTCCGTCACGGACTCCCGGGTGGTCCTTGACCAGCCCGGTGCCGAAAAACTCATCGGCCAGGGCGATGCGCTGTTCCTGCCGATGGGTGCCTCCAAGGCCATGCGTGTCCAGGGCGCCTGGGTCACCGAGTCTGAAATCCACAAGGTCGTGGAACACGTCAAGGGCCAGCTTAAAGTCGACTACCGCCACGATGTCGCCCCCGAGGCACCAAAAAAGCAGATCGACGACGACATCGGGGACGACCTCGAAGTCCTGCTTTCGGCCACCGAACTGGTGGTCACCACGCAGTTCGGTTCGACCTCGATGCTCCAGCGCAAGCTCAGGGTGGGCTTCGCCAAGGCCGGACGGCTCATGGACCTCCTGGAGTCCAGGGGAGTGGTTGGCCCCTCCGAAGGGTCCAAAGCACGCGACGTCCTGGTAAAGCCGGACGACCTCGCGTCGGTGCTGGCAGCCATGAAGGGCCAGGACGCTCCGGTCGTTGCAGATTCACAGACGGCAGCGCTCAGCGACAACGCCAACGCGAACATCGCCCAGGGCGGATATGCGGAGGACCTCGTACAGGCGGACCTGGACCAGCGCAGCCAAAAGGTTGAGTACTTCGACGGCGCCGACGGCACCTCCGGCGACGATGAGGACGGTTCCGAAGACGCTTGGTCACTCACCGGACGGTAGCCTAGGAGTGTGACTAGCACCGAAGCAACTGCCGCCGGCTCCAGCAGCCCAGGAATCTGGAATCTTCCCAACATCCTGACCATGCTGCGCATCGCCCTGGTGCCGTTCTTCGTCTGGTTCCTCCTCGCCGATGCCCCCGGGCTGGACAGCGAGTCAGGGCCGTGGCGCTGGGCCGCGGTGGTGGCGTTCGCCGTCGCCATCTACACCGACAAGCTCGACGGCGACATCGCCAGGAGCCGCGGCCTCGTCACCAATTTCGGCAAAATTGCCGACCCCATCGCCGACAAGCTCCTCATCGGCTCAGCCCTGGTGATGCTGTCCATCCTGAATGAACTGCCATGGTGGGTCACCATCGTCATCCTCGTCAGGGAATGGGGCATCACCGCCCTTCGTTTCTTTGTCATCCGGTACGGTGTCATCCCGGCCTCGCGCGGGGGCAAGCTCAAGACGGTCGTTCAGACGGCCGCGATCTTCCTGTATCTCCTGCCGCTCGGCGCGCTGGCGCCGTGGCTTGTCTGGGTGGCTTTCGCCGTCATGATCGTGGCCGTACTGATCACGGTATGGACCGGCGTCGAATACGTCATTGAAGCCCTGCGCATCCGGTCACAGGGCAAACGTGCGGGAACAACTACAGCTGGAAACTAGGGAGCCGACGTGACCAACCTTCACCACCTGGCGGAACAGGCAGTCAAAAGTGCCCTGGAAAGGGGCCGCACCGTCGCGACCGCGGAGTCTCTCACTGCGGGAATGGTCAGCGCCGTCCTCGCCGACACAGCCGGAGCCTCAGGCATGCTCCAAGGCGGTGTGGTGGCCTACCAGAACTCCGTTAAAGTGGACGTCCTGGGCGTTCCGGCAGAGCTGCTGGCCGCCGCCGGATCCGTTGACGGTGCTGTCGCAGCGGCCATGGCGGCCGGGGCCAGGACTGCGCTGCATGCTGACGTCGGCGTTGCCACCACAGGAGTAGCCGGCCCGGAGGACCATGATGGCAAAGCGGTGGGGGCAGTGTTCATCGGGGTTGCCACAGCGGACGGTGCGTCATATCTCGAATACGCCTTCACCGGGAACCGTGCAGAGATCCGCGGACAGGCTTGCGGCGCTGCGCTGGAAAGTCTGATCGCGGCCCTATCTTCCTGAAGCTACCGGGCGTAAAGTTGCCGGGAACAAATCCCGGTGTCCATTAGTTATTACATTGTGTCGCTTCCGGAGAGCGGAGGCGCCTAGGATGAATAAACCACCACGGTTCGCTCCACGGCGGACCGAACTTATGAGGGAGCAAGGCGATACAGATGGTAAAGCAGCCCGTATCCATAAACGGCGTTGTCCGCTGGAAGGATGTGGGCCTCGCCGATCAGGCCAAGAGCGAACAGAAGGAGCGCAAGATGGTTGTACTTCGTCACGAAATCGGTGATGTCCTGCGCGATGTACGCCAGCGCCAGGGACGCACGCTCCGCGAAGTTTCGCACAGTGCCCGTGTTTCCTTGGGCTACCTCAGCGAAGTAGAGCGCGGCCAGAAGGAAGCTTCATCAGAGCTCCTCTCCTCAATCTGCTCAGCCCTGGACGTGCCGCTGTCCAGCATGCTCAGGGAAGTCAGCGACCGTGTCGCCGTCGCCGAGGGCGTTGCCGTTCCGGACACCGTTCCCCAGGAATTCTCACAGCGCTACGGCCGCGACCTTGATCGCGATCTGAACGCTGAACTCAACAACGAACTGTCCAAGGGCCTGCTTTCCGGCGCACGGTAAGCCGTCCGCAGGAGCCAGACAGGAAGTACAGCAAAGCCTCCGGCCATGGGCCGGAGGCTTTGTTGCGTGTGGCGGCTATTTTGCAGCGTCGTCGGTGGACGGGTCCTTCGCGAAACCGTCGAGTTCAAAGAGGGAGTTGAGCTTTGCCATGTATTCGGCGAGGGTCTGCAGTTCCCCGACCGGCCACTCACCGAGCCGCTCACGGAAATCCTGGCGGCGCGCATCCTGGACCTGATGCATCTTTTCCTCGCCCTTTTCGGTGAGGCGGATCGACTGCGCCCTTCCGTCCAGGGGGTCAGCTTCCTTGAACACCAGCCCGATGCTTTCCAGGAAAGCGATCTGGCGGCTGACGGATGGCTTGCCCACTCCGATGTTCAGGGCAAGGTCTGTCAACCGGATGGGTCCCTCGCGCCGGATGATCGAAAGCAGGCCGTAGGCCGCCGGTTCCATGTCCGGGTGCACCTGCCGCGAGAGCTGATGGGACACCGACCGGGCGCGCCGCCAAAAGAGACTGATTTGGTGTTCCACGGTGTTCAGGGCCTCATCGACGGTGTCCTTTTCGGTACCTATCCCCGCAGGGGACGTCGCCGGAAGGCCGGTTTCGGGAAGGCCTGTCGCAGGAGGGCCGTCGGCAGGGTTGCTCATGGCAACAATTCTAGGGTCCGGGACCGTGAGAGACTCTATTGGTGCGGATCAGTGACTATTGGCGGCTTATGGACGACGAATTCGGGGCTGGCTACTCCCGGGTCTTGAGCAGCACCCTGGTCCTGGCCGGGGCCGGCGGGCGAACCGCCGACCAGGCCCTTGCGGCCGGAATGAGCCCGCGGCACGTGTGGTTGGCCATCTGCGATGTCCAGGATGTGCCGCCGGAGCGGCGCCTGGGACGCGACGTCAAACCCCTGCGCGACTGACGCCGCCACCAACCGGACAGCATTCCCCAGGCTCACGTGCGCCCTTTCTGCGCTGACACGCCGCCGGATCTGTTCGAATACCTGTTCGGGTAAAGCTATGCTTTTCGTAGTGGGTTATCCACATAGGCGATGTCATCCGGCCAGAATGTCAGCGGGTGCCATTAGCGTCAGAGATGACCAAGAAATGGCCGCTGAGGCCACTCCAAAGCGAGAAAGCATTAGAGGTGTGAACCATGGCGGCAGCCCCGGATCGTCAAAAGGCGCTCGACGCAGCGCTGGCACAGATTGACAAGCAGTTCGGCAAGGGCTCGGTCATGCGGCTGGGCGATGAAGTCCGTGCCCCCATCGAAGTCATCCCCACCGGATCCATCGCGTTGGACGTGGCCTTGGGAATTGGCGGCCTGCCCCGCGGCCGCGTCGTGGAGATCTACGGCCCGGAATCTTCGGGTAAGACCACAGTGGCCCTGCATGCCGTTGCCAACGCGCAGCGCCTGGGCGGCATTGCCGCCTTCATCGATGCCGAGCACGCCCTGGACCCCGAATACGCCGCCAGGCTGGGCGTGGATACGGACGCCCTCCTGGTCTCGCAGCCGGATACAGGCGAGCAGGCCTTGGAAATCATGGACATGCTGATCGGCTCCGGCTCGCTGGATGTCATCGTCATCGACTCCGTTGCTGCCCTGGTGCCGCGCGCGGAAATCGAGGGTGACATGGGCGACAGTCACGTGGGTCTGCAGGCCCGTCTTATGAGCCAGGCGCTGCGTAAGATCACCGGCCGCCTGAGCCAGACCAAAACCACTGCCATCTTCATCAACCAGCTCCGTGAAAAGATCGGCGTGTTCTTCGGCTCCCCGGAGACCACCACCGGCGGTAAGGCCTTGAAGTTCTACGCGTCCATCCGCATCGACGTCCGTCGGATCCAGACGCTCAAGGAAGGTGCCGACTCGGTCGGTAACCGCACCAAGGCCAAGATCGTCAAGAACAAGATGGCCCCGCCCTTCAAGATCGCCGAATTCGACATCATCTATGGCCAGGGCATTTCCCGCGAGGGCGGCATCATCGACATGGGCGTTGAGCACGGCATCATCAAGAAGTCGGGCTCGTGGTTCACGTACGACGGCGACCAGCTGGGCCAGGGCATGGAGAACTCCCGCCGGTTCCTGCGCGACAACCCCGAGCTGGCGACCGAACTGGAGCGCCTGATCAAGGAGAAGCTTGGTGTCGGGGTAGTCAAGCCCGCTGAAGCCGATGCCAAAGACACACCGAAGCTGAAGGCTGTTGACGGCTTCTAGGGACGCCCCTGACGTGACGGCCGGGCAGAGCGCCGGATGGCGTGCGGCCGGGCAGGACACCGGATCGGGGCGACGGCAGCGGAGACGGGGCGGACGCCCCGGCTTCGGGCCGGACGGACCCGATCCGGATGCTGCCATCGCCGGAGACGCTGAAGCAAACCCAGGCGCCGAACCGGATCCAGCATCCGTGGCGCGGGCCATTGTGTTGCGGCAGCTGACCAGTTCGGCCAAGAGCCGGCTGCAGCTGTCGCGGAAACTGGCCGAGCGGAACATTCCGGACGATGTGGCGGAAGCCGTCCTGGACCGTTTCCAGGAGGTCCGCCTCATTGACGACGCCGAGTTCGCCGACATGTGGGTGCGCAGCCGGTCGCAGTCGCGGAAGCTCGCCAAGGGGGCCCTCCGGCGCGAGCTGGCGGACAAAGGAATTGACGCAGACACCGCCGCCGCCGCGCTGGAACAGCTTTCCGATGCGGACGAGGAAGAGTCGGCCCGGCTCCTGGTGGAACGCAAGCTCCGGGCAGGCACGGATTTGTCGGACCGCGCCGAGCGGGACAAGATCACGCGGCGGCTGGCGTCAATGCTTGCCCGCAAGGGCTATCAGCCGTCGCAGGCGTTCCGGATCGTCGGCGAGGTGCTCGACGCACATGCGGAGACCCAGACAGACGCACCGGATGGCCTGCTGGATCCATAGGCCCGCCGTAACGGCGCCCCCGCCGATACGGCAACCTGAGCGATCCCGCAACCGTAGCGAGCCGGTACCCTTAACAGGTGAGTTTGACCATTCCTTCCCCCGCATCCGGTACCGCCCCGTCAGCCGACCCAGCCCTCCAGCAGCCCCGTACCTATCAGGTGCGCACCTTCGGCTGCCAGATGAACGTGCATGATTCGGAGCGGATGGCCGGCATGCTCGAAGACGCGGGCTACGTACCGGCAAGCGGTGAGCAGGCCGACGTCGTGGTGTTCAACACCTGCGCCGTCCGGGAAAACGCGGACAACAAGCTCTACGGCAACCTGGGCATGCTGGCGCCCGTCAAGGCCGCCAACCCGGGTATGCAGATCGCCGTGGGAGGCTGCCTGGCCCAGAAGGACCGCGAGACCATCCTCAAGAAGGCTCCCTGGGTGGACGCTGTCTTCGGCACCCACAACGTCGGAGCCCTCCCGGCACTGTTGGACCGGGCCCGGCACAACAACGAAGCCCAGCTGGAGATCCTCGAATCCCTGGACGTCTTCCCCTCCACGCTGCCCACCAAGCGTGACTCGGTCTATTCCGGCTGGGTTTCCATCTCGGTCGGCTGCAACAACACCTGCACGTTCTGCATCGTCCCGGCCCTGCGCGGGAAGGAAAAGGACCGCCGCCCGGGCGACATCCTGGCTGAAATCCAGGCCCTGGTGGATGACGGCGCCATCGAAGTCACCCTGCTGGGTCAGAACGTGAACTCTTACGGTGTGGAGTTCGGCGACCGGCAGGCGTTCTCCAAACTCCTGCGCGCGTGCGGCGAAATCAAAGGCCTGGAACGGGTCCGCTTCACCAGCCCCCACCCCGCCGCCTTCACCGACGATGTCATAGACGCCATGGCCGAAACCCCCAACGTGATGCCGCAGCTGCACATGCCGCTGCAGTCCGGGTCCGACAAAGTCCTGAAGGACATGAAACGGTCCTACCGCTCCACCAAGTTTTTAGGCATCCTGGACAAGGTCCGCGAGAAGATCCCGCACGCCGCGATCTCCACTGACATCATTGTCGGCTTCCCCGGCGAAACCGAGGAAGACTTCCAGGCCACGCTTGACGTTGTGGAGCAGTCGCGCTTCGCCACGGCTTTCACCTTCCAGTACTCGAAGCGTCCGGGTACTCCCGCCGCAGACTTGCCGGACCAGCTTCCCAAGGCCGTGGTCCAGGAGCGATTTGAACGCCTGACCGCACTGCAGGACAGGATCGCCGCCGAGGAAAACGCCACGCAGCTTGGCCGCAGGGTAGAGGTGATGGTCACCGCCCACTCAGGGCGCAAGTCCGAAGAAACCCACAGGCTGTCGGGCCGGTCCCAGGACCAGCGGCTCGTGCACTTCTCCGTTCCCGAGGGGGCAGAAGTGCCGCGTCCGGGGGACCTGGTCACCGTCACAATCACCGAAGCCGCAGCCTTCCACCTCGTGGCCGACCCGTCGTTGCAGGACTACAGCCTGCGGCGTTCCCGCGCTGGGGACGCCTGGGACAGGTCCCAGGCAGATTCGTGCGGCGCTCCCGTGCCGGCTGCCGCAGGCGGCGCCAGCCGCACCGGAGTCTCGCTGGGCATGCCCACGCTGCCGGTACGGAGCCGCTGACCGGTGGTCCAACCTCCGGTTATTGCTGTTGTTGGTCCCACAGGGTCAGGTAAGTCCGACCTAGCCGTGAACCTTGCCCTGGAGCTGGACGGCGAGGTCATCAATGCCGACGCCATGCAGTTCTATCGCGGGATGGACATAGGCACCGCCAAGATCACGCCGGCAGAGCGCAAGGGCGTTCCCCACCACCTTCTGGACATCCTGGACGTCACGGAGGAGGCCAGCGTTTCAGACTTCCAACAGCAGGCCCGGAGCATCGTCAGCGATATCCACGCGCGCGGCAAACGCGCCATTCTGGCGGGCGGTTCGGGTCTCTACGTTCGGGCTGCCCTCGACGTCCTCGAATTCCCCGGCACGGATCCTGTCCTCCGGCAGCGGCTCGAGGCTGAGTTCGATGAAGCCGGCCAGGATGCCCTCCTGGCGCGGCTCCGGGAGGTGGATCCGGTGTCAGCGGGCCGTGTCTCCGATGCGCGCCGGATCATCAGGGCGCTCGAAGTCCATGAGCTCACCGGCCGGCCCTTCAGCTCCTTTATGCCCCAGCGGGAGTATTTCCAGCCTGCCGTCCAGATCGGCCTGTCCGTGGACCGCGATGTCCTCCGTGAACGGCTGGCCCAGCGCGTCCACAACATGGTGGACCAGGGGCTGTTGGGGGAAGTGCTCCGGCTGGACACGGCCGGTCTCCGCGGCGGCAAGACCGCGCCGCGGGCCCTCGGCTATGCACAGTTCCTGAAAGTGCTCGACGGCGGCTCAACAGTTGCCGAGGCAGCCGAGGACACCATTGTGGCCACCCGGCAGTTCGCCAGGCGCCAGCTCACATGGTTCCGCGCCGATCCCCGCATCGCCTGGCTGGACTGGCAGGCGCCGGACCTTGCGGCCCGGGCCGTGGCTCTCAGCCGGTAATCTAGGACCATGGACGCAACTCCCGCAGAGACCACAGAGCCCGTCTTCCACACCTTGGGCGGACTCCGCTTCTCCAAGGGACACGGCACCGGCAACGACTTTGTGCTGGTCGCCGACCCCGACGGCGTCCACACCATCGACGCCGGCCAGGTAGCCGCGCTCTGCGACCGTCACCGCGGGATCGGCGGCGACGGACTGATCCGGGCCGTCCCCTCCCGGTATCTCTCCGAAGGCCGCGAGCTGTTGCTTAGCAGCCCCGAGGCCGAATGGTTCATGGACTACCGCAACGGCGACGGGTCGCTCTCGGAAATGTGCGGCAACGGGGTCCGCGTATTTGTGCACTTCCTGCGTGCCGAGGGCTTGGTTGACCTGCCCGACGGCGGCGCGCTCACCATCGGGACTCGCGGCGGCGTCAAGACCGTGGTCCGGACAGGGGACAGCTATGCGGTGGACATGGGGCCGTGGGAATTCATTTTCCCCGGCGACGCGACGGCGAAAGCCATGGACTCGCTGGTAACCGCAGAGGGCTTGGAAGTGCCCCGCCCGGCCCTGTCAGTGAGCATGGGCAACCCGCACACCGTGGTGGCACTGGCTGAACTGTCCGAATTGGAAGCCACCAGGCTCTACACTGCTCCGAAGGTCGATCCGGTGCCGGCCAATGGAACCAACGTTGAATTCGTCGTGCCTGCCGAACCGCTGGTCCACAACGGGATCGGCACCATCACCATGCGCGTCCATGAGCGGGGTGTGGGCGAGACCCAGTCCTGTGGAACAGGCGCGTGCGCCGCCGCAGTGGCCATCCGGCACTGGGCCGGGGCGGAAGCGCCGGACTCCTGGCAGGTCAACGTGCCGGGCGGCGTCGTCGGGGTCAAGTTCTTCGCCGGGGCGGGCGGGCACGAGCACGTCGAGCTCAGCGGGCCCGCCGTAATTGTGGCTACTGGGACGCTTTCCTGACTCGAAGGATGCGGAAGGACTTGGACGTGGACTCCCGGCTCACGGCGAAGGATGCATCCAGTTCCGTCGCGAGCCAGCGCTGAAGCGTATCCGAGCCCAGGTTTTTTTGGACCACTAGCCACGCGGAGCCGCCCGGCGCCAGCCGGGGCAGCCACAGCTTCAGGAGGCTGTGGAGTTCATCCTTGCCGATCCGGATGGGCGGATTGGACCAGATCGTGTCAAAGCGCAGGTCCGGGTCCACCGCCTCCGGCGTGCTGGCCAGCACGTTGCCCAGGCCCAGCAGGGCCGCATTCTCGTTGGTCAGCGTGATGCAGCGTTCATTGACGTCCACTGCGTAGACCTTGGCGTGTGGCGCCCGCAATGCGAGCGTGAGGGCAATGGGCCCCCAGCCGCAGCCGATGTCAAGGAGGTTGCCGGTGGGGTCCGGGGCCGGGACCTCGGCCAGGAGCACCGCCGTCCCCTTGTCGATGCCGTCGGGGCTGAAGATGCCGCCGGACGTCTGCAGCGTGCGCGTCTCGCCGGCCAATTCCACGGTGAGCGGCTTGCGGGTGAACGGCCCGGCGGGCGATGCGCTGAAATAGTGTGCGGACTCCATAACTGGCCAGATTAGTTGGCCGGGGTGGACAATGCGAAACCGCGGGCACCGCTTCTGCTAATCTTGAACCCATGTTCTTGATCTTCGAGTAGCCGGCACGGCCGGTGTCCCTCCCGGACGCCGCCTGTTCCGAAGCCGTGCCCCGCAGCGATGCAGGTATTAACCTTCCGCAAGTGCGCCACATGCCAGGTCTTCCGTATCTGGTATGCCGCCGGGCAATACTCGAGCGATCTGCCGCCGCCGGTCCTTGCTGTTTTGCCCGCGCTTTCCACCACTCCACGCATCCCCGGATGCGAAGACTCCCTGCGCGGCCCGGTCCCGACCGGCGCGCAGCAGACCAGGAGGCCCGGATGACTGCAAGCCGTCAGCCCAGCGCGAATACTTCACCACTGAACAACGATCGGCACTATTCTGAAAATGCCGAAACTTCAAAGGAGACCATGACCAGCCAGCCCAACACCGGTTCAGATCCAGCAGCCCAGGACATGAGTCCCGAGGAGATCCAAGCTGTCATCGACCGGATTCTCGCCAAGGACGTACCGGCCAGGAACGTCACCGCCGCAGACGGTGACAAGGGCGTGTTCGGCAGGGCCCAGGCGATCTCCCGCTTGGACGACGAACACACCAGCTACGACGGCGACCAGCAGGACCGGGAGGAACGCCGGGCACTGAAGCGCGTGGCCGGGCTGTCCACCGAACTCGAAGATGTCACCGAGGTCGAATACCGGCAACTGCGGCTCGAACGTGTGGTCCTGGCCGGGCTATGGTCCGAAGGCACCTTGGCGGACGCGGAGAATTCCCTGCGTGAGCTCGCCGCCCTCGCCGAAACAGCAGGCTCGGAAGTCCTGGACGGGATGGTGCAGCGCCGTGCCAAACCGGACCCGGGCACGTTCCTGGGTTCCGGAAAGGCCCTTGAGCTCAAGGAAATCGTGATGGCCACCGGGGCTGACACCGTTGTGGTGGATGCCGAGCTGGCACCGTCCCAGAGGCGTAGCCTTGAGGACATCGTCAAGGTCAAAGTCATTGACCGCACTGCCCTGATCCTGGACATCTTCGCCCAGCACGCCAAGAGCCGTGAAGGTAAGGCCCAGGTGGAGCTGGCGCAGCTCGAATACCTCCTGCCGCGACTGCGCGGCTGGGGTGACTCGATGTCCCGCCAGGCCGGTGGCCAGGTGGGCGGCGCCGGCGCCGGCATGGGTTCGCGCGGACCCGGTGAAACAAAAATCGAACTGGACCGCCGCCGGATCCGCACCCGCATGGCCAAACTGCGGCGCGAGATCGCGGCAATGAAGCCGGCACGGGAAACCAAGCGGGCCAACCGCCGTCGTAATTCAGTGCCTTCCGTTGCGATTGCCGGGTACACGAACGCCGGGAAGTCATCGCTGCTGAACAGGCTGACCGACGCCGGCGTGCTGGTGGAGAACGCACTGTTCGCCACCCTGGATCCCACCGTGCGAAAGGCCGAGACCTCCGACGGCCTGGGATACACCCTGGCGGACACCGTGGGTTTTGTCCGGTCGCTGCCCACGCAGTTGGTGGAGGCTTTCCGCTCCACGTTGGAGGAAGTGGCTGACGCGGATCTGATCCTGCACGTGGTGGACGTGTCCCACCCGGACCCCGAGGGCCAGATTGCTGCAGTCCGCAAGGTCTTCAGCGAAGTGGATGCCCGCAAAGTGCCCGAGATCATTGTCCTGAACAAGGCCGATGCCGCGGATCCGTTTGTGGTGGAGCGCCTCAAGCAGCGAGAACCGCGCCACGTGGTGGTCTCGGCCCGCACCGGCCAGGGGATCGCCGAACTGCTGCGGGCCATCAGTGACGGGATTCCGCGGCCCGGCGTGAAGCTGGAGCTCCTTATTCCCTACGACCGCGGTGACCTGATCAGCAAACTGCACGAGACCGATGCCGAGATCCTGAGCCTGGATCACGGCGAGCACGGTACCCGCGCTGTGGTGATGGTGCGGGAGGGCCTTGCGGCTGAACTGGAATCCTTCATCAACCATGACTGAGGTTGCGGCGGGGGAAGTCAAAGGTACGGCCGGCGAGCAGTTCGTGATCGAACTGCTTGACCGCGCCGTGGCCGGCATGGGCGGTCAAAGCCGCAGCGGGCAGCACGAGATGGCCAGGCAGGTGGCCAAGGCCATCGAAACCGGCGACCACCTCCTGGTTCAGGCCGGAACGGGGACCGGAAAGTCGCTGGCCTACCTGATTCCGCTCATTGCGCACTCGCTCGTGAGCAACAAGCCCACCTTGGTGTCAACGGCCACGCTTGCGCTGCAGACCCAGATCGTGGGCCGCGACCTTCCCCGGCTGCTGAAGACCATCACCCCTGCCCTGGACCGCCCTGTCAAGGTGGCCCTGGTCAAGGGCCGCTCCAACTATGTCTGCCAGCACAAGCTCGAAGGCGGGTTCCCCTCCGAGGAACCCGCCGAGGGCCAGCTGTTCTCCCTCGGCGAAGACACCAGCGTCCCGCATTTCGCCGCCGCATTGGGCGGGCCGTCGTCCCAGCTGGGCAAGGAAGTGGTGCGCCTGCGAGAGTGGGCGGAGAAGACCACCACGGGCGACCGTGACGAACTGCTTCCCGGCGTTACTGACCGGGCCTGGCGGCAGGTTTCGGTGACATCCATGGAATGCCTGGGGGCCCAAAAATGCCCCATGGCAGCCGAATGCTTCAGTGAACTGGCGCGCCACGACGCCGCCGAGGCCGACGTTGTGGTCACCAACCATGCCATGCTCGCCGTCAGCGCCTTTGAAGGCCTCGCAGTGTTGCCCGAATACGACGTTGTGGTGGTGGATGAGGCGCACGAACTGCAGGACCGGGTCACCGGGGCGGTGTCGGGGCAACTCTCCGTGGCAATGGTCCACGCTGCGGCGTCGGGCGCACGGAAGCACACGGCCATCACGGTGGATGCGCTCAACGCCGCTGCCGCCAACCTGGAACTCGCCCTTGCCGGAGTGCCCAACGGGCTGCTCCCCAACGGCCTCAACGACGAACAGTTGGACTGCGTGGACCAGTTGCGTGAGGCCTGCCGCGCTGCCCTGTCCGATTCCAAGGGTGACGGCAGCCAAACGGCCGACGGCGGGCGGCAGCTCGCGCGGTCACGCCTGATGCTGATCCTCGAACTTTGCGAACGGCTGATTGTTGCCCGGGAAAACCGGGAAGTGGTGTGGTTTTCCCGCGCAAGTTCCTTCGATCCGCAGCAGGGCTATGCGCAGCCAGACGAGTCCGCGCCGGCCCTGGTCAACATCGCGCCGCTCAGCGTTGCCGGCAAGCTCCGCGAGGGGCTGTTCGCCGGCCACACCGTGGTGCTGACCTCTGCAACGCTTGCCATCGGCTCAGCGTTTGAACCGGCTGCCGGCGGCTTGGGACTGGTGGGGGAGGGCGCGCCCAGCTGGACCGGGATCGACGTCGGATCGCCCTTTGACTATCCGAAACAGGGGATCCTCTACGTCGCGGGGCACCTCCCCAAGCCAGGCCGCGGGGCGTCGCCGGAGGCCCTCGATGAACTTGAGGCGCTGATCCGCGCGTCCGGCGGCGGTGCCCTGTGCCTGTTTTCGTCCCGGCGTGCAGCCGAGGAGGCCGCTGAGGCGATGCGTCCCCGGCTTGGCCTCAGCATTCTCTGCCAGGGCGACTCCACCATGACGGCCCTCGTGAAGCAGTTCGCGGACGAGCCCGATACTTGCCTGTTCGGCACCATGTCCCTGTGGCAGGGTGTTGATGTTCCGGGCGGATCATGCCGGCTGGTGGTGATCGACCGCATCCCGTTCCCGCGGCCGGATGACCCGCTGATGACAGCACGGTCCCGCGCCGTTGCGCAGGCCGGCGGAAACGGCTTTATGGCGGTCTCGGCGACTCACGCGGCCATCCGCCTTGCCCAGGGCGCGGGCAGGCTGATCCGTTCCACCGGAGACAAGGGCGTGGTGGCGGTGCTTGATTCCCGGCTTGCCACCGAGCGCTACGCCGGATTCCTCCGGGCTGCTCTGCCGCCGTTCTGGCCCACCACGGACCGCAAAACGGCGTTCGCAGCCCTGGAAAGGCTGGCCGGGAAGGGCGCCTGACTGCGCGGCAGGTCCTATAGCGACCGCAGGACCGAGACGACCTTGCCCATGATTGTGGCGTGATCGCCCAGGATGGGCTCGTACTGGGTGTTCTGTGGCAACAGCCACGTGTGGCCATCGCGCTGGCGGAAGGTCTTGACGGTGGCTTCGTCGTCCAGCAGGGCCGCGACAATATCGCCGTTGGAGGCGTCTGCCTGCCGGCGGACCACTACCCAGTCGCCGTCGCAGATGGCAGCGTCCACCATGGAGTCGCCGGCCACGCGCAGCATAAACAGCTCACCCTGGCCCACGAGCTGCCGGGGCAGGGGCATCACGTCTTCCACCACCTGATCAGCCAGAATAGGCCCGCCAGCCGCGATCCGGCCCACCAACGGCACCATCGCGGTGTCCATGGCAGAGGGAAGTTCGGTGACCGTCCCGCCGATGCCGTGCAGGACTGAGGGCTTGGTTGTCCCGTTCGACTTAGTGGACCCGCCGTCAAGCGTCAACGGCATCAGGACTTCCATGGCGCGCGGACGCTTGGGGTCCCGGCGCAAGTATCCCAGCTTCTCCAGCTGTGAGAGCTGGTGGGTCACGCTCGACAAACTCGCCAGGCCCACGGTGTCACCGATTTCACGCATCGACGGCGGATAGCCGTTGTCATTCACCGAGCGCTGGATGGTTTCAAGGATCTTCTTTTGGCGGGCGGTGAGCCCCTTGGGGGTCCGTGGGGGCTGGCGGCGCTGCGGTGTCGCCTTGCCCTCGGCGGCTGGTGCTGCCATGTTCGCCAATGCCTTTCGGTTGCCCGGCTCCGCTCCGGCCGCTGGTGCCTGGAACGCCCCGGGGCTGGTGTCGGAGTTGATTGTCAGACCCTGCTGATCAACTACAGAGGTGGTTGTTCTTTGATCCAAACGTAGGCCAGCCACAGGGCTTTTTCAAACATTTGTTCTAGCGAGTCTCGACAATATTCGTTGATAAGTGCTAAAAATGAAGAAGCAAAGTTCGAACATGTGTTCTACTCGTTGCTTGCGGATTCGAATATTCGAATTTATGGACGGCTCAGGCCGGTACCGGCAAGTGAACGCGGAGGGCGCGCCGGGCAGCACAGTATGGTCCAGGAGGGCTCATTTCATGTCAGCTATATCTGCTTCGCAGGACTCGCGTCCACAGCTCATTTCCGTGCAGGACCTCACCTCGCGGCAGTGGTCCGCACCCGTTTCGACGTCGGGTTCGGCGCCAAGGCAGCGAAGGGAACCGTTGCCGCCGCTGCGCCTGACCCGCAGGGGCCGGATTGTGCTCATCGGCATCCCGCTGGTGATTCTTGCCGCAATCCTGCTTTCCCTGGCAGGTTTCCTCAACGCCCCGGCAAAGGCCGCCGATTCGGCCGCCGACCTGTCACTAACGCCAACAGTCTCGGTCACGGTGCAGGCCGGCCAGTCACTCTGGGCCATCGCCAGTACCGTTGCGCCCGAGCGTGATCCCCGTGATGTCATCGCGGATATTGCCCAGTTGAACAACCTTTCCGCCGGGGGCGTTGTCCCCGGACAGCAACTCTTCGTCCCCACCAGGTAAAGAGCCTGCAGGCTCGGGCGTGTGCCGCCGCAGGCCGTCACATTTTCTGGCCGTCTGCTTCGGACCTAAACTGTTCAGGTGAATGACCAGCTAGAGCGTCTGAACAGACTTCCCCTCCGGACCAACCTCCGCGGACTGACCCCGTACGGTGCCCCGCAGCTGGATGTACCTATCCTGCTGAACGTCAACGAAAACACCCATGGCGTCCCGGCGGACGTACGTGCCGCGATCAGCGTGGCCGTGACGCAAGCCGCGGCGGGCCTCAACCGCTACCCGGACCGTGAATTCACCGAACTCCGGGAAGCGCTGGCCGAGTATCTCGGCCACGGTCTGGATGCCACCAACATCTGGGCGGCCAACGGGTCCAACGAGGTCCTCCAACAGATTCTCCAGGCTTTCGGCGGGCCCGGGCGCACGGCCCTGGGATTCCCGCCCACGTACTCCATGTATCCGCTCCTGGCCAGCGGCACGGACACCGGGTACATCGTCGGGCAGCGGGCCGACGATTACGGGCTCAGTGCCGAGTCGGCCGCGTTGCAGGTCAAAGAGCTTCAGCCCAACATCGTTTTCCTCTGCTCGCCGAACAATCCCACCGGCACGGGGCTGGGCCTGGACGTTGTGGAGGCCGTGTACGAGGCCGGCGAGGCCAGCCAGACCATCGTCATCGTTGACGAGGCCTACCACGAGTTCGCCCACGACGGAACGCCGAGCGCCCTTACGTTGCTGCCCGGCCGGGAGCGCCTCATTGTGTCCCGCACCATGAGCAAGGCGTTCGCCCTCGCGGGCGCCCGCCTGGGCTACATGGCCGCCGCTCCTGAAGTCACGGACGCACTGCGCCTGGTTCGGCTGCCGTACCACCTTTCGGCCATCACCCAGGCAACAGCCCTCGCCGCCCTGCAGCACCGCACTGCGCTGATGGCCGACGTCGAGGACATCAAGGAGCAGCGGGACCGCATAGTCTCGGAACTCTCGCGAATGGGACTCAAACCTGCCGCCTCCGATTCGAACTATGTCTTCTTCGGCGGCCTCGACAGCCCGCATGACGTCTGGCAGTTGCTGCTGGACGACGGCGTGCTGATCCGCGATGTCGGCATCCCCGGCCACCTGCGTGTCACGGCGGGAACTGAGACGGAGACCACAGCCTTCCTGACGTCGCTGGAACGCATCCTGGCCAGCCAGGCCGGGCTGCCCGCCTAAACTTGAAGTATCGGCGCCGCCGCGCACCGGCACATCTCCTTCGCTTTCGCACCACTGACTTCGCCTAAAGGACATATGACCATGAGCTTCACCGGATCGAACGCTGCCGCGCCCCGGACCGCACGCATGGAGCGTGCCACCAGTGAATCGTCAGTGCTCGTGGAGATTAACCTCGACGGCACGGGCGTTTCGGACATCGACACGTCTGTCCCGTTCTACGACCACATGCTGACGGCGCTCTGCAAGCACTCGCTCATTGACATGACGGTCAAAGCCACCGGTGACACCCACATTGACGTCCACCACACGGTGGAGGACGTCGCCATCACGTTCGGTGAAGTTCTGCGCACTGCCTTGGGAAACAAGGCCGGGATCCGCAGGTTCGGCGAGGCCACCGTGCCCCTCGACGAAGCCCTGGCGCACGCCGTCGTCGACGTCTCCGGCCGCCCCTACCTGGTGCACGGCGGAGAGCCTGCCGGGCAGGAGTACCACTTGATCGGCGGCCACTTCACGGGGTCATTGACCCGCCACGTCTTTGAGGCCATCACGCTTCATGCCGGCATCTGCCTCCACATGAATGTCATCGCGGGCCGCGACCCGCACCACATTGTGGAAGCGCAGTTCAAGGCCTTCGCCCGCGCCCTGCGTGCTGCGGTCGAGCCCGATCCCCGCGTGGAGGGAATCCCCTCCACCAAGGGTGCCCTGTGAGCGGCCAAATTCTCCGGGACGGCGCCGTCATCGATCCGGCCGCCGGTAAAAAGCCCGTCTCGCCCGAAGGCAAGCCCACAGTCACTGTCCTCGATTACGGTTCGGGAAACGTCCGGTCCGCCGTGCGCGCCCTGGAGCGGGCAGGAGCCGAGGTCATCCTCAGCTCCAAGCCGGAGGACGTGCTTAATGCCGACGGCTTGGTAGTACCCGGCGTCGGCGCGTTCGAGACTGTCATGCGCGAGCTAAAGGCCGTGGACGGTATCCGGCTGATCGGCCGGCGCGTGGCCGGGGGCAGGCCGGTCCTGGCAATCTGCGTGGGCCTGCAGGTCCTGTTCGAGGCCGGAGTGGAGCACGGGACAGAAGCTGAAGGCATGGGGGAGTGGCCGGGCAAGGTGGAACTCCTTCCCGCCGAGGTGGTGCCACACATGGGCTGGAACACGGTTGACGTTCCGGAAGGATCCAAACTCTTCGCCGGCGTCGCGGACCAGCGCTTCTACTTCGTCCACTCCTATGGTGTCCAGGACTGGAACTTCGACGTGATCCAGCCGCGGATGACTGCGCCGCTGGTGACCTGGTCAGAGCATGGCGCGCGCTTTATTGCTGCAGTGGAGAACGGACCGCTCTGCGCCACCCAGTTCCACCCGGAAAAATCCGGCGACGCCGGTGCACGGCTACTGCGCAACTGGGTGGACGGCCTTCGCAAGCCAGCTGCCACGGACGCCGCCTAGATGTGGTCGATTGTCCTGATGGGCCTGGCCGGCCTTCTGGTGGGCGGCGCACTGTCCTTCAGGCAGCAGCACAAACCGCTCTGGACCCAGGTGGGCTTCTACGTCCTGGCCGGCATGGCGCTGCTGGCCGCGTACCTGCTGACGCTTCCTGGAACCTAGCCCACGCAACCCCCAGTTCCGCTTCCACGAGCAACCCAACACCCAAGAGGATTTGAGATGACCACCGCAACCGATCTGCCGGTTCTTGAACTGCTGCCCGCCGTCGATGTCGTAAACGGACAGGCCGTGCGGCTGGTCCAAGGCGAGGCCGGCAGCGAGACGAGCTACGGCACGCCGCTGGAGGCAGCCCTCAACTGGCAGGAGCAGGGTGCCGAATGGGTACATCTGGTGGACCTTGACGCCGCGTTCGGCCGTGGCTCGAACGCCGAGCTGCTCCGTGAAGTGGTGGGCCGGCTTGACATCAAGGTGGAGCTTTCCGGTGGACTCAGGGACGACGAATCCCTCGAAGCGGCGCTGGCCCTCGGCGTTGCCCGCGTCAACCTCGGCACAGCGGCGCTGGAAAACCCCGAGTGGACCCGCAGTGCCATCGACCGCTTTGGCGACAGGATCGCCGTCGGCCTCGACGTCCGCGGAACCACGCTGGCAGGCCGCGGCTGGACCAAAGAAGGCGGCGACCTCTGGGAGGTCCTGGGCCGGCTCGAAGAAGCCGGGTGCTCCCGGTACGTTGTCACTGACGTTACGAAAGACGGCACACTGCAGGGTCCCAACGTTGAACTCCTGCGCCAGATGGTGGAGAAGACCGGCAAACCGGTGGTCGCCTCCGGCGGCATCTCCAGCCTTGACGACTTGAAAGTGCTGCGCTCCCTGGTGCCGCTGGGCGTGGAAGGCGCGATTGTGGGCAAGGCGCTGTACGCCGGTGCCTTCACACTCCCCGAAGCCCTCGACGTCGCCGGACGCCGCTAGGCAGTTTCCGTGGACAGCACGCACAACGCCGATCCGGCAGCGGAATCGCCGCCGCCGCGCCATCTGCCCGGACACATTGCGGCGGCTTTGGCGGGCGCGGGCGGCCGTACTGACTCGGCCGGCCAGCCGTGGGAAGGCCGGAGCCTCGCCGGGGACGACGGCAGGATCCACAACTTCGAGGACGACGACGGAACGGCCGACGCCGGCTACCTCGCCGCCGTCGCGGCCCTGGTTGACGGCAACGGCGACGAAGCGGCTGTGGTGGCCTCGCTGGCCACCGCCCGAGTCTTTATCCCGATCATCGCCCAGCTCGGCGAGGAAGCGGCCGGCGTCGACGGCCTGACGTCGGACAAGCAGGCGGACATGGCGCTGGTCACCCTGAAGGCCGCCGACGGCCGGACGGCCATGCCGGCCTTCAGCTCGGCGAATGCCTTGGCTGCCTGGCACCCCGAAGCCCGGCCGGTGGCGGTTTACGCCGCCAGGGCTGCCCTCTCAGCCGTGGCCGAGGGGGCCGAGCTACTGGTGCTCGATCCGGGCTCGGAGGTCACGTTCGTGGTCCGGCGGCCCGCCGTCTGGGCGCTGGCCCAACAACGGGAGTGGATCCCTTCCTACACAGATGCGGCGTTGGCAGCCGAGATGGCTGAGGCAACGGCTGCCTTCCCTGCGGTGCGCAAGCTTGCCCTCCTCCCGGGTTCCGGCGTCGCCGTTCTCACCGGTACGGGTGCCAGGCTCTCCGGGGGCGGTGCCGGGCCGGAACTTCAGGTGCTGCTCCACCTTGAGGATGGGTTGGACGCTCCGGCAGTCCAGGACCTGGTGTCCGGCCTCCAACAGGCATGGTCCCGGAATGTATTGTTTGGAGAGCGTGTTGACTCGATCGAAATCAAGTTGCGGCGCGCAGCACAATAGCTGACGGTTGGCGCGGAGATCCCGGGCTGCCGCGGGCAGACCCAAAGGATTTTCCGTGAACTTCGCTCTTTACCGGGAGCTGCTGGCCCACCGGCCCATCCGGCGGCTGCTGCTGGTCGGCATGATCGCCCGCATCCCCCACTCGGCGGCAGGCATGCTGCTGACCCTGCACATCGTGCTGACCCTGGACCAGGGCTACGCTGCGGCCGGTGCCGCAGCGGCAGTTATGACCATCGGCATTGCCGTTGGCGCACCATGGCGCGGCCGGCGCGTGGACACTGTTGGCCTGCGGCGGGCGCTGATTCCCTCAGTGGTGTCAGAGGCTCTCATCTGGTCCGTGGTGCCGCACGTGTCCTACCAGTGGCTGCTTCCGCTGGTGTTCGTCGGCGGCCTGCTGACGTTGCCGATCTTCAGTGTGATCCGCCAGTCCCTGGGCGTCCTCGCGGACGGGGACCAGCGGCGGACCGCTTTTGCGCTGGACTCGATCGCCACGGAGATGGTGTTTATGATCGGGCCTGCCGCCGGAGCCGTTGTGGCCACCAGCGGCTTCACCGTTCTGGGACTCACCGTGGTGGGCGTTTCCACGTCACTGGCCGGATTGTTCCTCATGTGGTTTAACCCGCCTACTCGAAGTGCCACGCAGACTGAGGAGTGCCAGGCAGACCAGCGCCACGCCGCGGAAGTGGCTGTGGTTTCCGCTGCACCGGCACACCTCCAGGAAGCAGCGGCAGACCTCGTCCCGGCAGGGGCAGAACGCACCCGCAGCGGGCCGGCGGGGCTGCCCGGCAAGGTGGCCCACAACTTCGCCTGGCTCACGGCCACTGTAGCGGCCGTATTCGCAGTGGCAGCTGGAACCGGCATGGTGCTCAGCGGCACGGACGTTGGCATTGTTGCTGCCCTGGAAACAGGCGGGCACCAGGGCGAAATCGGCATCGTGTTCCTCTTTTGGTGCGCCGCATCGGTGGTCGGCGGACTGGTCTACGGGGCCATGCACCGTCCAGTTTCGCCGATCCTCCTGCTGCTGGGGATGGCGGCCCTGACTATCCCGATGGGCTTCGCCCAGGACACCTGGACGCTGGCCTTCGTCTCGATCCTTCCGGGCCTGTTGTGCGCCCCTGTACTGTCGGCCGCCTCCGAACATGTGGCAGACCTGGTGGCGGAGGACCGCCGCGGCGAGGCAATGGGCTGGTACGGCTCTGCACTGACTGCCGGCGTGGCGCTCGGGGCGCCCCTTGCCGGGATTTTCATCGACGGGATGGGACCATCCGGCGGCTTTGTGTCCGTGGGCGTGGCCGGCGTTCTGTTCTGCCTGGTGGGACTGCTGCTCCAGGCCCACCGACGCCGGCGCGCCGCCATCTGAACCCGGCCTCCAGAGTTTTTTGTCCAGATATTCCGCCTTTTCAGGTGCGGAAGTCCCGTATATCTGGACAAAAACTAAGTGAAACACGACGGCGGCGGCGGGTCCGTGTGGACCGTCCGCCGCCGTCGTCGTACTTTGTGAAGTTTGCTGTTTTGGGTCTAGTTGACGGCGCCGGTGTACTTCTCGCCCGGGCCCTTGCCCGGGGCATCCGGGATGATGGACTCCTCGCGGAACGCGAGCTGCAGGGAACGCAGGCCATCGCGCAACGGGCCGGCGTGCTGGGATCCGATTTCGGGGGCCGCTGAGGTCACCAGTCCGGCAAGGGCGGTGATGAGCTTGCGGGCCTCGTCCAGGTCCTTGAGTTCCTCCGCATTGTCCTCGGCGGCGAGGCCCAGCTTGACCGCGGCTGCGCTCATCAGGTGCACTGCGGCGGTGGTGATGACCTCGATGGCCGGCACCTCCGAGATGTCGCGGATTTGCTGGGTCACGTCAGCCTTGGCGTCCGGGGCCTCGAAAACGTGTGAATTGCTGTCTGGGGTGCTCATACTGGTAAGCTTGTCACAGACCGACTGGATGTCGTTATTTCGCTGTGGAAGGTCCCACCAACGCTTTGCTGCGTGAGGAGGGATTTTTTCTGTAGAATGACATGCAGTTTGCAAGCGGAGTTCTCTCCCACCCGCGTCAGCCGTTTTCCCGCCGGAAGTAATTCCTGAGGAAGCAAGGTTGCCGGGTACCGGTCGGACAGTTCTTTCAGGCATTGAGCCTAGGGGAAGTGCGCATTGCCTCTGCTGAGGACAGTGCATCCGATCATCGAGGCCTTCGATTGCTCCGGCAATTGGGGGCCTTCTCTATTTTGCCGGTGGAATACCACATCAATCACAGGAGCTTTAACATTAGCGAGCCAAGAATCAATGAGCGTATCCGCGTCCCCGAGGTGCGGTTGGTCGGTCCTGCAGGTGAACAAGTAGGAATCGTCCGTATCGACGATGCCCTGCGTTTGGCTGCCGAGTCTGATCTTGATCTCGTTGAAGTTGCACCGCAGGCCAAGCCTCCGGTGTGCAAGCTGATGGACTTCGGCAAGTACAAGTACGAGGCCGCCGTCAAGGCACGTGAAGCACGGAAGAACCAGACAAACACTGTTCTGAAGGAAATCCGCTTCCGCCTCAAGATTGACACCCACGACTACGAGACCAAGCGCGGCCATGCACTGCGCTTCCTCGGTGCCGGTGACAAGGTCAAGGCCATGATCCAGTTCCGCGGCCGTGAGCAGCAGCGTCCGGAAATGGGCATCCGCCTGCTCCAGCGCTTCGCTGACGACGTCGCCGAAGTGGGCGTTGTGGAGTCCAGCCCCCGTATCGATGGCCGCAACATGGTCATGGTTGTGGGCCCGCTGAAGAACAAGGCCGAAGCCAAGGCTGAGGCACGCCGCGCATCGCAGCGTGCAGAGGCCAAGGCGCAGAACGAAGCGAAAGCTACGGGTGGCGGCCGCATCGACGTCTCCGGCGACGACCAGGCACCGCTCACGCAGTCGCTGGCTGACCTTCTGCCGGAAGGTTTCGCCATCACCACGGAGCCGGAAACCGAAGCTCCGGCACAGTCTGAAGCACCTGAGGCGCCTGCTGAAGCCGCTCCGGAAGCCGAAGCCCCGGTCAAGGAAGCGCCGGCGAAGGAAGCTCCCGTCAAGGAAGCCGCAGCGAAGGAAGCTCCTGCAAAGGAAACCGCCGCCGAGGCAGCACCCGTGAAGGAGGCCGCCGTCCAGGAGGCGCCCAAGCAGGCTGCCCCGAGGGCCGCTGCTCCCAAGCGTGAGGCTCCCAAGGCAGCCCCGGCACCCATCAATGCTCCTGTCGCTGCCAAGCCCGCCGAAGCTGCGGCTCCGGCAGCTCCGAGGCCGCCGGTGCCGATGCCTAAGCCGATCGCCCGGCCGGCAGCGCCGAAGCCTGCTGCAAGGCCTGCCCCCAAGGCAGCTCCGAAGCCGGCTGGCAAGAAGACTACCTAGTTCAAAGCTGCGGGAGGTTATCCTCCTGCAGTACGCAACCAGCATGCCGCCTGCAGGGGCGGCTGCTCGAAAGAACTGCAGACAATGTCTGTGGACACGTAAGGAGATCGGTTCCCATGCCGAAGATGAAGACCCACAGTGGTGCTAAGAAGCGCTTCAAGCTGACCGGCAGCGGCAAGCTGCGCCGCCAGCAGGCCAACCGCCGCCACTACCTTGAGCACAAGTCCTCCAGGCTGACTCGTCGCCTCGCCGGCGACAAGATTGTCTTCAAGGGTGACGCTAAGGTCATCCGGAAGATGCTCGGCATCTAAGTTCCAAGTTCTCTGACTGATGCCACCTGGCAGCAGTCAACTACCAAAAAGGCTTCTCAGGCCAGCCGGTTGTTCCGGCAGTAGATGCTTGGGATCAGAATTTTCGAAGGAGTACGCACGTGGCACGTGTGAAGAGGGCGGTCAACGCCCACAAGAAGCGCCGGGTTATCCTTGAACGCGCAAAGGGCTACCGTGGACAGCGTTCACGCCTGTACCGCAAGGCTAAAGAGCAGCTGCTGCACTCGTTTGTGTACAGCTACGGCGACCGCAAGAAGAAGAAGGGCGACTTCCGCCGCCTGTGGATCCAGCGCATCAATGCTGCATCCCGCGCCAACGGCCTGACTTACAACCGTCTGATCCAGGGCCTGAAGGCCGCTGAGGTCGAGGTTGACCGCCGTATGCTTGCTGAGCTGGCCGTTTCGGATGCGAACGCATTCGCCGCGCTGGTGAAGATCGCCAAGGATTCCCTGCCTGCCGACACGTCCGCTCCGGCCGTCGAAGCCGCAGCCCCCAAGGCTGCCAAGGCACCCAAGGCCAAGGCTGCAAAGCCTGCCGCTGACGTGGCTGCCAAGTAGCACCCACGCCAGTTCGAGGACTGGTGGCTGAAGCCACTAAGGTTCTTGTATGAACGAAACCGGGCGCCCGCAAGACTTTCCACTCTCCAACCCCCGAGCTGATCGGGTGAGGAAGGTGGCACAGCTTGCCGGGCGCCCGGCCCGTTTAAAGCGCAGCGAGTTTCTGGCGGAGGGTCCCCAAGCTGTCCGTGAGGCCCTCACTCTGCACCAGAAAAGGATTGCAGCGGGCGAGCCCGGCGTCGTCTATGAGGTGTACGCGAGCGAGGCCTGCCTCGACCGGCACCCGGACCTGGAGGCTCTCGCGGAGGGCATTGACGCATACCTCACTACCGACGAAGTGCTGGCCGCGATGGCGGACACGGTTACCCCGCAGGGCATTCTCGCGGTCTGCGGTTTCCTGGACGTGAGCCTTGAGCAGGTCCTCGACGCCGGCCCTCGGCTGCTTGCAGTGCTGTGTCAGGTCCGGGACCCCGGCAACGCCGGCACTGTACTCCGGGCTGCTGACGCGGCCGGGGCGGACGCCGTCATCCTGACCTCGTCCAGCGTTGACATCTATAACCCCAAGGCCGTCCGTTCCACCGCCGGTTCCCTGTTCCATCTGCCCGTGGTCCTGGGCGCCGATATCGCGGAAGTGGCAGCCGCCTGCCGTGCGCGGGGGATTGGCATACTGGCCGCCGACGGCGACGGTGACGTCAACCTGGATACGCTCCAGGACGAAAACGCCGCGCGCCGGATCGCAGGCCCTGGCGTCGAATCGCTGTTTGCCCTGGAGGGTCCCACAGCGTGGCTGTTCGGAAACGAAGCCCAGGGGCTCGCCGAAGATGAACTGGCCTTGGCCGATCACCGGGTGGCCGTGCCGGTTTACGGCGCAGCCGAAAGCTTGAACCTCGGCACGGCGGCCACGGTGTGCCTCTACGCGAGTGCCAGGTCCCAGAAAGCGTGACTGAATACGTGACTTAAAGGCAGGGCCCCGGTAGTTCTCCGGGGCCCTTGCTGTATGAATCAGATGAGGTAGGGGTATCAGGGCGCCCGTGTGCTCTTGCTGCGTCCTGTGATGGCGCCGTAGACGCCGGCAACTACCAGGCCGCCTACGATGGCCAGGATCCAGGTACCCAGATCAAAGAAGGCAAGATCACCCTTGCCGAACAGGAGGCTGCCAATCCAGCCGCCTACAATCGCGCCGACAACGCCGAGCACGAGACTCGTCACCCAGCCGCCGCCGACTTTGCCCGGCATAACGGCTTTAACGATGGCCCCTACGATGAGGCCGAGAATAATCCAAGCAAGAAAACCCATGTCTCCTCCTTCATATTCGTCGGGATTGAACGTCCCGATTAGTGTTCAAGCTAACATACGGCCCCTCCGATGTCAGCAGGCTTAGTGCATGTCAGAAGTGCGTCTTCTGCACCCGAAAAGGTACGGTATTCGTGGGCGGAGCCGACTGCGCCGCCGCGAATATCCCTGCTTGTTCTTGAAACCTGTGAAGAGGAGAAGCCTCCGTGGCTGCAAATGGCGGTACCAAGGCGATCGTCGCGGCCCTAGCCGCAAACCTGACCATCGCCGTCCTGAAATTCGTGGCCTTTTTTCTGACGGCTTCCTCGTCGATGCTGGCCGAAGCCATCCACTCGATTGCCGACTCCGGCAATCAACTGCTGCTCCTGATCGGCGGCAAGCGCGCCAGGAAGGCAGCTAGCCCGGAGCACCCGTTCGGGTATGGCCGTGAACGCTACATTTACGCCTTTATCGTCTCGATCGTGCTTTTCAGCGTGGGCGGGCTTTTTGCACTGTTCGAAGCGTGGGAGAAGCTGCAGCACCCGCACGCCATCGAAGGGGACTTCTGGTGGGTTCCTTTGGCGGTGCTGATCGGCGCCATTGTTGCTGAGTCTTTCTCGTTCCGGACGGCCATCATCGAATCCAACCACGTCCGCGGCAAGCAGGGCTGGGTGAGCTTTGTGCGCACGGCCAAGCAGCCGGAGCTGCCGGTCATCCTGCTGGAAGACCTCGGGGCGCTTCTTGGTCTTGTGTTCGCGCTCGTGGGTGTGAGCATGACCCTCGTCACCGGCAACGGGATCTGGGACGCCGCGGGTACCGGCATGATCGGCCTGCTGCTCGTGGCCATCGCTGTGGTGCTGGCTATCGAAACCAAGTCCCTGCTGCTGGGCGAGTCCGCCACCCGGGATGACGTGGCCCGCATCAGTGAGGCCATCGAGGCCGGGGGGCACAACCGGATCATCCACCTCAAGACCCTTCACCTCGGACCGGAGGAGCTGCTGGTGGCCGCCAAGATCTCCGTGGGTGCCGCAGAAACCGGCCGGGACATCGCCGCCGCGATTGATGGTGCCGAGTCCCGAATCCGCACGGCCGTTCCGATGGCCCGGGTGATCTACCTCGAACCGGATCTGCACCGCGAGAACAGTCGCACGGACGAGGTCTCAGGCGCCGGTCAGGTTCCCAATGCCGGCCAGATAGCCGCGGAGGCCGGGGCTCAGGACCCGCAGGCCTGACGTTCCTTCCTCAGCGCACCGAATACTTCGGTGAAGCCGCTGCCCGCCCGTTCCCAGGATCAGGCGGCCAGCGGCTTTTTGCGTTCCAGGACGCCGCTGGTCAGCGCGATGCCAAAGCCCAGGACTGCCAACACGGCGCCCACGAGCGCGGGTGCCACGAAGCCCCAGCCCCAGGCGATCACTAGGCCGCCCAGGAAGGCGCCTAGGGCATTGGCTACGTTAAGCGCGGCGTGGTTCAGCGAAGAAGCCAGGGAGGGGGCGTCCGGCGACGCATCCAACAAACGGGTCTGCAGGGCCGGGATCAGCATGGAGCCGGACGCTCCCACCACAAAAACCATCACCAGGGCTGACCAGGGCCAGTGCACAGCCACCGCGTAGACCACCAGTGCGACGGCGATCCCGGGCAGGACCCAGTACAGCGTCCCCATCACTGACTTGTCGGCCAGCCTGCCGCCGACGACGGTTCCGGCCACCATGCCCAGTCCGTAGAGTGCCACCACAATGGGCAACAGCGATCCCGGAATCCCGGCCACCAGGGTCATGGTGTGCGCAATGTAGGTGTAGGTCGCGAAGAAGCCACCAAAACCAACGATGCCGATCAGAATGGCCAGCCACACCTGGAGCCGCTTGAGCGCACCGAGTTCGCGGCGGATGCTCGCGTCAGGATGGGGGGCCTGGTATGGGACATAGCGCCACAGCAGCACCAGTGTCAGCAAGCCAATGCCTCCTACGAGCAGGAACAGCAGCCGCCAGCCGAACGTCTGGCCCACCCAGGTGGCCGCGGGCACGCCGATAACGTTCGAAACGGAGAGGCCCGCCATCACCATGGAGATGGCCCAACCCCGACGCGTGGGGGAAACCAGAGAGGCGGCGATCACAGCCGCGACCCCGAAGAATGCACCGTGCGGCAGCCCGGCCGCAAACCGGGAAACCAGCATGCTCCCGTAATCGGGAGCAACATAGGACGTCAGGTTGGCCAGCGTGAAGAACAGCATGAGGCCCAGTGCGAGGTATTTGCGTGGCAGTTTGGCACCGACTGCGGCGAGCAGCGGCGCGCCTACCACAACTCCGAGGGCGTAGGCGGAAATGAGGTGTCCGGCCTCCGGGGTGCTGATGCCGAGTCCTTGTTCCACCTCTTTCAGCAGGCCCATCATGGTGAACTCCGTGACACCGATTCCGACGCCGCCCATTGCCAGCGCGAAAATCGCTGCGCCAACGTGTGGAGACTTCGTCTTGGATGCGGTGGAGGTTTGGACGACGCTGCTCATGGGCCTGCTTTTCAAAGGGGATGCTGGGGGAGGGTCCGCAGACCATTCTCCCTCATAGACTGGGGCGGTGAGTGGACTGATACAGGTCGTTGGCGGAGCAATAGTGGACTCGTTGGCGAACCCTGCCCGCATGCTGGTGGCCAGGCGGACTGCTCCCGAGCAGTTCGCTGGCCTCTGGGAATTTCCCGGCGGGAAAGTGGACGCCGGTGAGGAATGCGAGGCCGCGTTGCACCGGGAACTCAGGGAAGAACTGGGCGTAGAGGTCCGTCTGGGGCCGGAACTCCCCTCCGGGGCGGCAGCTGGCTGGCGGCTGAACGAGCGGGCCAGCATGCGGGTGTGGTTCGCGGAGATTTCCGACGGCGATCCCCAGCCGCTCGAAGACCATGACCAGCTGAGATGGATCAGCACCACGAATCGTGATGAAGCTCTCAGTCTTCCGTGGATCCCCGCCGATTTCCCGATTGTCCGGGCACTTCTTGAATCACTGGGCACGCCTGTGGGCTCAGCCCCTCTTCGCTGAATTTTAGGACGCCCCGACGCCCCGAAACGCCGCTGATGTTCGGATTTGGGTCCCGGTTTTGTGAGTTGGCAGAATCTGATCCGCGCCATCAATTCGCTGGAGCGTCCCGATACCGGCAACGTCACCGTTGACGGCCGTGAGATGACCACCCTGGAAGGGGCGGAACTTCGCGCGGCCCGGCACAACATCGGCATGATTTTCCAGCACTTCAACCTGCTCAGCAGCCGCACAGTCCAGGCGAACGTGGAGCTGTCACTGGAAATCACCGGTGCCAGCCGCGGGCAACGCCGTACGCGTGCGCTGGAAATCCTGGAGCTTGTAGGCCTTCACGGAAAGGCCTCCGCCTATCCCGCGCAGCTGTCCGGCGGCCAGAAGCAGCGCGTGGGCATCGCCCGCGCCCTGGCGTCCAGCCCGTCGGTCCTGCTCAGTGATGAGGCCACCTCGGCCCTGGACCCTGAAACAACGATGCAGATCCTGGACCTGATCCGGCAGCTCAGCAATGACCTCGGATTGACGGTGCTGCTGATCACCCACGAAATGGACGTTGTGAAGCGGATCTGCGACTCCGCCGCGGTGATGAGCCAGGGACAAATCCTGGAACAGGGATCGGTGGAGCAGTTGCTGACTACGGAAAAGTCCCTGCTCGGCCACGCGCTGTTTCCCCTCGGTGAGATCCCCGAAACCACGAACACCATTGTGGAGATCACCTTCACCGGTGTGACCGCGGATCGCCCTGTCATCGCCCAACTGGCGCGCACACACGGCATCGACGTCGGCATCCTCGGCGCCGCGCTCGAAACGATCCACGGACACCAGACCGGCCGGACCAGGCTGGAACTCCCGGGCGAGAGGCACGTCGTGGACGCGGCCATAGCCGACCTTAGGTCGCAGGGACTTTTTGTGGAGGTAGTCAAGTGATTGACCGCAATGACCCGTACTTCTGGGCCGACTGGTTCGAGACGATCCTCAAGGGCACCGGGGAAACTTTCTACACCGTCGGCGTCAGCCTGCTGTTCACCGTCCTGTTCGGGCTGGCCGCCGGTGTGCTGCTGGTGACCACGGAATCCCGCGGACTGCTGTCCCGGCCGTTTGGCAGCCGGGCGCTGGGCCTTGTGCTGAACCGGGTCCTGGACCTGCTGGTGAACATTGGACGCTCCATTCCGTTCATCATCCTGATGATCCTGCTGATCCCGTTCACACGGCTCATCGCCGGGTCCTTCATTGGCCCCACAGCAGCGATCGTCCCCTTGACGATTGCCGGCATCCCGTTCTTCGCCAGACTGGTGGAAATAGGCATCCGCGAGGTTCCCGTTGGACTCGTGGAGGCTGCCCAGTCGCTGGGCGCCACCCGCTGGACCATCCTGACCAAGGTCATGATTGCGGAGGCTGTGCCTGCCCTGGCGCTCGGACTTTCCACCACGGTGGTCGGACTGATCGGCTACTCCGCCATGGTCGGGGCCGTGGGCGGCGGAGGCCTGGGAGACGTTGCCTTCCGTTACGGCTACCAGCGCTACAGCCCCGAATACATGTTCGGCGTCGTCATCCTGCTTATCCTGCTTGTCCAGGTCTTCCAGTCCCTGGGGAACTTCGCCGCACGCAGGCTTTCCCACCGCTGACCACAGCACCCCGTATTCCCTCAGTGACGCATCCCCAAAATCACCCCGCACCATCCTGAAAGAGATCCCCATGATCCGAACACATGTCCTCAAAGCAGCCGCCGCCTGCGGTATCGCAGCCATCCTGGCACTGTCCGCCTGCGGTTCCAGCAGCTCCTCTGATGCGTCCAGCACCATCAAGGTGGGCGCCCTCGCCGTCCCCGCCGGGGACATGGTCAAGCACGTCCAGCGCGAGCTTGCAGCGGCGGAAGGCCTGACGGTCGAGTACAAGGAGTTCAGCGACTACAACACGCCGAACCCCGCCGTCAGCGACGGTGACATTGATGCCAACCTCTTCCAGAACACCACGTTCCTGGAGACCTACAACAAGGCCTCCGGCAAAAACCTGGTCAGCGTCGGCAAGGTCTACCTGCCGCCGATGGCCCTGTACTCGAACGACATCGCCGAGTTGCAGGACCTGCCCGACGGCGCCAGCATCGCCATCCCGAATGATCCCACCAACGAGTCCCGGGCCCTCAAGCTGCTTGCCTCCAAGGGCCTGATCGAGGTGACCGAGAACCCCATCACGCTCAAGGATGTCACGGCCAACCCGAAGAACATCCAGTTCACCGAGATTGAGAACGCCAGCCTCCCGCAGGCCCTCAACGACAAGGACGCCGCCATTGTGACCCTGGCGTTCGCACTGCCTGCCGGATTGAGCGCGGACAAGCAGCTGCTGGTGGAAGGCAAAGACAGTGCCTACTACAACGTGCTGGCAGTCAAAGCCGAGATGAAGGACGATCCCCGGGTCCAGAAGCTCTACAAGATCCTGACCTCGCAGGACATGAAGGACTTCCTGCAGGAGAAGTACAAGGGCCTGGTCATTCCGGCCAGCTAGGAATCCTTCCCTAGAACAGGGTGGGCTGCTGACGCGGCCCGGCGGCGGCCGGCTGGGACTCCCCAGCCGGCCGTTCCTGTATGCCGACGCCGGTAGACGGGATACTCCCCGCCGGATACTGGGCTTCCTCGCCACGGGGATCGTCTTCGAGGTCACGATGGCTGAAGCCGTGGCCGCTGGTGAAGCCGTGCCGGTGCTTGAAATAGCGCACCTTTGCGGCGAGCCAGGTGCGGTATTCCTTGGACGCGTAGGACCCTGTGCCATAGAGGCGCCGGTAGCGGCCAGCCAGTTCCGGATGGTTCTTGGCAATCCACTGCATAAACCACTCGCGTGTTCCCGGCTTCAGGTAGAGGGCGCCCGCTGTGACGCCGGTGGCGCCGGCCGCGGCCAACGCAGCGAACAGGGAATCGAGGGCTTCATCGCTGTCTGAGAGCCACGGCAGGATGGGCATGGCCATCACCCCGCAGGGGAGCCCGGCATCGCGTAAGCGGGAGACCAGCTTCAGCCGGGCCCGAGGCCCGGGCGTGCCTGGTTCCACGGCTTCCGAGAGCGCCTCATCCGTCATGGCCAGGGAGATGCCCACCCCTACCGGCACCTGGGCGGCAGCACGCTTCAGGAGCGGAATGTCCCGGGCCAGCAGCGTCCCCTTCGTGAGGATGGACAACGGCGTGCCTGAGTCAGCCAGCGCCGTGATGATTCCCGGCATCAGCGCGTAGCGTCCCTCGGCCCGCTGGTAGGGGTCCGTGTTGGTGCCAAGCGCCACCTGGTGACGACCCCAGGACGGTTTGGCCAGCTCCTTCCGGAGGACTTCGGCCGCATTGACCTTGACCACCACCTGGCTGTCGAAATCCAGTCCGGCGTCAAAGTCGAGATACGTGTGGCTCTTGCGCGCAAAACAGTAAACACAGGCATGGCTGCAGCCGCGGTATGGGTTCACGGTCCACTCAAACGGCATCCGCGACCCGGCCACCACCTTATTGAGCACCGATTTGGCGGTGACCTCATGGAAGGTGATGCCGGCGAATTCGGGGGTGGTCACAGAACGGACCAACCCGGCAAGGGGGAGCAGGGCGGGTGATGGGCCACTTCCGAGGTCATCGGCAGGCCGGGGCATCAGCGCTTGTGCATCCCATCTCATGTCTTCCATTCGAATGTATGTTCGAACTTAAGTCAAGGACCGGGCGCCGCGGAAGTCCGCGCGCCGGACTGCGGGAACCGTCAGGCCAGCAGTTCCCACACCACGGTGACGCTGGCATTAATGCTCGCGTGGCCCGCCTCCACGCTGATGGCTTCGCTGGTGGCGGCGCGCTGGATCCGGGCCACCGGAACCGGCCCTTGCGCATCCGGGTGTTCGGCAACGGACATCACGGCACCAAGCCGCGCGGACGCCAGGGATGCAAACTGTTCGGCCTTGGCAGCGGCATCCTGCCACGCAGCTTCCCGGGCAAGGGAGGCAACAGCTGACTCATCCGCGAAGCCAAGCTCCAGTCCGTTCAGGCGCACGTCATCGCCGCCGGCATCTACTGCGGCCGCTATGACAGCGGATGCCGTGCTCACCTGCCGCAGGCGCACGGTGAGCACACTGGAGGTCACGTACCCGGTCACCTGCTGGCCCCCGCCGTCGCGCCAGACGAACTCCGGCCGGACGTTCAGCCCGGAGGTCCGGATGTCCGTGTCAGCCACGCCGTGCCGGCGGAGCGCACCGGATACGGCTGCGGACGTTGTTCCTGCATCCGCATAGGCGGCGCCCACGCTGTCCCGCCGGCACTCGACGCCCACAGAAATCGTCAGCAGGTCAGGTGGCGCCTCCGCCGTCCCCGTTCCGGTCGCGGTGATGGTCCTGTTGCTTGTCGTGGTGTTGGGTTCGCCCGTCATTGTCAGACCTCGATTCCGCCGGCCCCAGGGGGCGCCGGCTTTGGTGTCCTGATGTCAACGTAACCGCCGGCTGCCAGGCCGGCCTGCCGTTCGAAGAAATTTGCCGACGCCGGATTGCCCGTCCGGAGCTGCGACCAGCCGGCGGCCAGGAAATACAGCGGAAGGAAGGGCAACCCCAGGCAGTAGGCGTACTGGCTGCAGTGCTTTTCCTCATGCCCCAGGAGCGCCGGTTTGGACGTCAGTTCTTCAGTCGGGATCCGGCAGATGACCACGTTTCCCAGGGTGAAGGCCCCTGCGTACGGAATGCGCCACCGGTAGCCGGACGCTATGACCAGCCCGCGGGGGCCTTTGCTGACGGCGGTTCCCGCAGCCGCGGCAACGGCCAGGCCCAGCAGGGTAGTGCCGTTGGCCAGGTTGGCGAGCTGTCGCACCCGCTGCCCCGGCGTCAACAGCTGCGCGGCTGACAGGCCCTGCCCTTGTGTCATGAGGCCATGGTAGCCGGAGCCTTCACTTAGACTGGAGGATAGTGGCCGCCAGTTTGACCGGTGTGCCCTGACCTGGTCATCGAGTGCCTTCACCTTGGGTGAATCCACAACATGACCTGCCAGTGACGGATGCGCTGCCGGGAAACCGCGCACGGCTGCACCCCTCACCGGCAGCCCCGACTCGTAGCTAAGAACAGTAGATGACTGAAACTTTGCCGGGCGCCGCCATCCCGAACCCTACGGATGAAGCCGCCATCACTGCCGCTGTAGACCAGGCCATCGCCGCCATTGCCGGCGCAGGCACCCTTGACGAACTCAAGGCGGTGAGGCTGGCCCACACCGGTGAGAAGTCACCGCTCAGCCTGGCCAACCGGGACATCGGCGGACTGCCGAAAGACCAGAAAGCCGTAGCCGGCAAACTCATGGGTTCCTCCCGGGGCCGGGTCAACAAGGCGCTCGCGGACCGCACCGCCGAGCTGGAAGCACAAAACGACGCCCGGATCCTGCTGGAAGAGACAGTCGACGTCACTGCCGCACCCCGCCGTCGTCGGGCAGGAGCGCGTCACCCGCTCTCCACGCTGCAGGACCGCGTGGCGGACATCTTTGTGGGCATGGGCTGGGAAATCGCCGAAGGCCCCGAGGTGGAATCCGAATGGTTCAACTTCGACGCCCTGAACTTCAAGCCGGACCACCCCGCCCGCGAAATGCAGGACACGTTCTTTGTGGAGCCGCCCGAAGCGCACCTGCTGATGCGTACCCACACCTCCCCGGTGCAGGTCCGCTCCATGCTGGAACGCGAAGTGCCCATCTACGTGCTGTGCCCGGGCAAGGTGTTCCGCACCGACGAGCTGGACGCCACCCACACCCCGGTGTTCCACCAGTTCGAGGGCCTGGCCATCGACAAACACCTCAGCATGGCGGACCTCCGCGGAACGCTGGAGCACTTCGCCCGGCAGATGTTCGGCGACGAGGCCCAGATCCGGCTGCGCCCCAACTACTTCCCCTTCACCGAGCCGTCCGCCGAGCTGGACATCTGGCACCCGGGCGCCAAGGGCGGGCCGCGCTGGATCGAGTGGGGCGGCTGCGGCATGGTCAACCCCAACGTGCTCCGCGCCGCGGGCATCGACCCGGACACCTATTCAGGCTTTGCCTTTGGCATGGGCATCGAGCGCACCCTTATGTTCCGCAACGAGGTGGGCGACATGCGCGACATGATCGAAGGCGACGTACGTTTCAGCGAGCACTTCGGGATGGAGATCTAACAGTGCGTATCCCCCTTTCCTGGCTGCGTGAATTCGCAGCAGTACCGGCCGGAGCAACGGCCGAAGATTTGATGGCCGAACTGGTCAAGGTCGGTTTTGAAGAAGAGGCCGTCCACCGTCCCACGGACGCCTTGCAGGGTCCGGTTGTGGTGGGCCAGGTCCTGAGCATCGTCAAGGAACCCCAGACTAACGGCAAAACCATCAACTGGTGCCAGGTCCGGGTTGTCCCCGAAGGCCAGGAACAGACCCTCACAGGAGACGGCATCGACCCGTCCGGGGTGCAGGGGATCATCTGCGGCGCCCACAACTTCGTGGAGGGCGACAAGGTAGTAGTCACGCTGCCCGGAGCCGTCCTTCCCGGCGACTTCCACATCTCCGCGCGGAAGACCTACGGCCACCTTTCCGCCGGCATGATCGCCTCCGTGCGTGAGCTTGGCATCGGCGAGGACCACGACGGCATCCTGGTCCTGTCCCGCATCGGGCTTGATCCGGAAATCGGCACGGACGCCATGGAACTGCTCGGCCTTTATGACCAGGCGGCCGAGATCAACGTGACCCCGGACCGCGGCTACGCTTTCTCCATCCGTGGTGTGGCCCGTGAATACGCCCACGCCACCGGCACGGGATTCACGGACCCCGCTACCAAGGTCCAGGCCCCGGCAGAACTTTCCGGCGGCTACGGCGTAAAGCTCAACGACGACGCTCCCATCTACGGCAAGCCCGGCTGCGACCGTTTTGTGGCCCGCACCGTCCGGGGCGTCGACGCGACCAGGCCGACGCCCCCGTGGATGACCTCAAGGCTCCGGCTTGCCGGGATCCGCTCCATCTCCCTGCCCGTGGACATCTCCAACTACGTCATGCTCGAGCTTGGCCAGCCCACGCACTGCTATGACCTGGACAAGCTGTCCGGCGACATCGTGGTCCGCCGCGCCGTGGCGGGGGAGAAAATCACCACCCTGGACGACAAGGAGCGCACGCTCGACGTCGAGGACCTCCTCATCACCGACGGTTCCGGCGCTATCGGCATTGCCGGCGTGATGGGCGGCGCAGCCACCGAGGTGAGCGATTCGACGTCGAACGTCCTGGTGGAAGCCGCACACTTCGACGAGGTGTCCATTGGCCGTTCCCGCCGCCGGCACAAGCTGCCGTCCGAGGCGTCCAAGCGCTTCGAGCGCGGCGTCGACTGGCACGTGGCGGACATCGCTGCCCAGCGTGTTGTTGACCTCCTGGTGGAACTCGCCGGTGGGGTTGCTGACCAGGCGGGGACCGACGTCGGGACCGCACCGGACGCTGTGACCATCGCGCTGCCGGCAGCCTTCGCCGCCCAGCGGATCGGCATCGATTTCACCGAAGAGCAGATCACCACTTCGCTGGTGGACCTCGGTGCCGTGGTGGAAAAAGTCGACGGCGGCTGGACCGTTACCGCCCCTAGCTGGCGCAACGACCTGGAAACCAAGGAAGACCTCTCCGAGGAAATCGCGCGGCTGGTGGGTTACGACAACATCCCCGCCACCCTTCCGGTGGCCCCTCCGGGACGCGGCCTGACCCGCGTTCAGCAGCAGCGCCGTCGGCTCATCCAGTCACTGGCTGACGCCGGTCTGACCGAAGTCCTGGCCTACCCGTTCGTCGCCAAGGCGGCCAACGACACGTTCGGCGTCGCCGAGCAGGGTGCGGCCCGGAGCGCGGTCAAGCTGGCGAACCCGATCAGCGAGGAACACGGCTTCCTGCGCACGTCCATCCTCCCCGGGCTCATCGAGGTGGCCAAGCGGAACTACTCCCGCGGGTTCCGCGACCTGGCGCTCTTCGAGTCGGGCCTCGTTTTCCTACCGGGCGAGACCGTGGGTACGCCGTCCATCCCGCCGCTGGGCGTCAAGCCTTCCGACGAGGTACTGGATGCACTGTACGACGGCGTTCCGGACCAGCCGCTGCACGTCGCCGCTGTCCTCACGGGCCACGATTCACCCGCTGCCGCCGGCCACACGCCGCGCTTGTGGGACTGGTCCGACGCGCTTGACATTGCCCGGCTCGCCGGGGATGTCCTGGGTGTGGAGGTTGTGGTCAGCCAGGGTGCGCACCAGGCGTTCCATCCGGGCCGTGCCGCGCAGCTCTCGCTGCGGACCGGTGAAGTGGTGGGTTACGCCGGCGAGCTGCACCCGAAGCTCCTGGCCGCGCACGACATGCCTGCCCGTTCGGTGGCTCTGGAGTTCAACGCGGATGCCCTGTTCGAGGCAGCCGCGGATGTGATTGTGGCCCGCCACATCTCCACATTCCCGGTGGCCACCCAGGACGTCGCCCTGGTGGTGCCGCAGGACATTCCCGCGGACCAGGTCCTCGAGGCGCTCCGCGAAGGCGCCGGCGAGCTGCTGGAGGACGTGGCGCTGTTCGACGTCTACGCCGGCAAGGGCATTGAAGAAGGCAAGAAATCGCTCGCCTTCGGCTTGCGTTTCCGGGCAACGGACCGGACGCTGACGGCCGATGAGGCCTCGGCTGCGCGCGAAGGCGCGGTTGCCCTGGCTGCAGAGCGCTTCGGCGCCGTCCAGCGCTAAGCACGGATCCGGATGGCAGGACCTGCACCAGAGGTGGCAGCGCCGGCTTTGCCGGTGCCGGTCCTGCGGTCCTGCCCTCCCGGCGTATCCGGAGGGCAGGACCCGACGGCGGGCTGCCAGCCAATAGTGCTGGGGCCCGCCGAACTGGCCCGCGGTGCCGCCCTGGCACCCGGCCCGCGGGCCGTCTTCATGGCTGGCAGGCGAGCCCTGCGGACGTTCGCGGCAGAACTGCTGGACATCCCGGCGTCGGACCTCACCACTCACTTCAGCTGCCCCCGGTGCGGCTCCGGCCCCGAGCTATCGCACGGCAGGCCGGGCTATACGCTCAGGGGAGGGCCGGTGCCGCTCGCGCTGAGCCTGTCCCGGAGTTCCGGGTGGATCCTGTTGGGCGCCGTGGTGGATCCACCGGCCGGAGTCACGATGGGCCTGGACCTGGCGGACCCGTCCGGCATGGCCTTTGAGGGGTTCGACGGCGTGGCCCTCACCACCACGGAGCGCGCGGCCCTAACCGGGCTGGCCGGGCCGCAGCTGCTGCAGGAGCGGGCAAGGCTCTGGGCGCGGAAGGAAGCCTGGCTCAAGATGACGGGCGACGGTCTCGCCACGGCGCCGGACACCCTCGACGTTTTGTCGCGCCCGGAAATCCGGGACCTGGCCGCCGGCGAGGCGGGCCTCCCGCACAACCTACGCGCCGCCGTCGCGCTTTCACGCACCGGCAGCTAGCGCACCGGCAGCGGCGGAAGGGCGGCCTCAAGCAGCCACGGGTGCAGCAGCGCCTCGGTGTCCAGGCCGGTGGCCCGGTCCGCGGCGAGAATGAAGGCCGCCGTGGACACTGAACCGTGACGGTGGGCATCCGTCCAGTCGTGCAGCAACGCAAAGAATGCCAGGTCGCCGCACCGGACCCGCAGGGCATGCAGGGCCAAGGCTCCCCGCTTGTATACGCGGTCATCAAACATAAGCTCCGGCCCGGGGTCGCCCACGATAATGTCCTGGCTGCCGGCGGCCAGTTTCCGCCAGGCTGCGGCGGCCCGGTTCGCGACAGGCAGGACGCCCGCCTCCTCCGACCAGATCCACTCCGCATAGCAGGCGAAGCCCTCGTGGAGCCAGATGTCCGACCATGATGCGGCAGTGAGGGAGTTCCCGAACCACTGGTGCGCGAGCTCGTGGGCGATGAGCCGCTGGGATTCCCACTCCTGCGTCAGGTGGTTCCGGCCCAGAATGGAGAGCGTCTGCGCTTCAAGCGGTATTTCCAGCTCGTCTTCGGTCACCACCACGGAGTATTCCGGGAAAGGGTAGGGCCCGAAACAGCTGGCAAAGGTGCGCATCATCTCAGGCTGCCTCGCCAGGCCTTCGCGGGCCGTGTCGACCAACAGTGCCGGGACGGCGGCGAACTGCGGAACCTGCCCGTCCACGGGGAATGGAGTCAGGGCGAGGAACTCATAGCGGCCGATCTGGACCGTGGCCAGGTAGGTGGCCATGGGCTCGGCCTGTTCGTAGACCCAGGTCTCGCGGCTGGCCCTGCTGGTGTGGGAGATCAGGGTGCCGTTACACACGGCCCGGTAATTGGCGTCGGTGGTCACACTGATCCGGTAGCTGGCCTTGTCACCGGGGTGGTCGTTGCACGGGAACCAGGAGGCGGCGCCGTTCGGCTGGCCGGCCACAAGGACGCCGTCGGTGAGTTCCTCCCAGCCCACCTCGCCCCAGAACCCGCGCCGGGGACCAGGGTTGCCTTCGTAGCGGATGTCGAGGGTAAATTCCTCGCCCGCCGGCAACGCGGCCTCGGGCACAATGACCAACTGCCCGGCGCGCTGGCTGAACTTTTTTACCCGGCGCCCGCTGAGTTGGATCTTCGTGGCCCGGAGCCCGGTCAGGTCCAGCACAAGGGCCGCCGTCGCGTACCGGGTGACGGCGTTCAGGACCGCGCGCCCGTTCAGGCGGTTACTGCTGAGCTTGTAGTCAAGGTCCAGTTCGTAGCGGCTGACCTTGTACGCGTTCGTGCCATGGCCGGGCATATAGGGGTCGGGCGAAGATGCGCCGTGCTCCGAGGTGCGTGCAGGGCCGTTACTGGCGGCCGTGGGGCTCGGTGCGGGGGAACTCATAAGACGGTCTTTCCGATCAGCGTAGGGCGGCAGGACAGCTGGTACTGCGGGGCTAGCGTGGTTTGGGAGCGGACGCTGCGGGACCGCTCCAGGGGCTCACCGGGTTGCCCATCCAATAGGTCGCGGCGGGAACGGATTCGCCCCGCATCACCAGCGAGGCCGGTCCTACAGTTCCACCGCTGCCGATGCTCGCCTGCGGCAGGATGACGCCGTGGGGGCCCATGGTTGCTCCGTCTTCGAGGGTAACAGTGTCCAGGCTCATGACCCGGTCATGGAACAGGTGGGTCTGGACCACACAGCCACGGTTGACGGTGGAGTTCCGCCCGAGGGTGACCAGGTCGGCTTCGGGAAGCCAGTAGCTTTCGCACCACGTGCCGCGGCCGATCCGGGCGCCGAGCGCCCGGAGCCACCAGACCAGGGCCGGGGTCCCGGTGGCTGCCCGCGCGAACCAGGGGGCGCTGACCATTTCGATAAACGTATCGACCACCTCGTTGCGCCAAATGAAGGAGCTCCAGAGCGGGTGCTCGCCGGCCCGGATCCGGCCCACGAGGACCCATTTGGCGACGACGGCGCTGCCCGCGGCCACCGCGCCCGCCAGCAGCATCACGACGCCGCCCAGGGCTGCGGCAATCCCGTAGTTGTAGGCGGCAGCCAGCCAGTCAAAAGCAAGCATTACGCCGGCGGCGATCGCCACCGTTACCACCACGGGGATGAAGCGGCCCAGTTCCCAGAGGCAGCGGGCAAACTTGAGCCGCAGCGGCGGCTGGTAGGTGCGGGTGTCGTCCGAGGCGATGGCGGTGCGCCGGAGCCGCACAGGCGGGCTGCCCAGCCAGGACGTCCCGGACTTGGCCTTGGCCGGTGTGGCCGACAGGACGGCGACGAGTGAGTTCTTGGGGACATTCCGGCCGGCAGCGGTCATGCCCGAGTTACCCAGGAAGGAGCGCTTGCCGATCTTCGCGGGCGCAATCCGCAGCCACCCGCCGTCGAGCTCGTAGGAGGCCACCATGGTGTCGTCGGCCAGGAAGGCGCCTTCGCCCACGGTGGTCATCTTGGGGATGAGCAGGACCGTGGAGGCTTCGACGTTCTTGCCGATCTTGGCGCCCAGCAGGCGCAGCCAGACCGGTGTGAAGAGACTGGCATAAACGGGGAAGAGCAGGTCGCGGGCCAGGTCCAGCACACGTTCCGTGGCCCAGACCTGCCAGCCGATCCGGCTGCGGACGCGGTAGTAGCCCTCCGCCAGGCCGATGCCGAGCAAGCGCGTGGTGGCCAAAATCAGCAGGAGGTTGACGACGAACCACACGAGGGCCGCGGGTGCGAGGGCGAGCAGGAGCTGCGGGACGGCTGCGGAGAGCGATTCACTGCCTTGGATGAAGGCAAAGACCACCAGCGCCGCGGCGGCGGCGGAGACGTAAGGGATCAGGGCCAGCACGGCTGAAGCCACGGCGAATCCGGCGAACCAAAGACGGCCAATCAGCCGATGTTCTGCAGGGGTGTCCGGCAGCGAGTGCTTGGCCTTGCCCCGGCGCTCGGCCGGGGAGCCGGCCACGTGGTGGCCGGCCTTCACCTTGCCGAGGACGGCCGAGCCGGGCTCCACCTGGGCTCCGGCGCCGATGGAAGCGCCGGGCATCAGCGTGCTGCGCGCCCCGACGCTGGCTCCTGCCCCGATATGGACGGCCCCGATGTGGACGATGTCCCCGTCGATCCACCAACCGGAAAGATCCACCTCAGGCTCGACGTTGGAGCCGCTGCCGAGGGAAAGCATCCCGGTGACAGGCGGCAGCGAGTGCAGTTGGACGTTGTTGCCGATCTTGGCGCCCAACGCCCGGGCGTAGTACGGCACCCATGGTGCGCTGGCGAGGCTGATGGCCCCGGCGAGGTCCTGGATCTGTTCGGCCAGCCAGAGGCGCACGTGCACCCGTCCGGAGCGCGGGTACGTTCCCGGCCCCACCTTCCGGAGCAGCATCCGGGCCGCGGCCACGGAAATCAGCATCCGGCCGGCTGGGGAGACGAAGACGAGCCAGGAGGCGGCCACCCACCACCAGGAAACGGTGGGGGCAGCGCTGAAGCCGGCCAACGCGGCCAGCACGTTGTTAGCCGCCATGAGGTAGGTCAGCCAGCGCATCCCCACCAGGATGTGCAAGGGAATGCCCATCAGCGTCTGGAAGACCTGGGACTTAAACGCGGTGGGGCGTACGGTCCGGGACGGCGCAGGTCCGGTGGCCACTCCGTCGGGAAGGGTCTGGCGGGCCGCATCAATCAGGGCACCGATCCTGGGTGTGGCATAAATGTCGGCGACCGTGATGGTCGGGTACCGGACCCTGAGGGCTGAGACCAGCTGGGCAGCGGACAGGGAGCCGCCGCCGTAGGCGAAGAAGTCGGCGTCGAGGCTTGTTACGCGGCTGCCCAGGACTGCAGTCCACTGTTCGGCCACCCAGGAGGCATCTTCGGGCAGGTTCAGGGGGGCAGCGTCGGCCTCCGCCGCACCGGTCCCGGTCAGCGGCCACGGCAGCGCATGGCGGTCCACCTTGCCGCTGGTTTTGGTAGGCAGGGAGTCGACGACGGTCAGCAGCGGAATGAGGGGCGCTGGGAGGCTCGCTGCCAGGTGTTCGCGGGCGGCCACCAGATCCAGGTCAGCGTCGGCGGCGGCCAGGTAGCCCACCAGGATCTGGTTTCCTGCAGCGGTTGTCCTTACTGCCGCAGCAGCTCCGGCAACGTGCGGGAGGGCCTGCAGGGCGGCGTCAATTTCGCCCAGTTCGATGCGGCGTCCACCGAGCTTGACCTGTTCGTCGGCGCGGCCCATGAAGATCAGCCCGGCGGCTTCGTAGCGGACCAGGTCGCCCGAACGGTAGGCGCGGTCCCAGCCGAAGGACGGCATGGGCGCGTACTTCTCCCGGTCCTTGTCCGGGTCAAGGTATCGGGCCAGTCCGACGCCGCCGATAATCAGTTCGCCGATCTCCCCTTCGCCGACGGGCAGTCCTTCAGCATCCACTACGGCCAGGTCCCAGCCGTCCAGGGGCAGTCCGATCCGGACCGGACCGGGGCCACCCAGGGGAGCCGCGCAGGCCACTACCGTGGCCTCCGTGGGGCCGTAGGTGTTCCAGACTTCACGGCCCGGGACGGCAAGCCGCTCGGCCAGCTCGGGCGGGCAGGCCTCGCCGCCGAAAATCAGGAGCCGGACGCTCTCCAGGGACTCGGCCGGCCAGAGGGCAGCCAGCGTAGGAACGGTGGACACTGCGGTGATGCCGTGGCTGATGAGCCACGGGCCGAGGTCCGTTCCGGTCCTTACCAGGGCCCGCGGTGCGGGCACCAGGCAGGCGCCGTGACGCCAGGCAAGCCACATTTCCTCACACGAGGCATCAAAGGCGACGGAAAGCCCTGCCAGTACCCTGTCCTGCGGGCCGAGGGGCTCCGCCTGCAGGAAGATCCGGGCTTCGGCGTCAACAAAGGCGGCGGCGGAGCGGTGCTGGACCGCGACGCCCTTGGGCGTGCCGGTGGAACCGGAGGTAAAGATCACCCAGGCGTCATCGCCGGGCTCGGCGGAACGGCTTTCGGCAGCACGACGCTCGGCTTCACCGCGTTCACCGCGTTCAGCGGGTTCCGGGGAGTCAGGCACGGAGACCGCGGCCCCACCGGTGAGCACTGCGGCTACGCCAGCCTCACCGAAAACGAGCCGGGCACGTTCCTCAGGGTCGTCGGCGTCCACCGGAACGTAGGCGGCACCGATGTGCAGGATGGCGAGAATCGAGATGTAGAGCTCGCTGGTCCCGGACGGAATCCGCACACCTATCCTGTCGCCGGCGCCCAGCCCGGCGGCCTGGAGCTCCCGTCCTTTGGCCCGGACCGCGGCCATCAGGTCGGCGTAGCTCAGGGAACGCCGGCCGTCGTCGAGCGCTGAGGCCTCCGGGAAACGTGCCGCCGAGTCCGCCAGGATGGCCATGAGGGTCCGCTCGGGCGGGGCCAGGGGAAAACCGGCCAGCTGGGGGCGGTAGGGATCCTCCGGCAGGGATGCGACGACGTTTGACTGATGCTCACTCACGGACGGATTCTGCCTGAGTAAAGTGAACGCAAGGTGTCCAGAATTAGTTGAAGATTCATGTTCTGTTCACGCGTGCTGCCTGTATCCATCAGGGAACCAGCAGGACCTTGCCCGTGGTGCGCCGGCCCTCGAGGTCCTCATGGGAACGCCGCGCCTCGGCCAGGGGGTAGGTGGCGCCGATCCGTACATTCAGGTGCCCCTTTTCTGCGGCGGCGAAGATCTCCGCCGAGCGCCAGCGGCGCTCCTGCTCGTTGAGCAGGAAGTGGGCCAGGGACGGACGCGTCAGCGTCAGCGAACCGCCGGCGTTGAGGCGCTGCGGATCCACCGGCGGAACGGCCCCGGAGGCTGCCCCGAACAGGACCAGCATGCCTCGCGTGCGGAGGCAGGAGAGGGAACCGTCAAAGGTGTTCCGGCCGACGCCGTCGTACACCACGTCCACGCCCTTCCCGTTGGTGAGTTCGCGGACATGGTGGGGGAAGCCCTCGTACCGCAGCACATGGTCGGCCCCGGCGTCGCGGGCAAGTTCTCCCTTGGCCTCCGAGGAAACCGTGGTGATGACGCGGGCGCCCCTCTCCTTCAGCAGTTGGATCAGCAGCAGGCCGACGCCGCCGGCACCGGCGTGCGTCAGTACTGTGTGGCCCGGTTCGACCTTGAAGGAGGAATTGATGAGGTAGTGGGCGGTCATGCCTTGGAGCGGCAAGGCAGCCGCCGTCAGGTCGTCGACGCCGTCCGGCACCGGAAGTGCCTTGGCCGCATCGAGCACCGCGTAGCCGGCGTAGCATTTAGTGCCCTCGGCCGTGGCCACCCTGCTGCCGACTGCGAAGTTTTCGACGCCTTCGCCGAGCTCCTCTACAGTCCCAGCGGCTTCCGAACCAGGCGTAAAGGGGAACGGGACCTGGTACATGCCCCCGCGCTGATAGGTGTCGATGAAGTTCACCCCGGCTGCCGCCACCTTGATGAGCAACTGGCCGGGACCCGGCGTGGGTCGGTCCACGTCGGCGATCTCGAGGACTTCCGGACCTCCGGACTGGCGGGCAACGATGGCTTGCATAAAAAGGTCTCCTCTCCGGGCGGGGGTTTCCCGCGGCCGGTGTCTCTGACCATCCTAGGGATACCGCTACCGACGACGAAGCGACGGCCGGTAGCCGGCCGTCGCTTCGGGTCATACGAGGCAGAGTCATGCGGGGGAGCCCGCGTGGCTCGGGGTGCGTGCTAGAACCGCCGGGTCACCGTTGCCATGGGGCACTCGAAGTGGCGTCCGGCAGCGAGCCCCACTTCGTTGAGGTAGCGGACGATGATGCCGTAGGACTGCAGCAGTGTGGTTTCCGTGTAGGGAACCTGGTGCTTCTTGCAGTACTCGCGGACGATCTTGGCTGCCTTGTCCAGTTGGGGGCGTGCCATGTCCGGGAAGAGGTGGTGCTCAGCCTGCCGGTTCAGGCCGCCGAGCAGGATGTCCATAAACCGGCCACCGGAGATGTTCCGTGACGTCAGGACCTGGCGGCTGAAGAAGTCCACGCGGCTGTCCGCGGGCAGGACCGGCATGCCCTTGTGGTTCGGCGCGAAGGAAGCACCCATGTAGAAACCGAAGACGGCGAGCTGCACGCCGATGAACGCGAACGCCATCCCGAGCGGCAGGAACGTAAATGCCAGCACGGGCAGGAGGCTAAGCCGGACCAGCAAAATGGGAAGCTCCACCCATCGGTGTGTCACCTTGGCCCGACGGAAGACGAACTTCACGGAATCGATCTGCAGCCCCAGGCCAACAAGGAACAGTAGCGGGAAGAAGAACCATCCCTGCTTGCGGGTCAGGAACGAAAACCTGCCCTGCCGCGTGGCGGCACCTTCGGTGTGGAAGGCGATGGCCCCCGTGGCAATGTCAGGATCCTTCGAAATGACGTTGGGGTGGTTGTGGTGGGCGCCGTGCTTCTGCTCCCACCAGGAGTAGCTCATGCCGGCAACCGAGGTGGCCAGGATCCTGGCGGTCCAGTCGTTGGCGCGGCGGGACGCGAAGATCTGGCGGTGCCCGGCCTCGTGGGCCAGGAAACTCAGCTGTGTGCAGAGGACCCCGACGGCCGCGGCGATAAGGAGCTGGAACCAGCTGTCGCCGATCAGGGCAAAGCCGAACCACGTGGCGGCCATCAGGAGCACCAGGCTGGCAAAGAGCGTGATGTAGAAACCGACGCGGCGTTCCAGCAGGCCTTCAGCCTTGACGCTCTTCAGCAGCTCCGAATAGCTCAGGACAACGGCGTTGGGCTGCCGGACACGCGATTTAGGGCGCTCAGACGTGGGGAACGTGGTGGTCATGGAGCGGGGCCTCGTAACTGTTTCGGGCAACGGTGCAGCCGACATTCGGACTGCACGGTCATGATCACCCTCACCCTAGCTTACGCCTGCTTGTCCAGTGGCCCCGGGAATCGATGCCAACATCGATGCATAAATATCGGGCACACTGAATACTTTTGCTGTATGATTCACGGCATGACTATTTCTGTTGCCGTCTCCGGAGCCAGCGGCTACGCCGGGGGAGAAGTCCTGCGGCTCCTGGCGGGACATCCGGACGTGACCATCGGTGCCATCACCGCGCACAGCAACGCAGGCTCGCGCCTTGGCGAGCTGCAGCCGCACCTGCACGGACTGGCCAGCCGCATCCTGGAAGACACCACCGTGGAGAATCTCTCCGGGCACGATGTGGTGTTCCTGGCACTTCCGCACGGTGCTTCCGCCGAGATCGCGGCACAGCTCCCCGAAGGCACAGTTGTGATCGACGCCGGCGCAGACCACCGCCTCGAAGATCCAACCGCGTGGGAAAAATTCTACGGCTCGGCCCACGCCGGAACGTGGCCCTACGGTCTGCCGGAGCTCCCCGGCCAGCGCGAGGCCCTCAAGGGCGCCACGCGGATCGCCGTCCCGGGCTGCTACCCCACGTCGGCCCTCCTGGCCCTGGCGCCCGGGTTCGCCGCCAAGCTGCTCCAGCCCGACGACGTCGTGATCGTTTCCGCCTCCGGCACCTCGGGTGCGGGCAAGGCCGCGAAGGTGAACCTCATCGGTTCTGAGGTGATGGGCTCCATGAGCCCCTACGGCGTGGGCGGCGGCCACCGCCACACCCCCGAGGTTGAACAGGGCCTCTCCAATGCTGCCGGCGAGAGTGTCACGGTGTCCTTCACCCCGACGCTCGCGCCGATGAGCCGCGGCATCCTCACCACCGCCACCGCGAAGGTCAAGCCCGGCACCACGGCGGCGGACCTCCGCCAGGCGTGGGCTGATGCCTACGACGACGAGCCGTTTGTCCACCTGTTGCCGGAAGGGCAGTGGCCCGCCACCAAGTCCGTCCAGGGCTCCAACCACGCGGCCATGCAGTTGGCACTGGATGAACACACCGGCCGCGTGATTGTGACCTGCGTCATTGATAACCTCACCAAGGGGACTGCCGGCGGCGCCGTGCAGTCCATGAATATTGCGCTTGGCCTGCCGGAAACCGCCGGCCTCAACCTGCAGGGAGTTGCACCGTGACCGTTACCGCCCCCCTGGGATTCCGCGCCGCTGGCGTCACCGCCGGGCTGAAGACCTCAGGCAAGCCGGACTTCGCCCTGGTGGTCAACGACGGCCCGTCCAAGGCGGCGGCCGCCGTCTTCACCAGCAACCGGGTGGCCGCGGCCCCCGTCCACTGGTCCCGCCAGGTGGTCTCGGACGGCCGCGTGGACGCAGTGGTCCTCAACTCCGGTGGCGCCAACGCCTGCACGGGTCCCCAGGGGTTCCAGAACACCCACAGCACGGCCGAAAAAGTGGCAGCGGTCCTCGGTATCTCGGCGACGGACGTGTTTGTCTGTTCCACCGGCCTGATCGGCGAGCAGCTGCCCATGGACAAGATCCTCCCGGGCGTCGAGGCTGCCTCGGCAGCGCTCAGCACGGACGGCGGTCCGGATGCGGCCACCGCCATCATGACCACAGACTCGGTGCCCAAGTCCGCACTGTTCATCGGCACGGACGCCGGCGGCCAGGAGTTCACCATCGGCGGCATCGCCAAGGGCGCCGGCATGCTGGCACCCGGCCTGGCCACCATGCTGGTGGTCCTCACCACTGACGCCTACGTCGAAGCGGAAATGCTCGACGTCGTCCTCCGCGACGCCACGCGCGTCACCTTCGACCGGGCTGATTCGGACGGCTGCATGTCCACCAATGACACCGTAGTGCTGCTGGCTTCCGGCGCGTCCGGTGCCGTCCCGTCCGCGGAAGCCTTTGGTGCCGGGCTGACCCAGGTGTGCGCCGAACTGGCGCGCAAGCTGATCGGGGACGCCGAAGGCGCCAGCCACGATATCGCCATCCGCACGTTCAACGCGGCTAGCGAGCGGGACGCCGAAACGGTCAGCCGCTCCGTGGCCCGGTCCAACCTGTTCAAGGCAGCCATCTTCGGCAAGGACCCGAACTGGGGCCGCGTGCTGTCCGCCGTGGGCACCACGGACGCCGTGTTCGAACCGGACCAGCTGAACGTGGCCATCAATGGCATCCAGATCTGCCGCAACGGCAGCATTGGCGACGACCGCAACCTGGTGGACCTCGAACCCCGCGAAGTCCTGGTGGAAATTGACCTGCAGTCCGGTGACGCCGAAGCCACCATCTGGACCAACGACCTCACCCACGACTACGTCCACGAGAACAGCGCCTACTCAAGCTAGATCCTCGCGCTGATCAACCAGCAACCCTGGAGATACTGCACGCATGAACACCCAGACCCGTGAAACGACGTCAATGAGTGATGCCCAAAGCAAGGCCGGCACGCTGATCGAGGCGTTGCCCTGGATCCAGCGGTTCGCCGGCACCACCATGGTGATCAAATACGGCGGCAACGCCATGGTCAACGAGGAACTGCGCCGTGCCTTCGCCGAAGACGTAGTGTTCCTGCACCATGTGGGCATCCACCCCGTAGTGGTCCACGGCGGCGGTCCGCAGATCAACTCCATGCTGGCGCGGCTGGGTATCGAGTCCGAATTTAAAGGCGGCCTCCGCGTCACCACCCCCGAAGCCATGGACGTGGTCCGGATGGTCCTCACCGGCCAGGTGGGCCGCGAACTGGTGGGCCTGATCAACTCCCATGGCCCGTATGCCGTGGGCATGTCCGGTGAAGACGGCGGCCTGCTCCGTGCCGTCCGGACAGGCACCGTCATTGACGGCGAGGAAGTGGACCTCGGCCTGGTGGGCGAAGTTGTCGGCGTGAACCCGGAGGGCATCCTGGACATCCTGGCCGCCGGCCGCATCCCGGTCATCTCCACCGTGGCACCGGAAATCGAGTCCGACGGCCTCGAGACGGCAGCCGGAGAGGTCCAGACCACCGGCCAGGTCCTGAACGTCAACGCGGATACCGCCGCGGCCGCCCTCGCCGAAGCCTTGGGGGCCTCCAAGCTGGTGATCCTCACCGACGTCGAAGGCCTCTACGCCAACTGGCCGGACCGGTCCTCCCTCATCTCGTCCCTCACGGCCTCGGAGCTGCGCCAGCTGCTGCCGTCGTTGGAATCGGGCATGATCCCCAAGATGGAAGCGTGCCTCAAGGCCATTGACGGCGGAGTGGAACGCGCGCACATCGTGGACGGCCGCCTGCCGCACTCGATGCTCCTGGAAACATTCACGACGGCGGGCATCGGCACGCAGGTTGTGCCCGACGAAGACGCAGACAGCCAAGAACAGGGAGCCACCCCATGAACGCGGTAAAAACTGGAAGCCACGCGGCCAGCACACTCGAGAAGACTCCGGTAGGAGACCTGGTTGACGGTAAAGGCCACAGCAGCGGGGCTGAGTGGCTCACGCGCTACTCCACGTCCCTGATGGGAGTCTTTGGCACCCCGCAGCGCGTCCTGGTCCGTGGTGCCGGCTGCCTCGTGTGGGACGCCGACGGCAAGGAATACCTGGACCTGCTCGGCGGTATTGCCGTCAACGCACTGGGCCACGCCCACCCGTTTGTCACGTCCGTGATTTCGAGCCAGCTGGCCACACTGGGGCACGTCTCCAACTTCTTCACCAGCCCCACGCAGATCGCGCTGGCCGAAAAGCTGCTGGCACTGACGCACGCCCCGGCGGGCTCCAAGGTGTTCTTCACAAACTCCGGCACCGAAGCCAACGAAGCCGCCTTCAAGCTGGCCCGGCGTAACGGAGCCAGCCCGGACGGCACCACGGGCAAGCGCACCAAGATCATCGCCCTCGAAGGCGCCTTCCATGGACGCACCATGGGTGCCCTGGCCTTGACCGCCAAGGAAGCCTACCGCGCACCGTTTGAGCCGTTGCCCGGCGGCGTGGTCCACATCCCGTTCGGCGACGTCGCAGCCCTGGAAGCAGCCATCGACGAAACCGTGGCCGCCGTTTTCCTGGAGCCCATCCAGGGCGAAGCTGGAGTGCGGCCACTGCCTCCTGGCTACCTGAAGGCAGCCCGCGAGGCGACCACAAAGGCCGGCGCCCTGCTGATCCTGGACGAGGTCCAGACTGGAATCGGCCGGACCGGCAAATGGCTCGCGACGGAGGACGCCGGCATCGTTCCCGACGCCGTCACCCTGGCCAAGGGCCTCGGCGGCGGCTTCCCCATCGGTGCGCTCCTCACCTTCGGTGAGCGGACGTCGTCGCTCCTGTCCGCGGGCCAGCACGGCACCACCTTCGGCGGCAACCCGGTGGCGACGGCGGCCGCGCTGGCCACGCTGCACGCGATCGAAAGCCAGCGGGTCCTGGAAAACGTTGCAGTTGTGGGGGACTACCTCCGCACCGGGCTCGCCGCCGTCGACGGCGTCACCGAAGTCCGCGGCGAAGGCCTGCTCATCGGCTTCGACCTGGACGCCGACGTCGCCCCCGCCGTGGTGACCGCAGGCCTGGACGCCGGATTCATCGTCAACAGCCCCGGCCCGCGCACCATCCGGCTTGCCCCGCCGCTGGTTCTTACCAAGGACCAGGCCGGCACCTTCCTCGCCGCCCTCCCGGCAATCCTCCAGACAGCTAAGGACGCGCAGTGACCCCTGTAGTTTCTTCCGCCGGCACAGCCAGCACCACACGCCACTTCCTGAAGGACACGGACCTCAGCCCCGCTGAGCAGGCCGAGGTCCTGGACCTGGCCGTCCGCATGAAGGCAGCGCCGTACAGCGTGCAGCCCTTTGCCGGGGAGGGTAACGGCCGCAAGACGGTGGCCGTCATCTTCGACAAGACCTCCACCCGTACGCGGGTTTCCTTCGCCACGGGCATCGCGGACATGGGCGGCAACGCGCTGATCATCAACCCGGGGGAGGCGCAGATCGGCCACAAGGAGTCTGTTGAGGATACCGCCAAGGTCCTGGAGCGTATGGTCTCCACCATTGTGTGGCGCACCGGCGCGCACTCGGGCCTCGTGGCCATGGCTGAGAACTCAAGGGTGCCGGTTATTAACGCCTTGTGCGACGACTACCACCCGTGCCAACTCCTGGCGGACCTGCTCGCTGTGAAGGAACACAAGGGCGAGCTCAAGGGCCTCACCATGAGCTACCTGGGCGACGCCGCCAACAACATGGCCAACTCCTACCTGCTGGCCGGCGTCACCGCCGGGATGCACGTCCGCATCGCCGGCCCGGAAGGCTACCTCCCGGCAGCGGAGATCGTTGCCGCGGCGGAGGAGCGCGCTGCCCAGACCGGCGGTTCCGTGCTGGTCACCACCGACGCCGCCGTTGCCCTCAAGGGCGCCGACGTTGTGGCCACGGACACCTGGGTCTCCATGGGCCAGGAAGCCGAAAAGGAGGCCCGGCTGCAGCTGTTCCGGGAGTACTCGGTGGATGAGGCGGCCATGGCACACGCGGCGGATGACGCCGTCGTGCTTCACTGCCTGCCCGCCTACCGCGGCTACGAGATTTCGGCGGGCGTCATCGACGGCCCGCAGTCGATCGTCTGGGACGAAGCGGAGAACCGGCTGCACGCGCAGAAGGCACTGATGGCCTGGCTGATGCACCGGTCCGGACTCGCCGTCGTCGAAGGCCTGGCCCCCGTGGACGGGCTGGCGCCACAGGAGGTTGGCAACTAGTGTCCGTCCCGCCAGCATCGCCGGGCTCCAGCCCGGCCACCAAAACGGCCCGCCAGGCGCGCATCACCGCGATCCTGACGGGTGAATCGGTGCGCTCCCAGGCGGAGCTGGCCGCTTTGCTGGCGGACGACGGCGTCCAGGTCACCCAGGCCACGCTGTCCCGGGACCTCGTGGAACTCGGCGCCGTCCGGGTCCGCGGCAAGGAAGGCGTGCTGGTTTACGCCGTCCCCGGCGAGGGCGGCGAACGTGCGGCCAAGAGCGGGGTCAGCCAGGAGATCCTGGATGCCCGGCTTGCCCGCCTGTGCAGTGAACTCCTGGTCACGGCGGAAGCCTCGGCCAACATCGCGGTGCTCCGGACCCCGCCCGGTGCGGCCAACTTCCTGGCCCTGGCCATTGACCACTCGGTGATGCCCTCCATCCTGGGGACCATTGCCGGTGACGACACCGTGCTGCTGGTTTCCCGGGATCCGCAGGGCGGGCAGGACCTCGCGGTCCGGTTCCTGCAGCTCGCCGAGGAAGCCGGCGGCGGCCAGTAGGCCCATACCGCCCGAACACCCTCCCGGTGTGACAGGCTTTCCCCAGAACGTTTTTCCCTGAAGAATTCCCCGATCAACATCTACAACCCCAATTAGGAGCATTTTCGTGACTGAGCGCATTGTTCTGGCCTACTCCGGTGGCCTCGATACTTCCGTAGCCATCGGCTGGATCGGTGAAGCCACCGGTGCCGAGGTCATCGCCGTAGCGGTCGACGTCGGACAGGGCGGCGAGTCGCTGGAGACCATCCGCCAGCGCGCACTCGGCTGCGGCGCCGTCGAAGCCTACGTGGCCGACGCGTCCGACGAGTTCGCCAACGAATACTGCATGCCCACGCTCAAGGCCAACGCCCTCTACCAGGGCCACTACCCGCTGGTTTCGGCGATCTCCCGCCCGGTCATCGTCAAGCACCTGGTCAAGGCCGCCCGCGAATTCGGCGCCACAACCGTCGCGCACGGCTGCACCGGCAAGGGCAACGACCAGGTCCGCTTCGAGGTGGGCATCCAGACCCTCGGCCCGGACCTGAAGTGCATCGCACCGGTCCGCGACCTCGCCCTCACCCGCGACAAGGCCATCGCCTTCGCCGAGGAAAAGGGACTGCCGATCGAGACCACCAAGAAGAACCCGTACTCGATCGACCAGAACGTCTGGGGACGCGCCGTCGAAACCGGTTACCTCGAGGACATCTGGAACGCGCCCACCAAGGACATCTACGACTACACCGCCACGCCGGAGTTCCCGCCGGCCCCGGATGAGGTCACCATTTCCTTCGAAGCCGGCGTGCCGGTAGCGATCGACGGCGTCCGGGTCACCCCGCTGCAGGCCATCAAGGAACTGAACCGCCGTGCCGGCGCGCAGGGCGTGGGCCGGATCGACGTCGTCGAGGACCGCCTCGTGGGCATCAAGTCCCGCGAAATCTACGAAGCCCCCGGTGCCATGGCGCTGATCACCGCGCACAAGCACCTCGAGGACATCACCGTCGAGCGCGAGCAGGCCCGCTTCAAGGCCACGGTTGGCCAGCGCTGGGCCGAACTGGTCTACGACGGCCAGTGGTTCTCACCGCTCAAGCGCTCCCTGGACGCGTTCATCGAAGACACCCAGAAGCACGTCACCGGCGACATCCGCATGGTGCTGCACGGTGGACAGGCGATCGTCAACGGCCGCCGCTCCGAGACCTCGCTCTACGACTTCGACCTCGCAACCTACGACACCGGCGACACGTTCGACCAGTCCATGGCGCGCGGCTTCATCGAACTGTGGGGCATGTCCGCCAAGGTTGCCTCAGGCCGCGATATCCGCGTCGCAGGAAAGTAAACATCGGTGGTTGAGCCTGTCGAAACCCCGAAATCCGACGCGACGAACACCGGCGCACTGTGGGGCGGCCGGTTCGCCGGCGGCCCCGCGGATGCCCTCGCAGCCCTGAGCAAGTCCACGCACTTTGACTGGCGGCTGGCCCGCTACGACATCGCCGGCTCCAAAGCGCACGCCCGCGTGCTGCACAAGGCCGGACTGCTGGACGACGCCGAACTCGGCGGCATGCTGGACGCCCTGGGCCGCCTGGATGACGATGTCGCCTCAGGCGCGTACTTGCCGGCGGAATCCGATGAGGACGTGCACGGGTCACTGGAACGCGGCCTGATCGAGCGCGCCGGCACCCAGCTGGGCGGCAAGCTCCGCGCCGGACGGTCCCGCAACGACCAGGTGGCCACGCTGGGCCGCATGTTCCTGCGTGACCACGCCCGGATCATCGCGCGCGGCGTGCTGGCAACCATCGAGGCGCTGGTGGGGCAGGCCAAAGCCCACCAGGGTGTGGCCATGCCAGGCCGCACTCACCTGCAGCATGCCCAGCCCATCCTGCTCAGCCACCACCTGCTGGCCCACGCCTGGGCGCTGCTGCGCGATGTGCAGCGGCTCCAGGACTGGGACAAGCGCGCAGGGGTTTCGCCTTACGGTTCCGGTGCCCTCGCAGGCTCGTCGCTGGGCCTGGACCCGGAGGCCGTCGCGGCGGACCTGGGCTTCTTCTCCGCCACCCACAACTCCATTGACGGCACCGCATCGCGCGATGTCTTCGCCGAGTTTGCGTGGGTTACGGCCATGATCGGTGTGGACCTGTCCCGCGTTTCGGAGGAAGTCATTCTCTGGGCCACCAAGGAGTTCTCCTTTGTGACCCTGCACGATTCCTACTCCACCGGTTCCTCGATCATGCCGCAGAAGAAGAACCCCGACGTCGCCGAACTGGCCCGCGGCAAGGCAGGGCGCCTGATCGGCAACCTGACCGGGCTGCTGGCCACGCTCAAGGGACTGCCGCTCGCGTACAACCGCGACCTGCAGGAGGACAAGGAACCGGTCTTCGATGCCGCCGACACCCTGGAGCTGCTGCTTCCGGCTGTCTCGGGCATGATCGCGACGCTGAAGTTCAACACGGAACGGATGGAGTCGCTGGCACCGCAGGGCTTCGCGCTGGCCACGGACATTGCCGAGTGGCTGGTCCGCCAGGGCGTTCCGTTCCGCGAGGCGCACGAGCTCTCCGGAGCAGCGGTCAAGCAGGCCGAAAGCCGCGACGTGGAGCTGTGGGATCTGACGGATGAGGAATACGCCGCTATTTCGGAGCACCTGACTCCGGAGGTCCGCACGGTCCTGTCCACCGAAGGGTCGCTCAACAGCCGCAACTCACAGGGCGGCACCGCACCCGCCGCCGTCGAACGCCAGCTGCTCGCGCTGGAAGGCGAGCTCGCCGGCGTGCGGGACTACGCAGCCTAACCCCCAAACGCTCTCTCAGTTGATGCAGCATTTTGGCCAACGCTCTCTCACTTTCCTCAAGAAAGTGAGAGAGCGTTGGCGATATTCATGCATTAACTGAGAGAGCGTCCTGCGTTAAGAGTCGTTAACTCTGTCGGCTACCATGGCGCTATGACTGAGATCACTACTTCAGAACTACTGGCCGAACTGCATAAGGCCGCCGGCGCCGTGGCCTCGACCGCCGCGAAATTCACCGATGAGGATGTCAAGGCACCGTCGGGACTGCCCGGCTGGACCCGCGGGCACGTCCTGGCGCATCTCGCCGGTATCTCCAACGCCATGGCGCGCCAGTTGGAATTTGCCGCCCGCGGCGCCAGTGTTGAGCTGTACGACGGAGGCCAGGACGGACGAACGAAGGCCATCGAAATGGCCGCCGGCCACAACGCGGATGCGCACCGGGCTGACCTGCAGGCCGGCCTGGACCGGGCACTGACGGCTTTTGATTCGCTGGAAGGCGACGCCGACTGGCAGACCTCCATTGCCTACCGCGGCGGAGTGGTCTTCGACGGCGGCCTCGCGTTGTGGCGTGAACTGGTGATCCACACAGCGGACCTGGACGCGGGCCTCGGGCCCGAGACGTGGAGCCGGAAGTTCTGCGAGCACCTCTTCGACTTCCTGGCGGCCCGTGTCCCGCCGGGGGAAAAACTCGTGCTGCAGCCACTCGGGCTCCCGCCCGTGACCCTTGGCCTCGGCCGTTCCACCGTCATCAGCGGGATGATCACTGACATTGCCGCCTGGCTGGCCGGCCGTGAACCATCGCTCGGCAGCCTGCGGGCAACAGCCGCCGCGGACGGCGTGGACCTCCCGGAACTGCTGCCCTGGCCAGCCGGGACACCGGCTGCCGGAGCCACGCCATCCGGGACACCCGCAGCACGGTAGCCCTATCCGGCTTCGCGGGCCAGCAGGCTTTCCGTTGCCTCGCGGGCCAACAGGCTCTCCTTGATGGCCAGGCCCCAGCGGAAACCGCCCAGGGAACCGTCGGTGCGGATGACGCGGTGGCACGGCACAAACAAGGCAGCCGCGTTGAACGCACACGCGCTGGCCGCGGCCCGGACCGCCTTCGGATTTCCGGAAAGCTCGGCATACTCGGTGTACGTCACCGGCGACCCGGGACGAACGGTCCTCAGCACATCCCAGGCGTGCGACCGGAACGGCCCAGACTTCTGGCGCACGGGGACGGCCATGGCGGGCGCGGGATCGCCGGCATAGAAGGCCTCCACGGCCCGGGAGATGCTGCCCAGGTCCGTGACCGCTTCGACGTCGCCCGGCCGCAGCTCGGGGTGGATCTGGCCGGTCAGCTCACCCGGCTCGGCGGTCCAGCCCGAGGCGAGGACCACGCCGTCCTGGGCAAGGATGGTGAACGGTCCGTCCGGGGTGGACATCACTAACAGCTGGGCTTTCATAGCATCGCTTTCTCTGGAACGGCTTGTATAGGTTTGGAGGATTTGGACTCCGCGGCGGCGCGCCACAGGTGCATGGTGGCGTAGGACCGCCACGGGCTGACCTCGCGGAAATCGGGGCTTGGCGTCACGCCAGGCGCCTCAACGCCGCCGCCGTATTGGTTCGTGAGGGCTGGGGCGAGCGCCCGGATGCCGTTTCGCACCGCGGCGTCGTTGGCCAGAAACACGTCCGGCGCGCCGAGGACACGCATTGCCACGTAGCCCACGGTCCACGGGCCCACCCCGGGAAGGGGAAGCAGCTTGGCGCCGAGCCCGGGCAGATCGTCCCCGTAGCCAAAATCCAGTTGGCCTCCAGCCAGGGCCGACGCGGCGGAACGGATGGCGTCAATCCGGCGTTGCGGACCGCGCAGCAGCGTGTAGCCGGTCTCGGCGATTTCGGCCGCGGTGGGAAACAGCCGGTCAAGGCCCTCGCCGGGGACCGCGCTGGGACTGCCGGCAGCGGCCAGCTGCGTCAGTGCGGTCCGGGCCGCAGCCACGGTGATTTGCTGCCCGATCATCGCCCGGATGAGCAGCTCCTGCGGATCCAACGCGCCGGGCATCCTGATGCCCGGCGCACTGGCAACCGAGGCGGCCAGGCGGGGCTCCTGGGACAGAGCACTGTCGATGGCTACCGGATCGGCGTCGAGGTCGAAGAGCCGGCGTACCCTGCTCAGCAGTGCGGGCAGGTCCCGGAGGTCCACCGCGCCGATGGTGAGGGTCAGTGGCCGTCCGGGAGCGCCGTCGTCGTAAGTCACGCTGAAGCGGGCATCGCCATGCGGAAGCTGCAAAGAACGGGCGTACGACGTCGGCGTCCCCGCCTCGATCCCGGGGATCGCCCTGACGGCGAGGAAGGAAAAGATGCCGGGATCGAACGGTTCGCGGTACGGCAGGCTCAACGTCAGCGACGTCGCGGCGGCAGGGGAGCGGTGGTGCCTGGCGGTCGCGCGCAGGGCAGTGGGCGTCATGGCGAACACCTCCACCATGGTGTCGTTGAACTGGCGGACGCTGCTGAAGCCGGACGCGAATGCGATGTCCGCCAGCTTCATCGCCGTGGACACCAACAGGGTGCGGGCGGTCTGGGCGCGGCTGGCCCGGGCCAGGGAGAGCGGGCCGGCGCCGAGTTCGTGGCTGAGGATCCGGTTGAGCTGGCGGGAGGAGTATCCCAGCCGGGCGGCGAGGCCCTCCACCCCGTCCCGGTTGATCACGCCGTCGTTGATCAGGCGCATCGCCCGGCCCGCCAGGTCCTGCCGGATGTTCCACGCAGGCGTGCCTGGGACTGCTTCGGGAAGGCAGCGCTTGCACGCCCGGTAGCCGGCGTCGTGCGCTGCGGCAGAGGTTTCGTAGAAGGTGACGTTCACGGCTTTCGGGGTCCTGGCGGGGCAGGACGGGCGGCAGTAGATGCCGGTGGTCCGGACAGCGGTGTAGAACTGCCCGTCGAACCGGGTGTCCCGCGCGTCAATCGCGCGGTAGCGCTGCCAGAAGTCCATGCCCTCCATCCTGCCAGCCAGCGACCGGGACTGCTAGCGGAAATCGGACACAGCCGTGGCGTTCGATAGAGTCGGATCATGACCGCCAGCCTGAGTCCCGCCAGCCCGGATCAGCTCCGCGAACTGCTGTCCGGCGACGCCCGGAGGGTGGCTCCGCGGCTGCTGGGATCCGTACTGACCCACCACAGCCACGAGGGAACTGTGGCTGTGCGGATCACCGAGGTGGAGGCGTACATGGGTCCCGGCGACTCGTCGCATCCGGATCCCGGCTCCCACACTTTCCGTGGCCCCACGGCCCGCAACGCGCCCATGTTCGGCCCGGCCGGCCACCTCTACGTCTACTTCACGTATGGCATGCACTACTGCGCCAACATCGTCTGCGGCCCGGCGGGCACCGCATCTGCCGTCCTGCTGCGGGCGGGCGAGGTGGTGGAGGGGCAGCACCTCGCGTTGGTGCGCCGTCCGACGTCGAAATCGGCTCTCGATCTGGCGAGCGGCCCGGCCCGGCTGGCCACCACGCTGGCCCTCACTACCGCCGACAGCGGCCGGGATGTCCTGGCTGACCCCTTCGAGCTGCGGCTGACTTCGGTACCCGCTCCCGTGTTCAGTTCCGGGCCGAGGGTGGGCGTTTCCGGCGACGGCGGCTCCGCGACGTATCCCTGGCGCTTCTGGCTGCCAGGGGATCCCACCGTGTCCCGCTACAAGGCGGCGAAGGTGCGCCGGGCATAATCCGTCCCGCCGGGGTGGTCTCCCGCCAGGGCGAACGGCGCCAACCGGTGCTGGAGGCGCTGCTGCACCGCGGGCCATTCCTGCCCCAGGACCGAGAACACTGCCGAATCCGCACGTGTGCCGTCAGGCGCCAGGCGGTGGCTGCGCAGCACGCCCTCGAACGTTGCCCCCAGCCGTTCGATGGCTGCGGCGCTGCGCACATTACGTGCGTCGCAGCGAAACGCAACGCGCTGAACGTGAAGGACGTCGAACGCAAAGGCGAGCAGGGCGTGCTTGCTGGCGGGATTTACGTGCGTGCCCCAGAACTGCCGTCCAAAGAAGGTGCCGCCAACTTCCACGCGTTGCTGGGCGGCATCGAACGCATTCAGCGCGGTTGTGCCCAGGAGGGCCCCGGTCCGCTGGTCCGTCACGGCGAAGGCCAGGCTGGCCGGGTCCTCAATCCTGGCCGCAAACAGCCCTGAAAGCTCGTGCGCCGTGGCCGGCAGGGGCGCGGCCATTCCTGCCCACATCGTGGCGTCCACGAAGTCAAACAGCCCTTCGGCATGGTGCGGTGCCAGCGGAAGGAGGGAAAGCCCGTATCCGGTCAGGACGTTCTCGTGGTGCATTGCAGTATTGAATCACTGACGGGGCGGAACGGCTACGGAAGTGTGCGGCCTGAAAGTGAACATTGGGTGACTTCCGGGGCAGGGGACCGGCGGGCGCGTTAACCGAAATGGTTGTAGAATGGACGGTCTGTCTTTTGCGATAGGGGAACGTTTAAATGCTCGACGCCGATTTGGCCCACGAACGGAACTATGTTGCCGGCCTGTACGCGCGGCTGGAAGAGCTCCGCACGGAAAAGCGCCAGCAGTTGGCGCAGGTCCGCCGGGCCGGTGCCGTGGGCACCATGCAGAATGTCTCCGAACGCGACGCCTTCGCCGCGCTCTACGAGGACCGCCTCGCCCAGCTCGACGCCGTCGATGACCGCCTGGTCTTCGGCCGCCTCGACCTGGATTCCGGTGAAGCCCAGTACATTGGGCGCATCGGCCTGACCACCGATGACCTCCAGCGGCTCATGGTGGACTGGCGCGCGCCCGAAGCCGGGCACTTCTATCAGGCAACGGCGTTTGACCGGCAGGGCGTCCGCCGCCGACGGCACCTGATTCTGCAGGGCCGGGAAGTCAAGGCCATCGAGGACGACGTCCTTGATGCGGACATGCTCGCGGACGACGCCTCGCTGCAGGGCGAAGGAGCATTGCTGGCGGCTCTGGATTCCAAGCGCACGGGCCGGATGTCCGACATCGTCGGCACCATCCAGTCCGAGCAGGACCGCATCATCCGGTCCTCCATTTCCGGTGCCCTCGTGGTGCAGGGTGGTCCCGGTACCGGTAAGACTGCTGTGGCACTGCACCGGGCCGCGTACCTGCTCTACACGCACCGGGAACGGCTGAAGACCGCAGGTGTGCTGCTGGTGGGCCCGTCGTCGTCCTTTATGAAGTACATCGAACGTGTTCTTCCCTCGCTCGGTGAGACCGGCGTGGTCATGGCCAGCGTGGGTCGCCTGATGCCCGGAATCAAAGCGGTTGCCGAACCTGAGGCAGTGGTCGCGGCCATCAAGGGGCGGCTGGACATGGTGAAGGTTGTGGCCAATGCGGTCGCGAACCGGCAGCGGATCCCCGCCGAGGACCGTGTCCTGGACGTCGACGGCCGCAAGCTGATGCTGACGCGGAGGCAAGTAAGCCGGGCGCGCGAACGTGCCCGGTCCACCGGCAAGCCGCACAACGAGGCGCGCCTGACGTTTATCAAAATTCTGCTCCGCGAACTGACCGAGCAGATGACCGATCTCGTGGAGGCCGGGAGCATCGGCAACAATGCCGACCGCTCGTATCTGGCAGAAGACGTCCGCACGGCCCGCGACGTCCGGATCGTCCTGAACCTGTGCTGGATGCCGATGACTCCGGAGAAGCTGATCACCGAGCTTCTGAGCAAGCCCGCAGTCCTGGCGGCCTGCACACCGAGCCTGTCCCTTAGGGAGCGGTCGCTGCTGCTGCGCCCCGCTGGTGCGCCTTGGACCGAGGCCGACGTCCCGCTGCTGGACGAGGCCGCGGAGCTCCTCGGCGAAATGGACCCGGCGGCGGGACGGGGCCTTGCACAGCAGGAGCACGACCGCGCCCGGGACCTTGCCAACGCCAAGCAGACACTGGTGAACATGGGGGACATGGGTGTCGATGTCCTCATCTCCGCGGAGGAACTTGCCGATCAGAACCAGGAGCGCGAGAATCGCCTGACGGCCGCCGAGCGCGCTACCAGCGACCGCACGTGGGCCTTCGGCCACATCGTGGTGGATGAGGCGCAGGAGCTTTCGCCCATGCAATGGCGCCTGCTGGTCCGCCGTTGCCCGCTGAAATCCTTCACCATCGTGGGCGACATCGCGCAGACCAGTTCAGTCGCCGGCGCCAACTCCTGGCAGGGGGCCCTGGCGCCCATGTTCGGTGACCGCTGGCAGCTGGAGGAGCTGACAGTCAACTACCGGACGCCCTCTCAGATCGCTGAAGCCGCCGCCCGCATGGCCAACGCGGCCGGACTGGTGGTTTCCGCGCCGAAGGCCGTCCGCGAGGGACGGTGGGCCCCTGTCATCGACAAGGTTGACCACGGACAGGTGGTGAACCGTTTGGTGGAGGTGCTCCCGGAGGAACTGGCAGCGCTCGACGGCGGCCTCCTCGCCGTGATTGCCGACGGCGACCTTCTGCCGGCTGCAACGTCAGCCCTTCGTGCCGTGTACGGCCGGCGCATCGGCAACGGCGCGGGCAGCTACGAACAGGACATCGTGGTCATCAGCCCGCGCGAGGCCAAAGGCCTGGAGTTCGACGGCGTTGTGGTGCTTGAGCCGTCCGTCATGCTCAACCGCGAGCATGGCCGGGTGGGCGATCTGTACGTCGCCATGACCCGGCCCACCCAGCGGCTCCGGCTGATCGCCGCGGAAGGTATTCCGGCAGGCATAGAAGGCTGAGCCGGTCCGCTTTGCCTCTCGACGCCCGGCGCCGTTCATTTCGGCGCCGGGAGTCGCTGATCCTGCTAACTTAGAAGTCGTGTCAGAACTCAACGATCTCGAATCCCAGCAGAACGACCCCACCTTCGCCAATGTCTGGCAGGAGCTGAAGTGGCGCGGCCTGGTCCACGTCTCCACCGATGAAGAGGAACTGGAAAAGCTCCTCGCCGGTGATCCGATCACCTATTACTGCGGATTCGACCCCACCGCGCCGAGCCTGCACCTGGGCAACCTGGTCCAACTCCTCGTTATGCGCCGGCTGCAGCTCGCAGGGCACAAGCCGCTGGGACTGGTGGGCGGATCCACGGGACTGATCGGCGATCCGCGGCCCACCGCCGAGCGCACGCTGAACACCAAGGACACCGTTAACGAATGGGTGGGCTACCTGCAGGCCCAGGTCCGCCGCTTCCTCAGCTTCGATGGTGCCAGCGCCGCCCGCATGGTCAACAACCTCGACTGGACCGCGCCGTTGAGCGCCATCGACTTCCTGCGCGAGATCGGAAAGCACTACCGGGTCGGCACCATGCTCCGCAAGGATGCTGTTGCGTCCCGCCTCAGTTCGGACGAGGGCATCAGCTACACCGAATTCAGCTACCAGATCCTGCAGGGCATGGACTACCTCCAGTTGTTCCGCGACTACGGCTGCATGCTGCAGACCGGCGGCTCGGACCAGTGGGGCAACCTCACCAGCGGCACTGAACTCATCCGCAAGGTTGAGGGTAAGAGCGTCCACGCCCTGGGTACGCCGCTGATCACCAACTCGGACGGCACTAAGTTCGGCAAGAGCGAAGGCAATGCCATCTGGCTCGACGCCGGCATGTGCAGCCCGTACGCCTTCTACCAGTTCTGGCTGAACACCGCCGACTCTGACGTGGTGGACCGGCTGAAGGTCTTCACTTTCCTGAGCCGCGCGGAAATCGAAACCCTGGCAGCTGCCGTGGCCGAACGTCCGTTTGCACGGGAAGGCCAGCGGAAGCTGGCGTTCGAAGTGACTTCCCTGGTCCACGGTGTGGAGGCAACGGAGAAAGTCATCGCGGCGTCCGCTGCACTTTTTGGCAACGGTGACCTGTCCGCCCTGGACCGGCCCACGCTTGAGGCAGCCACGTCGGAGCTTCCTTCCGCCCGCATCCAGGTGGATGGCCTCGGGATCATTGACCTGCTGGTGGCATCCGGCCTGTCGGAGAGCAAGTCCGCGGCCCGGCGGACCGTCGGCGAAGGCGGCGCCTATGTAAACAACGAGAAGGTGTCCGACCCGGAAGCTGTCATCTCCGAATCGGAGCTGCTGCATGGCCAGTACCTGCTCCTGCGCCGCGGCAAGAAGAATCTCGCGACTGTCGAAGTCCTGGTTCCTTAGCCTTCCCAAGCCCCCATTCACGCTCCTCCGCAGCCGATTTGCACGGCCTCGGGGGAGCGTGTATTGTTTTCTGAGTCGCCGCCGTTGAGTGGTGACAAACCCCCTTCACAAGAGAAGCAATTCATCGTGTGCAAAGCACGAAAATGATGAAAAGCTTCACTTTCTGATGGGCGGATTCGTTCCACAGAGTGAATATCGGGAAAATAACCCGGATTTGCAAAGTGAATAAGAATGAAATAAGCTATAAACATCGCAGCGAAGAAAAGCGAAACAAAAGAATTCATTTGAATATGAATTGTTTCGGGAATTATTCGAATGTGTCTGTTGTTTGAGAACTCAATAGTGTGCCAAGTTTGTTGATACCAATTTATTGTATTGAATTGGTTGAATTGACTGGATTATGCCACCCCGTGGTGTGGTCTGGTTTTTACAGCTGGTTTCAAATTTTGTGCAGCCATTTTATCCTGTTATTTCCGGGGTTGGTGGTTGTGTCTGTTTTACTTCAACGGAGAGTTTGATCCTGGCTCAGGATGAACGCTGGCGGCGTGCTTAACACATGCAAGTCGAACGATGAACCTCACTTGTGGGGGGATTAGTGGCGAACGGGTGAGTAACACGTGAGTAACCTGCCCTTAACTCTGGGATAAGCCTGGGAAACTGGGTCTAATACCGGATATGACTCCTCATCGCATGGTGGGGGGTGGAAAGCTTTATTGTGGTTTTGGATGGACTCGCGGCCTATCAGCTTGTTGGTGAGGTAATGGCTCACCAAGGCGACGACGGGTAGCCGGCCTGAGAGGGTGACCGGCCACACTGGGACTGAGACACGGCCCAGACTCCTACGGGAGGCAGCAGTGGGGAATATTGCACAATGGGCGAAAGCCTGATGCAGCGACGCCGCGTGAGGGATGACGGCCTTCGGGTTGTAAACCTCTTTCAGTAGGGAAGAAGCGAAAGTGACGGTACCTGCAGAAGAAGCGCCGGCTAACTACGTGCCAGCAGCCGCGGTAATACGTAGGGCGCAAGCGTTATCCGGAATTATTGGGCGTAAAGAGCTCGTAGGCGGTTTGTCGCGTCTGCCGTGAAAGTCCGGGGCTCAACTCCGGATCTGCGGTGGGTACGGGCAGACTAGAGTGATGTAGGGGAGACTGGAATTCCTGGTGTAGCGGTGAAATGCGCAGATATCAGGAGGAACACCGATGGCGAAGGCAGGTCTCTGGGCATTAACTGACGCTGAGGAGCGAAAGCATGGGGAGCGAACAGGATTAGATACCCTGGTAGTCCATGCCGTAAACGTTGGGCACTAGGTGTGGGGGACATTCCACGTTTTCCGCGCCGTAGCTAACGCATTAAGTGCCCCGCCTGGGGAGTACGGCCGCAAGGCTAAAACTCAAAGGAATTGACGGGGGCCCGCACAAGCGGCGGAGCATGCGGATTAATTCGATGCAACGCGAAGAACCTTACCAAGGCTTGACATGAACCGGAAATACCTGGAAACAGGTGCCCCGCTTGCGGTCGGTTTACAGGTGGTGCATGGTTGTCGTCAGCTCGTGTCGTGAGATGTTGGGTTAAGTCCCGCAACGAGCGCAACCCTCGTTCTATGTTGCCAGCGCGTTATGGCGGGGACTCATAGGAGACTGCCGGGGTCAACTCGGAGGAAGGTGGGGACGACGTCAAATCATCATGCCCCTTATGTCTTGGGCTTCACGCATGCTACAATGGCCGGTACAAAGGGTTGCGATACTGTGAGGTGGAGCTAATCCCAAAAAGCCGGTCTCAGTTCGGATTGGGGTCTGCAACTCGACCCCATGAAGTCGGAGTCGCTAGTAATCGCAGATCAGCAACGCTGCGGTGAATACGTTCCCGGGCCTTGTACACACCGCCCGTCAAGTCACGAAAGTTGGTAACACCCGAAGCCGGTGGCCTAACCCCTTGTGGGAGGGAGCTGTCGAAGGTGGGACTGGCGATTGGGACTAAGTCGTAACAAGGTAGCCGTACCGGAAGGTGCGGCTGGATCACCTCCTTTCTAAGGAGCACCTACAGATTGTTCATGCCATGTATGTGGTGTGGGGGTTTGTCAGGAGTATATGCCCGTTGCGCAGACGTTTGTTCTGCGGCGGGTGCTCAAGGGTGGAATATCAACGAATAGCGGCCGCTTGTTTCTTTCCTTGCCCAGTACGGATTCCCTCTTGGGGGTGTCCTGGAACGGTGTGGGTTGGGGGTGGGTGGTTTAGTGTTTGGCACACTGTTGGGTCCTGAGGCAACAGGGCCGGGGGATGGGGTTGCAGCTTACGGGTTGCGGTGTCGTCTGTCGGGTTTGTTTGTTTCTGGTTTCCTGGCTGCATCGATCACACGGTTGACCCTTTTGGGGTTGTGTGTGGGGTGTGTGGTACGGGGTTGTTGTTTGAGAACTACATAGTGGACGCGAGCATCTTTTATAAGAAGCAATTTCCAAGAATTATGAACCTGGATCTGTCCGCACTCTTTTGGGGTGTGGGTGGTTTTCATGGTTCTCTCGAAAATTAGCGTTTTTGATCTTTTGTGGTCAAGTTTTTAAGAGCACACGGTGGATGCCTTGGCATTAGGAGCCGAAGAAGGACGTAGGAATCTGCGATAAGCCTGGGGGAGTCGATAACCGGACTGTGATCCCAGGGTGTCCGAATGGGGAAACCCCGCCAGGGGCGCGAGCTGCCTGGTGACCCGCATCTGAACACATAGGGTGCGTGGAGGGAACGCGGGGAAGTGAAACATCTCAGTACCCGCAGGAAGAGAAAACAATAGTGATTCCGTCAGTAGTGGCGAGCGAACGCGGATCAGGCTAAACCGTTCCATGTGTGATAGCCGGCGGGCGTTGCATGGTCGGGGTTGTGGGACTTTCCATACCAGTTCTGCCGGACTGGTGAGGTGTGATGTGCAGGCATAGGTGAACGGTCTTGAAAGGCCGGCCAGAGAGGGTGTGAGCCCCGTAACCGAAATGTTTTGTGCCGCCTGGAGAGTATCCCAAGTAGCACGGGGCCCGAGAAATCCCGTGTGAATCTGTCAGGACCACCTGATAAGCCTAAATACTCCCTAATGACCGATAGCGGACCAGTACCGTGAGGGAAAGGTGAAAAGTACCCCGGGAGGGGAGTGAAACAGTACCTGAAACCGTGTGCTTACAATCCGTCGGAGCAACCTTGTAGTTGTGACGGCGTGCCTTTTGAAGAATGAGCCTGCGAGTTAGTGTTACGTCGCGAGGTTAACCCGTGTGGGGAAGCCGTAGCGAAAGCGAGTCTGAATAGGGCGTTGCAGTGGCGTGATCTAGACCCGAAGCGAAGTGATCTACCCATGGCCAGGTTGAAGCGACGGTAAGACGTCGTGGAGGACCGAACCCACTTCAGTTGAAAATGGAGGGGATGAGCTGTGGGTAGGGGTGAAAGGCCAATCAAACTTCGTGATAGCTGGTTCTCCCCGAAATGCATTTAGGTGCAGCGTTGCGTGTTTCTTGCTGGAGGTAGAGCTACTGGATGGCTAATGGGCCCTACAAGGTTACTGACGTCAGCCAAACTCCGAATGCCGGTAAGTGAGAGCGCAGCAGTGAGACTGTGGGGGATAAGCTTCATAGTCGAGAGGGAAACAGCCCAGACCACCAACTAAGGCCCCTAAGCGTGTGCTAAGTGGGAAAGGATGTGGAGTTGCGAAGACAACCAGGAGGTTGGCTTAGAAGCAGCCATCCTTAAAAGAGTGCGTAATAGCTCACTGGTCAAGTGATTCCGCGCCGACAATGTAGCGGGGCTCAAGTACACCGCCGAAGTTGTGGATTTCAGATATTAGCTAAGCCGCCCCTTGTGGGTTGGTTCAGGCGTCTGGAGTGGTAGGGGAGCGTCGTGTGGGCAGTGAAGTCGCGGTGTAAACCAGCGGTGGAGCCTACACGAGTGAGAATGCAGGCATGAGTAGCGAAAGACGGGTGAGAAACCCGTCCGCCGAATGATCAAGGGTTCCAGGGTCAAGCTAATCTGCCCTGGGTAAGTCGGGACCTAAGGCGAGGCCGACAGGCGTAGTCGATGGACAACGGGTTGATATTCCCGTACCGGCGAAAAACCGTCCATGTTGAACAGGGGATACTAACCGCCCGATACCTGCCCGCCCACCCTTCGGGGTGATGTGGGTTTTGGTGGAGCGCGGGACCTGATCCTGGGAGGCAAGCGTATTAACAGGTGTGACGCAGGAAGGTAGCCAAGCCGGGCGATGGTTGTCCCGGTCTAAGGATGTAGGGCGAACGGTAGGCAAATCCGCCGTTCATGATGCCTGAGATCTGATGGGACCCCCTCACGGGGGGATTTGGTGATCCTATGCTGCCGAGAAAAGCATCGACGCGAGGTTTTAGCCGCCCGTACCCCAAACCGACACAGGTGATCAGGTAGAGAATACTAAGGCGATCGAGAGAATTATGGTTAAGGAACTCGGCAAAATGCCCCCGTAACTTCGGGAGAAGGGGGGCCCCAACCTTGAACACCACTTGCTGGTGGGAGGGGATCGGGGCCGCAGAGACCAGGGGGAAGCGACTGTTTACTAAAAACACAGGTCCGTGCGAAGTCGCAAGACGATGTATACGGACTGACTCCTGCCCGGTGCTGGAAGGTTAAGAGGACCGGTTAGCCTTACGGCGAAGCTGAGAATTCAAGCCCCAGTAAACGGCGGTGGTAACTATAACCATCCTAAGGTAGCGAAATTCCTTGTCGGGTAAGTTCCGACCTGCACGAATGGAGTAACGACTTCCCCGCTGTCTCAACCATAAACTCGGCGAAATTGCAGTACGAGTAAAGATGCTCGTTACGCGCAGCAGGACGGAAAGACCCCGAGACCTTTACTATAGTTTGGTATTGGTGTTCGGAGTGGCTTGTGTAGGATAGGTGGGAGACGTTGAAGCCCGGACGCCAGTTCGGGTGGAGTCATCGTTGAAATACCACTCTGGTCACTTTGGACATCTAACTTCGGCCCGTAATCCGGGTCAGGGACAGTGCCTGATGGGTAGTTTAACTGGGGCGGTTGCCTCCTAAAAAGTAACGGAGGCGCCCAAAGGTTCCCTCAGCCTGGTTGGCAATCAGGTGTCGAGTGTAAGTGCACAAGGGAGCTTGACTGTGAGAGAGACATCTCGAGCAGGGACGAAAGTCGGGACTAGTGATCCGGCGGTACATTGTGGAATGGCCGTCGCTCAACGGATAAAAGGTACCTCGGGGATAACAGGCTGATCTTGCCCAAGAGTCCATATCGACGGCATGGTTTGGCACCTCGATGTCGGCTCGTCGCATCCTGGGGCTGGAGTAGGTCCCAAGGGTTGGGCTGTTCGCCCATTAAAGCGGTACGCGAGCTGGGTTTAGAACGTCGTGAGACAGTTCGGTCCCTATCCGCTGCGCGCGCAGGAAATTTGAGAAGGGCTGTCCTTAGTACGAGAGGACCGGGACGGACGAACCTCTGGTGTGTCAGTTGTACTGCCAAGTGCACCGCTGATTAGCTACGTTCGGATGGGATAACCGCTGAAAGCATCTAAGCGGGAAGCTCGCTTCGAGATGAGATTTCCATACACCTTGTGTGTGAGAGGCCCCCAGCCAGACCACTGGGTTGATAGGCCGGATGTGGAAGCGAGGACTAACGACTCGTGAAGCTGACCGGTACTAATAGGCCGATAACTTACACCACACACCACTGCGTGAACGGATTTCAAAAGACGTTCACACCAAGCACTGGTAAAAAGATAACAAGACTGCTTGCGTCCACTATGTGGTTCCCAAACAACAAACCCGACACGGGCACGTTGCAGGGAACAAAAAACACAACACAATAACAACACCACACCTGCAACCAAAAGTTGCAGAAAGCATGTTGTAACCAGATTTCCCACACACCCCCTTCGGGTGTGACGGGTCGAAGGGTTACGGCGGTCATAGCGTGGGGGAAACGCCCGGTCCCATTCCGAACCCGGAAGCTAAGACCCACAGCGCCGATGGTACTGCACCCGGGAGGGTGTGGGAGAGTAGGTCACCGCCGGAACATCATTAAAACGGTCGAGAGCCCCCCAACCACCAGGTTGGGGGGCTCTCCCACGTTAACCACCACACCACAAACACCCCCCCAAACGCAGGACCAGCCCGGCACCCCACCGAAAACGCCGCACCCACCAGCCCGGGACGCTCCCTCACATCCTGCAGTGAATTTGGACACCCCCACCCACCACCCGCAGCAAGCCCCGGCCCGCACCCACCCGACCCGCCGCCGTCGTGCACTGCACGATCCAGCACGCGAAAGTGGCAGAGCGTCACCCCGAAACGTGCAGGAAGTGCGAGAGCGTCCGCCGGAAACCCGCAGAAACTGCGCGAGCGTCACCTGGGGAGTGTGAACATTCCCACGACGGCGACCTGGAGACGGATCCATGTCATCTGTTGGTGGGGTCTCGCCTAGAATTGACTGAGATGTACGGACTTCGAAGCGCTTGATTTCGGGTTGCGTAGGAAAACGAAACACGGAACGAGCGGCTGCGATTGCGCCAGTGGTCGGCTCATAACAGGAGGAATCCCATGGCTGAGCACAACGGCGGCAACCGCGGAGGCAACGACCGCGGTCCTTTCCGCGGCAACAACAATTCTGGCGGCGACCCGCGGGGATTCCGTTCCCGCGAAGACCGTAACCCAGAGGCTCCGAAGCGCGCGCCTGGTTCCGGCGAACGTAAGCCTTTTGGTGATCGTCCGCGTCGTGAAGGTGATGGCGAGCGTCGTACCTTCGGTGGCGGTGGCGAGCGCAAGCCTTTCAGCGGCGGCGGCGAACGCAAACCCTATGGTGACCGCGACAACAAGCCTTATGGTGACCGTCCGCGCCGTGAAGGTGATGGCGAGCGTCGGACCTTCGGTGGTGGAGAGCGAAAGCCTTTCAGCGGCGGCGGGGACCGGAAACCGTTCACAGGCGGCGGCGAACGCAAACCCTATGGTGACCGCGACAACAAGCCTTATGGTGATCGTCCGCGCCGTGAAGGTGACGGTGAGCGTCGGACCTTCGGTGGTGGAGAGCGAAAGCCTTTCAGCGGCGGCGGGGACCGGAAACCGTTCACAGGCGGCGGCGAACGCAAACCCTATGGTGACCGCGACAACAAGCCTTATGGTGACCGTCCGCGCCGTGAAGGTGACGGCGAGCGTCGCAGCTTCGGCGGCGGAGAGCGCAAGCCCTTTAGTGGCGGCGGAGACCGGAAGCCCTTCAGCGGCGGTGGCGAACGCAAGCCTTACGGTGACCGTGACAACAAGTCCTTTGGTGATCGTCCGCGCCGCGAAGGTGACGGTGAGCGTCGTGGGTTCTCCGGCGGCGACAACCGCAAGCCGTTCGGTGACCGCCAGGACCGTGCCCCCCGCAGCTTCGACCGTGGTGATTCCGGCCCCCGCCAGTTCGGCAGGGACCGTGCGGAAGACCGCCCGGTCCGTGTACCCAACGCGCGTGATCTTCGCAGCGCCAACCGCCCGGACCGCGAACGTTCCCCGGAAATCGATGAGGATGTCACGGGCAAGGAGCTTGACCGCGCTACGCAGCACCAGATCAAGACCCTGGAAGACAAGAGCGCCGAGTGGGTTGCCCGCCACCTGGTTATGGCCGGACGCCTGATCGACGAAGAGCCCGAGCTGGCTTTCCAGCATGCCCTCGCCGCGAGCCGGCGTGGTGGCCGGCTGGCTGCCGTTCGTGAAGCCGTCGGCCTCACTGCTTACGCGGCAGGACACTACGGCGAAGCGCTGCGCGAATTCCGGACCTACCGCCGCATCAGCGGTTCAAACGTCCACCTTCCCGTGATGGCAGACTGTGAACGCGGACTGGGCCGGCCTGACCGTGCCCTTGACGTGGTGCGGTCCGAGGAAGCCAAAGACCTGGACGCCCCCGGCAAAGTTGAGCTGGCCATCGTGGCGGCCGGGGCACGGTCCGACCTCGGGCAGCTGGACGCCGCCGTGGCTGAACTTGAAATAGCCCAGCTAGACATGAACCGTGCCTTCTCCTACAGCCCGCGGCTGTTCCGGGCGTACGCAAACGCCCTGTCGGCCGTTGGTCGCGAAGATGAGGCGGCAAAATGGCAGAACCAGGCAATTGTGGCTGAAAATGCCCTGGGCCTCGGCGTCGATGAGGAACCCGATATCGTGGACCTCGGCTGGGACGAGGAAGAGGAAGCCCGCGAGGAAGCTCAGCGCCGGCGTCTGCTGGAGCGCGCTGCCGCAGGCCCCGAAGCCGCTGCATCGACGCCTGCTGCCCGGACCGAAGCAGCCGCGGACAATACTGCCGTTGAGGCCGCCGCCGTGGATGCAGACATCGACGACGTGGAATCGGATTTCTTCGAGTCCGATGACGCCGAGTCTGACGAGGATTCCCTCGAAGCAGATGAGCTGGAAGCCGGCGACGCCGAGCGCGATGAGGCCGAGCGTGATGAAGAAGAGCACAGCGAAGCAGACGACAGCAACAACGCCACTGATGGCCACTCTGAAGGACGGGACAGCTAGCCCGCTATGACTGAAGTTCCACTGATTTCCCTGTTCGACGCCCTTTTGGCGGACCTGGACGGCGTGGTCTACGCCGGGCAGCACGCGATCCCCGGCGCCGTGGACTCGCTGCAGCAACTGGAGGGTTTGGGCATTGGCCTGGGGTATGTCACCAACAATGCCTCCCGCACCCCGGCGCAGGTAGCGGCGCATCTCCGTGAACTGGGTGCACCGGCAGACGACGAGCAGGTGGTCAGTTCCTCGCAGGCCGCGGCCGAACTCCTTGCGTCACTCGTCGCCCCCGGAGCGCGGGTGCTGATCACCGGCAGCCCCGCACTGGCGCAGGAAATCGAACTGGTGGGACTTACGCCTGTCCACAGCCAGGACGAGGATCCGGTAGCCGTGGTCCAGGGATTCAATCCCGGGATCGGCTGGAAAGATCTTGCCGAGGCGGCGTACGTCGTGTCGGCCGGAGCACTGTGGATCGCAACCAACACCGATATGTCCATTCCGCAGGCACGCGGCATAGCCCCGGGCAACGGCACCCTCGTGGCTGCTGTAGCCGCCGCCACCGGACAGACGCCGCGGGTTGCCGGCAAGCCGGAGGCCCCGCTCTTCCACGCCGCCGCCAAACGGCTCGCGGCTGACCGCCCGCTGGTGGTGGGCGACCGTCTGGACACCGACATCCTCGGCGGCAACAACGCCGGGTTTGCCACGGTGGCAGTGCTGACCGGCGTCGACACCACAGCTACCATCCTGGCCGCACGCACTGCGGAACGCCCGGACTACATCATCAATTCCCTCAGCGACCTCCACCGCCCCTACCCGGCGCTGGACCACACTGACGGAACGCACCGCTGCGGGGCCTCCACTGCGCGGGTCAGCGGTGACACCATACACGTCAGCGGCAGCGAAGGTGACCTGGATTCGTGGCGGGCCGCCTGCGCCGCCTGGTGGACTGCGGTCCCCGACGCCGCCCTTCCCACCGAACCCAAACTCGAGTGGCGCAATCATTAGACTGGTCCAATGACTGAGCTGAACGAAGCGCACCATCCGGAAGCAGCCCAGCCAACGCCGGAGTGGCCGGACACAGCGGCGCCGGCAACCACCGATCCATCCATTGCGGCGATAACGGCCGCGCTGGACGGCGTCGAACGGTTGCCCGTGTCTGAGCATGAGGCTGTTTACAGCGACCTCCACGATGCCCTGCTGCACGCGTTGAACGAAGAGGCCCCAAACGGCGAAGGAGAAGCTTGAGCATGGCACGACTTGACCAGGCGCTCGTCGCCCGCGGCCTGGCCAGGTCCCGGACCCACGCTGCTTCGTTGATTGCCGAGGGCAAGGTGAGCTCGGCCGGGCAGGTCCTGTCCAAGGCGTCCCTCCAGGTCGACGACGGCAAGGACCTGTCGGTCGAGCACACGGAAGAGGACAGCTACGTCAGCCGGGCCGGGCACAAGCTCGCCGGGGCTTTGGACGCATTCCCGGAGGTCACTGTTGCCGGCAAGAGGTGCCTGGACGCCGGCGCCTCCACCGGCGGCTTCACCGAGGTGCTCCTGCGGCGCGGTGCGGCACACGTGGTGGCGGTCGACGTCGGCCATGACCAGCTGGTCCCTCAGCTCCGCGCCGATGACCGCGTAGCCGTGCATGAAGGCATGAACGTGCGGTACATGGCGCCGGAGGACATCGGCGGCCAGGTCGAACTCACGGTGGCCGACCTCTCCTTCATCTCGCTGACCCTGGTGGTCCTGCCCCTGGCGCTGTGCACGCAGCCGGGCGGCGACCTGGTGCTGATGGTGAAGCCCCAGTTCGAGATCGGCAAGGACCGGCTGGGCCGCACCGGCGTGGTCACCTCCGAGCGCGAACGCCGGATGGCAGTGGAAAAAGTTGCCAATGCAGCGCTCGACGCCGGACTGGACTTATGCGGCTTGGCGGCCAGCCCGCTGCCGGGCCAGGACGGAAACGTCGAATACTTCCTGTGGATAAAGCGCAGGATGACCCAAGACCTGCCTAAGATCGAAGAGCGCCTCGCAGCCATTGACGGATTGCTTGGCCGAATCTGGCCGAACCACTAGAAAGCGGAACCCGATGAGCAGGCGAGTACTTGTCCTTGCCCACACTGGCCGCGAGGAGTCACTGAAGGCCGCCTGGGAAGCCTGCGCCCAACTGCATGACTCCGGCATTGTTCCCGTCATGCAGGAGTCTGAGCTGCGCGACATGGAACGATTCTTCGGGCAGCTCAGCCAACCGGTGGAGATCCTGCACGACCACGTACAGCTGCCGGACGTCGAGCTGGTGATGGTCCTGGGCGGTGACGGCACCATCCTGCGCGCCGCGGAGCTGGTGCGCGAGGTGGACGTACCCTTGCTGGGCGTCAACCTTGGCCACGTCGGCTTCCTGGCCGAGAGCGAGCGGGCGGACCTGGCCCAGACGGTGGAATGGATTGCCCGCCGCGACTACACGGTTGAAGAGCGCATGACTATCGACGTCCAGGTCTGGGTCCGCGGCCAGAAGATCTGGCACACCTGGGCCCTGAATGAGGCCGCGATCGAAAAAGGCAACCGCGAACGCATGATCGAGGTGGTGACCGAAGTGGACGAGCGCCCGCTGACGTCCTTCGGCTGCGACGGTGTGGTGGTGGCCACCCCCACGGGCTCCACCGCGTACGCGTTCTCCGCCGGCGGACCCGTGGTCTGGCCCGAGGTCGAGGCCCTGGTGATAGTTCCCATCAGCGCCCACGCGCTCTTTGCCAAACCGCTGGTGGTATCGCCCCGGTCCCGGCTGGCCGTGGAAGTCCTCACGCGCACCGGTGCCCAGGGCGTGCTCTGGTGCGATGGCCGGCGCTCCGTGGACCTGCCGCCCGGCGCCCGGGTTGAAGTGACCAAGTCCGCCACCCCGGTCAGGCTGGCCAGGACGCACCAGACGCCCTTTTCAGCGCGTTTGGTCCGCAAATTTGAACTCCCCATCCACGGCTGGCGCGGACCTGTACCGCAGTCGGAGACCATCCACACCGGACCCATCCCGATCGTCCGGACGCCGCGGCCCAGGCCGCCGCTCCAGCTTGCCTCCGGCGACCAGCCGGAGGACGATACCGATCCCGCGACCGCAAAGTGAACCATGCTTGAAGAACTGAGAATCCGCGATCTGGGCGTCATCGCCGACGCCACGCTGCCGCTGGGCCCTGGGCTGAGCGTCGTTACCGGCGAAACCGGAGCCGGCAAAACGATGGTGGTCACCGCCGTCGGCCTCCTGCTGGGGGCGAGGTCCGACGCCGGCGCGGTCCGGAGCGGCGCGAAGAGCGCCACGGCGGAGGCCGTCCTCAAGCTCGACGCCGGGCATCCGGCGATTGCCCGGGCAGTTGAAGCGGGTGCCGACGTGGAGGAGTTCGACGGCGGCGCTGAGCTTATTCTTGCGCGTCGCCTCGGTGCGGACGGTCGCAGCCGGGCCTTCCTGGGCGGGCGGGCCGCCCCGGTGGGCGTTCTGGCGGAGATCGGTGAAACCCTCGTGGTGGTCCACGGGCAGTCGGACCAGATCAGGCTGAAGGGGGCGGCCGCCCAGCGCGGCGCCCTCGACAAATTTGCCGGTGATGCGCTGGCGGGCCCGATGGCCTCCTACCAGGCGCTCTACAGCCATTGGAAGGCCAGCCAGGCGGAGCTGGAAACCCTTCGCAGCGCCGCCCGGGACAGGCTCCGCGAGGCCGAGTCGCTGGAAGTCGCCCTTGCCGAAATCAGCACCGTGGATCCGCAGCCGGGGGAGGATGAGTCCCTCAAGGCCGAGGCTGTGAAACTGGCCAACGTCGAAGAGCTCAGGATTGCAGCCAACACGGCGCACCAGGCGCTCATCGCGGAAGACTACGGTGACGCGGGCGACGCCACCACCCTCGTGGACGTTGCGAAAAGAACTTTGGAGCACGTGGCCGAGCATGACGCCGAGCTCGGGTCCGCCGCAGCACGCCTGGCCGAAGTGGGCTTCCTGCTTAACGACATCGCCACGGAGCTGGCCAGCTACCAGGCCGGCCTGGACTCGGAGGGCCCGGAACGGCTCGCCGAGATCGAGGACCGGCGGGCCGCCCTGGCCACCTTGGTCCGCAAGTACGCCCCCAGCATTGACGAAGTCCTAGTGTGGGCGGAAAACGCCCGGGTCCGCTTCGACGAGCTGCAGGACGACTCCACCAGGATCGAAGCCCTGGACGCGGACGTGGTCCGGACCGAAGCGGAACTGCAGACGCAGGCAGCCGCCGTCAGCAAAATCCGCGCCAAGGCTGCCAAGGACCTGTCCGGCCGGGTGAGCGCGGAGCTGAAGGCACTCGCCATGGCGGACGCCACGCTGGTGATCACCCGTGAGGCGGCCGCCCAGTTGACACCGCATGGAGCGGACGAGATCACGTTCCTGCTCCAGCCGCACTCCGGAGCCCCGGCCCGTCCGCTGGGCAAGGGCGCCTCCGGCGGCGAACTCTCCCGCGTGATGCTGGCCATCGAGGTGGTGCTGGCTGCGGTGGATCCGGTGCCCACGTTTGTGTTCGATGAGGTGGACGCCGGGGTCGGCGGGCGGGCCGCCGTCGAAATTGGCCGCCGGCTGGCCATGCTGGCACAGCATGTGCAGGTCCTGGTGGTCACGCACCTGCCGCAGGTGGCAGCCTTCGCGGACCAGCACATCACCGTCACCAAGACATCCGTCAGGGGGGCCGACGGCGGCACCGCCACCGGGTTCACGTCCAGTGATGTTCGCCTCCTCGATGGCCCGGGGCGTGTGCGGGAACTCGCCCGGATGCTGGCGGGCCAGGAGGACTCGGAATCGGCCCAGGCACACGCCCAGGAGCTGCTGGACGACGCAAAACTGCTGCCGCAGCGGGCCTGAGGGCGAACACCCCTTGATCGCAGGGCGCCTTGCCATGCACACTGGATCATTTGGGGAGACAGTTCCTGATCGGGGAAAGGCTCAATTGATGATAGGCTCGAATTCCGTGGTGCAGCGATCAAATTCCCGTGTAAATTCCCGGTTCCCGGGCTCGTCCAAGACGACCAAACACATCTTCGTAACCGGTGGTGTGGCGTCCTCGCTCGGTAAGGGGCTGACGGCTTCGAGCCTCGGTCACCTCCTGCGGGCACGCGGCCTGTCTGTAACTATGCAGAAGCTCGATCCCTATCTGAACGTGGATCCGGGCACGATGAACCCCTTCCAGCACGGCGAGGTCTTCGTCACCGACGACGGCGCCGAGACGGACCTGGACATCGGACACTACGAGCGGTTCCTCGACGAAAACCTCGAGGGCTCAGCCAACGTGACCACCGGCCAGGTCTACTCCACCGTGATCGCCAAGGAACGCCGCGGCGAATACCTCGGTGACACCGTCCAGGTCATCCCGCACATCACCGATGAGATCAAGCGCCGCATGCGGCTTCCGGCCGAAGGCAAGAACGCGCCGGACGTCATCATCACCGAAATTGGCGGCACCGTGGGCGACATCGAGTCGCAGCCCTTCCTCGAGTCGGCCCGCCAGGTCCGCCAGGACATCGGCCGCGGCAACGTCTTCTTCGTCCACGTCTCGCTGGTGCCCTACATCGGACCCTCGCAGGAACTGAAGACCAAACCGACGCAGCACTCCGTGGCGGCCCTGCGCTCCATCGGCATCCAGCCCGAGGCCATCGTGGTCCGCTCGGACCGCGAAGTCCCAGAGCCGATGCGCGCCAAGATCGGCCGCATGTGCGACGTCGATATCGAAGCCGTCATCGGATGCCCGGATGCCCCCAGTATCTACGACATCCCCAAGACCCTGCACACGCAGGGACTGGATTCCTACATCGTCCGCGCCCTGGACCTGCCGTTCAAGGACGTTGACTGGACCAGCTGGGACAAGCTGCTCGAAGCAGTGCACAACCCCAAGCACCACGTGGAAATCGCGCTGGTGGGCAAGTACATCGACCTGCCGGACGCCTACCTGTCCGTGACCGAGGCCCTGCGTGCCGGCGGCTTCGCCAACGACACCAAGGTCAAGATCCGCTGGGTACCGTCGGATGAGTGCGAAACCCATGAAGGCGCCGTGGCGTCCCTGGACGGCGTGGACGCCATCTGCGTTCCCGGCGGATTCGGCATCCGCGGCCTCGAAGGCAAGCTGGGCGCCCTGAAGTACGCCCGCGAAACCAAGCTGCCGGTCCTGGGCCTGTGCCTGGGCCTGCAGTGCATGGTGATCGAATATGCGCGCAACGTGGTGGGCCTCGAAGGAGCTTCCTCGTCCGAGTTCGAACCGGATTCCAAATACCCGGTGATTGCCACCATGGAAGAGCAGCTGGACATCGTGGACGGCAAGGGTGATCTTGGCGGCACCATGCGCCTGGGCCTGTACGAGGCAAAGCTCGACGACGGCTCGGTCATTGCAGAGACCTACGGCAAGACCACTGTCAGCGAACGCCACCGGCACCGCTACGAGGTCAACAACAAGTACCGCGACCAGATCGCTGCCGAGGGCCTCGTGTTCTCCGGAACGTCACCGGACGGCAAGCTCGTGGAATTCGTAGAGCTGCCCCGCGAGGTCCACCCGTTCTACGTGGCAACCCAGGCGCACCCCGAACTGAGCTCACGGCCCACGCGGCCGCACCCGCTCTTCGCCGGGCTCGTCAAGGCCGCACTGGACCACCAGAAAGCACAGGACGCGCCGGCAGCCAAGCCGTTGCGTACGGTTGCCGCAAAATAGAACCGAATAAGTAGAGGACGGCGCGATGCCCGGCACACCTGAAACCCCCCAAGCTGCACGGCAGGTTTCGGATGCACCGAGCCCGCGCCGTCTTCTGTCTACGGAGAAGGTCTACGAAGGCCGGATCTGGGATGTGGTCAGCGACAGCTTCCAGCTGAGCGAAACGGGGGAGTCCCTGACCCGGGACTACATTGACCACCCTGGCGCCGTGGCCGTCCTGCCCATGAACGATGCCGGCGAGGTTCTGCTGATCAGGCAGTACCGGCACCCCGTGGGCATGGACCTTTGGGAAATTCCAGCGGGCCTGCTGGATGTGGAAGGCGAGGATTTTGTGGCGGGGGCTGCCCGCGAACTCGCCGAGGAGGCGGACCTCGCGGCCGGCGAATGGAACGTCCTGGTGGACTTCTTCAACTCGCCGGGCTCCTCCAGCGAGGCCATCCGCATCTACCTCGCCCGGGACCTCACCGACGTGCCTCACCAAGAACGCCATGAGCGGACCGATGAGGAGGCCGAGATTGAGTTCCACTGGATCGCTTTGGACGACGCCGTGGCCGCGGTCCTGGAAGGCAGGCTGCACAACCCGTCCGCCGTCGTCGGCATCCTGGCCGCCGCCGCGGCGAAAGCTGACGGCTTTGCGGGACTGCGCCCCGCGGATGCACCCTGGCCTGCGCACCCCAGCCAGCGTTGATGACGGCGAGCACTGAGGCCGAAGCCCCGACGCCGCCCGTCCGGCCACAGACGGCCATCGACCGTGCCATCACCGAGTATCTGCAACATATGGGCGTGGAACGCGGCCTGGCAGCCAACACACTCTCCGCCTACCGCCGTGACCTGGCGCGCTACTCCCGTTACGTGACGTCGGAGGGCTGCCAGGGCCCGGGCCAGATCACCCGCCACCACGTGACGGGGTTCCTGATGGCCCTCAACGACGGATCCGACGGCGGCACGGCCCTGGGCGTCCGGTCTGCTGCCAGGACTGTGGTGGCCGTCCGGGGGCTCCACAAGTTCTGGGCTCTGGAGGGGATCACAACGACGGACCCCGCCAGCGACGTCCACCCGCCCATGCCGGGAAAACGGCTGCCCAAGGCCATCAGCGTCGACGAAGTCACCCGGATCCTTGAAGCCGCGGGCACGGACACCGCCACAGGGCTCAGGGACCGTGCCCTGCTCGAATTTCTCTATTCCACCGGGGCGAGGATCAGCGAGGCCGTGGGCCTGGACGTTGACGACATCGCCCTGCACGAGGCCGAAGCCGGGCCCGCCGTGGTTCGCCTGTTCGGCAAGGGATCCAAGGAACGGCTGGTGCCGCTGGGATCCTATGGGGCGCGGGCTGTGGACGCGTACCTGGTGCGCGGCCGTCCACTGCTGGCGGCGAAGGGCAAGGGAACGCCCGCCCTGTTCCTGAACGCCCGCGGCGGCAGGATCAGCCGGCAAAGCGCCTGGACCATCCTGAAGGCGGCCGCGGACAAAGCCAACGTCACCAAGGATGTTTCCCCGCACACACTGCGGCACTCCTTCGCGACGCATCTGCTCGAAGGCGGCGCCGATGTCCGCGTGGTGCAGGAACTCCTGGGGCACGCCTCGGTTACCACAACGCAGGTCTACACCCTGGTTACGGCTGACACACTGAGGGAAATTTACGCAGCAGCCCACCCCCGGGCGCTGGGCTGACGCCGGCGGCCACGCTATAAGGTTGGGGGCATGACGTTTACCCCTGTCACCCTGTGCTTTCTCACCCGTGAGTCCGCCGGTGTGCCGCAGGTCCTGCTGGGCCTGAAGAAGACCGGCTTCGGCCGCGGCAAGGTGGTGGGCCTCGGCGGCCATGTTGAGCCGGGGGAGACAGACGCAGAGGCTGCCTGCCGTGAAGTCCACGAGGAAGCCGGGATTGTGGTCCGGCAGGAGGATCTGCGCGACGCCGGCGTCGTGACCTTCGATTTTCCTGCCCGCCCGGAGTGGAACATGAGTTCGCGGCTCTTTGTCGCAGCCAATTGGACCGGGCAGCCGGCCGAAAGTGCCGAGATCCGGCCGGAATGGTTCGACGTCGGCGCCTTGCCGGTGGACCGGATGTGGCAGGACGCAGCGCACTGGCTGCCGCTCGCGCTTGCCGGGTCATTCCTGCGCCTGACA